>NZ_VUNI01000001.1 GCF_009695765.1 Roseburia porci
AAAGAAAATAATAGCCAAGCTGGGATATACATCCATGCTTGACTATTATCTAATAGTTAGTGAAAACTAAAGAACCGCCCTGGTACGGAACCGTATGCCGGGTGGTGTGGGAGGACGGTAAATAAAATAATTATTTACCTCCTACCCGATTTTTTTCTGTTTTTTTGACTTCGTACAATATGGCATCGGCCTTTGCAAGAAAATCCCAAAGACGGTTTCCACTTTGTGGAACACGGTTGAAACATCCCTGGGAAATGGTCAGATGAGGCTGATTACTCGGTGGTGTTTCGGGGAGAAGGAGCGTATGGACGGCTTCTCGAAGATCATTCATAATATCCCGGATCTCATCATTGGTTTTGTTAAAATAAATGATTACAAATTCGTCTCCGCCATAACGGGCTGCAAAAACATCCTGAAATTCAAAAACGGTGCGTTGCAGCAGCTCGGAGAGCGCGCTCAGATAGCGGTCTCCTTCTAAATGACCATAAGTATCATTGATTGTTTTGAAATTATCAATATCCAGAATCTCAACGCCGATGGTCTGGCTGTTTTTGAAGGCTTTTGAGAAGGTTTCTTCCGCGTAGTCATTTAAGTAAGCACGATTTGGAAGTCCCGTCAGGGTATCATGCTGGGATTTAGACAGAAGCTTTTGATTGATATGAAGCAGCTCGTAATGCTGTTTCTGGATCAACTGATTTTCATGATGAATCTGTTCCGCACGGAGAGTTTCTTTACACATCTGGGCATTCTGGTTTTTATAAAGCTGGAAAAGCTGAAGCGAATACTGGGTTAAAGAAGATTCATCATTGCTGTTACGTGCACATTCGATTCGTTCTTCCAATAAAAAACGGAACAAATAGAAGGTGGCCTGTACTGCTTCCGCCTGTGCAATGAAAGCATCCAGAAGAAACATGAGGTCATCGGGCGTGTCCAGTTTTTTGGCAAGCTGGATGTACGCAAGGATATCATCGGAGTAGGCGGTGTAGTTACTGATCTTCTGCAAGGCGGATGTTGCGATGGCCATCTGACGTCTGCTTTCATCTGTATGACCCATTTCAAATTCAAGTGTAGCAAAATAAGTATGGATGACAAAAGTGTCATAAGGAAAATGTTGTTCGTTTAACTGCATCAGATAAGAACGAATAGTGTCAGCGCAATCCATGGCATCCTGTATTTTACCGGATGATAGCAGACAGTATCCTTTATTACACATTGTACATGTAAGTACTTCAATTACATCACTGGCAGGGGTATCGTTGTCTCGAAGCGTGAACTTAATTGCCTCATCGTAATAGAACAGAGCACGTTCATTATTGTTTGTTCTGTGGAAAATGTCTGCCAGATTCGCAGCAGCAATTCCATGTACATAATCCAGTTGATACTGATTACAGATATCGATACTGGATAAAAGATAGTCTACAGCTTTGGAGGAATCTCCCATAGCTTCTGTATATACACCAAGGATATTGTAGGAGCGTGCCACAAACATGTACTCATGCGCTTTCTGCTGATATTTGATTCCATCCAGTGCACAGCGTACTGCCTCAATATGATTATCATCTGCTGCATAATAATGCATCAGGGAATAGTAAGAGAGTGCAAAAAGATAATCGGACTGCTCTTCCGATGCATAAGTCATGAGCTGTTCACAATAGGGCTTGTATTTATGTATTTTTGGTGTGTCAATCAGATAAAATTTATCCTGAATATTTTGAATGCATGCCTGCATTTCCAGCGAAAAATTATCCGGTGTTGTGTAACCGATGACTGGATTGATCATATGTTGCCTCTTTCCAAATGTTATCTCTCGAAAAATATAATATGCTCTATTATACACGAAAACCGAAAATACGCACGTTTTTTTAGCTAAAAAACCGGGAATTTATGGAAGTTTAAGAAATTTCGGCTTTCTATTTGTGAAAACAGTGTAATATTGAAAGCCGGAAGCCTTTAATATATCAGGAACTTTTGCAAAATCATAGGCGACATGTTCCGGTTTATGGGCATCTGCACCGATCGTAATGATTTCTCCACCGAGTTCGCGATACCGTTTTATGATTTCCTCGGTTGGGTTTGGATGTCCTAATCCATATTTAAAACCGGCTGTGTTAATCTCAATGCCTTTTCCTCTGGCAATCAGCTGGCGGAGGATTTCGTCAATGACATCAGCAAACTTTTTATAGCTGTAGTTTTTATTTTTGTTTGGACCGTAGCGTACAACATAGTCAATATGGCCGTATACATCAAAATCCTGATAACATGCGATATTTTCAAGTATGGATTCGAAATATTCAAGATAGCCGTCTTCCTCACGGCGTCCTTCATAAAAACGCGGATAGTAAGGATCTGTGCCATGAACGACATGGGAGGAACCGATAACAAAATCGAAGGGATAGCTTTTGGCAACCTGTGCATTCATGGATGCAACGTGTGGCTGCAGCCCCATTTCGATTCCCCAGTTGATATGGAAACGTCCGGCATATTTATCGCGGAGCGCATATATGGTGTCGTGGTATGCTGGATAGTCCAGTAAAAAAGCATCCGGTTCGTCCGGATAATCCAGATCAAGATGATCCGTAAAACAGATGCCGTCAAGCCCTCTGGAAATTGAGGCAAGAATCATATCTTCCGGCTCGGCATCGCTGTCTCCGGAGAAACGGCAGTGCATATGTGTATCCCAAAGCATAAAAAATCCTCCTGTACTTTCTTTTTACCTATATCATAATGCATATCAAATGGATATGGAAACGGGAAATGCATTTTTGTATAATTCGTACACAAATGTACGTCTGAAAAAACATATAGTGAAAAAATTAACAAAGCCAAAATAAAACACTTGAACTTTCGGAAAGAATTGGGTAAAATAGAGAAAGCTTGGGAATGCTAATTCTCAAAAGATAATTTTTATAATTCTAGGAGGAATTAAAACATGGCAGTAAGAGTAGCAATCAATGGATTCGGCCGTATCGGTCGTCTTGCTTTCAGACAGATGTTCGGAGCAGAAGGATATGAGGTAGTAGCAATCAACGATTTAACAAGCCCTAAAATGTTAGCACACTTGTTAAAATATGATTCTTCTCAGGGTAAATATGAGCACGCTGACGAAGTATCTGCAAGCGATGATTCTATCACAGTATGCGGTAAAGAAATCAAAATTTACGCTTTCCCAGATGCAAACAATTGCCCATGGGGTGAATTAAAAGTTGACGTTGTATTAGAGTGTTCTGGATTCTATACAAGCAAAGAGAAAGCTCAGGCTCACATCAATGCTGGAGCTCGTAAAGTTGTTATCTCTGCACCAGCAGGAAATGACTTACCTACAATCGTTTACAATACAAACCATGAGACATTAAAAGCTTCTGATACAATCATTTCAGCAGCTTCTTGTACAACAAACTGCTTAGCACCAATGGCTGATGCATTAAACAAATATGCACCAATCCAGTCTGGTATCATGTCTACAATCCATGCTTACACAGGAGATCAGATGACTCTTGATGGACCACAGAGAAAAGGTGATTTAAGAAGATCTCGTGCAGCAGCAGTTAACATCGTTCCAAACAGCACTGGAGCAGCTAAAGCAATCGGTTTAGTTATCCCAGAGTTAAACGGAAAATTAATCGGATCTGCACAGCGTGTACCAGTTCCAACAGGTTCTACAACAATCTTAACAGCAGTTGTTAAGAAAGCTGATTTAACAGCAGACGGAATCAACGCAGCTATGAAAGCAGCAGCTAACGAGTCATTCGGATACAATGAGGACTTAATCGTTTCTTCTGATATCGTTGGAATGAGATTCGGTTCTTTATTCGATTCTACTCAGACAATGGTTTCACATATCGCTGATGATCTGTACGAAGTTCAGGTTGTTTCTTGGTATGATAACGAGAACAGCTACACATCTCAGATGGTTCGTACAATCAAATACTTCTCTGAATTAGCATAGTCATTTCAGACTCAACAAGGGTCCGGTCTATCAATGGACCGGGCCTTTTTTTCACATAGGATTACCTATGTGCTTCTAAAAACAATAAGGGAGGACATATCTATGTCATTAAACAAGAAATCTGTTGATGATATCAACGTAAAAGGCCTTCGCGTACTTTGCAGATGCGATTTTAACGTACCTTTAAAAGATGGTAAAATTACAGACGAGAACCGTCTCGTTGCAGCTTTACCTACAATCAAAAAATTAATTGCAGACGGTGGTAAAGTAATCCTTTGCTCACATCTTGGTAAACCAAAGGGAGAGCCAAAGCCAGAATTATCTTTAGCTCCAGTAGCAAAAAGATTATCTGAGTTATTAGGACAGGAAGTTAAATTCGCAGCTGATCCTGAAGTGGTTGGACCAAACGCAAAAGCAGCAGTTGCAGCTATGAAAGACGGAGACGTAATCTTACTTGAGAATACACGTTACAGAGCTGAGGAGACAAAGAATGGTGAAGCATTCTCCAAAGAATTAGCTTCTCTTTGCGATGTATTTGTAAACGATGCATTCGGTACAGCTCACAGAGCTCACTGCTCAAACGTAGGTGTTGCACAGTTAGTTGACACAGCAGTTGTTGGATACTTAATGCAGAAAGAGATTGACTTCCTTGGTAATGCAGTTGAGAATCCAGTAAGACCTTTCGTAGCAATTCTTGGTGGTGCTAAAGTTGCTGACAAATTAAACGTTATCAACAACCTGATCGAGAAATGTGATACCCTGATCATCGGTGGTGGTATGGCATTTACATTCGTAAAAGCACAGGGATACGAAATCGGTAAATCATTAGTTGATGATGAGAAACTTGATTACTGCAAAGAAATGATCGCAAAAGCAGAGAAACTTGGAAAGAAACTGTTACTGCCAGTTGATGCTGTTTGTGTTAAGGAGTTCCCAAACCCAATCGACGCTAAAGTTGATACAATCGTTTGTGACATTGATGCAATTCCAGCTGATACAATGGGATGTGATATCGGACCAAAATCTGCAGCACTTTTTGCTGATGCAGTAAAAGCTGCTAAGACAGTTGTTTGGAACGGACCTATGGGTGTATTTGAGAACCCAACTCTTGCTGAGGGTACATTAAAAGTTGCTCAGGCTTTAGCTGATACAGATGCTACAACAATCATCGGTGGTGGTGATTCCGCAGCAGCTGTTAACCAGATGGGATTCGGCGATAAGATGAGCCATATCTCTACAGGTGGTGGAGCTTCCCTTGAGTTCCTTGAAGGTAAAGAATTACCAGGCGTAGCAGCAGCTAACGATAAATAAAATTTATAAGATTAAGAGGAAAAAATCATGGCAAGAAGAAAAATTGTAGCCGGAAACTGGAAAATGAACATGACTCCAAGTCAGGCTGTTAAATTAGTAGAAGAGTTAAAACCATTAGTTGCATCTGACAGTGTAGATGTTGTTTACTGTGTACCAGCAATCGACATCGTTCCTGTTGTAGAAGCATGCAAGGGCACAAACGTACAGGTTGGTGCAGAGAACATGTACTTCGAAGAGAAAGGTGCTTACACAGGTGAGATTTCTGCAGAGATGTTAGTTGACGCAGGAGTTAAATATGTTGTAATCGGACATTCTGAGAGACGTGATTACTTCAAAGAAGATGACGAGTTATTAAACAAGAAAGTTAAGAAAGCTTTTGAAGCTGGTCTTACACCAATTCTTTGCTGTGGAGAATCATTAGAGCAGAGAGAAATGGGCATTACTCTTGATTGGATCCGTATGCAGATCAAATCTGATCTTGCTGGTGTTACAGCTGAGCAGGTTGCTTCCATGGTTATCGCTTATGAGCCAATCTGGGCTATCGGAACTGGTAAAACAGCTACATCTGATCAGGCAGAGGAAGTTTGCGGCGCAATCCGTGCATGCATCAAAGAAGTATACGATGAAGCTACAGCAGAAGCAGTTCGTATCCAGTACGGCGGATCTGTAAATGCAGGAAATGCAGCTGAGTTATTTGCAAAACCTGACATCGACGGAGGATTAGTTGGTGGAGCTTCTCTGAAAGCTGATTTCGGAAAGATCGTAAACTACTAATAGTTCCATCTGATTTTTATAAGCAGAATACGAAAAGGAGGGGTGTGCGCAACGCATACTTCTCCTTTTTTCATCAAAAGGATATATTGCCATTTTGCAGTAAATAATGTATGATTAGGAAGGCAAAATGGAATGATAGATTCCGGATAGCAAAAGAATATAAGAATAGAAGAGAGGAATTTGGAATGAGCAAAAAACCTGTAGTATTAATGGTTCTTGATGGTTATGGATTAAGCGATAAGACAGAGGGTAATGCAATCGCTTTAGCCAATACCCCGGTTATGGATAAATTAATGAAAGAATGTCCATTTGTTCAGGGCGCTGCATCTGGTCTTGCAGTTGGTCTTCCGGACGGACAGATGGGTAACTCTGAGGTAGGACATATGAATATCGGTGCAGGCCGTATTATTTATCAGGATCTTACCAGAATTACAAAAGCAATCAACGATGGAGATTTCTTTAAGAATGAGGTGCTTCTTCAGGCAATGGACAATTGCAAGAAGAATGATTCAGCTCTTCATTTATGGGGACTTCTTTCGGATGGTGGTGTACACAGCCATATTGAGCATCTCTATGGACTTCTTGAGATGGCAAAGAAGAATGGTCTTCAGAAAGTATATGTACATGCTTTCTTAGATGGTCGTGATACTCCTCCGGCTTCTGGAAAGAGTTATATCGAGCAGTTACAGAATAAGATGGATGAGATTGGTGTAGGTAAGATCGCTTCTTTATCCGGACGTTATTATGCAATGGATCGTGATAACAACTGGGATCGTGTTGAGAAAGCTTACGATGCATTGACAGCAGGAGAAGGCGTACAGGCTGAGAATGCTGTGAAAGCAATGGAAGATTCTTATGCGAAGGATGTTACAGACGAGTTTGTTCTTCCAACAGTAATCACAGAGAATGGTGCTCCGGTTGCTACCGTAAAAGCGAATGATTCCGTCATCTTCTTTAACTTCCGCCCAGACCGTGCACGTGAGATGACGAGAGCATTCTGTGACGATAAATTTACAGGATTCGAGAGAAAAACAGGATTTCTTCCACTTACTTTTGTATGTTTCAAAGATTATGACGAGACAATTCCAAATAAGCTTGTTGCATTCCAGAAAGAGGATATCAAGAATACATTTGGTGAGTATATTGCAAAATGTGGCAAAAAACAGCTTCGTCTTGCTGAGACAGAGAAATATGCACATGTTACATTTTTCTTTAATGGTGGAGTTGAGGAGCCAAATGTGGATGAGGCCCGCTTGCTTGTAAACTCTCCAAAAGATGTTGCAACTTATGATCTGAAGCCGGAAATGAGTGCTCCTGAAGTTGGAATGGATTTAGTAGAGGCAATCAAATCTGATAAATATGATGTGATCGTAATCAACTTTGCCAACCCGGATATGGTTGGTCATACTGGGGTAATCCCTGCAGCTGTAAAAGCAGTTGAGCGTGTGGACAGCCTTGTAGGTGATGCAGTGAATGCTGTAAAAGAAGTTGGTGGTGTACTGTTCATTTGTGCAGATCATGGTAATGCAGAGAAGATGATCGATTACGAAACAGGTAAACCTCATACTGCTCATACAACAAATCCGGTTCCATTTATCCTTGTAAATGCGGATCCTTCCATGAAGCTTCGCGAGGGTGGATGTCTTGCAGATATTGCGCCTACACTGCTTGAGCTTATGGGATTAGAGCAGCCTGCTGAAATGACAGGTAAGTCTCTGATCGTAAAATAAGATACGATATCAGATTGTGAAAATAAACAAAACAGACTTTGAAGTTTTAAACAAAAACAGAGGCTTCAAAGTCTGTTTTTTGTTTAGATTAAGATTTTATGGTGTTGTGATTAGCAGTGATAAAGCGGATTATAAGAATAACTAATAAAAGAGAAAAAGTATACAAAAATACTTATAAAACACTCTGGATTTTCTAACATGCACAGAGGCTCCAAATCCCCCAAACGCATTGACTTTGCAAAACGCGCTGTATTATAATTTGCTTGGATAATTAAACTATGCCAAACAAAGAAAGCATAAGATGGAGGACAAAGATGAGTATTCAGGAATTTAAACCATTTAAAGAGGGTAAAGTCAGAGAAGTATATGAGAATGGAGACAGTTTGATCATTGTTGCAACAGATCGTATTTCTGCATTCGACAACATCTTAAAGAACAAGATTACTGACAAGGGTGCAATTCTTACACAGATGTCTAGATTCTGGTTTGATTTTACAAAGGATGTAGTGCCAAACCACATGCTTTCTGTTGATGTAAAAGATATGCCTGAATTTTTCCAGCAGGAAAGATTCGACGGAAACAGTATGATGTGCAAGAAGCTTGAGATGCTTCCAATCGAGTGCATCGTGCGTGGATATATTACCGGAAGCGGCTGGGCAAGTTATAAAGAGAACGGAACAGTATGCGGAATCAAACTTCCAGAAGGACTGGTTGAGTCAGATAAGCTTCCTGAGCCGATTTATACACCAAGTACAAAAGCTGATCTTGGAGATCATGATGAGAATATTTCATTTGAGCAGAGTGTTGAGGTACTTGAGAAAATCTATCCTGGAAAAGGAAAAGATTATGCAACACAGATCAAGGATTGTACGATTGCTCTTTACAAGAAATGTGCAGAATATGCATTAAGCAAAGGAATTATCATTGCAGATACCAAATTTGAGTTCGGTCTGGATGAGTATGGCAAGGTTGTTCTGGGCGATGAGATGCTTACACCGGACAGCTCAAGATTCTGGCCATTAGAAGGATACAAACCAGGTCAGGGACAGCCTTCTTTCGATAAACAGTATGTAAGAGACTGGCTGAAAGCAAATCCGGACAATGATTTCTTACTTCCAGATGAAATCGTAGAGAAAACAGTTGATAAATATAAAGAAGCATATCAGCTTTTAACAGGTACTCCTTTTACCAGATAAAAAAGACAGGGAGCAGACAAGGGATGAACGATATGAATTTAGAAAAGTCCTCCCCATGGGATGGACTTCATGAGGAATGCGGCGTATTCGGAATGTATGATTTCGATGGAAATGACGTAGCATCTACCATATATTATGGTTTATTTGCATTACAGCACAGAGGACAGGAAAGCTGTGGTATTGCAGTCAGTGAAACAAGCGGACCAAAAGGAAAGATCACAACCTATAAAGGAATGGGGCTTGTAAATGAGGTCTTTACACCGGATACTTTAGAGACATTAAAAGGAAATCTCGGAGTTGGTCATGTGCGTTATTCGACAGCTGGAGCATCTACCAGAGAAAATGCTCAGCCACTTGTACTGAATTATGTAAAGGGAACACTTGCCCTTGCGCATAACGGTAATCTGATTAATGCAAACGAATTAAGAAGAGACTTAGAGTATACAGGTGCAATCTTCCAGACAACAATTGATTCAGAGGTCATTGCATATCACATTGCAAGAGAACGTCTGAATTCCCATTCAGCAGAAGAGGCAGTAAGACGTGCATGTCAGAAGCTGAAAGGTGCCTATGCACTGGTCGTAGCAAGCCCGAGAAAACTGATCGGAGCCAGAGATCCGTTTGGATTTAAGCCTCTTTGCATTGGAAAACGTGATAATTCTTACATTATCACATCAGAAACATGCGCACTGGATACGATTGGTGCAGAGTTTGTACGTGATGTCAGACCAGGTGAAGTTGTTACGATCACAAAAGACGGAGGGATCGAATCCGATACTTCCATGTGCCTTCCGGAAGAAAAAGAAGCAAGATGTGTTTTTGAATACATTTATTTTGCAAGACCGGACAGCCATATTGACGGACTGAGCGTATATGCAAGCCGAATCAAGGCAGGAAGATTCCTGGCACAGGACAGCCCGGTGGAAGCAGATCTGGTTACCGGTGTACCGGAATCCGGTAATGCAGCAGCACTTGGATATTCCATGGAATCCGGAATCCCTTATGGAACCGCTTTTGTTAAGAATGGTTATGTGGGAAGAACCTTTATCAAACCAAAACAAAGCAGCCGTGAATCCAGTGTTCAGGTAAAATTGAACGTGTTGAAAGAGGCAGTTGCTGGCAAACGTGTGATCATGATCGATGATTCAATCGTGCGTGGTACAACATCAGACCGTATCGTCCGGATGTTAAGAGAGGCAGGGGCAACAGAAGTTCATGTACGTATCAGCTCTCCACCATTTTTATGGCCATGCTATTTCGGAACCGATATTCCAGAAAGAGAGCAGTTGATCGCATATAACAGATCGATCGATGAGATCTGCGAGATTATTGGAGCAGATTCACTTGGATATCTGGATATTGACCGTCTGTCCCAGATGGTTGACGGACGCCCGATCTGCAAAGGATGCTTTAACGGTGTATATCCGATGGAGCCGCCAAAAGAGGACATCCGTGGAGACTATTTTGACAAAGAGATTAATCTTTCCAGAAAATTAGAGCGTATGTAAAAGAGGATTAAGAGGAGAATATTTTATGAGTACAGATAGATATACAAGTCCGTTATCTGAGCGTTATGCAAGCAAAGAGATGCAGTATATTTTTTCACAGGATATGAAGTTTACAACCTGGAGAAAATTATGGATCGCACTTGCTGAGACAGAGATGGAGCTTGGATTAAGTGAAGATGGCAAACCGGTTATTACACAGGAACAGATTGACGAGTTGAAAGCACATGTGAATGACATTAATTATGATGTTGCAAAAGAGCGTGAAAAGCTGGTACGTCATGATGTTATGAGTCATGTATATGCATATGGAAAACAGTGTCCGAAAGCAGCCGGAATCATCCATCTTGGAGCAACTTCCTGCTACGTAGGAGATAACACCGATATTATCATTATGAATGAGGCATTAAAACTTGTTCATAAGAAGCTGATCAGCGTAATTAACGAACTTGCCAACTTCGCTGAGAAATACAAAGATCTTCCAACTCTTGCATTTACACATTTCCAGCCAGCACAGCCGACAACCGTTGGTAAACGTGCCACTCTCTGGACACAGGAATTTATGATGGATCTTGAAGATCTTGAATATGTTCAGAAATCCCTGAAATTACTTGGTTCAAAAGGAACAACCGGAACACAGGCAAGCTTTTTGGAACTTTTTGATGGTGACAATGAAGTAATCGACAAAATTGATCCAATGATCGCAAAGAAAATGGGATTTGATTCCTGCTATCCGGTTTCCGGACAGACTTATTCCAGAAAAGTAGATACACGTGTGGCAAACATTCTTGCCGGAATTGCGGCTTCTGCACATAAGATGTCAAACGATATTCGTTTATTACAGCATCTGAAAGAAGTGGAAGAACCATTTGAGAAGAATCAGATCGGATCTTCTGCAATGGCTTACAAGAGAAATCCAATGAGAAGTGAGCGTATCGCATCTCTGTCCAGATATGTTATGGTAGATGCATTAAATCCAGCAATCACTTCTGCAACACAGTGGTTTGAAAGAACGCTGGATGATTCTGCAAATAAACGTCTTTCTATCCCGGAAGGATTCCTTGCAATCGATGGAATTCTGGATCTGTGCCTGAATGTTGTTGATGGACTTGTTGTATATCCAAAAGTAATTGAGAAACATTTCATGAGCGAGATCCCATTTATGGCAACTGAGAACATTATGATGGATGCTGTAAAACGTGGTGGCAACAGACAGGAACTTCATGAGAAGATTCGTCAGCTTTCTATGGAAGCAGGAAAAAATGTCAAGGTAGAAGGAAAAGAGAACAATCTGATCGATCTGATCGCAGCAGATCCTTCTTTTGGACTTACCAAAGAAGAACTCCAGGCAACTTTAGAGCCATCCAGATACGTGGGACGTGCTCCACGTCAGGTTGAGGTATTCTTAAGAGATGTTGTAAAACCTGTTCTGGATGCACATAAAGATGAGATGGGTGTGAAAGCCGAGATTAATGTATAAAAAAGAACTGATTACAGAAATCGTTTCGTGTGAATAAAAAAAGCCTCTCTGGTTACAATGAAACTGAGTGCTTTGTGTAATACAAAGCAAAGATTCATGGAACAGGGAGGCTTTTTTATGTCATTGATGATTCAGATTGTTGACATTCACGGAAGAGAAATACTTGATTCGAGGGGAAATCCGACAATCGAGGTGGAAGTAACGGCACAGACAGAGACGACAGGAAAGAAAATAACAGCAATAGAATCAGTTCCATCTGGGGCCAGCACAGGAAAGTTTGAGGCCGTGGAGCTTAGGGATGGTAATCCGAGATATTTTGGACTTGGAGTATTAAATGTGGTGGATCATATTAATAATCGGATCCGTAAGGAACTTCTTGGGATGAATGTTCTGGATCAGGTAAAGATTGACCGCAGAATTATCGAACTGGATGGTACGGATAATAAAGAGAATCTTGGAGCAAATGCGACACTCGGGGTTTCACTTGCCTGCGCATCCTGTGCGGCAAAGGCTCTGGATATGCCGTTATTCCGTTATTTGGGAGGAACCAATGCAAAGCGTCTGCCAAGACCGATGATGAATGTGATAAACGGAGGCGTACACGCGGCAAATCTGCTTGATTTTCAGGAGTTTATGATTGTCCCGGTCAGTGCTTCCACATTTTCTGAGGCTCTGCGAATGGGAGCGGAAGTGTACCATTATCTGAAACTGCTTTTGCATGAGGATGGAATGCTTACAGCGGTTGGAGATGAAGGCGGTTTTGCACCGGATCTTCACACGGCGGATGAAGTATTCCGATATTTAACAAAAGCAGTGGAAAAGGCAGGGTATAAGCCGGGAGAAGATATTGCATTTGCGATGGATGCTGCAGCAAGCGAGCTGTATGATGAAGAACGGGATGTTTATATTTTCCCGGGAGAAGAAGTGATACGAAGTGCGGATGAGATGATCAGTCTGTATGAACATTTAATTGATGAGTATCCGCTTATCTCAATCGAAGATGGATTAAACGAGGAAGCGTGGGAAGGATGGCAGAAACTGAAGCAACGGATTGGAGACAGGGTAATGCTTGTTGGCGATGATCTGTTTGTGACAAACAGTAAACGGATCCGCTGCGGAATAGAACTGGATGCAGCGAATGCGGTGCTGGTAAAGGTCAATCAGATCGGAACCCTGACGGAGGCAATGGATGCGATTGAGCTCTGCCACAGAGCCGGTTATCAGTCGATCATATCGCACAGATCAGGAGAGACAGAAGGCAGTTTTATCTCAGATCTTGCAGTGGCAGTAAATTCGGGATATATAAAGAGCGGAGCGCCATGCAGAGGCGAACGAACTGCAAAATATAATGAACTTCTTCGGATTGAAGAGCAGCTTACACTTGCAAAATTTGAAAAACGATAGTTTGATGCAGGCAGTGCTGAGTGTGAAGTATAAAAAATAGTTGAAATACACCTTCTGGTATGATATACTTTGATAAGTTACGAGTATTGGAAAGCAGGAGGTGTAGATCGTGAGTATCTTACATACGATTTTAACTATAGTTTTTATTATAATCAGTATTGCAATTACAGTTGTTATCTTAATGCAGGAAGGTAAGTCAGCAGGACTTGGAGCAATCAGTGGTGCCGCTGACACATACTGGGGCAAGAACAAAGGACGTTCCATGGAAGGTGTTCTTGTAAAGGTTACAAGAGTTGGCGTAATCCTTTTCCTCGTACTTGCTGCGGTGTTAGATTTAGGAATCTGGTAGAATACTTAAGAGGCTGTCGTTGATATACGA
The DNA here is from genome assembly GCF_009695765.1 of Roseburia porci. Lineage (GTDB taxonomy): Bacteria > Bacillota > Clostridia > Lachnospirales > Lachnospiraceae > Roseburia > Roseburia porci. Next base: position 13,726 of record NZ_VUNI01000001.1, read on the forward strand.
TGGCTTCTTTTTTTGAGGAAAACACATGAGAAAAGAAGAAAAAGATTTATTTGAACAGAGAAAACGAATGGTATATGAATTCATCTGTGACGACATGTACGTACCGATGAAGATTAAAGAAATCGCAATTGTACTTGGCGTATCCAGGGCTGAACGGGAAGAACTTGTCAAAGTACTGGATGCACTTATCGCAGATGGCAAGATCGCAATCTCCAAGCGCGGTAAGTATGCAAAAGCAGAAGCAAAGATTATAACCGGTGTGTTTACTGCGCATCCCAAAGGGTTTGGCTTTGTAACGGTTGATGGAGAAGAGGAAGATATCTTTATTCCAGCGGATCAGGTACATGGTGCAATGCATATGGACACTGTACAGATCACGATTGCACCAAAGACCAGTGGAAAACGAAAAGAAGGCTCCGTGGTAAAAATCCTTGAAAGAGGAATGAACCATGTTGTCTGCACATATGAAGCAAGTAAGAATTTTGGATTTGCAGTTCCGGATAATCCGAAATTCGGTAAGGATATTTTTATTCCGATTGAACGCTCCAAGGGTGCTGTTGCAGGACATAAAGTTGTAGTGGAAATCACAAATTACGGTGGAAAAGATAAGAAACCAGAGGGAAAAGTGGTGGAGATCCTGGGTCATATCAATGATCCGGGAACAGATATTCTTTCCATCGTCCGGGCTTATGATATGCCTGTGGAATTCTCTGAAAAGATCATGAACCAGGTGGAACGGGTGTCAAACGAAGTATCAGATGCGGATATGGCAGGCAGAATGGACATCCGTGACTGGCAGATGGTGACGATTGACGGAGAGGATGCGAAAGATCTTGATGATGCGGTTTCCCTGACGATGGATGGAGAGAATTATAAGCTTGGTGTTCATATTGCGGATGTATCCAACTACGTACAGGAACACAGTGCACTGGATGTAGAAGCCTTAAAACGTGGAACCTCTGTATATCTGGTGGATCGTGTAATCCCAATGCTGCCACATAAGCTTTCCAATGGAATCTGCTCTCTGAATCAGGGAGAAAACCGTCTTGCGCTCAGCTGCATTATGACGATTAATCCAAAAGGAGAAGTGATTGACCACAAGATTGCGGAAACAGTAATCCGGGTAGACCGCAGAATGAGCTATACTGTGGTGAAAAAGATCCTCGAAGAACAGGATCCGGAACTGAGAAAAGAATATGAGCCACTTGTTCCAATGTTTGAAAGGATGCGTGATCTCGCGGCAATTTTGCGGAAAAAACGCATGAAACGGGGCTCTATCGATTTTGATTTCCCAGAGACAAAGGTGATACTGGATGACAAAGGAAAGCCCGTTGAAATCAAACCGTATGACCGCAATGTGGCAACCAAGATCATTGAAGATTTTATGCTGATCGCGAATGAGACGGTTGCACAGGACTTTTTCTGGCAGGAGATTCCTTTCGTATATCGTACACATGATAATCCGGATAGTGAGAAAATCCATAAACTTGGAACCTTCATTAATAACTTTGGGTATTCCATTCATATTGGACAGGATGAAATCCATCCGAAAGAACTTCAGAAATTACTGCTGAAGATCGAAGGAACACCGGAAGAGGCGTTAATCAGCCGACTGACATTGCGTTCAATGAAACAGGCAAAATATACAACGACCAATACCGGACATTTTGGACTGGCTACAAATTATTACTGCCATTTTACTTCGCCAATCCGAAGATATCCGGATCTTCAGATCCACAGGATCATCAAAGAGACACTGCGAGGACGGATGAACGGAAAACGGATCGACCATTATGAAAAACTGCTTCCGGAGGTTGCAAAACATTCCAGTGAAATGGAGCGCCGGGCAGACGAGGCAGAACGGGAAACAATCAAACTGAAAAAGGTTGAATTTATGGAAGATCATATTGGAGAACAGTTTGAAGGTGTGATTTCCGGTGTGACAGAGTGGGGATTTTTCGTGGAACTTCCAAATACGGTAGAAGGACTGGTGCGCGTCACGGAACTGCACGATGATTTTTATCAGTATTATGAAGATACTTATGAACTGGTTGGTGAAGTGACAAACCGACGTTATAAACTCGGTCAGAAAGTAAAAGTGGAACTTGTGGCAACCGATAAGATCATGAGGACGATCGATTTTATCCTTGCATAATTTATAAACTTTTCACGGTTGGTTTATTGATTTTTTTACGAAAATCATATATTCTATAATTCGGACACGGAAACAGAACGAGACGTTCCGTAAGGGAAAGGAGGATGCCAGTCATGGCAAAGGAAGCAAGAAAGCTGATTGCAAACAACAAAAAAGCGCGTCATGATTATTTTCTCGAAGAGACCTTCGAAGCCGGCATCAGCCTTCACGGAACCGAAGTGAAATCTCTTCGTATGGGAAAATGCAGTATCAAAGAAGCATTTATTCATATAGAGGATGGAGAGGTTATTCTGTATGGAATGCATATCAGTCCGTATGAGAAAGGCAATATATTTAATAAGGATCCTCTCAGACCTAAGAAGCTTTTACTTCATAAGAAAGAGATCCAGAAGCTGGTTGGAAGAATCGCACAAAAGGGATACACACTTGTTCCAGTAGAGGTGTATTTCAAAGGAAGCCTGGTGAAAGTCCAGATCGCTCTTGCAAAAGGTAAGAAGCTATATGACAAGCGTCAGGACATTGCGAAAAAGGATCAGCGCCGCGAAGCAGAGAGGGACTTCAAAGTCCGTAATCTGGGTTAGCGGATGATATCAGACATCTATGGCGGCATTGCCGTCTGGATCATATATATTTGGGCTAGTAAAGGTTTCGACGGGGGAACTGAAGCTGGAGAAGCGAGTCGCATGCAATGCGTGAAATGGCAAAACTAAAATTAAACGCTGAAGATAATTTAGCATACGCTGCCTAATGGCAGCAGTCCACTCTAGAGCACTCACACTTTAGAATCTGGGCTTCGACCATGTGAGAAACGACATGAGCAAAGCTTTGAACTCATGGGCGTATCATGAAGCTACTGAAACCGCAAGGATGTTTGTTTTCGTGTGGCAGAGGGAATGTGAAATAACAAACTACGCTCGTAGAAGGACAGGGGATTTTCTTTCGGACACGGGTTCGATTCCCGTCTAGTCCACGCAAAAAACACCGTATTTACGGTGTTTTTTTATTATCGTGTTGCATTTCGTGTTGCATAAATGCTTCAAATTCTTTTACAGAATCTGGAGTATCCTTCTTATCGAACAAGGTTAGCCAACTTTGATACTTTTTATTTTGCTCTGGATTTTTATTTAGCAAAGATGCATTAAAGTAGTCATCAATTTTTTTATCTACTTCTGATCGTGCTGTTTTAAATTGCTGTACATAGTTACTTTTCATGGTTTTGTCGGTTTTCCATCCGCCACGATCCTGAGCATAATTGTCTGGCACATTCAGCATGGCCATTACAGACGCACTCACGTGCCTTAAATCGTGAAAAGACATATGAGGCAGACCATTCTTCTTAAGAAGGTACGAAAAGCGGTTAGAGATTGCTTTACCGCTTAATGTGACAAGCCTGTCAGTTTCTACATTGTCGATTAGTTCTTTTATATAGTCTGGAATAGTGAGCATTCTGTTTCGCTTTTGATTCTTGGCTATGCTTTTATCGATGTCTTTCCCATTAACATGCACCGTAACTTTGTCTATATATATACAGTTTCCTTTTATGGAACCGGATTTGGTTAATCCTTTTATTTCAGACATCGTAAAACTTAACCACATTGCAAGCAGCACTGGAAGTTCAATCTCTGTACCTTTAACCACATTAAATATGGTTTCCGGCATGGATATGTTATTTACCTTGGTGGATGCCTGCGGAAGTTTTACATTAATTTCAAATGGGTAGAACTCATGTATTACTGTAGATATTAAGCCAAATTCGTTTTTTACTGTTTTCGCTCCAATTGGTTTTCCTTTGCTTTTAGTTGATCTGGAAGGGCGCGAACATTCTTCGTTTATGGCATTTTGCAATACATCATTATTCAAAGAGGATAGTTTTTTGTCCATCAATGATTGAAAACCATATTTCTGAATTGTCCGGTATCCGTCTATGGTGGTTTCTGAAAGCTGCGGATATTTTTTAATATATCTGTCTATAGCTTCGGTCACGGTGATGGTAGCAGTAGACCGGTTTCGCTGTTCTTTTGTTGCTGCATATTCAGCAGCGGCCATTTCGCATCTACGTCGCCCGGATGGAGACGGATCATCATCTGTAAAAGACTTATATTTTCTTTTCCCGTTTGCATCCGTATAATCATAGACCAAGCATCGCCATGATCCAGAAGGCAATTTTTTTGCTTTTGCCATAATGTATCATCCTTTCTACATGTATAAGATCAAAATTGGGTACAAAAATAACAGCCAGCCGGAACGAGTGTTCCGCTTGCGTTTGGCTGCTACGAATGATACAATATGCTTGCTTAGGGCTTTCGTATCATTCGGAAGCATTACCGTCCTGCTTTGGTAGAGTGGGGCGGTTTTTTTCATTCATTTAAATCTGAAATTACTGTATCGTATAAATCTCCTACATATTTTATATTTGCGTCATCCATCTGATCGTAATATTCTTCCAATGTGGATATAAAAGAGTGGAATCTGTTTCTGCGTCCTTTTATGGTTTTAAGGACAGAAGCTTTAACGGATACATCAGTATAATATCGGTCAATCATATCATGGATAGCTGCTTGTTTTTTGGATACTACTTGCGCCTTTAACTTGGCAGGAGATTGACCGGTGTACTTTGGACCTTGAATTGCAACAAGCTCATCTATTTTCTTTTCCATAAGTTCATACCGTTCAAAAAAAGTATCTGGATTTTTTGTGTTATTTACAATATTGACGCAATCTTGAATTATTCGTAAATTCTGCTCTGGATATACCATAGTTCCCTCTTCGACAGCTGATGGAATCTCCGGTTGTTGTTCTTTTGCAAAGGTATCGTAATTGCTATATACTTTCTTCCATTTGTTAAATAGATAAAAGAATAATATACCGAACAAAATAAAAAATATTCCTCCAAATGCTAATGTTGGAATCCCGATTATTAAACATATTATTCCAGCGATAAGAGCGAGGATATAAGAAAATTTATAACTTCCTTTAGAAGATACTTTTTTCTTTTCTACAATATAGCCTTTTTCTGCTGATGATCCAGAAGCATTTCTGCCAGAAGAATCTCCAACTTTTGAAGAATAGGACAATCCGGTTCCGGGAAGTGATGCGCGTACCCTTGTTCCGGTTTGGGAATTCACGGAGAAGCCACCATATTTACTTCCAACGCTTACACCAACACTTTTTTCCCCAATATTTAGTTTTACACCAGGTGCGATTTTAACGCTTTTTCTAAATCTCATTCCCATAGGTATTTCCTCCTTCTATTGTCTTGAAAGTCATTATTTTCTCAGAATATCCAGCCAATCTTGCGATCTGCTTAGAAGTCATGCCCGGATGATCGTATACTAATTCATCGGGGATCAAAAGTTCGGCTGCGAAAGTATTGGCTTCATTTTCGAATTTGTTCGTGTTAAATAAGGTGTGACTATCCATATATAGTGCATTCGCTTTTTTATGTAAAAACAAATGCCCCAATTCATGAGCACACACGAAAGTCTTTTCAGATTTCGGTAGGTTTTCATCAATATATATAATATGGTTTCTTTGAAAATATTGGTAAAACCCGCGAACACCTTCAAGTGGAGCATATACCAATATTGCATTTTTCTGTTCAAGAATTTCGAACGGATTCCGTGTGCCATATTTTTTCACTATGGATTTTACTTGATCGCGAATATTCATTAAATATCACTTATCCTTTTTATACTTTTTAGGTGTGTAAAGCTCTTTGTTCCTTTTCTTGCCCATTTCCATCCCGACCTGCATAGCAGAGATAATTGATTCTACAGCTTCCGGCGTTGCCGGTACGCCATCAAACATTAACCCTTCCTGCCTTAGCAATGCTTCTGTATTTGAGAGTATAGCGCCTATTTCTTTTTCATCACGTTTAGTAAGTGGTTCGGAGTTTTTCCCAGTCATAAGGTATTCGACGCTTACCCCAAAGAAATCAGCAAGTTTTTTCATGTTTTCTGTTTTTGGAGTACTGCGTCCTCTTTTCCAATCACTTAATGTTGACTGAGTTACCCCTGTTTCTTTTGCCACTTTGTAAGCGGACAACCCATGCTTTTGTAATAATTGTTCAAAAATCTCATACATAATTTGTTCACCTTTCACAAATAACAAAAATACATCGAAAAACCGATAAAAATACGTTGACATTATCGGAAATGCGTAGTATAGTATGAGCATGCAAAGGAAAACCGATAAAATCCGATGCATACTACGGAAATGTTGTTTACTTCGTTTGACAAGCAGAGTATATCACATTTCCGTAGTATTAACAATATGGAAGGTGGTGTAATTTTGTACAAAAAATTTGCAGAATTGTTGGATAATACCAACAAAACGGTATATTCGGTGTCGAAAGACACAGGCATTCCGCAATCGACATTAAGTGATTGGAAAAGAGGACGAAGTACCCCGAAAGTGGACAAGCTTAAGATCCTTGCTGATTATTTTGGAGTATCAGTTGAATATTTCTTGGATGACAACAAGCAGCAAAGGAGAAAATGAAGGGAGATGAGAAGAGTATGCCGAAATTAAAAATTCCAGAGTATGAAATGCAGAATCGCCGGACAAAGGCTGTGATCGCTGAAATAACAGAACTTGAAGCCGTAGATACAAAGGCTCTTGCAAAGATCCTTGGATTATCTGCAAGTTCTGTAAATCGGAAGAAAAGGCATCCTGAGCAGTTTACGTTGGCAGAAATTCGAGCACTGGTAAAACGCTTTAAACTGACAGCTGAACAGCAAGCAAAGTTAATAGGAGTGAGCGAATTATGAAGAAATGGAAAGAGCGAACCAGTAAGGTGATGAACCTTTTAACCGGTATTGAAGCCGGAGTGCTGTTGGTAAGTGGACTTGCCGCCTGTGGTAACTGGATCTACTTAATCCCATTTGTGACAGCGGTAGTGGCAATACTGTACACAAGGCTCTGGATGCGGAGGTGGAAACTTGAGTGATCTGATGACACACATGACCGTATCTGAGTACCTGCATTACCGTAAGCAGGCAAAAGGCAAGGACAAGCCAAAAGAAAAAGGCGATGGATTCGCTGAGATTTTAGAAAAGGAAATAAAAAAGGAATCGCCTTCCGACCAAAGATGAACGATTCCTTACAAAGCAAATAGATAACTCTATTTGTATGCATTTTACCATGATTTTAAAGAAATGAAAAGGTGAAATTATGAACCATTGCAGAAAATGCGGATGCACTCTGGACCCCGGAGAGGGCAAACTTTGTGATGAGTGCAGAGAAACTATTGAAAAGATGCGAAGCACAGCCGGGCGATTACAGATGATTATCGAGGCAAAAAGCTATACGCAGATAAGTATGGAGGATTATTTGAATGAATATAACAAAAATTGAGATTAAAAACTTGTTCGGAATTAAGGAGTACCGGCAGGGCGGAAATTCCGTGGAACTGACCGGAACAAATGGAGAGGGTAAAACTTCTGTTCTGGATGCTATTAAGTATGCTCTCACAAATAAGAGTACCAGGGATTATATCGTACATAAAGGAGAAACCGAGGGTGAGATCATTGTAGAAACAGATACCGGTCTTTCGATTGATCGTAAGGCACGAATCAATAAGGCTGATTACAAATCCGTAAAGATGAACGGAGTTGAGGTAAACGGTCCAGAAGCGTTTCTACGAGATCTGTTTACACCATTGCAGTTAAACCCTATTGAATTTATGAGCATGGATAAGAAACAGCAGAATGCCATTATCCTCGATATGATTGAATATCCGTGGGATATGAATAAGATACGGGAATGGTTCGGGGAGATTCCGGCATGGGTAAATTATGAACAGAATATTTTATCAGTTCTGAATGATATCCAGTCCGAAAATGGAGAATATTATCAGAACCGCCGGAACATTGACCGGGACATCCGTAATAAAAAGGCATTTGTTGAGGATATTGCAGCATCCTTGCCAAGCGGATATGAGGCTGATAAGTGGAGAAATGCCAACGTTGGAGATATTTACAGAGAAATCGAGCGGATCACACATGAAAACTCTGTTATTGAAAAAGCAAAGCAGATGCTGGACAACCGTAACAATAAAATGCGGAAGTTCCAGGCAGATCTTGAGATTGAGAAAGCTGCCATTGAATCCGAGCTTGGTCAGAGATCTGCACAGATTATTGAAGAAATAACGAGACTTGAGGGGCAGATCGCAACGCTCAGACAGGAGCAGAGCGGACTTGAATCTAAAAAAGCGGACAAGATCCAGATTGCAGAATCGAATTATAAAGCATCGGTTGTAGCTTTTGAAAGTGAATGTGCGGAGTATGAGCCTTACGCTGATAAAGAGTTGCAGGATGTCACAGAATTACAGCAGAAAGCCAAGAGCATTGAAGATATGAAAGCTCACCTAAATGAGTATGATCGTATGGTTAAACTTCAGAATGATATTTCAGATCTGCAGGTGCAGTCACAGGATATGACCGACAAGATCGAGAAAGCACGTGTTCTTCCGGGAGAGATTCTTGCAAACTGCACAATTCCGATTGATGGATTGTCTGTAGAGAATGGCATCCCTCTGATTAACGGATTGCCGGTATCCAATCTTTCCGAGGGCGAAAAACTGGATCTGTGCATTGATGTAGCGGTACAGAAACCGAACGCTTTAAACATCATTTTAATTGATGGTGCTGAGAAACTTGCAACGGATCTGAGGGAAAAGCTGTATGCAAAATGCAAGGAAAAAGGCTTACAGTTCATTGCAACTAGAACCACAGATGAGAATAAATTTACAATCGTTGAATTTTAGGAGGTAGATCATCATGGATAATACAGAACTTATGGCAGTTGAACACAATCAGCTTTCGACAAATGTTTTTTCTGATCCAGAATCATTTCAGAAAATTTTCGATATTGGAAAAATGTTTGCATCATCTTCTCTTGTGCCACAGGCATATCAGGGAAAACCGATGGATTGCACAATCGCCGTTGATATGGCAAATCGTATGGGGGTAAGCCCGATGATGGTTATGCAGAATCTTTATGTTGTACAGGGAAAACCACAGTGGAGTGGACAGGCTTGCACATCAATGATTATGGCGAGCGGAAAATATAAAAATGTTCATCATGTTTATACTGGTGAGCGTGGTACAGATTCCTGGGGATGCTATCTGGAAGCAGACAAGGTAGATACTGGAGAAACGGTAAAAGGAGCGGAAGTTACCATTAAAATGGCGAAAGACGAAGGATGGTATGGAAAGAACGGAAGTAAGTGGAAAACTATGCCTGAACTGATGCTTGCCTATCGTGCATCTGCATTTTTTGCAAGGGTGCATATTCCAAATTCGCTGATGGGGTGTGCAGTTGAGGGTGAAATCGAGGATATTAAAGCACCGTTACAGGCTCCGCCAGATCCATTTGCAGACGCAAAAGTAGCACAGGAAGCAAAGGAGGTGTTCCCTGATGTTGTTAACGAGTGAGAACTATTACAGCCAGGAGGCAAACAGGGATTACCTGTCCGTGAGCCAATATAAAGATTTTATGGGTACATATGGAAAGCCGGGATGTGAGGAATATGCCCTTGCAAAGTTAAATGGCACATGGGCGGAGAATATGGAAGATTCCGATGCACTTATGGTTGGTTCTTATGTCGATGCACACTTTGAGGGCACTCTGGATGTGTTTAAAGCACAGCATCCGTGTATGTTCAAGAAAGATGGTACGCTTATGGCTAAATATCTTCGTGCAAATGAAATGATCCAGCGGTGCGAACGGGATGAGCTTTTTTCACAGTTCATGAGCGGGCAGAAGCAGGTTATCATGACCGCTGATCTGTTTGGTGCAAAGTGGAAAATAAAAATTGACAGCTATCATCCGGACAAATGCATCGTCGATCTGAAAACGTGCCAGTCTGTAAGCAAGGTATTTTATCACCCGGATACCGGTCATCTTAACTTCTTGGATGAGTGGGGGTACTACATTCAAGGTGCAGTATATCAGAAAGTTGTGGAGATCAATACTGGAAAGAAGCTCCCATTTTTTATAGCAGCGGTATCCAAGGAAAAAGAGCCGGAGATCCAGCTTATTGCAGTTGAGCAATCAAAGCTGGATGAGGCATTGGTAAATGTGGAACGGAACACGCCTAAGATTGTTGCTTTAAAAGCGGGCAGATATACACCGATGCGCTGTGAGCAGTGTGACTACTGTAAGCATACAAGAGTATTAAAAAGTCCTATCTGGTCCAGTGCGCTGATCGGGGAGGTATAGGATGAAAGACTCTATCGTTATTGATATGCAGTATGCGGATTATGACCTGATTGATGGTACGCCAAACGTACATAGGCATCATATTTTTGAGGGAGTGGCAAACAGACCTTTATCGGATGCAGATGGTTTGTGGGTGCCATTATCTCAGGAGCACCATGAGGGCAAGTTGAGTGTCCATAACAACAAAGAAATGTGTACGTTGATGCACATTATCGGTCAGCTTGCATACGAAAAGAAATATTATAAGGATCTCTGCGGAATTAAAGATGATCCTGCAAGAGAGCAGTTTAGAAGCAGATATATGAGAAGTTATTTATAGGTTGCAACACCTTCCAGATGGAAAAAGAAGCTATTCATCGAATATACCACAATATATTTTCTTCCTGGTGCTGCAATGCACCGGGGGAAAGGAGTTTTATGAATAACATTGAAATGAAAACATTAACCTCTGTTGAGGTAGCAGATATGGTTGGTAAGGATCATAACAAATTATTGAGAGATATAAGAGAGTATATAGCTCAGTTTGATGCGTCCAAAATTGGACACACCGAATTTTTTACAGAATCTGAATATACAGATAAAGCAAATAGAAAGAAACCATGCTATCTGGTTACAAAGAAAGGCTGTGAATTTATCGCTCATAAGCTTACTGGGGTAAAGGGTACGGAATTCACAGCAAAATATATCAATCGTTTCCACGAACTTGAGGAAACAGTGCAGAAACCACGTACAGCATTGGAGCAGATCGCTTTACTTGCACAGGGAACCATCGAACTGGAGCAGAAAGTTGATACCGTAGAACAGAAAGTATATGCGATTGAGAATGATATGCCATTATTCGGTGCGGAATCAGATGAGCTTTCCGCCCATGTTAAGCGTAAGGGTGTGGAAATGCTTGGTGGTAAACGTTCCGAGGCATATAAGGACAACACAGTGCGTCAGAGAGTGTACCGGGATATCTACAATCAGCTCAGACGTGAGTTTGGCATTTATGACGATGAGGGCAAAATGAAGAGCTACAAGGCCTTGAAACGTAAAGATCTTGCAGATGCACATGAATTTATTGATTGTTATACGCTTCCTGCATATCTTGCGGAGCAGATCGCATGTAGCAACGCCCAGATCGGAATGGAGGATCTGCAGCATGGAGCATAAATTTGTGATCTTAGGACGGTTGGACGGTCTGAATACATATACGGCCGCCAACCGGACGAACTACCGCAAAGGCGGGGCGATGAAGCGGAATAATGAGGAGACTATCATCTGGTCCATACGTCAGCAACTTCGAGGAGTTCACATTGATAAGCCAGTCTTGATCTACTACAGATTTTTCGAGCCAAATCGCAGACGGGATAACGACAATATCCTGTCTTGTGCTTCCAAATTTGTTCAGGACAGCCTTGTTAAAACACATGTGCTTGACGATGACAGCCAGAAGTACATACCGCACTTTTACTTTGACACAGACATTGATCAAAGCAATCCGAGGATAGAGGTTACATTAACCGAGCTGACCGAAGAACAGGCAAAAATGCCGCTCGCAACCTTGCTGAACGACCTCGGGAAGAGGTGATTGTTTGGCAGAGAAAAACAGTTTTGTGCTGTATACCGAATATCTTAAACATGTCCAAAAAATGAGCATGGAACAGCGTGGAGAGTTGTTCACGGCGATATTATGTTATGCCGCCGGTGATCCGCTTCCGGAATTGGATGCGGCGCCAGATATGGCATTTAGCTTTATAAAAGAGCGGATGGATCGGGATACAGAAAAATATGAAGAAACAATAGACCGTAGGAAAGAGGCTGGACGTAAAGGCGGTTTAGCAAAAGCTAGCAATGCTAAGCAAAATTTAGCAAAGGTAAGCAATGCTAAGCAAGAGATAGCAAATTTAGCTGTATATGATACTGATACTGTTAATGTAAATGATATTAATAAAAATACTTTGGCGGATGCCAAAGCGTTGTTTGAACGTTTGTGGAAACTGTATCCGAACAAAAAAGGAAAAGGTCAGGTATCGGATACCCAAAAGAAACGGCTACTCGCAATCGGGGAAGATAAGCTTGTTAAAGCGATTGATCGCTACAGCTTGGAATTGCAGAAGGACGCCGACTGGAGGAAAGCGCAGTACGGTAGCACATTTTTTAACAGTGGCTATGTCGACTATCTAGATGAAAATTATACACCAAGTAAAAAGCCAGCCGTAAAAGCAAAAAAGAATGGGTTCAATAATGTCAATCAGCGTGATTACGATTTTGACGAATTGGAAAAAGTGCTGCTGACTACGAATCCGGAAGGGAGCGAAACACATGAGTAATGCTTTAGCACGAAAAAAGCGGGCATCAATTGGGTTTACGAAAAAAGAGACCGAAGAGATTCGGGAGTTTGATGCAGAGCGGAAACGCTTAAATGATCTGTCCAGATGCGCATATGAGAGCCTTGTGGCAACGAGCTTTTACATACTCCGGATCAGATTTGGATTTGGCAAAACAAGACTGCAGAGATTTAAGACGGACGTTGCGGTAGTGTACCAGGAATACCGTAAGGACCAGATCGATATGCATAAGTTTATCGTACAGGTAGACAGAGACTGTAAGACCGATGCAAACGACAGCGTAAACGGCGTTCCGGTAGCACACAAACTGTATTTAACCGGCACTGGAGGCAAGCAGATCACGAATATGCAGAGGATTGTGGCATTTAAAAAAGCATATGCCCTCTGGTACACAACCCATTTGTATGTGCTGCATACCATTTTTAAGTTTAGCAACAAGCAGATCTCGGAATACCTCGAAGCTGTAACGGATATGCTCGATACGCTGTGCCGGTACAAGCAGTTTTCGGTCACGGTGCCGATGCTGATCGAGACGGTCCTGGAAGAGACAGGAGTGGAGGTGTGCAGATGCATGTAAGATACTACAACCTTACCAATCTGGAGACAGGCGAAGTCCGGCAGCATGTGGAGAGCCGGGAAGTTAAAAAGATCCTGTGCACAGATCTCACCATAAGCCGGTGCGCTGAGTGTGGAATGGTGGTTAATGGCTGGAAAATCGAGTACGAGGACGGAGTTGGAGGACGACGGTTACATCCATTTACGAAAAAAACATACGCAGAGTGGGAGCACTGGTGTGGAGTCCTGAGGAGGCGGGGCAGATGAATAAAGCAAACAGCAAGGCACAGAACGATCACATCCGGAACAGCGCCATTGACAGGATGCGAGGGGCAATATCCAACGGTAAGGGCAGACCGAGTATAGATGCAATCCGGAGATTCCGAACTACACCGGATTACTACTACGGTGGTAAGGTATGCAAGCACAAAGAGGATAAGCCTTGTAACCCAGGATGCCTGCTCTGGGCGGACTGCCAGTACGGAAAGGAGTACAAGTATGGATAAATGGAATACAACCGCACCGGCAGAAGATGGAGCATATCTTTGCACGGTCGAGGGGCAGACGATGCACGGTAAATTTAGATATTTGAACATTTGCAACTATGAAAACGGAGCATGGGACGAAAAGCGTGTGATTGCTTGGATGCCTATGCCGGATATATACACGGAGGGATAGCATGGGAGATATAGTTAAGCATATACCGAAAGAGGATTTGTGCCCGTTTTGCAAAAAACGAAAGGCAACGTTACTGTGCGATATGCCGCACAGCACCATTGTTACACATGCAAGAGGGAACGGATTTAAAAGCTATACCGTGACATGTGACAAGAAAATCTGTACAGAATGCACAACAAGAGTGAATGGGTTTGATTTCTGTCCAGAGTGTGTAAGAACAATTAAGACAACCCCAAAAGGAGTGAAAGAAAGTGAGGAATAGACATGTACGTGGATGTGATTAAAAGTCTTTGCTCTTTGCCGGCAACAGATTTGAATTTTACAGCAGATCTGAAACGCGCTACACCACGTCAGATTGCTCTTGCGATCGAGACCATGAAGAACAATGGCGGTAAGAATAAAAGCCGGATTAAGGCTTGCGAAAGAGAGTTGAAAAGGAGAGACAGAGAACATGGAGAATAGATGATTGACGGAATTAGTCTGCAAAAACACATTCCATATTATATATGTGCACAGCGATAAATAATTTTTGTGAAAGAGAGGCGTACATATATGCAGAATGTGGTGCAGTTTTTACTCGCCATTTTGGCAAGTATCATTGCAAATATGATCTATGACAGATCAAAAAAATAGTAGAAAGGAGTGAGAGGTTTGCTGGCCAGCGGAAAAGAGCTCTTTACTCCAAAAAGAAATGGAATCAGTACAAGAACGAATGAAGCGGATCGGAGCTTATGAGAAGATTGCTTCATTCATGCAAAAGGAAAAACAGGATTATAGCTTTAAAAGAAAGTACGCCCAAATCAGAGCGGAAGAATTTAGATCAGAATGTGATAAGCGCGGATTAAACTGTCATGTATCTGTAGGCGGTCTGGACAGCATCATATTGTATATGTTTCTCCATGAGGTATGTGGAATTGATGTTCCCGGAGTATCTGCATCGACCTTGGAAGATCGGAGTATCCAAAGGGTACATAAGGCGATCGGGATTATAAATGTTCCTCCGCTGATGCGAGAGGACGGTACCAGATGGACAAAGCCAAAAGTTATACAGGAGTTTGGTTTCCCAGTAATATCCAAGGAGATCGCCGGAAAAATCGAACTGTTACAAAATCCAACAGAGAAGAATAAGACGGTACGCCATGCGATCATAACCGGAGAGACTGGGGAATATGGAGGATGGCAGAAAAATTCAAAGATGCAGCTCAATCAACGATGGCTGAAGCTATTCGGCGGATACGAAAATGAAACCGAAGGGTGCGACTTCCAGAAACCGGACTTCCTGGTATCTGCAAAGTGTTGTTATTACCTTAAGGAAAAGAATTGCGATGACTGGGGTAAGGAGCATAACAGTGTACCTTATTTGGGATTGATGGCATCTGAGGGTGGCAGACGTGCCAAGAGCCTGCGGATGAATGGATGTAACTATTTCGGAGCATCCACGATCAGATCAGCTCCTTTTGCTATATTCCACAGGCAGGATATTTTATCACTTGCCTTGGAAATGGACGATCTCTGGAAGAATGGATTAAAAGAAAAGTACCAGGATGCAGGAATTAAGGAGGGAAGAATATCAGAATGCTTCCAGATGCCGGATTCCTTGATCCCAGAAATTTATGGAACAATCGAGAAAAAGCCAGATGGTACATTGTATACAACAAAGGCGCAGCGTACTGGATGCAGCATGTGTGGCTTTGGAATCCACATGGAGAAACGACCACATAGATTCGATCTGCTGTATGAGAGCAACCCGAAAGAGTGGGACTATCTTATGTTCCACATGTGCAAGGACAAGGACGGGAACGATTATGGTTGGGCGAAAGTCTTAGACTACATCGGAGTTGGTTGGGACCCGACCACCATCGGCGGGAACTGTAAGGGACAGATGAGCCTAGAAGACTTTATGTGAGGTGCGATATGAGCAATTTGGATAAATTTAACTATGAATGCGAAGGGCAGATTGACATTACTGAATATCTACAGTCCCAGGTAAAATGCGGAGCAGTAAAAGATTTGACTGCTTGGATTGGAAGCCAGGGAAAGGCACAGTATACGCAAATAAAAGAAGTTGTTAAGGACGCTTATGAAAGGTGTAAGGATTCGGAAGAACTGGTAGACAGAATTACAAATGCAGTTTCCGTATACGTTCTCGAACAGTCGATTGGGTATATGAAATATCTAAAAAGTGAAAGTGGGGTGGATGCTGATGATTAATGGAGAACTGATTATTGACAACTTCGCTGGTGGCGGCGGAGCATCCACTGGGATAGAACTTGCGACAGGATATAGCGTAGATATAGCCATTAACCATGATCCGGAAGCTATTAAGATGCACAAGGCGAATCATCCGAACACCAAGCATTATTGTGAAAACGTGTGGGCTGTTGATCCTGTAAAAGCATGTAAAGGGCATCCGGTTGGCCTTGCCTGGTTCTCACCGGATTGCAAGCATTTTAGTAAGGCAAAGGGCGGAAAGCCAAAAGACAAGAACATTCGTGGACTTGCCTGGGTAGCCTGTCGGTGGGCGGGATTGGTGCGACCGAGAGTAATCATGTTGGAGAACGTTGAAGAATTTAAAACATGGGGACCATTAAACAGAGGACATCATCCAATTAAGAGCAAGCAGGGGAAAACATTTGAAAAGTTTGTGCAGCAGCTAAATGATTTAGGGTATGAGGTACAGTTTAAGGAATTGATTGCGGCTGATTATGGGGCGCCTACTATGCGAAAGAGATTTTTCATGATTGCACGGTGCGATGGTAAGCCGATTGTATGGCCAAAGCCAACACATGCACCAGCAGACAGTGAAGAGGTAAAAGCCGGACTGTTAAAACCTTACGTTGGAGCTTATACGCAGATTGATTTTAGCAGACCTTGTCCGAGTATTTTTGATACATCCGAGGAAATAAAAGAAAAATACGGTATCCGGGCGGTTCGTCCACTGGCAAAGAAAACAATGGATCGGATTGCAAGGGGATTAAAAAAGTTCGTACTCGATAATCCGGAACCTTTTATAGTCCCGATTGGATATGGGGAGAGAAAAGGACAAGCCCCTAGGGTACACGATGTAAAGCAGCCATTACCGACCATAGTAGGAAGCGGAAAACATTATCTGTGCGAGCCTTACATGGTGCAGATCGGGCAGACCGGATTTACAAAAGACCGGAGTAAGGACGTAAGAGAGCCGCTTACAACGATTGTGAGCAAAAATGAACATTGCCTTATCAGCACTACACTGATTCAGTATCATTCCGAGACAGCGCAGGGAGAAGTCCGAGGGCAGACCATAAAAGACCCAATCATGACTGTGGATGGTTCGAACCGATACGGACTGGTCACATCATTCTTGAGTAAATTTTATAAAAGTGGCACAGGACAGGATTTGAGAGAACCATTACATACCATAACTACATCACCGGGGCATTTCGGGGAAGTCAGAGCGTTTCTGATTAAGTATTATGGAGATGCCACAGGACAGGATATAGAGAAACCGCTTGATACGGTTACGACCAAGGATAGATTTGGACTGGTAACGATAGAGGGTGTGGATTACCAGATTGTAGATATTGGACTTCGTATGCTGGAACCAAGGGAGTTATACGGATGCCAGGGATTCCCGGACGATTACATAATCGATCACGACTATACTGGAAAGACATATCCAAGAAGTGAGCAGGTGCGCAGATGCGGGAACGCTGTATGTCCGCCAATACCGGCTGCATTGGTCAGAGCCAATCTTCCGGAACTGTGTATTGCGGAGCGTACACCGAATATGAATATAAAAACAGAACAGACCGGGCAACTCCGGTTTGCTTAAGCATTTTTAAATTAGAATTTAGGAGAGGAAGTGATTGAATGTTAGTACCTGCAATTTTATATAAAGAGCAGATAGTTAAAGAATTTCAAAAGTACTTTTATACAACAGATATGTTGTATGAAACAGGTAATAATGGGAACTGGATACCTGAAATCGCGAATTGTCCTGAAGAGTGGCAATTCCAGTATGCGATAGTAGACAAAAATCAAAAGCTCATTGGCTATTTAGGATATGTAATAGATTGGTACGTATCTAAAGCATACAACTTCGGGTTGTTTTCATTTGAACGAGGAAATTTGCAAGTGCCTAATGATGTATTTGAAAAACTGGAAGAACTTGTAAGTACATTACATAGGGTTGAATGGAGAGCTGTTGGCGGCAATCCTGCTTGTCGAGGATATGATAACTTTATCAAGAAACATGATGGTAACAAGCATATTTTAAAGGATGCAATCAAAGACAAAGACGGTAACTATCATGACGATATTATTTACGAGATTGTGAACTAAACTGATCTTTAAGAGAAAGAGAGATGATAATAGATGCAGATTAATGTAACAGACATACATACCAGCAACAGCGTAGGCACATACGGTTACTGTACATGCGGTCGAGAGGTACGGTATGGCTCAGACAAGGAATGCCCGGTCTGCAAGGCAGAGCTGATCTGGGAACTGCCATGTGGGTTCGACAGGGAGATTGTGTGCGACCAGGAGTGCCGGTACTATCGGACTTGCGCGAGAAATCCGCATAGAAGATAGAAATTGTTATAAGCCTCTTGACATATGGTACACCATATAGTATTATATATACATAAGGAGGTGAAAAACAGGTGAGCAAGAAACGAAAGAAAAAAGAGAGCCAAATGAAGCTTATCATTGAACTGTTAATTGCATTGGGAACGTTCTTAACAGGATTGGCAAGCGTCATACAAGCTCTCAAATGAGGTAAGGGGCGAAAGCCCCGAACCCTTAAAAAGATTATAGCTCATCTGAGACGATATGAAAAGAATAAGATTTAGCGAACTGTTTTTACTTGCTGCAATCGTAATATTCTATGGAACTGGAAAAAATCTATACGCATCAATTTTATTGGTATTATCATCTGTATATATGATCATTGATGTTGTATCACTGCTTTGGAGGGGGAGACATGCCAAAAGGTAATCCGTCAGCGCAGACGATCGCATCAGAAAAGTATCAGAAGAAAGCCGGATATATTGCAAAGACCTATAAACTCAAACGTGATGTGGTAGAAGAATTCGACCAGGCATGTGAGAAAGCAGGAATAAGTAAATCGGCACAGATCACAAAAATGATGCAGGACTTTATTGAGAGCATGAAGACAGATAAATAGCCTGAAATCATTATGATTAAAATTGACGTATATATAATGTTTGAAGTATAATAAGTGTAAGTAATAGAGCCAAAGAGCCAAATACTGATCGTTAATTCGATTGGTGCTTGGCTCTTTTTGTTTTGTTAAAAGAAAGGGAGTGAACAGTTGGCAGCAAAGAAGAATCCATTAGCAGATAAAGCATATGAAATGTATAAAAGCGGTATGAAGTTGGTAGACATTGCTGACCAACTGGGGAAGCCAGAGGGAACGATACGTAGATGGAAAAGCACATATGGTTGGGATGGCGAACGTTCGGAAAGGGAAAGCGAACGTTCGGTTACGAAGCGAACAGAGAAAAAGATTCCGATTGATGATGGTACGAAAGAGACTCTGCAGAACGATGACCTCACACCGGAACAGCAAATGTTTTGTATATATTATAGCCGGACATTTAATGCGGCGCAGAGCTATCAGAAAGCATATGGATGTAAGTATGAGACAGCAATGGTTAATGGTTGCATGCTGCTAAGAAATACTAAGGTGCGAGCAGAAATCGGAAGACTAAAAGAAATTAAGCGCCAGCAGATCATAGCAGGAGCAGACGATATTGTAGAATTGCAGATGCGAATTGCTTTTGCAGACGCAGGCAATTATGCGACATTCGGGAATGACGGTATAAATTGGGTTCACATGGTAGATTCGAATACTGTGGATACGCAGATCATTCAGGAGATAAAAGAAGGACAGACGGGCGTATCTATTAAGTTGGCAGATAAGCAGAAAGCCATAGATTGGCTGACAAAGTATTTCCTCATGCATCCAGACGATAAGTACAAGGCAGAATTTGATAAAAAGCGTGCTGAGGTCAAGGACGATTCGGCAGAGAAGATTCTTGCGAATATGCAGACCATAGCGGACATTTTAAAAGCACCTGCTGTGAATCGAAATATAACCGATTTTGAGGAGGGCACGAAGCGTGAATAAGCCAGCACCATTCAGCCAGAGACAATATGAGTACTTCCTCCGGAGCTTTGACAGCTGGTTTAATGTGGCGGAGGGTGGAAAACGAGGCGGGAAGAACGTCCTTGCAACGCTCATATTCTGTACCATGCTCGAGACACATAAAAATAAGATCCATTTGGTTGCCGGAGTGTCCAGTGCCACGGCAAAATTAAACATTCTGGATTGTGATGGATATGGTCTGCTCAATTACTTTGAGGGCAGATGCAGAGAGGGAAAATACAAGGACAGGGACTGCGTATATGTCCAGACAAAGACAGGAGAGAAGATTGTACTGGTGTCCGGTGGTGGTAAGGACGGAGATGAAAAGCTGATTAAAGGTAATACCTACGGTATGGCATATGTTACCGAAGCGAACGAGTGTCATCCGAAATTCCTGAAAGAAGTGTTTGACCGTACATTATCCAGTACGGATCGTAAGATCTTTCATGACCTGAATCCAAAAGAGGAAGAACACTGGTATTACACGGATATTCTTAAATTTCACGAAGAACAGCAGGAAAAGAATCCACACTACGGATATAATTACGGACATTTTACACTGGTAGACAATATGAGCCTATCGGACGATAAAATTCGTACAATCCTTGGAACGTACCAAAAGGACAGCGTATGGTACAAGCGAGATATCCGAGGAGACCGTGCAGTTGCGGAGGGAATTATCTTCCGGAAGTTTGCAGAGAATAACGAACCATATTTGTGCGACGATGCAGACGTACTAAATTACGATTCGAATAATCGATTGAATCCACGGCCAAGTAAGGTTGTAATCGGTATGGACTTTGGCGGCAATGGATCCATGACAACAATGGTATGTGCTTTGTATTTCCGGAATTACCATTTGATTTTTGCAGTTGAGGAAGATTATCTGGAATTGTCGGCAGATATTGACGCAGATCAGATCTGCAAGATATTTATACAGTTTTACCGGATGTGCATTGATAAGTATGAGCGTGTAGATTGGGTTTTCCCTGATTCCGCCAGCACGACAATGATAAACTCTATCCGGAGCGCTGCAAGAAAAGCCGGACTACCATATACCAACATAGCCGGATGCCGGAAGAATGAGATATCCGAGAGACCACGGACTGTAGATCTGCTTTTTAATACAGGCAGATTGAAGATACACAGACGATGCGTAAAACTAAGAAAGGCTATAGGATCGTTGAAATGGGATGAGAAGAAACCAAACATCCCGGAAGATAAAAATATAGGCAACTGTAACGACTGGTGGGACGCATTATGCTACACCATGTTGGATTTTATAGAGTATATAGATTTGGATAGATAGGGAGGAATACAATGGAAAGCTGCGTAGAAAGTAAGTTACAGAAACTTGGATATTTTATAAACACCGTACCATATGGATATATCGAGGCCTGCAATGCATGGTATAAAAACGAATTGATCGAGAAATTCCATAGACGGACATCCATACAGGGCGAAGAATACGAAATCGAGCGCATGAATTTTGCAAAAAGAGGATGTGCAGATGATGCAAACCTGTGTGAGATCATCCAGATCAATGTAGGGAATGATACACAGACGGATGAGATTAATAAAATCTTGAGCGATAACAGATTTGACGTAATGTATCGGAAACAGTTGGAACGGATGTCGGCAGCTGGAACTGTGGCATCCTATGTGCGCTTAAAAAATGCCACATATCTGGACAATGGAAGAGTAACTGGCGGGGATATCCGAGTGGAATATTGCTACGCAGAGAACTATACGCCACTTTTGGTTGAGAACGAGGAAGTGCTGGATGCGTGCTTTTCCGGTGTGGATTATGTCAACGGTAAGAAGCGTACAACAATGGTCCTTTTTACAAGACCAGATGGAACAAATTATAAAGCAGAGACTTATACATTCGATGAAAATGGGGCAGAGCTTGAGAATTACTGGATTAATCTTGGAGACGTGAAGCCTTTTGCAGTTATGATGGTTGCGGAAGTAAACAATCTGGATGATATGCAGGGGTTTGGTCTGCCAAAGATCTGGGGAGCAATCCCAACGCTTAAAAAGATTGATCTCTGCAACATGATTTTAAATGGTGATCTGGAAAAGGGCGAAAAACTGATTCTCACAAATGAGGCATTGGTGGAGTTGGATGAAGAAACCGGGGAGCCAAAACAGAAGACTCCGCTCATGAAGCGCTTGTTTGTATTCCTTGGAGAAAAGCTTCCGGAACAGAAAAACGTGATCCAGGAATACAACCCGCAGATCAGAGTAGATGAGATCACAAAGGCATTTGAACTGTGTTTATCATTATTCTCTATGACGTTTGGCTTTGGCAGTAAAAAATACACCTTTGAGCAAGGGCAGATCCAGACAGCCACACAGTATATCGGAGAGAGACAGGATGCCATGCAGGAGCTTAACAAGCAGCGTAAAGAGGCAACCGACTACATAACAGGCATTGTCCGCGCTATTATGTGGTTTTCCAATACATTTAACGGCACATCCTACAACTTGGAAGATGAGGTATGCATCGACTTTGATGACTCCTACATAGAGGACAAGACTACAAAACTCTCCAACATGAGAGCAGATGCGTTGTCTTTCTCTGATATTCCTGAGTTTATGATCCGGTACATTATGATGTCCCTTAATGTGGATCGCAAAGAGGCTGAAAAAATATTGAATACCCAAACAGAGGAAGAAGATCCAGAAGTAGATGATTAGGAGGGAGATAAATGCTGCCAGAAGAGGTATTAGAACAGCTTGGAGACAGAGGTGCGGCACTCTTCCAGGCATTTGAGCAGGATTTAATAGCGGACATTGCCAGAAGAATAAAAAAGACCGGACGATATACAGAAACTGCCGAGTTACAAGCACAAGCTATGATGGCAGAGGGCGTAAGTCCTGCAGAAATCCTTAAAGAAGTAATGCGGATATTACAGGCAGACGATGAGTACCAGAAAGAAGTTGCGCAGAATACTCTTGAATGGAAAAAATATGTAAAAGCAGAAATACAAGCAATGCGGGAGAAAGCAAAAGAAGAGGGGGACGACATAATCGCAAATGCTGGGGATATGTCCTTTAACTACGACCTGTCTATGTGGGAGCAGAACGGAGAGAAAATAACAAAAGACAGTGCAATAAACCGTATGATATCTGAGATGAGTAAGGACACAGCCGGAACATTCAAAAATCTTACAAAGAGTATGGGATTTAAAGGAGCGTATAGTTTCGTCACGCTCCAGAATGCATACATCCGGTATCTGGATAAGGCAGTTGTGAAAATGGCATCAGGAACATTCTCTTATGACCGTGCTGTAGAGGATGCAGTGCGTGAAATGGCTCACAGTGGGTTACGGTCTGTTGACTATGCCAGCGGCCGTACTTATCAACTTGATACTGCCGCAAGAATGTGTGTCCGCACATCATGTCATCAGCTATCAGCCAAAATGTCTATGCACAACTGTGAAAAAATGGGAACGGACTTGGTAGAGGTAACTGCTCATTGGGGAGCAAGACCGGAACATGCCGTATGGCAAGGAAAAATATACTCACGATCCGGCAAAAATAAGAAGTATCCACCATTTTCAGAGTGCCATTATGGAGCAGTGGACGGTCTGTGCGGAGTAAACTGCAGACATACATTTTATCCGTTCTTTGAGGGTATCAGTGAGCCTACAAAGTGGGATGAAGAGCCAGAGCCGAAAGAATACAATGGCAAAACATATACATATTATGATATGACACAGAAACAAAGACAGATGGAAAGAAAAGTGCGAGAGACAAAGCGTGAGATAGAAGCGAAGAGAGCCATAGGCGGGGATACGGATGATTTGGAATCAGCAAAGCGAAAACAAATTGCTGAATATCACAAATTTTCGGATGAAATGGGAATCCGGCCAAAAGATAACAGGCTGAGGGTAGTTAAGGGAAGCAGTGATCTGACAAAGACAAAATCATACAAGGCGGCAAAAAGAGGACAAGAGCTAAAAAGTGGTGCGCTTAATATAAAAAACGACCCACTTGGTCGTAAACGTGAGGCACATGCAAAAAGATATTATGAAGAGATTACTAATAGAAAACCATATACAGTTATCAATAGAATAGCAAAAAATGGAAATATTTCTAAAAAGAGTGCGAAAAATATCTATAATCATGTATTCGTGGAAAGCCATAGATTTGCTGACGGAAGCACGCGTATGTTTGATCCGGATTATGATATGGCAGAGTCGTTTAGAAGAATTTTGGATGGGAAAGATATAAAATCTCACGATATAGTGTTGATCAAACATGAAAATCTTGAATTAAACCTTATGAAGAAGTATAATTTAGCATATGAGGATGCACATAATCTGGCAGTAAGGAAGTACGATTATGAAAAGGCATTGGATGAATTTCTAAAGGAGGTAGAAAAATAATTATGCTTACATTAAAACTGAAAGACGAGAACGAAAATAGCATGGTATTTAACTATTATCCGGAAAACAAAAAGCTGTTCGGGACATTGAATCTGGATAAAAAAACTGGTGATATTCAAATTATAAGCGTGCCAGAAAATGATTCACATCATAGATATTTACAACATGCAGTATCAAAGATTGATGAATATTTCAGCTCTGGTAAATATGAAAATACTGCAACTGTAGCATGGTATTAGAATATCTGCAAGAGAATTCAATTATGAGAAAGATATACAATGAAACAAAGGGGATTAAAGAGATAGTCCTTGTATTATAAATAAAAGCCACTGTGGAGATGCAGTGGTTTTTATTTATAAAACGACATAAGCATACATTATATCATTGCAAAAGACATAATTATGAATTATAATATACGGGAGGACAGATATATGTTAGAACAAGAAAAACATTATTGGTATCGATGCCCGGTCTGCGGAAAGAAGATGCTGTATCTTAGGGAAGATACAGTCATTAAAAGCTTCCCTGGATATTGTAAATTATGTAAAAGTAAATTTTTATTGAATATTGAGCCATCAAAAGAGCCTGAGTGCCAGACGGTTAAATCGTAAAAGATTTAGCTGTTTGGCATTTTTTATTACGGTGGAGGTACAAGAAAGGGTACACAAAGTTTTTGCCATGTTTTCTTTGCCGGTTCAATTCCGGCTCCACTGACTATCTGTGGCTGATTCCGCCACGTGAAAAAAATAATCGTAAAAGGAGATAAGAGAATGAAGAGAGAAGAACTGGAAGCATTAGGACTGTCAAAGGAGCAGATCGACGGTACGCTGGACATGTATCACAAAGAACATGATCCGGTACAGAAAGAGCTTGATACTGTAAAAGCCGATCTTACGGCAGAACAGGAGAAAGTAAAAACCCATGAGGGAACTATCGAAGGTCTGAAAAAGGATCTGGAAGAATTTAAGGATGCTGACGTATCCGGAATGAAACAGAAGATCGAGGATCTGGAAAAAGATATTAAGGCAAAGGAAGCCGATTATCAGCAGCAGATTGCCGACAGGGATTTTGACGACGTTCTCAAAGACAGCATTAACGCCGCTCACGGAAAGAACGCGAAAGCTATTAAGGCACTTTTGGACGTAGAAACATTAAAGGCATCTAAGAACCAGAAAGAGGACGTTGCTGCAGCAATTAAGGCACTTTCTGAGGCAGAGGATAGCAAGATGCTTTTCGGAGAGGCAGAGCCTAACCCGACCGGAAAAGGTGATCCAATCGGCGGAGTAGGCGGAACAGGAACAAAGCCACAGGCAGACAGTTTAATGAGTGCCTTGGAAGAAAAATATAAAAGCAAGTAAAGGAGAGAAGATATGGCTTTAACATTAGCAGAAGCAAAAGTCGGATATGCCGACAAAGTAGATCAGCAGGTTATCGATGAGTTTAGAAGAGATTCTATTTTGCTCGATAAACTGACATTTGATGATACCATTTCGCCAACCGGCGGAAGCAACCTGGTGTATGGATACCAGAGATTAGAGACCCCATCGACAGCTGGTGTACGTCAGATCAACCAGGAGTATACGGCAAACGAAGCAAAGAGAACAAAACAGACCGCAAGTCCTGTAATTCTCGGTGGAGCATTCGAGATTGACCGTGTAATCGCACAGACATCCGGTGCTATTAACGAGATGGACTTCCAGATTAAACAGAAAACAAAGGCGGGAGCGAACTACTTCCACAACCTTGTTATTAATGGCACAAAGGCAGCAAGCGGGGAAGGATTTGTCCCGAACACATTCGACGGACTAAAAAAGATTCTCTCCGGAAAATCTACAGAAATGACAACAGACATCGATGTGTCTACGTCTGCAATGCTTGACAGCAACTACAACGCATTCCTGGACGAGCTTGACACATTTCTTGCACTTTTAGCAGCAAAACCGGATGTGCTTATGATGAATAACAAGATGCTTACAAAGATCAGATCCGCAGCACGCAGAGCCGGATATTATGATCGCTCCAAGGACGATTTTGGAAGAACCGTGGAGACCTATAATGGAATCCTGCTTATGGATGCCGGAGAATATTACAACGGATCTACAACAGAGGATGTTGTAGCAACTTCTACCCCAAGTTCTGAAAATTATGGAACATCCGATATCTACGCTGTAAAACTCGGTCTTGATGCTTTCCACGGAATTTCTGTAAACGGATCGAAGATGCTTAAGACCTATCTTCCGGATATGTCTGCACCGGGAGCCGTTAAGAAAGGCGAGGTTGAGCTGATCGCAGGAGCTGTCCTGAAAAACAGTAAAATGGCTGGCGTATTAAAAGGCATCAAATTACTTGGAAAGACATCATAAGAAGGAGGGAGCTGTAAATGGCAATTATAGATTGGGAGTATTACAGCTCCCATTTTCCAAATATTGTGCCAGAAAAGCAATTTGAAGCAGTCGAGGCACAGGCAGAAACAGAGTACAAGAAAGTCGTTAAGCCGTACATGAATATTTCGGAAGAACGACAGAAAGATACAATATTCCAGTTATGTAACTTCTTGTGGTCGAATCAGGCCACACTTGCCGGGCATATCGTAACGTCCGTGAATAACAATGGTTATTCAGAATCCTATGCGCTGCAGAGTACAGCACAGGCACAGGAGGCGATGGAAGAGTTAATCTACAAGGGCATCGGGACCAGATTGGCGGGTGCATTTTGATGAACGACAAGACCATAACCGTATACAATGCGCACAAAAACGCAGATAAAACAGAGACTTGGAACCGGACTGTAATCCGTGGATGCGAATATAAGTATTCTGCGGATAAAACGGTATCTGGTTCTGGATCCATCGTATTTACACAGCTCTTGACCACTGTTATTCCGGTCGAGGCAGATACCGAGGGAAAACAGTATATCGATGCGGTAAGTTACGAAAAGCTTCCGGATGATGAAGTAGAAAAATACTTTACATTCAACCCTCGGAATAATCATGACATGATCGTGGCTGGGGAATGCGAAAAGGAAATCACAAAAGATTACAAAATAACGGATTTGAAAAATGATACCCAGAAATCTGGCACTATAGCATCCTTGGCGGATAATACAGAGGGCGCACTGCTTAAGCATTGGAAGGTGGTATGCAAATGAGCACAACAAAGTTTTCGATTGATGCGATGGTCATATACGACCACAATGCAGCCATGAAACGTTTGAATATGGAAGAACGCGGGAAGGTACAGCAGGTGATCGACAGTGAAGTGCTTAGATTATGTGATCCTCTTGTACCATTTGATACCGGAGCTTTGAAGGACAGTGGTAACGCAAATACCGTGATCGGTTCCGGCGAAGTGGTATACCGTACTCCATACGCACGAAAACAATATTACATCCCGATGGAACATGAAGGAAAAAGAACTGAATATTGGTTTGAGCACATGAAGCAAGAAGGTGGAGTCGAAGCTATTTTGAAAAAAGCGAAGGGAGCGATCGGAAAATGACGATAGGAGAATGCCTGAAAGTCTGGCTGAGTGAATACGGCGGCTTGAATTTTAGCGAACTGCTTACAGATTTTATAGATGCCCCAGAGGGGTGCATGGCACTCTTTAGAAGTCCGCAGAAACAAGAAAATACATATCTGGACGGAAGTAAGGAAGTAACAGAATATTATAATTTCTTTGCCCGAAAATCGACGCAGCTTGACGAGGACAGGGTAGAGAATCAACAGCTTTTAGATGATCTGACAGAGTGGATCGAGAACAAAGCGTTTGAGGAAGATTATCCGGATTTGTCACAGGTCGGGAATCTTGCTTGCGAGGATATAACAGTAAATGGTGCATCCGCGATTAACTCGCAGGAAGATGATAATGCCATTTATCAGGTAACTATAGCAATACAGTATTTGAAAGAGAGGTAGAAGATGGGAGATACCGAAACATTAGCTGCACAGGCAGCACAGCAGACTCTATCGTTAGTAAAGAAACATAAAATTGCTCTGTTTCTCGACACGGGAACAGGTTACAAGAGAATTAAAAAATCAGAGTCGTTGACCATTTCGATGAATCCTGATGAGCAGGACTATGATTACATTGCAGATGAATCCCCAACAACAGAGGTTGATTCTTACAAACCGTCCATTGACCAGGACCTTGTAATGTACAAAGGTTCCGACGACTATGAAATGATTTTTCCATATTTTTATGAGCGCAGAGTTGGGTCAGAGGCACATGCGAAATGCATGATCGTATTTATGCAGGAACCAGCAGTTACAGAAGGCTATAAGGCGTGGGAATCTGACAGTGTTATTTCTGTGCAGGATCTGACAGCCGTTGATAAAAAACTTGATTTTAAAATCTTGTTTGGCGGAAACATCACGAACGGTACTGCAACGGTATCAGAAGGAGCACCTACATTTACAGCCACGAAATAATTTTTAGGAGGATAAAAACATGGCAGAATATGCATTAAAAATCCACAACCGGGAGTATGAACTCCCAAAGAAAACAATCTCTGTACAGGAGAGAATTGACAAAATCGACGATGATAACGAGAAGAAACTGCTCCCAAAAAGAAAAAAATATGAGAACATGTTTGCTTTTGTAAAAGATATGGTCGGGGAAGATGCTGCAAAAGAAATTTTTGAAACAGATGATCTGAGCCGGATTGATGACATTGACCTCTGCACGATTACAATCAGCTATCTTGGTATCGTCGATGCTTATTCTAAGGCTATTAGAGATTACCAGATGGATGGCTCTGAAAGCGCAATCAATAATGAGGTACTTGGTAAGGTTATCAGCCTTGCAAAATCTGTAGAGACAATCCAGAATGTAACATCACAGGTGCAAAAGTAATGTTAGACCTTACACAAAAATCCTTGCCCGATGCCATCACGGTTGGTGGCAGGGATTTTTTAATAAATACAGACTTTCGAATTTGGATGAAATTTGCGATTGAATACAAAAGCTGGGTTACAAGCGGAATGAAAGGTGTGTTTGACATCAGATACCTTTTCAAGACATCCGTTCCGGTATTCGAAAAGGTTGAGGATTACAACAGCATTTTCCTCTTTGCGTTTCCAAGAAATGTAGTACCGCATTCTTCTAAAGACAGTGGAAACGATGTACTATTCTACGAATACGACGGAGATTACATTTATTCCGCATTTTTGCAGGCATATGGTATTGACCTAATCGATACAGATATGCATTGGCATAAGTTTTTAGCACTTATGAACGGCCTGCCGGACTGCACAAGAATGTCTGCAATCATGGGGCACCGGGCATATACCGGGGAGAAAATAAAAGATGAAGCGGCAATATACCGCAGATTAAAAGAGGCTTGGATGCCTCCATATGAAGAAACAGAGGAAGAAAAGCAAGCCGAAGATGAGTTTAATGCCTACTTCGGATAAGACATAGAGCCGGAGCCATGAGCCAGTGCCAAGAAAGGAGCTGAGCACGTGGCGGACGGAAGTCTTATATTTGATACAAAAACGGATACGTCCGGTCTGGACAACATTGGTAAATCCCTAAAGAACGTAATAGGCGGATTAGGCCTTGCTGCCGTAGCAAAACAGGTAGAAGAACTTGGAAGCACATTCGAAACGTCTTTTGCGAAAGCAAGTACCTTGTTTGGGGATGTATCGGTAGATACTGGAAACTTAAACCAAAAAATAAAAGAAATGTCGAACAGCTCCGGTACAGCAGCAAGTGAGCTGAACGAATCTTTATACCAGGCTATGTCTGCCGGTATTCCGGTTACGGAGGATATGGCGGAATGCCTTGGAGCTGTAGACGTAGCGAATAAGCTCTCGATTGGCGGTTATACGGATGCATCCACAGCAATGGGCGCATTAACAACGGCTATTAATGCCTACAAAATGAATGCCAGTGATGCCGAAAGCGTTTCCGATAAGTTACTTGTTGTCCAGAACAAAGGCGTAACTACTGTAGATGAGCTTGCCTCTAGCATGGGCAAAGCTATTGCGACAGGATCTAACTACGGTGTTAATCTGGATAACCTGTGCGCAGCGTACATATCGCTTACAAAAAACGGTATCAGTACAGCAGAGGGCACGACATACCTTAACTCGTTAATTAAAGAGTTGGGCGATTCTGGATCTACAGCAGCCGGAATCTTACAAGATAAGACCGGAAAATCGTTTGGACAGCTGATGAACGACGGATACAGCCTTGGTGATGTGCTCCAGATCATATCCGATTCTTGCGACGGAGACACAGAAGCGTTTGCAAACTTGTGGAGCAGTGCAGAGGGTGGAATGGCTGCAAGTGCTATCGTATCGCAAGGCACGGACACATTTAACGACAGCCTTACATCCTTGGCAGACTCTGCAGGCACTACTGAGAGCGCCTATAACACTATGTCCGATACGTTCGAAAAGAGGACAGAACGATTAAAGCAGAGCGCATCCAACCTGGCTATAGAGCTGTTCCAAGACGTGGAACCGGCGCTTGAGTTGATTGTCCAGGGATTACAGTGGTGTGCAGACAACATGACTATAGTACTGGGCGTGCTGACACCATTGATCGCAGGATTTATAGCGTGGAAAGTAGCCACGGGATTCTCGACAGCTTTGAATGCTTTGACCATTGCTATGAATGGACTGAATGCCGCTATATTGGCGAACCCGATAGGCGCATTGATAGCACTTATAGTCGCATTAGTAGCCGGGTTTATATATCTCTGGAACAATTGCGATAGCTTCCGTGAATTTTGGATAAATCTCTGGGGAACCATCAAAGAAGCGGCTTCAGCGGCTTTAGATGCAATCGTATCATTTTTTACAGAAACGATACCAAATTTTATACAGTCTATTATAGATTGGTTTGCACAGCTTCCAGACCGACTTGCAGAATGGGGGCAAAACGTATATACCACTGTAACCACAGCTATATCGAACATGGTAGACAGTGCGATTACGTTTATCTCGGAGTTGCCAGAAAAAATAGCATATTGGCTTGGGTTTGCGGCCGGAAAAGTTGTAGAATTTGGACTAAATTTAATAGCATGGGCGACAACAGCTATTCCAGAATTTATAAACTCTGTTGTTACATTTATCTCGGAATTACCCGGAAAATTTGCAGATTGGCTTGCAAAAACAATAAAAGAAGTCGAGGCATGGGCGGTTGAGACCGTTGCAAAGGCAAAAACTGCCGGTCAAAACTTTATAGATAATGTAATTACATTTATCTCGGAGTTGCCTGGTAATATAGCGAATTGGCTCGCACAGACCCTGGCAAAAATAGCAACATGGAAAGACAACCTTGTGGCAAAGGGAACAGCTGCCGCTAAAGGGCTATTCGATTCTATTGTTAATGGCATCACAAATCTTCCAGAAACGATAAAAAATATCGGAAAAAATATAGTAGATGGATTGTGGAAAGGTATCAAAAACTCTTGGTCAAATCTGCAGGATAAGGTTAAGAAGTTGGCGGACAATCTATTAAAAGGATTTAAGGACGCTCTTGGAATCCATTCCCCATCTCGTAAGTTTAAGTGGGTTGGAGAAATGTGTATCGCCGGTATGGATGAGCCTATCGCAGATTATAATCCGTACGACACGCTTAATAAATCTATTAAAGCAAATGTCGGCACCATGAAAGCAAACTTTGTCGGCAGCGGATCGTATGCAGAGAACATGAACCTTGGAATTGATTATGACACGTTGGGTAACAGAGTAGCAAATGCCCTGACCGGAATGGCTGTAAACATGGATGGTAAGAGAGTTGGAACACTTGTAGCACCACATGTAGACTACGCATTGGCAAATTTAGCCGCAGTAAGAACGTAAGGAGGATGTATGGGAGAGTTTGGAATAACTATAAACGGAGTACACACTTACCGGGATTTAGGGCTTAAAATGACAACCTTTAGCATTCCTTTTCCGAATCCAAAAACCAATTATATATCTGTACCAGGTGCTTCCGGCAATATTGATTTGTCGGAGGTATTTGGACGAATTTTATATGAGGATCGGAACGGCGTAACATTTGAGTTTGCACTTCGTGGGAATTTTGATTTATGGGATGTGGCAACATCCAAGATTGCCGCAATGATCCACGGAAAAAAATGTAATGTGATCGTGGATAATGATCTGAGCCACTACTATGTATGCCGGCTGTCTGTTGATCGGAGCAAGACAAAGAGAAGTGTTGGAACTATAACCTTAAGCGGAACCGCAGAACCGTTTAAATATGATATCTGCAGTACAGCAGAGGATTGGCTCTGGGATACTTTCGACTTCGAAGAGGGAACACTACGGGAATACAAAGAGGTTGCCGTTAATGTATATAACAAAGACATGGTTTTAACTGGCGGAATTATGCCACAGGTGCCGGAGTTTACAGTAAAAAATGCAAATGCGCTCAAGTTGACATACGCAGGACGAACCTATGATATGTCTAAGGACGGAACATATCGTTTCCCTGCCATTGTTGTAGAGAATGACGTAACACTTAATTTCACAGGATCTGGAACCGTGACTGTGAATTATAGAGGAGCATACTTATGATATACGAAGTTTTACTCGATGGGAAAACATTATATTACCAGAATGATAAACAGGCTGTAATATGTGATGCCAAGTTGACACAGGCGTTGAATGACGCAGGGACGTTTGAATTTACGGTGCCTTGTACGAATCCACTGTATGGGGATATCGAAAACCGTGTGAGCATGGTACAAGTTTTAAAAGACGGAAATGAAATCTTTTGTGGGCAGGTAAGGGAATGCAGTGAGGGACTGGATGGCGAAAAGGATGTGAAGTGCGTTGGAGAACTTGCTTTTTTATACGACTCTATCCAGCCACAGGCAAAGTACCAAGACCAAACACCGCTACAGTTTTTTTCTAAGTTGCTTACTATCCACAATAGCCAAGTCGAGAAAGAAAAACGATTTGAGGTCGGAGCAGTTACAGTAAAAGATTCGAACGATAGCATATACCGATTTACAAACCGAGAAGATACGCTTACAGATTTGAGAGATAAATTATGCGACCGATTAAGCGGATATTTGAGAATCCGCAAGGTAGACGGTACAAGGTATCTGGATCTCGTTACTTTGGAAGATTATGGGAAAGTATGTGCACAGCCTATTCAGTTTGGCTACAACTTACTGGATTTTACATGTGGCACATCAGGTACAGATATAGCAACTGCAGTTATACCATTAGGTGCAAGACTGGACCAGAGCGTAATAGAGGGATTGGATGCATATACAACGATAGAGTCTGTAAATAGTGGCAAGGACTATGTGTTTATCCAGAGCGCAGTAGATCATTTTGGATGGATCCGAAAGGTTGTAAATTGGGAGGATGTAACCGAACCGGTTAATTTAAAGAAAAAGGCGGAGGAATGGCTAAAGAGTAACCAGTACGAAACCATGACCTTGGAGCTGACGGCAGTTGATATGTCGATGCTAAATGCAGACTTAGATACCTATGAGGTTGGGGATATGGTGCGTACACTTGCAGATCCGTTTGGAATGGATACAAGATTCCCATTACAAAAAAAGACCACGTATTTGCAAAGTCCGGAAAAGAATACCGTGGTTTTAAGCAACACTTTGAAAAAGACATACACACAGCAGGTTGCAAGCTCTGTAAAAACATTGGAGCAGAGCCTACCGCAGGAAAAGTCTATGTTGCAGGCGGCAAAGGATAACGCAACAGCACTTATTACAAGTGCTATGGGCGGATATGTATATAAGACCACGAGCGAGCTTTTTATCATGGACACGAATGACCCGAAAACTGCAAAGAAGGTATGGCGCTGGAACCTAAACGGACTTGGATATTCTTCCAGTGGTATCGACGGACCATATGGATTGGCTATGACTATGGATGGATCTATAGTTGCAGATTTTATTACGACAGGAGTATTGTCCGCAGAACTGATAAAAACCGGAATGCTTAAGGACGTTCTGAATAAATCGTTCTGGAACATGAAAACAGGCGAGATACATGTAACCGGAACATTTTCGCAAACAACGGCATCTGGCGTTAAATCGCTGGATATAGAAAACAACCAAGTTAAATTTTACGCCTGGAATGATGATGGAAATTATGTTGGTAGTATCGGAGCAGTAAAAGATACATCCTCAGATCGTGTTGGAGTGAACATGTGGTGTGACCAAGGCGACACATTAGCACTTGGGTGCAAGGAATCAGACGGAAAAATACATTATGTTTTTAAAACGGATTCAAATACCTATAAAGACGAAACCCCGTATATAAGAAATGGAGCAAACGGAACCATGTTTCAGGGATGTGGCGATGGAGTAACAATCGAGAATGGATTTATAAAGAAGTGGAATCTGCCAACTGTAAGCGGATCCCCATCGTTTATATCTGGATTATCGTGGACAGATGGAAAGATAACAAGCGTAACAAGGACAACACTTAGCGTAAGCAATGGACTTATAACAGGGTGGTCCAGCGAAAAAACCGATTATTAATAAGGAGGCGGGAAAATGGAATATAGCAGTATGCCCAAAAATGACGAATTGGAAGCAAAACCGGTTACAGACACACAAGACAGTATCACAGGACAGGAAGAGGGGGAATAGGTATGGCAGCAGATATTACTACTTATTTAAAGTCCATCCGACAGGCACGGTATGGAAAGGATGTCCGAGAGGCTATAGCATCCGGAATCGAAACTTGCTACAACGATGGTAAAACCGGAGCAACAGATCTGCAGGCGCGAGAAGATATTATAGAGCTTCGAGACAACTTTATGACGCAGGAGCAATTTGACACATTTTGGGATGATATTACGAAAGGAGATGACTGAACATGGAAAAACTGAGAATTAAAAAGAAAGAATATGATATAGAAGGTATCGAAAAAGATGGAAATCTTTTAAAAATCATGTTTTCGTCAGAGACCGACAATATCAAGTTCGCTGGAACTATGGACTTACTTACAGCTGGTGGCGAACTGGAAGCGACTATTTGTGGTTACACTACAGTCTATAAAGTCGATGGATCCACGGTGGTCTTAAGCAACGACGGATCTGTTTACACAGAGCCAGTATCGGAACCAGATCCAGTTACTCCGGAATTGACGGAAGAACAGAAACAGGAACAGGAGCGACTTGCGAAGGTGACAGAGACGGAGAGCAGGATTGCTGCCATAGATGCAGAATTTAAAACCCTGGATTATATCGGTATCAAAATTGCAACAGGGCGTGCTTCAATATCCGACTACGAGCCAGAGATCGCACGCATGAGTGAACTTGCCGACGAGAAAAACGAACTTGAAACACAGCTTACAGATCTACAGAGCACAAAGGAGGTAGAATAGTATGTCTTTAAAAGAGGTTTTAAAACAACTTGGAATTAAATTAATAGGCTGGGTAAAATCCAACTGTGTAAATAATCTGTTGTCCGACAGAGCCGACTTGCCACTTGCGGCGGCACAGGGTAAGGTTATCGATGAGAAGATCACGGCGCTAAACAGCAATATTGCAACCAAAGCCGATATCCAAAAACAGGGTTACGACAAAACCAGCATTATTTATTTGCAGAAAAACAGATCAGCACTGGTTATATTTGGCAAACAAACTTATAGTCAAACATCCCTGCTGTTTTACGACACTAAGACTAAAGCAGTACAGGCGTTAGTTAATCCAAGCTCAGATACCTTTACGGTAGATATTTTAGATAATGGAACTGTACGCATAACATCCAAAAATGCGACATACTCGACTAAAGCAGCCATATATTTGGATTAATTTAGAACTATACACCTTTCCATGCACTAAAAGCATTATTGCCAAATTTAATTCGGTAAGCGCAGGTTGTAGAAGCAATCTTAAATTGTAAACAGATCCACGTCACATTAAATGTTATATATCCCTCGTTTGTACCCACCATCCAGCCAACACTGTAGCCATTTTGTCTCGTATCATCTGTCGATGTCATGGTATATGTGCTTAATTTGGTTACAATATTGCTGTTTAGCGACAAGAAACTGTATTGAATGGATTGGGAAAAATTGAAGCCATATCAGAGGCCGACAAGAATGTTTGCGTGTTGCGCCGGCGCAAAATTCGCGGTATAATAAAGAAAAATAAAAACAGCGCCTAAGAGCCGATATTGTATTAATTTACAGTATCGGTTCTTTTTTATTTGCCCGGCAAATCTGTGAGTGAATGAGGCATCTGCGAGGAGGTGGATGCCAGTAGCTCTGCCGGAATAATCGAGGAAGGAGGTAAAACATTGGGAGAATTTTTAATGCAGACATACACAGTGGCACTCCCTGTTGCATTGGGATATATTGTATGGCTTCTCAAAAATCAGAAATGTGATAGAGATGCAAACAGCCGCGGAACAATGCTCCTTCTGAGAGTGCAGCTGATCGAGTATCACGATAAGTATATGCGACTTGGGGAGATCCCGTCATACGCATACCAGAACTTTTGCGAAATGTACGATGCGTATCACGCTCTGGGCGGCAACGGTATGGTAACAAAAATGAAAAATGAAATTGAAGAGCTTCATCTGAAGCAGAAAGAGAGGTAATTATGTTAGATTTAGGATTTTTAACAGATTATATAGTGCCGGTGATCGTGGGAGTTTGCCTTTGCGTTGGCGCACTTATTAAAGGCTACATTAAGGACGTGGATAACAAATACATCCCGACCATTTGTGCAGTACTTGGCGTGTTCCTTGCTGTGTGGTCAGCAGGATGGCAGATCAGTCCACAGATCCTGTTGACTGGGCTTGTAAGTGGTTGGGCATCAACCGGATTACACCAGACGTTTAAACAGTATATCCAGAACAAAAATACAGAAAGTGAGGATAAATAATATGGCAAAGACAGTACAGGGATTAATTGATTTTGCAAAATCTAAAATTGGTACTCCGTACGTGTACGGTGCAAAGGGACAGGTAATGTCCCTTGAAGCAATCCAAAATTTAAGACGTATTTACGGAAGTAATGCCGTCTGGCCGTCAGATGATTCCAAAGCCGGACAAGCGTGTGTAGACTGTTCAGGACTGATCAGCTGGTACACCGGTATCGTCCGTGGTTCCGGACAGTATAAGGCTACAGCGAAAGAAGTTAAACCAATCGAATTAAGATCAAACGATTACATCGGTTGGGCGGTATGGATGCCTGGACACATCGGTATTTATCTCGGAAATGATCATTATATCGCCGCAGATGGTTCTCGATATGGCGTTAGAATTGCACACATAAATCAGAATAAGTTTACGCATTTGTTAAAACTTTGTGATGTTGATTATGGCGGACGCAAAGAAAATGTAGAAACGAGCACAAAAGAAAGTGCGCAGCCATCCGGCGGTTACTACAATGCAGCTGTTGAATTTCATTACGCTGTCCGTGCCGGAGGAAAGGAATATCCAGAAGTATGCAATCTGGCTGACTATGCTGGAGTTCGTGGCTTACCGATCACAGACGTTAAAATTCGTTGTGACGTAGGCTCAGTTGAGTATGGCGTGCACATTCTTGGTGGCGGTTGGTTACCGATGGTTACCGGATGCAGCTGGAACGACAACAACAATGGCTATGCCGGAAACCATAAGCCGATTGATGCAGTTCGTGTAATCTATCATGCGCCGGATGGTAGCACGCAGAAAGCACAGTATCGTGTCAGCCCTGTTAATGGTAACTATTACAGTTGGCAGTACAATAATGAGACAGGAAACGGACAGGACGGTTATGCCGGAGCAGTCGGACATCACATCGACAGATTCCAGTTGTTTTAATATGTGAGCCGAGGAACATTTACCTCGTCTCATTACTGAAAATTAGCAATTAACCTAAAATATAGTTAATAAAATTAACAAATATATGGTTGACAGACTTTCCAATATGAGATAAAATAACAATTGTAAATGAAAGAAGTTGTGCAAAAGTGGAGGACAAGGTATGCTGAACAGATTTGGTAAAATAAGTCGTAAATTACGAATAGACCATAATGAGCTTCTGTTAGAAATGGCGGAATGTTTAGGTGTTTCACCGGCTTTCTTGTCAAAAACTGAAAACGGAAAAGCTAAGCCGCCGGTTGATTGGAAGTATAAAATCAAAGCTCATTACAATCTTGACGAAGAATCATATGCTGAATTATGCGAAAGTATAGATGAAGCAAGGCGAGTAAATACACTTAGAATACATGATATAAATGAGAGTGATACAGATCTTATGCTTGCGTTTGCCAGAAAAATTAACGATATGTCAGATCATGAAAAAGAAAATCTGAGAAAGAAATTCAATATATAATAGAGGAGGGCGTAAATGGAGAACGTTTCGGTTGAACCTATGTCAAGGAAAAGTATTCGAAATATTGTGATGGAATTTCGAAAACTTTTTGGACTGGAAAATACATTATTTTTCCCGATTGTTGAATTTATAGAATGGTGTTTGCCTGAACTGGGATTAGATTTTGAAATATTGGATGTATGCGAAATGCGCGATACATATGGTCTTACAAATATGGATAAAAACACACTATATATTCGAGAAGATGTTTATATAGGCGCAAAAAATGGAGTGCCAAGAGACAGATTTACGCTCTGCCATGAATTGGGGCATGCTTTATTACATACGCCAGATAGAGTAAGCTTTGCACGTGGTGAAATCCCAGCTTATAGAGATCCTGAATGGCAAGCAAATACTTTTGCTGGTGAACTTATGGCCCCGTACAGTCTCACCCGAAACATGTCACCTCAAGAAATTTCTGATAAATGCGGCATGTCGTTACAAGCAGCAAAAATTCAGTATGACTCATTCAGAAAATGATGTTAAGAGGATTTTTCTCATAACATAGAAAAAACCAAGCACACAAGATGCTTGGCTGGTTGTTGAAAGCTTTTAAGCAGTCAACTAACGCTATATGTATTTGACGATATTATTATAGCACTGCAAGAAAACTTTCGCAACTAGAAATTGCGAAAGGGGGATGGGCTTTATGTATATTTTTAGAGCCTCCAAGAGGAATAAAGATGGTAGAGTTATTTATGCCAGAGATTATGGAAAAAGAGCCTTTAAAATCTGGGTCGATAATAAATAGACCTGGCGTTTATTGGTAAAATAAAAAAGATCGTATAAGTTAGTTGATGCGGTTCTTCATATGTCTCCTTTTAGCGAATTGATGTTTTGTCATGAACTAAAAGGAGATATTTTTTTGAGCAAAAGTACATATTGTACATCCGATTCTCGTAAATACAGAAAACATTGTAAACATACCTCCTATGTGCTAATGTCGCATGTAGGAGGTATTTTTATGTATAAAGAAGAATTAGTAGATAAAATGAGGGGAATAAAAGCATTGTTGTACATGGCCAGTACAACAACAGACCTGATCGAGGATCAAGAGTATGCATTTGCTCTGCTTGGAGATCAAGTGCAAGAATGTATAGAAGAATTGGAAACTCTGGATAAGCCGGAAGAGAGTTGACTTGTGTTGCATTTCGTGTTGCATGTGTTGTATAAATTATGATTTTCTAGCATTAAATATGATTTTACAATTGATATATGAATAGGAAGAAATGCTGTAAAATCAAGGATTACGAATAAAACGCAAGATTTATGGAAAGCGGTGTAAATTATATTTGATGGGTTCGATTCCCGTCTAGTCCACTAGGAAAGCTCGGAAGCAATTTGCTTTCGGGCTTTTTGTTTTACGCTAATTTTCTTTCCAATTATAGATATATTTTCCGACAATTCCGAGCAGAGTGACTGTAAAACTCAGTATGACGGCACAGATCATACGTGCAATACCGAGTTTGTGGAATAATTCAAAAGCTACAAAAATCACGGAAAGAGTAAGGCTGGTGAGTAAATAGCCCTTTAAAGAAAAACCCTCCGGTTTCTCTTTGATCATCCAGATCAGATGTGTAATATAAGTGGAAAAAAGAAGCATGAGGGAAATTGCAAATAAGATAAAGACAATCGGAAATGCGATATCTGCAATTTTGCTTCCGGAATTACCGATGCAGGAAAGCAATAATACGAACAATAAGAGTGTAATACCCGAAATATAGCGGGCAATCTGATTTATAATTTTTTTCATGAGACATCCTCCTGTAATAAAGATTGGTATCAGTTTAGCACAAGAGCAGGACGCGGACAAGAATATTGTCAATCAAGAGGATACATCATGTATTTGATTGCGGACATTCTTGGCAAGAACGCCAAAAAGTGTTAAGCTAAATGAAAATAAAAAGAAGATATTCGATATAGGGGTAAGAATATTGATATTGGAGGTATGGGGATTTGGAAAGAGAAACATTACGCTATCTGGAGCAGCTGTCGGAGATGTATCCGACGATAGGAAAGGCTTCCACAGAGATTATTAACCTGCAGTCGATATTGAATTTGCCAAAAGGAACGGAACATTTTATGTCGGATATTCATGGAGAATATGAGGCTTTTTCGCATGTACTGAAGAACGGTTCCGGAGCAGTGCAAAAGAAGATTGATGATGTGTTTGGACATACGCTCAGCAATGCAGACAAGTCGGCGCTTGCAACATTGATTTATTATCCTCGTGAGAAAATGGAACTTGTAAAGAAACAGGAAGCAGATATGGACAACTGGTTTAAGATCACACTTTACCGGCTGATCGAGGTTTGCAAGACGGTTTCTTCGAAATATACAAGGTCAAAAGTAAGAAAAGCACTTCCGGCAGATTATGCATATGTGATCGAAGAACTGATCACAGAAAAGCCGGAGGTATTGAATAAAGAGGCTTATTATGAGTCTATCGTGGATACCATTGTGGAGCTGGGAAACACCGAGGACTTTATCGTAGCTCTTGCAGAACTGATACAGAGGCTGGTTATTGATCATCTGCATATTATTGGTGATATTTATGACAGAGGATCCGGTGCACATCTGATCATGGATCGTCTTTGCGAATATCATTCGTTAGACATTCAATGGGGAAATCATGATATTTTATGGATGGGAGCTGCAAGAGGACAGCTCGCATGCATTGCCAGCGTGATACGTAACAGTCTTCGCTATGGCAATCTGGATCTTCTTGAGGAGGGCTATGGAATTAATATGCTTCCACTTGCAACATTTGCAATGGAGGTCTATAAAGATGACCCGTGTGAGTGCTATGTGACAAAGGACTGCCATGCCAGCACAGAGACAGAAACTGAGATTGCCAAGAAGATGCACAAGGCAATTATGGTCATTAAATTTAAACTGGAAGGTCAGCTTATTTTAAAATATCCGGAGTTTGGAATGCAGGATCGGGCTCTTCTCGATAAGATCGATTATGAAAAGGGAACCGTTCGGATCGATGGCAAAGAATATGCCATGAAAGATACGGATTTTCCAACTGTTGACAGAGAACATCCGTATGAACTTACAGATGCGGAAAAGGATGTTATGAACCGGCTTCGCACTTCCTTCCGGCATTGTGAGAAACTGCAGAAACATATGGATCTGATGCTGAAAAAGGGCAGCCTTTATAAGGTGTATAATGGAAATCTGCTGTTTCATGGCTGTGTTCCGATGAATGAGGACGGAACATTTACCAAGGTGCGTATTTTTGATGGAGAATACAGTGGAAAAGCGCTTTATGATGAACTCGAATCCTGTGTCAGACAGGCATATTTTGCAGTGGATAAGGAGGAACGTGAGCGCTGCAAGGACATTCTGTGGTATCTGTGGACTGCACCGGATTCACCACTTTATGGCAGGCATAAAATGGCTACATTTGAGCGGTATTATATCGATGATGAAGAGATGAAAAAGGAATATAAGAATCCATATTATCGTTATATTGAACAGCCGGAAGTCGCAGATCGTGTACTTGTAGAGTTTGGACTTTCCGGTGATCATGTACATATTATTAATGGACATGTGCCGGTACATCGTATGGCTGGGGAAAAACCGGTAAAATGTGGTGGAAAAGTAATTGTGATCGATGGTGGTTTTTCAAAAACATATCGCAGGGAGACAGGAATTGCGGGATATACACTGATTTTCAATTCTTACGGACTGACACTTACCGCACATGAACCGTTTGTTTCCAAGGAAATTGCGGTCAGCCAGGAAATTGATATCGTATCAAGACGTGAAGCTGTGGAACTCACGGACAGAAGAACGCTTGTGGGAGATACGGATATCGGTAAAAAGATGCGCGAAAGAATTGCGGAACTGAAAGAACTGATTACCTGTTATCGCACAGGTGTTATTGTAGAAAAGGACAAGTAGGCAAATGTATAAAGTTGAAGGGTACGATTTTGAGTCAAAAGAGACTGCGGATAAAGCAAAGCTGGAAGCAGATGGAGTAAAATATATCAAAGAAAATACAAGAATGGACAATCCGGACATGATCTATAAACTTTATGATCAGATCATTCGGGAAGAGATGTTCGAGACACCGGTTGGATTATCGT
The DNA here is from genome assembly GCF_009695765.1 of Roseburia porci. Classification (GTDB taxonomy): domain Bacteria; phylum Bacillota; class Clostridia; order Lachnospirales; family Lachnospiraceae; genus Roseburia; species Roseburia porci. Next base: position 56,623 of record NZ_VUNI01000001.1, read on the forward strand.
TTCTGGCGGAACTTCAGGAGTATCTTTATGCCAATCCGGAAATCGAAAATGAAGTCATCCGTCCGATTCCGGTGCATGCACCGGAGATCAGGAAGATCAAAGCGGCTGAAAAGAAGATCGGAAAATACCGCAAAAAATTCCGCATAACGTTATTTTTTGCAATTGTACTGGGCGCTGTTGTGATCGGAATGTTTGGCATTACTTATTACAGTGGCAGCAGTGTTACGATTTTAAATTATGAGAATGCACTGATCGATAAATATGAAGACTGGGAAAAAGACCTGGATGAGAGAGAGCAGAAACTGAAAGAACGGGAAGCGGACCTGACAGAAAATACAGAAGATCTTCCAGAAACAGAATCCAGGTAAATAATTCACATTTTTTTCATAAGTGGCATGTATAGTAAGACACAACAAAACAGAACAGGGGCAGATGAATTATGGATAAATTAAAGATTCTTGTAGTAGATGATGAAAGCCGTATGAGAAAACTGGTACGTGATTTTTTGGTACGGCAGAATTATGAAGTGCTGGAAGCCGGAGACGGCGAGGAGGCACTGGATATTTTTTATGAAGATAAGGACATTGCTCTGATCATACTGGATGTTATGATGCCGAAAATGAACGGATGGGAAGTCTGCAAGGAAATTCGTGAGACTTCGAAAGTGCCGATCATTATGCTGACAGCCAAGAGTGATGAAAGTGATGAACTGATGGGATTTGATCTTGGAGTGGATGAGTACATTTCAAAACCTTTTTCACCGAAGATTCTTGTAGCAAGAGTGGAAGCAATCCTGCGAAGAGCCAATAAGATCGGAGCAGCTGCGGAGAATATTTCAATCGGTGGAATCGTTCTGGACAAGGCAGCACACATGGTGACGATTGATGGAGAACGGATAGAACTCAGCTTTAAGGAGTTTGAACTTTTGAGTTATTTTATGGAAAATGCAGGAATTGCACTTTCGCGTGAAAAGATACTGAATCATGTGTGGAATTATGATTATTTTGGAGATGCGCGCACAATTGATACGCATGTAAAGAAGCTTCGCAGCAAGATGGGCGCAAAAGGTGATTACATTAAAACCATCTGGGGCATGGGATACAAATTTGAAGTGGAGCAATAAAGATGCATAAGAGAAAGTCGTTATCTGTTCAATTAATTATAACTATGATCGGACTTGTGTTTGGAACCATTGCGTTATGCTGGTTTTTAAATAATACATTTCTGGAACGCTATTATATGCTGAATAAGCAGAAGGAACTCTCTGACGGGTATAAGACGATCAATGAGGCAGCAGATAATGGAGACCTTGAATCGGAAAAATTTGATGTGCCATTTGAAAAAATCTGTGCAAATGGAAATATTATCATTATTGTAATTGGGCAGGACAGGACGGTAATCCGGTCCTCTACGAACAATGCCCAGCTGTTTCAGATGCAGTTGAATGATATGATGTATGGTGTTGAACAGAGAAAGAGTGAGACATTAGAATCCAATGATGATTATGTAATTGAACGTCAGACAGATAACCGAATGGAATCGGAATACCTTGCGCTCTGGGGAAAACTCGATGATGGCAGTGTGATTTATATGAAAACGGCACTTGAGAGCATTCGTGAAAGTGCCCAGATTACAAATACATTTTTCAAATACATCGGACTCATCGCAGTTGCAATCAGTATTGCAGTAATTATTGTGGTATCCAAGAGTATTTCAAAACCAATCCTTGAGCTTTCCACACTTTCAAGAAAAATGTCGGATCTTGATTTTGAAGCAAAATATTATCCAGACAGACATACAACACGGGAGATTGATGCACTTGGTAGCAGTATGAATGAACTGTCGACCACGCTGGAGCAGACCATCTCAGAATTAAAGAGTGCCAACAATGAACTGCAGCAGGATATCGAGAAAAAAGAACAGATTGATGAAATGCGGAAAGAATTTTTGTCAAATGTTTCACATGAGCTGAAGACACCGCTTGCTCTGATTCAGGGATATGCAGAGGGACTTCAGGAATGCATCAATGACGATCCGGAAAGCAGAAATTTCTATTGCGATGTGATTATGGACGAAACGGACAAGATGAACAAGATGGTTAAAAAACTTCTCACCTTAAATCAGCTTGAGTTCGGCAATGAGGCGGTGGAGATGGATCGCTTTGATATTACCGAACTGATCCAGGGTGTGATGAATGCATCCTCTATACTTGCAGCACAGCAGGGGATCAGCATTAATTTTTATCAGGATGGACCGGTTTATGTGTGGGGAGACGAATTTAAAGTAGAAGAAGTGATTACCAACTATCTGAGCAACGCAATCAATCATGCAGAAGGAGAAAAGCGTATCGATATCCGTTATACCCGGTTGGAACAAAAGGTGCGTGTAAGCGTATTTAATACCGGAAAGCCAATTCCGGAAGAAGATATTGATAAAATCTGGATTAAATTTTACAAGGTGGATAAGGCAAGAACGCGTGAATATGGCGGCAGCGGCATAGGCCTTTCCATTGTAAAAGCGATTATGGATTCATTCCATCAGCAGTGTGGAGTAATTAATCATGAAGATGGAGTGGAATTTTGGATGGAACTGGAAAGTAATCATTAGGAATCGTAAATGAAGAAGTTGCGGTCAAAGGTAAAATGTGGTAACATATTAGGCAAGAAGTAACAGAAGAATAGTATCGAGGAACTTATATGAAAAGATGGAAAATGATACTGCTGACAGCAGCTGTTTCATCCACGTTTCTCCTGGGTGGCTGCGGTACAGCAATGTACGACTTGACGGATGATGAGCAGAATATTATTGCTCATTATGCAGCTCATGCACTTGCGAAGTATAATGTATATCAGAAAGATGGAATGACAGATGCTTCGCTGGACGATCCGAAAAAGGGCAAACGGACAGATGATTCGGAAAAAACAGAAGAGACGAAGAACGAGCAGACAACAGAAACACAGACAACAGAGCAGAATACTGACGGTCAGGGTGAAGCACAGAATTCCGGTGATACACAGGAACATGCAATTAGTCTGGCAGATGCAATCGGGCATGGCAATGATCTGAGTGTGACGTATGAGGGAGCTTCGATAGAACAGACTTACAAGAACGATGAGATTTCTTCTGTTGCAGCACCGAACGGGTCAGCATATGTGGTTATGAAGTTTCAGGTTACGAATAACGGACAGAATGATGTTTCCGTGGATACGCTCAGTTACGGACCTGCTTTTACAGCACAGATTGGAGATTCCAGTGTCAAGGCTGAATTGACGATTCTGACAAATGATTTTTCTACTTATCAGGGAACAATCGCCGCCGGACAGACCGTTGAAAATGTTCTTTTATTTAAGGTGCCGGACAGCATTACGCAGGTTCCGGATAATGTGACACTTTCTGTTGATGTGAATGGAAGCATATCCAAAGTCGGATTATAAATAAGTTTTATGATAGTATACAATAGGAAAAGCTATGGGAGGAGATAGTAATGGATACAAATATTCTTTTAGAGTCAGGTACAAATGAACTGGAAATACTGGAATTCACATTAGGGGATAACCATTATGGAATTAATGTTGCGAAGATCCGGGAGATTTTACAATATCAGCCGGTAACACCAGTGCCGAATGCAAATCCAAGCGTAGAAGGAATTTTTATGCCAAGGGATGTGATGATTACGGTTATTAATCTTAAGAAATGTCTGGGATTACCGGATACAGATGAAAAGGGACTTTTCATCATCACGAATTTTAATAAACTGAATGTTGCATTTCATGTGGATCAGGTAATCGGAATCCACAGAGTATCATGGGAAGCAATTATTAAGCCGGATTCGACAATCAATGGAGAGGATGACAGTGTGTCCACCGGTGTTATCAAAATGGATGATAAACTGGTGCTTATCCTTGACTTTGAATCAATTGTTGCTGGAATCAGTCCGGAGACAGGACTTCGGGTAAACGACATTGATGCTATGCAGGAACGGGCAAGATGTGATTCTCCAATTCTGATTGCAGAGGACTCACCGCTTTTGAGCAAACTTTTAACGGATTGCCTGAAGAAAGCAGGTTACACGAATCTGATTGTGACTACCAATGGTAAAGAGGCATGGGACAAGCTTTGTGAGCTGAAAAAAGAAGGAAATGTGACAGAAAGTGTGGATTGTATCATTACAGATATCGAGATGCCACAGATGGATGGACATCGTCTGACGAAACTGGTGAAGTCCGATGACGCTATGAAGAGCATTCCGCTTATTATTTTCTCATCTCTTGTCAATGAAGAAATGAAACGAAAAGGAGAACAGCTTGGGGCAGATGCACAGCTTACCAAACCAGAACTTGGACAGCTTGTAGAAGCAATCGATAAACTGATCCATCAGAACAGTAATAAATAGATACTGATGTAATGGATGAGGGATGTGATGGTGAGTTTCATCACATCCCTTTTGAAGATTAAATGATCATTTCATAATCCTATAAGGGAAGACGTTTTAGAAAAGCAGAATGGAGAATGACCATGAAAAACAAGGAAGAAGATTATCTTGACACATTGTTGAATATTGTGTCAGATGAGAAAGAGGAAGACAGTTCCAATGGAAAAAGTTCAGAGCGCCAGAGAACTCCGGAAAATGAATTTTTAAAAGAGTTTGAAGAAGAACTGAATTCGGATGAGGATTCTGATTATCTGCATGAATTTGAGATGGAACTTCAGGCGGATGAGAGAAGAAAGGCAAAACCGCGTTACACGGAGCCTGAACCGGAAGAAGAGCCAGAACAGCCGGAACCAGAGTCCGAAGTGGAAGAAGAAGCTCCTGCAGCATTGGAATCCGATACGGATGCACCGGACGCAGATACGCAGAATCTGATCGATGGTTTAAAAGCCAGAATGGAAAAAATTCCGGATACAAAGAACAGCGGCGAAGAACCGGATCTGGCCGGAAATGGAAGCGCGGATATTCTGGATATTCTTGCAGGGGATGGAAAGCTTTCGGATATTAAAGATATGTTGTCGGATGATGGAACCGGCAGTGCAGATTCCGGCAGCAGTGCAATTGATGATTTTGCCCAAAAAGAGATGGCAGCGTCTCCGGTGAATGAGGAGAAGCAGGAAGACACGGAGCCGGATGAGAAGAAGGATAAAAAGGGAAAGAGACCAAAGGGAGAGAAAAAAGAAGGCGGACTGTTTGCGAAGCTTGCACATATTTTATTCCACGAAGCAGATGAAGACGTGGAAAGTGTAACAATCAAAGAGCCGGAGCAGGTGGATGTCAAAGAACTTTCAGCTGAGAACCAGCAGATTCTGAGAGAATTAGAAGAATCGGAAAAGGCTTCTTCTAAGAAAAAGAAAGAGAAAAAAGAAAAGAAGCCAAAACAAAAGAAGGAAAAGAAACCAAAACCAAAGAAAGAGAAGAAACCAAAGCCGAAAAAAGAAAAGAAGCCGAAGGAGCCGGATCTTACTCCACCACTTCCGAAAGTTCCGGTAATTTTAATCTGGGTTATGGCCATTTCCCTCATGGTACTCGTTCTGGCGGGAACAAACCTTACTTCGTATCAGAATCATATATCAGAAGCAAAGCAACTCTATTTGGAAGGCAATTATGCACAGGCATATGCGCAGATGGATGGTTTGTCTCTGCATTCTGCAGACAAAGAGTTATATGCCCAGTTGGAAATACTTTCCACAGTTTCAAGCAAATATGATGCATATCAGTCGTTCCAGCAATATGAGAAATATGATATGGCACTGGATTCTTTGATTTGCGCTGAAGGAAGATATCATGTAAACTATAGTAAGGCAGAAGACGCTAACTGTGCAGAAGAGATGAATCAGATGGAATCACTGATCCAGACTGCTTTGCAGGAAAAATACCAGATGAGCACAGACGAAGCAGTACAGTTATATTCGCTCAGAGACAGGGATGAGTATACAAGAGAGGTACAATCAAAGATTAAAGCACTTGGCTTGGAGTAGGAGACAAAATATGATCGCAATTATTGACTACAACGCTGGAAATTTAAAGAGCGTGGAGAAGGCACTTGTGTCTATGGGACAGGAGTGCATGGTTACCAGAAATTTTAAAGAAATCCTTGCAGCAGACAAGGTCATTCTTCCGGGAGTTGGAGCATTCGGAGATGCCATGGAGCAGCTGAAGAAATATGAACTTGACAAAGTTATCCATGAGGTGACAGACAAAAAGACACCTTTTTTGGGAATTTGTCTTGGATTACAGCTGTTGTTTGAGGGCAGCGATGAGAGCAGTGGTGTGGAGGGACTTCACATTCTGGATGGCAAAATTCTTCGCATTCCGGATAAAGAAGGCCTTAAGATTCCTCATATCGGATGGAATTCGTTAACTCTGCAGAATAATGGAAGACTTTTTCATGGAATCCCAGATCAGTCATATGTGTATTTTGTACATTCTTATTATTTGAAAGCTACAGATGAAAGTATTGTGAAAGCGGTCACACAATACAGTACAACTATTCATGCATCGGTTGAGAAGGACAATGTGTTTGCCTGCCAGTTTCATCCGGAAAAGAGCAGTACAGTAGGACTTCAGATACTTAAGAACTTCACAGAAATCACGGGAGGTGCGAGATAATGTTTACAAAAAGAATCATCCCATGCTTGGATGTGAATGATGGCAGAGTAGTAAAGGGTGTGAACTTTGTGAATCTGCAGGATGCAGGTGATCCGGTGGAGATTGCTGCCGCATATGATAAGGCGGGAGCAGATGAAGTGGTTTTTCTGGATATTACTGCTTCTTCGGATAATCGTGGAACAGTCGTTGATATGGTACGCAAAGTTGCAGAAAATGTTTTCATCCCATTTACAGTTGGTGGAGGAATCCGGACGGTAGAAGATTTTAAAGTGCTTTTAAGAGAGGGCGCAGATAAAATTTCAATTAATTCATCGGCAATCAATACGCCACGTCTGATCAGTGATGCAGCTGACAAATTTGGAAGCCAGTGTGTGGTTGTCGCAATTGATGCGAGAAGAAGACCGGATGGAAGCGGCTGGAATGTTTTTAAAAACGGAGGAAGAATCGACACTGGTCTGGATGCGGTTGAATGGGCAATGAAGGCTAATCAGCTGGGGGCAGGAGAGATCCTTCTTACCAGTATGGATTGTGATGGAACCAAGGCTGGATATGATATCGCGCTTACACGTCAGATTGCGGAGAATGTATCGGTTCCGGTTATTGCGTCAGGCGGTGCTGGAACCAGGGAGCATTTTTATGATGCATTAACGGAAGGAAAAGCAGATGCAGCGCTTGCAGCATCTTTATTCCATTATAAAGAACTTGAAATTATGGATCTGAAAAACTACCTCGCAGACAGAGGTGTATCGGTCAGAAGATAGGAGTGGCAGTAAAATAATGGGAATGATCAATAATGACTGGCTTCCGGCAGTACAGGAAGAATTTAAAAAACCGTATTACAGACAGTTGTATCAGTTTGTAAATCAGGAGTACCAGACACATGTGATCTATCCGCCGGCTGATGATATATTCAATGCATTTCACTTTACTCCGCTTAGCAAAGTAAAAGTGCTGCTTCTGGGGCAGGATCCGTATCATAATGAACATCAGGCACATGGGCTGAGCTTTTCAGTGCTTCCGGAGCAGAAAGAGATTCCTCCTTCGCTTCAGAATATTTACAAGGAATTACATGATGATCTTGGGTGTTATATTCCGAATAATGGTTATCTGAAGAAATGGGCAGATCAGGGAGTGCTTTTATTGAACACAGTCCTTACAGTCCGGGCACATCAGGCAAATTCTCATCAGGGACATGGATGGGAACAGTTCACAGATGCGATCATACATGCTGTAAATGCACAGGATCGTCCGATTGTTTATCTGTTATGGGGCAGACCTGCACAGAGCAAGATCCCGATGCTTACGAATCCGAAACATCTGATCTTAAAGGCCCCGCATCCGAGTCCGTTGTCTGCATACAGGGGATTTTTTGGATGCAGACATTTCAGCAAAGCGAATGAGTTCCTTGTGGAACATGGTGAAACACCGATTGACTGGCAGATAGAAAATATCTGATACAGTTTCATCCTAAAGAATTACAGAAATATGTCGATACTATATGTAATAGAACCGTAAACATGGAAAGTTAAGAGAAGTCAAAGGAGTGACAGATATGGCAATTATTTCAGGATATGATTCTTCATCGATCAGCACTTTGTTTTCCAGTTTAAATACAGGAAATAAGACAACAGGAGCTGGAAGTTCAGATCTGCTTGGAATCAGCTATACAGATTATGCGTGCATTCGAAGTGGATCTTATTTCCAGCTGATGAAGGCATATTATGCAGATCCACAAAATAATACAGCTGGTATTGCAAATACTAAGACTACAACAGCAACATCGAAGGATTCAGCGAAGAAGCTTGCAGCGATTGAAAGCAGCACGGAGAGCCTGAATAAATCTGCGGAAGCGTTATATAAGAATTCGAGTCTGTTTCAGGAGAAAACAATCACCGACAAAGATGGAAATAAAACAAAAGGATATGATACAGAAGCTATTTATAAGGCTGTCAGCCAGTTTGTATCTGATTATAATTCCGTAGTTGAAACAGCTGGAAGTTCTGAATCATCAAAGATTACCAATGCAGCGTCTGCTATGGTGAATACGACAACGGAGAACAGAAAGCTTTTAAGCGCGATTGGTATTACGTTTGACAGCAGTAAATACACGATGAAGATTGACAAGGATGCGTTTGAAAAAGCAGATATGAATAAGATTAAGACCTTGTTTCAGGGAACAGGATCTTATGCATATTCGATTGAAGCGAAATCTTCTATGGTGAATATGTATGCAAAAAGTGAAGCATCCAAATCCAATACCTACGGAGCATCGGGGGGATATACCTACAATTATTCAACCGGTGAATTGTATAACACGACAACTTAAGATTTTAATTAAAAAGGGCGTGTGAAAAAACTTTCGTTTTTTCACACGCCCTTTTTGTGTAGTGCGCCGTAAGGCGAACATTTTTGTTCACAGTTTATCGAATAATCTGTGATATTAATTCTCGTCATCATCTGACATTGCATATACCTGGCGTTTTCTTGCCATTTCATCATTCTCAAGATATTCATCATAAGTAGAAATCTTATCGATCATAGATCCATCCGGAAGGAATTCGATAATGCGGTTTGCGGTAGTCTGTACAACCTGGTGGTCACGGCAGGCAAAAAGAATAACTCCGGAGAATTTCATCATACCGTTATTTAATGCTGTGATGGACTCCATATCCAGGTGGTCAGTAGGCTCGTCAAACATCAGAACGTTTGCACCCATGATCATCATGCGGGAGAGGAGAACGCGGACTTTTTCGCCTCCGGAAAGAACGCGCATTTTCTTGACACCATCTTCACCGGCAAAAAGCATACGGCCGAGGAAACCACGCACATAAGTTGCATCTTTGATTTCTGAGAACTGTGTGAGCCAGTCAACGATCAGTTCATCAGAATCGAAAATCTGTGTGTTATCCTTTGGAAAATATGCCTGACTGGTGGTTACCCCCCATTTGAAAGAGCCTTCATCCGGTTCCAGTTCACCGGCAAGGATTTTAAATAAAGTGGTTTTTGCAAGTTCGTTACCGCCGACAAATGCAATTTTGTCTTCACGGCCAACAATGAAGGAAATGTTGTCTAAAACTTTAACCCCGTCGATTGTTTTGGAGATTCCTTCTACCGTAAGAACTTCGTTACCGATCTCGCGGTTTGGACGGAAATCGATGTACGGATATTTACGACTGGAAGGACGGATCTCATCCAGCTGAATTTTTTCCAGAGCACGTTTACGGGAGGTTGCCTGTTTGGATTTGGAAGCGTTCGCAGAGAAACGTGAGATAAAGTCCTGTAATTCTTTGATCTTTTCCTCTTTCTTTTTGTTGGCTTCTTTCATCTGACGGATGATCAGCTGGCTGGATTCATACCAGAAATCATAGTTTCCGGCATAGAGCTGGATCTTACCATAGTCCATATCGGCAATATGAGTACATACTTTGTTCAGGAAGTAACGGTCATGGGATACAACGATGACTGTATTTTCAAAATTGATCAGGAATTCTTCCAGCCATGCAATTGCATCCAGATCCAGGTGGTTGGTCGGCTCATCGAGAAGAAGAATATCTGGATTGCCAAACAGAGCCTGTGCAAGGAGAACCTTGACTTTCAGTGCACCAGGAAGATCAGCCATCAGAGTGTAGTGATCTTCACTTGGAATTCCAAGTCCGTTTAACAGGGTAGCAGCATCGGATTCTGCATTCCATCCGTCCATTTCAGCGAATTCACCTTCCAGTTCACTGGCACGGATACCATCTTCATCTGAGAAATCCTCTTTCATATAAATGGCATCTTTCTCTTTCATGATCTCATAGAGACGTTTGTTACCCATGATAACAGTATCAAGTACGGTATATTCATCATACTTGAAATGATCCTGCTGCAGGAAGGATAAACGCTGTCCAGGTGTGATGACAATATCACCGCTTGTTGGTTCGAGCTGACCGGAGAGAATCTTTAAAAATGTGGATTTTCCGGCGCCGTTTGCACCAATCAGTCCATAACAGTTTCCTTCGGTAAATTTGATGTTGACCTCTTCGAAAAGAGCTTTTTTCCCGAGGCGGAGTGTAATATTATTTGCACTAATCATAACAATTACCTTTCTATATTATATTTATGTTCGTATCAATATGGAATCGCTTACTATTGTACCGTAAAATCTGTAATTTGCAAGAAAAAAATAAATATCATACAGGAAACCTTGTACTAAATTTTAAACAGAAATTCAGAGACTGGTCGCTTTACAGAAGAGTTGGAAAATGATAAAATAATGTCAATAAGCAAAATATGCTTAGGCGTATTGTGTTATTTATTTAAGGAGGAAAAATCATGGCAAGAAAAAAACAATCCATGGATGGTAATACCGCTGCCGCTCATGTAGCCTATGCCTACACAGAAGTTGCTGGTATTTATCCAATCACACCATCAAGCCCGATGGCTGACTCTGTAGATCAGTGGGCAGCTGCTGGACAGAAGAACATCTTTGGTAACACAGTCAGAGTTGTTGAGATGGAATCAGAAGCAGGTGCAGCAGGAACTGTTCACGGTTCTTTAGCAGCAGGTGCGCTGACAACAACATTTACAGCTTCTCAGGGATTACTTCTTATGATCCCTAATATGTATAAAATCGCAGGTGAGCAGTTACCTTGCGTATTTGACGTTTCAGCACGTACAGTTGCTACACAGTCATTAAATATCTTTGGTGACCACAGTGACGTATATGCTTGTCGTCAGACAGGTTTCGCTATGTTATGCGAGACAAACCCACAGGAAGTTATGGACTTAAGCCCGGTTGCTCATTTAGCAGCTCTTGAAGGAAAAGTTCCATTCATCAACTTCTTCGATGGATTCCGTACATCTCACGAGATTCAGAAGATCGAGAAATGGGATTATGAAGATCTGAAAGAGATGTGCCCAATGGATGCAGTAGAAGCATTCCGTGCACACGCACTGAATCCAGAGCATCCAGCAGCTCGTGGTTCTCATGAGAACGGTGATGTATTCTTCCAGCATCGTGAAGCATGTAACACAGCTTACAATGCTTTGCCAGCAGTTGTTGAGAAATACATGAAGAAAGTAAATGAGAAGTTAGGCACAAATTACGATCTGTTCAACTATTATGGAGCACCAGACGCTGATCGTGTAATCATCGCTATGGGTTCTATCAATGACGTTGCAGAAGAAGTAATTGATTACTTAACAGCTAAGGGTGAGAAAGTCGGATTAGTTAAAGTTCGTCTGTATCGTCCATGGTCTCCAGAAGCATTACTCAAAGTTATTCCTAAGACAGCTAAGAAGATCGCTGTATTAGACAGAACAAAAGAGCCAGGTGCTTTAGGTGAGCCATTATACCTTGACGTTGCTACAACACTTCGTGAAGCAGGAATGAACGATGTTGTTTTAGTTGGTGGACGTTATGGATTAGGTTCTAAAGATACTCCACCTTCATCTGTATTCGCTGTATATACAGAACTGGAGAAAGATGAGCCTAAGAAGAGATTTACACTTGGTATCACAGATGATGTAACATACTTAAGCTTACCAGAAGTTAAACCAGCTCCTATCACATCTGCACCTGGAACAAAAGAGTGCAAATTCTGGGGACTTGGTGGAGATGGTACTGTAGGTGCTAATAAGAACTCTACAAAGATCATCGGTGACCATACAGATAAATACATCCAGGCATATTTCCAGTATGACTCTAAGAAAACAGGTGGTGTTACAATTTCCCACTTACGTTTCGGTGATAACCCAATCAGAAGTCCATACTACATCAACCAGGCAGACTTCGTAGCTTGCCACAACCCTGCATATGTTATCCAGGGAATGAAGATGGTTCAGGATGTTAAACCAGGCGGAGTATTCATGATCAACTGCCAGTGGTCTGACGAAGAATTAGACAGCAAATTAAATGCTGAAGCTAAGAAATACATTGCAGATAACAATATCCAGCTTTACACAATCAACGCAATTGATAAAGCTATCGAAATTGGTATGGGTAAACGTACAAATACAATCCTTCAGTCTGCATTCTTCAAATTAGCTGATGTTATGCCAATCGATCAGGCTGTTGAATACATGAAAGCAGCAGCTAAGAAATCTTACAGCAAAAAAGGTGATGCAGTTGTAGAGATGAACTACAAAGCAATTGATGCCGGTGTAGATGCTGTACATAAAGTTGAAGTTCCAGAATCATGGAAGAATCCTGCTCCAGATGCTCCTGCAAAAGAGATTACAGGACGTCCAGAAGTTGTTAAGATGGTAAAAGATCTCTTAGAGCCAATCTCTAAGATGGATGGTGACAGCCTTCCAGTATCTGCATTCATGGGCAACCCTGATGGACAGTTCGAGACAGGTGCTTCTGCATACGAGAAACGTGGTACTGCAGTTATGGTTCCAGAGTGGAACGCAGATGCATGTATCCAGTGTAACAGCTGTGCATTCGTATGTTCACATGCTACAATTCGTCCATTCTTATTATCAGATGACGAAGTAAAGGCAGCTCCTTCAAATATCAAACTTGCTGACATGAAACCTAAGGCTGGCGAGTACAAATATACAATGAGTGTATCTCCACTTGACTGTATGGGATGTGGTGAGTGTATCACTGTATGTCCAAAAGCAGCTGACGGAGCAATCAAGATGGTTCCACAGGAATCACAGGCAGCAGAGCAGCCAGTATTTGACTACTTAGTAGCTAACGTTGGTAAGAAAGATATCGGCCTTTCTGATACAACACCTAAGGGATCTCAGTTCAATCAGCCATTACTTGAGTTCTCAGGATCATGTGCAGGATGTGCTGAAACATCTTACGCTAGATTAATTACACAGTTATTCGGTGAGCAGATGTACATCTCAAATGCAACAGGATGTTCTTCTATCTGGGGTAACCCTGCAGCTACTTCACCATACACAGTAAACAAAGACTCTAAGAAGGGTCCAGCTTGGTCTAACTCATTATTCGAGGATAATGCTGAGCACGGTTTAGGAATGTATGTTGGACAGAAATATGTTCGTGAGATGGCTATTGAATCTGCAAAAGCTTGTGCAGAATCTGACAAAGCAAGCGCTGAATTAAAAGCAGCATTTGCTAAATTCGAAGAGACTGTAAATGATACAAAAGCAAATACACCTGCAACAGCAGCTTTAGTTGCAGAACTTGAAAAAGCAGCAGCAGCTGGATGCCCAGACGCAAAAGCAGCTCTTGCTAAGAAAGATTATCTGTCTAAGAAATCTGTATGGATCTTCGGTGGCGACGGATGGGCATATGATATCGGATTCGGTGGATTAGACCATGTACTCGCATCTGGAGAGAACGTAAACGTTATGGTATTCGATACAGAGATGTATTCTAATACAGGTGGACAGGCTTCTAAAGCTTCTAACATCGGTGAGGTTTGCCAGTTCGCAGCTTCTGGTAAAGAAGTTGGAAAGAAATCTCTTGCTGAGATCGCTATGAGCTATGGTTATGTATATGTAGCACAGATCGCTCTTGGTGCTAACCCAGCTCAGGCTGTAAAAGTAATCGCTGAAGCAGAAGCTTACAACGGACCATCATTAATCATTGGTTACGCTCCATGCGAACTTCACGGTATCGCTAAGGGTGGTATGAACCATTGCCAGGATGAGATGAAGAAAGCAGTTAACGCTGGTTACTGGAATCTGTTCTCATTCAACCCAGAATTAAAAGCTGAAGGAAAGAACCCATTCACTCTGACAAGCAAACCAGGTGATGGATCTTACCAGGCATTCTTAAATAACGAGGCTCGTTATACTCGTCTGATTAAACCGTTCCCAGAAAGAGCTGAGAAACTGTTTAAAGAGTCTGAGGAAGCAGCAGTTGCCCGTTATGATCATCTGTTAAAACTTGTAGAACTCTACAAATAATTAACAAATAGAGAAGCGGCCGTATCAGGATATCTGATACGGCTGTTTTTTTGCATTCTACCACGTTTACAAATATTCGGTGAAATGATACAATAGACATATCTGTTCAGAAAAGATGTTTTTTGAATATACAGATTCCACAGGAGGAAGGTTATGGCTGGGCTGTTCACAAAACTAGATGCACAGGTATTTAGGAATAACCACCGGAAAAAAAAGCGTGAAAGGACGCATAAGACATTGGAGAATAATGATTTTTTATTAACTCAGATTGATGAATTCAGAGAGAAGGCGAAACAGCTTCAGGAACTTCTGCTTTCCAAAGAATCGAAAGTGAAAGAATTACAGACGATTGTTGCGGAGAGGGAAGACAAGGCTGAGGAACTTCAGCATATTCTGGACGAACGGCAGGAGAAAGCGGATGGTATTACTGCAGAAGTAAGCAAACAGATTAACCGCATGATTGAACAGGTGTCTGAGAAGATGGAAGAACTTCAGGCATCGATGAGTAAAGAATTAGAAGATGGACGGAAACTGAACGATGAACAGGCCGAACAGCTTCGAAACAGTTTCGATAAGGCGGACGAAAGTGCCAATAAACGTACCGAAGAACTGATCAAGGCGCTTGAAGGGGTGAACGAGCAGCTTGAAGCTTTGAAACCGGAGCTTTCAGATAAAATTCATACAGAGAATGTAAAATGCTATCGAAATATTCAGGATCTTTTTAAGGGATTTGAAGATCAGATTGAAAAGATCGAGACGGTAGATAAAAATGTAAAATACATAAAGGGAATCACAAAAGTTCTTACTGTGCTTACTGCAGTTGATCTGGTGGGTGTGGTTGCCCTTGTCCTTCATGCAGCAGGTATCCTGTAAAAGGATTTAGGAGAAGGAAGCGCATCATAACGCTTTAATCTTGAAATAAACAGGGATTTTTATCAATAACTAGTAAATAATTTCAATATAAAGGCGGAGATTTAAGATGGAAAAGAAGAAGATTTGGGTTGTTGGACATAAGCATCCAGATACAGACTCTATATGTGCTGCAATCACTTATGCCAACCTGAAGAACAAATTACAGGAACAGAACAAAGATGCTAAGGAGACAGTATGTTATGTTCCGAAAAGGGCAGGAAGCATTAATCCGGAGACAGCCTATGTGCTGAAACGTTTTCAGGTGGACGAGCCGGGATTGGTAACGGACGCTGGTACACAGCTGAAGGATATTTCGATTCGTAGAACAGAAGGGGTGGACAGTCATATTTCCATGAAAAAAGCATGGGAAATGATGAAGATACTGAAAGTTGTCACACTTCCGATTGTGAATGGCAGAAACAAATTAGAGGGACTGATCGTAACTGGCGATATTGCCAAATCATATATGGATGTGTACGATAATTCAATTCTTTCAACTGCGCGCACACAGTATAAAAATATCGTTGAAACACTTGGTGGTAAAGTGATAACCGGAAATGAACATGGCTATTTCGTGAATGGAAAAGTTGTTGTTGGAACCGGAACTGCGGAAGTTGTGGCAAACAGTGTGGAGAAGGATGATCTTGTGATCCTTGGAAACCGTGAAAAATCACAGTTGTTATCAATTAAAGCAGACTGCAGCTGCATGATTATTACGAATGGTTTCGAAGTGAGTCAGGAAGTAATTGCAGCAGCGGAACAGAGACAGGTTGTGATTATCAGTACTCCATATGATTCCTTTACAACTGCAAGACTCATCAATCAGAGTATGCCGATTAAATTTTTTATGACGAAAGAGGATATGATCACATTCCAGCTTGATGATTATGTATCGGAAGTAAGAGATGCAATGTCCAAGATCAGACATCGCGATTTCCCTGTGCTGGATGAGAAACAGAATTACGTTGGTATGATTTCAAGACGTAATCTTATGAGCACACAGAAGAAACAGCTGATTCTTGTAGACCATAATGAAAAATCACAGGCTCTGGATAATATTGATGAGGCAGAAATACTTGAGATCATTGATCATCACAGAATCGGAAGTCTTGAAACGATGGCACCGGTATTTTTCCGTAATCAGCCATTGGGATGCACTGCAACCATTATCTATCAGATGTATCAGGAAAAGGGAATTGCAATTGACAAAACGATTGCAGGACTGCTTTTGTCAGCAATTTTATCAGATACATTGATGTTCCGTTCGCCGACATGCACCGAGATTGACAAAGTAGTTGCAAAAGAGCTTGCAGCAATTGCAAAGGTTGAGATTGAAGAACTTGCACTGAAGATGTTTGAAGCAGGAAGCGATTTCAGCAATAAATCCGATGATGAGATTTTAAATCAGGATTTCAAGATCTTTAGTTCTGGAAGTACTGCATTTGGAGTTGCGCAGGTAAGTGCTATGAGCAGGGGTGAACTCGACAAAGTTCAGAAACGTTTAGAGCCAATCTTAGAGAAGAATCTGGGTGAGAAGAAGATTGATATGATCTTTGTAATGCTTACAGACATTCTGAATGAATCCACTTACATGATTTATAAAGGAAATGATGCGAGAAATGTAATGAGTAATGCATTCAACTGTGCTGCATCGGATGAGGGAGTAGAGTTAAAAGGTGTTGTATCCCGTAAGAAACAGGTAATACCAAATCTTATGAATGCGATTGCAGAGCGATAATCGTTATAAATGCAAGAAAAAGGAGTGTTGTCCCTGATGGACAGCACTCCTTTTTCCAGCTCTATAGGAAGTTTATGAAATTAAGTTTGAAGCTGTTCTCTTGGGTTGCTTCCAAAATTCTTTTTGTATGCACGGGAAAAAGTAGAATAGTTGCGGAAGCCGCATTCGTAACAGGCTTCCGTAATTGGCATTCCGCCGGCAATCAGGTCTTTTGCAAGTAACAGACGCTTGGTGGTCAGATAGTTGCCAATCGTATAACCGGTTTCTTCTTTAAACGTATGCATCAGATAATAACGGCTCAGGTAAAAATTCGATGCAAGATAATCAATGTTGATATCCTCTGTCAGATGCTCATTCAGATAATCGATGATTGCAAGAATTTTCTGATTGGACGAAGTATTGGTAATATATTCAACCCCGTTGTGCAGTGCTGCCCGGTTCAGATGGATCATAAATTCCAGAAACAGGATATTGTGATAAAGCTCATTGGCATATTCATCCTCTTGAAATGAATGTTCCAGATCACGGGTGATCACGCCTAACTTGCTGGTTGCAAATGTATGTACACGTAGTACATGTGACTGGTTTTTGTGTGCACTTTTGAAGCAGAGCGCCAGATCATTATCTTTTTCCTGATAATCTTCCAGATAATTTCTGGAAATATAAAAGATAATGCGCTCATATGGCGTAGTATCATGAATGATAGGGCGATGAACTTCTCCGGCATTGACGAATACAATATCATTTGGACGAAGATCATAGGTACGTCCTTCAATGCAGTATGAGATATTTCCACTGAGACAGATTAAAATTTTATGGAAATCATGAAAGTGAAAATCTATTTCAGGCATATCAGAATCGATCAGATGAAAAATTTTAAAATTATCGGTCAGATAACCGGTTTTTTCATATTTATGCATAAACCCTCCGGATAAAATTTGTAATCTGATAACATGATAAAACAAAATGACACGATTTGCAATGTATTTAGCACTTACGAGGTATTTTGCACAAATAGTGCCGGTTATAATATAAAAGATAGAATGGCTAAATCAAAAGTGAAAGATAAATGATGACAACGGAAAGGAACAGGTGAATATATGAAATTTACAAAGATGCACGGATGCGGAAATGATTATGTATATGTGAATTTATTTGAAGAAACAGTGAAAGATCCAGCAGCGGTTTCTAAATTTGTGAGTGACCGTCATTTTGGAATTGGATCTGATGGTCTGATTACGATCGGACCGTCAGAACTGGCAGATTTTCGAATGAGAATCTATAACGCAGACGGATCAGAGGCTGAAATGTGCGGAAATGGAATCCGGTGTGTTGCAAAATACGTATATGATCATAAGCTGACAGATAAAACAGAGATTACGGTAGAAACAGGAGCAGGCGTAAAAACCCTTGAGCTTACCGTGACCGATGACAAAGTGGAGAGTGTCCGAGTGGACATGGGAGAGCCGATTCTCGAACCGGAGAAGATTCCTGTAATTGCAGATAAAACGCCGGTAGTAGATGAACCGATCATTGTGGGTGGAAAAGAATGGAGAATGACCTGTGTATCAATGGGAAATCCGCATGCGGTGGTATTTGTAAAGAATCTGGCCGATTTTGAAATCGAAAAGACAGGTCCATTATTTGAAAAACATGAACGTTTTCCAAAACGTACGAACACCGAATTCTGTGAACTAATATCAAGAAACGAAGTATCGATGCGGGTATGGGAACGTGGATCGGATGAAACATGGGCGTGCGGAACTGGAACCTGTGCTACGGTCATGGCGTGTATTTTAAATGGTTACACAGAAGACAAAGTTCTGGTACACTTAAAGGGTGGAGATCTTGTGATCGAGTATGACAGAGCTGCAAATCATATTTTTATGACAGGACCTGCAACAGAAGTGTTCCATGGTGAAATTGAGAACAGTACTATGAAATGTGAATAGAATAGAGAAGAGGAAAAGATATGCAGATTGCAAAATTATTAGAAAATTTAGAATATGAGCTTGTGGCAGGAAGCCTGAATACAGAAATTACAACACTTGTCTATGATTCAAGAAAAGTGGAAAAAGGATCGGTATTTGTGTGTATTTCGGGAACGGTTCGGGATGCGCATGATTTTATCCCGGATGTTGTGGAAAAAGGTGCAGCAGCAGTAATCGTTGAGAAAGATGTAACGGTTCCGGATGGTGTTACTGTTGTAAAAGTTGCTGACAGCCGTCTGGCATTGGCATGTATGTCTGCAGCATATTTTGATTATCCGTCAAAAAAGTTAAAAACAATCGGAATTACTGGAACAAAAGGTAAAACAACAACAACTTATATGGTGAAATCGATTCTGGAATCTGCGGGAATTAAGACTGGATTAATCGGTACAATCGAGACAATCATCGGGGATGAGCATATCCCATCAGCAAATACAACTCCGGAGTCCTATGTTGTTCAGGATTATTTTCACCGGATGGTTGAGGCCGGCATGGATGCGGTTGTTATGGAAGTCTCATCACAGGCGTTGATGCTGCACCGCGTATCCGGTTTTGCATTTGATATCGGTGTGTTTACCAATCTTGAGCCAGATCACATCGGAGAAAATGAACATAAAGACTTTGCTGATTATATGCATTGTAAAAGTCTGTTATTCCGTCAGTGCAGACTTGGAATATTTAACGGGGACAGCGAGCATCTTCAGGGCATCTTAGAGGGGCATACCTGTGAGGTGCAGACATTCGGATATCAGAAGGAGAATGATCTGCGTGCGGAACATGTGGAACTGAAGAAGGAACATGGTGCACTTGGCGTTCGCTATCATGTAAGCGGTCTTATGAATTTTGATGTGGAAGTAAATGTACCGGGAAGTTTCAGTGTATATAATTCCCTGACAGCAATTGCAATCTGCAATCATTTTGGAGTATCGGTCGATAAAATTAAAGAAGCACTGTTTCATGTCAGTGTAAAAGGCCGGATTGAAATTGTTCCGGTAACCAGACGTTATACGTTAATGATCGATTATGCGCATAATGCAATGTCTTTAGAGAGTCTTCTTACAACATTAAAGGAATATGAACCGGGAAGACTGGTATGTTTGTTTGGATGTGGAGGAAATCGTGCCAAATCAAGAAGATATGAGATGGGTGAAGTATCTTCAAAACTGGCGGATCTGACTGTTGTAACGTCGGATAATCCAAGAAATGAAGACCCGATGGCAATTATCGAGGATATTCTGGTGGGAGTACACAAGGCCGATGGAAAATACGTAACAATCCCGGATCGCAAAGAAGCAATTGCTTATTGCATGAAAAATGCACAGGATGGAGATATTATTGTGCTTGCTGGAAAAGGACATGAAGATTACCAGGAAATTAAGGGCGTAAAACATCATATGGATGAACGGGAACTGATTGCAGACATTATAAAAGAGAATCCGGATTTAAAACTTTAAATATAAATGGAATCGATAAGGGGAGAGACTCTATGGCAATTTTTAAAGGTGCAGGAGTGGCAATGATTACTCCGTTTCATGAAGATAAAAGTGTGAATTATGAAGAACTCGGCAGGATGCTGGAAGCACAGGTACAAGGTCATACGGATGCGATTATTGTATGCGGAACAACCGGAGAGCCTGTAACGATGTCGATGGAAGAACGGACAGAAGTGATCCGTTTTACCGTAGAAAAGATTGCACACAGAATACCGGTTATTGCGGGAACCGGAGCAAATTGTACACAGACGGCAGTAGAACTTTCGATGAAAGCACAAGAGCTGGGCGTAGATGGTCTGCTGGTTGTAACGCCGTTTTACAACAAGGCAACACAGGAAGGACTGATCGAGCATTACAAGACGATCGCACAAAGTGTAAAACTTCCGATTATTATGTATAATGTACCATCCAGAACCGGATGTAATATTCTTCCGGAAACAGCTGCCCGCCTGGCAGATGAGGTAGAAAACATTGTCGGAATCAAGGAAGCAAGTGGCGATATTTCCCAGATTGCAAAGCTTGCTGCCTGCGTGAAAGGAAAGCTTGATATTTATTCCGGAAATGATGATCAGGTAATTCCGATCCTTTCACTGGGAGGAATCGGAGTGATTTCGGTTCTTTCTAATGTTGTTCCGCAGGACGCACATGATATGGTTATGGAATATCTAAATGGAAATACCAAAAAAGCGCTTGAACTGCAGCTGAAATATCTCGATCTGATTCATGCACTGTTTTGCGAAGTGAATCCGATTCCGGTTAAATGGGCAGCAAACATGATGGGATATCAGGCCGGCGGTCTGCGGCTTCCTCTGACAGAGCTGTCTGCAGCACATAAAGAACTGCTGGAACGTGAAATGAAAAAAGCAGGAGTTCTTTCATAAAGAAATGAAAATATACAATAGGAGAACAATATGGGAAAACAGAATTGGAAACCAGGTAATATGTTAAATCCTGTTCCGGCAGTAATGGTCAGCGTGGCAGATAAAGCTGGAAAAAGAAATATTATTACAATTGCCTGGGCTGGGACGGTATGTACGAATCCACCAATGGTGTCCATATCCGTAAGACCGGAACGCTATTCCTATCATATGATAGAGGAAACCGGAGAATTCGTGATTAATCTTACAACAAAGGAGCTTGTGAAAGCCTGCGATTATTGTGGCGTGACAAGTGGAAGAGATGTGGATAAATTTGAAAAAATGAATCTCACACCACTTACCATGCAGAATGTCAATGCCCCGGGAATTGCGGAAAGTCCGGTAAACATTGCATGCAAGGTAGTGGAAACCAGACCGCTTGGAAGTCATACCATGTTTTTAGCAGAGGTTGTGGGCGTTACAATCGATGATGCTCATATGGATGAGACCGGAAGATTTCATATCAATGAGACCGGACTGGTTATGTATTCGCATGGAGAATATTTTCTTATGGGTGAGAAATTAGGAAAATTTGGATACAGTATCCAGAAAAATAAATAAGATGTGAAAACAGATCAGCCGGGAGAGTTTCCCGGCTGATTTTATTTGAGAAGATGATCCATAAGATATGCGTAGATATCTTCGTTTTCTTTTTTCCAGTTATTGCAGATAGCCTCCGCCTGATCTTTGTTTTTTACAGACAAGGTAAGATCTACGACGGTGTTGCCCTCGGATTTTACCTGACATCGAACCGCATAATCGTGATTCGGTGTGCGGTAATAATCTGCGAGAATTGCATTTTCCTTGCGAAGCACCATCTTGTTTTTTTCAAAATATTTATAGATGTCAGCCTCGATTGCATCGGTAATCTTGTCTTTAAAAAAGCCAAGTGTTTCACGACCGGCAGCAGTAATCGTATACTGGGTGTTGGAATGTGTGGATTCAGCAAGAATCAGATCGGCATCAACGAGGTCTCCGATGACCTGCTGGACGCGGAAGTAATCGGTGTATTCCAGTTCAAGGAAGAAATTGGAAATCTGTGTATTGGTTAGTGGAAACCCTGCTTTATCCAGCATATTTAAAATGGTTAGTTTATAGATTGTAAATGGTTCTGCCATGATAAAAGCCTCCTTTTATGTTTGATCATGAAGGACAGTAAAATTTTCCCTGCCAGGTATCACGTTCCAGAAAACGTTTCTGAATGGTGTTTAAAACACGTTTTTTATCGGTGCTCCATAATGGCGCTACAAGAAGCTTCCTTGGACCATCGCCTGTGATGCGGTGGATAACAATTTGCTCCGGGAGCCGTTCAATACAGTCAACGATCAGATCACAATATTCGTCTAATGTAAATAGAGGAAATGGTTCTGCAGCATACTGATCGGAGAGAGCGGTTCCTTTTAAAATATGCAAAAGCTGCAATTTTATTCCCTGGATATCAGAGTGAGCGATATATTCGACAGACTGCAGCATCATATCTTTCGTTTCACCGGGAAGTCCGAGAATCAGATGGGCGATCACCGACAGGCCGCGTTTGCGAAGAGATTGTCTGGCCCATTCAAACTGTTCGAAGGTAGTATGCGTGTTCAGCTTCTGAAGTGTCTGATTATGGATCGTTTGAAGTCCAAGTTCAATCCAGACCGGTTTGATCTGATTCAGTTCGCTCAAAAGATCCAGGATCTCATTGGAGAGACAGTCGCTTCTTGTTCCGATCGACAAAGCAACGACCTGTGGATCGGAAATTGCCGCTGTGAAGATTTTCCTTAAATAAGAAACTGGTGCATAAGTATTCGTATATGCCTGAAAATAAGCGATAAATTTGTGGCAGTTTGTTTTGGATTGGATGCGTTCACGGGCTTCCAGTAATTGTTCTGGAATGGTGAGCGTTTTTGAAGCTGCAAAATCTCCGGATCCTCCGAGACTGCAAAAAGAACAACCAGTAGTAGCATATCTGCCATCGCGATTGGGGCATGTCATGCCTCCATCAAGAGAGAGACGATATACCTTTTCTCCATATGTCTGTTTCAGATAATAATTTAGAGAATAATACCGCTTGTCACCCCACAGGGGAGAAGCGGTATGTGGTTTTTGTGCATTCATAAATTAATGGATGTGTGATTTAACAGCCTGGCTGACAACTTCTGCAACGCGTGGATCAAATGCTTCCGGCATAATGAAATCATCATTCAGTTCTTCATCAGATACGAGGTGGGCGAGTGCTTCTGCAGCAGCAAGCTTCATCTCTTCTGTAATCTGTGTAGCACGGCCTTCCAGAGCACCTTTGAAAATTCCAGGGAAAGCAATTACATTATTGACCTGATTTGGGAAATCACTGCGTCCGGTACCAACCACTCTTGCACCCGCAGCTTTTGCCACATCCGGCATGATTTCAGGAACCGGATTAGCCATTGCAAAAAGGATGGAATCCTTATTCATGGATGAAACCATTTCCGGAGTAACGATGTTCGGAGCGGAAACACCAACAAAAATATCTGCACCCTTTAATGCGTCTGCAAGTGTTCCTTTTTTATTGGAAAGATTGGTTACTTCCGTCATCTTTTTCTGCATCCAGTTAAGACCAGGATAGTCTTTTCCGATGATTCCTTCACGATCACACATGGTTACATGCTGGAAACCATATGTCAGAAGAAGACGTGTGATCGCAACACCGGCAGAGCCTGCGCCGTTTACAACAACCTTGCAGTCTTCCTTTTTCTTTCCGGTTACGCGAAGTCCGTTAATGATTCCGGCAAGAACAACAATTGCAGTACCATGCTGATCGTCATGGAATACCGGAATATCGAGCATTTCTTTCAGGCGTTCTTCAATTTCAAAACATCGTGGAGCCGAAATATCTTCTAAGTTGATGCCGCCAAATCCAGGAGCTATATTTTTAACTGCGGCAATAATTTCTTCGGTATCCTGAGTATCAAGGCAGATCGGAACCGCATTTACGTTACCAAACTCCTTAAAAAGGACACATTTGCCTTCCATGACCGGCATTGCAGCATAAGGTCCGATATTTCCAAGTCCGAGAACGGCACTTCCGTCGGAAACAACGGCAACCGTATTGGCTTTCCAGGTATAGGTATAAGCAGCTTCTTTATTCTCTGCAATTACTTTACATGGTTCAGCGACACCAGGGGTGTAAGCGATTGCCAGATCTTCACGGCTGTTTACCTTTGATTTGGCAATTGTTTCAAGTTTTCCATTCCATTCTTTGTGACATTGTAAAGCTTTTTCTTTATTATCCATAGTGATTCTCCTGTCTGTATGATAAGTTCTATGATACCATTTCAAATGAGACAAATCAAGATTGTGGAAAAAGGTGTTTTCAATTTCAAAGAACTGGTGTATAATAGAAAACCATAAGAATCCGAATGTCAATTCAGACATAGTATCCCATATATTTTATCAGAATATCAAGTTAAGAGATGAAAGAATAAAACAGGATGATATATCATTTAACAGGAGATTGAAATGAGAGAAAAATATGAAAGTCTTTCACTGGTTGTCCTGAGAGACCTTGCGAAAGCGCGCGGAATGAAAGGCATATCAGGCATGAAGAAATCAGAACTGGTGGAACGCATGCTGGAAGAGGACGAGAAGGAACTTGGACATGGCAGAGAGAATGGAAGAGAGAATACAAACTCTGCAAAACATAAGAATTTCTATGCGGCAAAAGAAAACACAGACAATGTGGTAAGGGAAGAGAATGCTTCTCTGGACAGTGGACAGATGGCGAACGGAATACTGGAAGTAATGCCGGACGGATTTGGTTTTATCCGTTGTGAGAATTATCTTCCGGGAGAGAATGATGTTTACGTTGCACCATCGCAGATTCGCAGATTTAATCTGAAGACCGGGGACATCATTTGTGGTAATACACGTGTGAAGAATCAGGGCGAGAAGTTTTCTGCTCTTTTATATGTGACAAGCGTAAATGGATATCCACCTTCAGAGGCGCAGAAACGTGCAAACTTTGAAGATCTGACACCGATTTTCCCAAATGTCAGACTGCGTCTTGAAAGACCGGGTGGAAGCGTGGCAATGCGCGTTGTGGATCTGATCTCTCCGGTTGGCAAAGGACAGCGAGGCATGATTGTTTCCCAGCCGAAGGCAGGTAAGACGACACTTTTAAAAGAAATTGCAAGATCAGTAAAACATAATAACCCGGAAATGCATCTGATCATCCTTCTGATCGATGAAAGACCGGAAGAAGTTACCGATATTAAGGAAGCTATTGAAGGAGAGAATGTTGAAGTAATCTATTCCACATTTGACGAACTCCCGGAGCATCATAAACGTGTTTCGGAAATGGTAATCGAGCGGGCGAAGAGACTGGTAGAGCACAAGAAAGATGTCATGATTCTTCTTGACAGTATTACCCGTCTTGCGAGAGCGTATAATCTGACGGTTCCACCAAGCGGAAGAACTTTATCCGGAGGACTTGATCCGGCAGCACTTCATATGCCAAAGCGTTTTTTTGGTGCAGCACGTAATATGCGAGAGGGTGGAAGCCTTACGATTCTTGCGACAGCACTTGTGGATACCGGAAGCAAGATGGACGATGTTGTGTTTGAGGAATTTAAAGGAACCGGCAATATGGAACTTGTACTTGACCGTAAGCTCTCCGAGAAGCGTATTTTCCCTGCAGTAGATATTGTAAAATCCGGAACAAGAAGAGAAGATCTTTTGCTGGATGAAGACGAAAGAGCAGCAGTGGATAATATGCGTAAGGCGTTTAACGGTATGCGGGCAGATGAAGCTGTGGAGAATATCTTAAATATGTTTGCTCACACGAGAAATAATGCCGAATTTATACAGATGGTACGCAAAAACAGAATCTTATAGAATTTTTCTATAAAGTATTGCAATCGTGATATCTGTATGCTACAATGAATAAGCTGTTTATCGGGATGTAAACGGACGAACGTGTCGTTCTTCGCAACAAGTATCATATGCGGATCGGGCATACGGGTATAGAAGAATGAAGCTGACAATAAAACGATAAGAACATAGAAGAGGTGAAAATCATGAGAGAAGGAATCCATCCAGATTATTATCAGGCAACTGTAACTTGCAACTGTGGTAACACATTTGTAACAGGATCTACAAAGGAAGATATCCACGTAGAAATCTGTTCTAAATGCCATCCATTCTATACTGGACAGCAGAAAGCTAACCAGGCTCGTGGACGTATCGAACAGTTCAACAAGAAATATGGTATGAAACAGAACTAATTTTTTTAGTAGTACAGATAAAGGTTGAGGTTGCGAAATCTCAACCTTTTTTAACGAAGAGGGAAATTTATATGAGGTATTCGGGAGTTGGCGGTCAGGCTGTCATGGAAGGCGTTATGATGAAGAATCAGGAAAAGTACGCCGTGGCTGTACGAAAGCCGGATCAGGAGATTACAATAAAAGTCTCCGAATATAAGGGAATTATCCAGAATAAGAAAATACGTAATCTCCCAATTGTAAGGGGAGTACTTAGTTTTATAGAGTCATTGTATCTTGGTATGAGCACACTGACATATTCTGCTTCTTTCTTTGAAGAGGAAGAAGAGGGAAAAGCTCCAAAAGAGAAAACGAAAAAGGATGAGAAAAAAGATGCTGCTGTCATGGGTGGAACAGTTGTATTTTCCATTGTATTAGCACTTGCAATCTTTTTTGTGCTTCCATATTATCTTTCGGGAATATTTGGCAGGATGATTGAGTCATCAGCAATATTAGCATTGATCGAAGGGATTATCCGTCTTGTGATTTTTATTGGTTATATTGCGCTCATTTCTCTGATGCCGGATATTAAACGGGTATTTATGTATCATGGTGCAGAACATAAATGTATTAACTGCATTGAACATGGCATGGAACTTAACGTTGAGAATGTAAGAAAAAGCTCCAAGCTGCATAAACGTTGCGGAACAAGTTTTCTGCTTATCGTTATGCTGATCAGTATCTTTTTCTTTATGTTTATCCAGGTGGATTCCAGGGTATTGAAACTGGTGCTCAGACTGGTGCTGATTCCTGTGATTGCGGGAGTGTCTTATGAATTTATCCGTCTGGCAGGAAGATATGATAACTGGTTTGTAAATGCACTTAGCCAGCCGGGACTCTGGATGCAGGGATTAACGACAAAAGAGCCGGACGATGAGATGATTGAAGTTGGAATTGCTTCGGTAGAGGCAGTATTTGACTGGAGAGCATGGCAGAAGGAAGCGTAATATGACTTATTGTGAGGCAGTGGCTGCAGGTGAAAAAATATTAAATAATGTAGGAATATCGGATCCCAGAATTGATTCATGGCTGCTTCTTGAGATGGCATGCAAGATTGACCGTAATTTTTATTACATGCATATGGATGAAGAGATGACATCCGAGCAGATCGAAGAATTCAAATCTCTGCTGAAAAAAAGAGGGGAACACATTCCGCTTCAGTATATTACCGGAGAACAGGAATTTATGGGACTTACTTTTCATGTGAATTCCCATGTGCTGATTCCAAGACAGGACACAGAGACACTGGTAGAAGAAGCATTAAAACTTGTAAAGCCGGGAATGAAGATTATGGATATGTGCACCGGTTCCGGCTGCATTCTGATCAGCATTTTGAAAAATGCGAAAGATACAAGCGGATGTGGATTTGATATTTCCAAACAGGCAATTAACGTGGCTAAGGAAAATGCAAAACTGAATGAAGTGGTTGCTGATTTTGAGAAGAGTGATCTGTTTGAACATGTGACGGAACGGTATGATATGATCGTGTCGAATCCGCCGTATATCAAAACGGATGAGATCGTAAAACTGATGCCTGAGGTATCTGAATTTGAGCCGGTTCAGGCATTGGATGGGAAAGAGGACGGATTGTTTTTCTACAGGAAGATCATCAAAGAATGCCGGGATTATCTGAACCCGGGAGGATACGTACTCTTTGAGATCGGATATGACCAGGGTGAGGATGTTTCCGAAATGATGAAATATGCAGGATTTTTAAATGTACATGTGGTAAAAGACTTAGCTCGTAATGACCGTGTCGTAATTGGAATGTTGTAGCACTGCTGCGCAGAATTTCAATGGATAAAACGACTAAGAAGCTGATCAAGAAAGAGGTAAGAGAATGTTTGATAAATTAGATGATACTTTACGTCACTATGAAGAATTGATGAATACATTAAGTGAGCCGGATGTTGCGAATGACGCAGCACGTTTCCGCAAGCTTATGAAAGAGCAGAGTGATCTTGCTCCAATCGTAGAAACCTATAAAGAATACAAACAGTGCAAGCAGAATATTGAAGATTCCCTTGCAATGTTAAAGGAAGAATCCGATGAGGAAATGAGAGAACTTGCCAAAGAAGAACTGAATGATTCGAAAGCACGTCTGGAAGAATTGGAGAACAAACTGAAGATCCTGTTACTTCCAAAAGACCCGAATGATGACAAGAACGTTATCGTTGAGATCCGTGCCGGTGCAGGTGGAGATGAGGCAGCGCTTTTTGCTGCTGAGATTTACCGCATGTATATCCATTATGCGGAGAGCCAGAAGTGGAAGATTGAAACTCTTGAGATGGAAGAGATCGGGATCGGTGGAATGAAGTCCGTAAACTTTATGCTTTCCGGACCGAGTGTGTATTCCAAGATGAAATACGAATCCGGGGTACATCGCGTACAGCGAGTACCGGAGACAGAATCTGCAGGACGTATCCATACTTCAACAATCACAGTTGCAGTTATGCCGGAGGCAGAAGATGTCGATGTTAAGATTGAGGATAAAGACATCCGAATCGATGTTATGAGAGCTTCCGGAAATGGTGGACAGTGTGTCAATACAACAGACTCTGCAGTTCGTCTGACCCATTATCCAACTGGTATTGTAATTTACAGCCAGACGGAGAAATCACAGATCCAGAATAAGGAAAAGGCATTCGCTTTACTGCGTACCAAGCTGTATGATCTGGAGTTACAGAAGAAACAGGATGCAGAGTCTGCAGCAAGAAGAAGTCAGATCGGTACCGGAGATCGTTCCGAGAAGATCCGTACCTATAACTTCCCGCAGGGACGTGTTACGGATCACCGTATCAACCTTACGCTGTATAAACTGGACAAGATCATGAATGGAGACATTCAGGAGATCATTGATGCATGTATTGCAGCCGACCAGGCGAAGAAACTTGCAAATATGCAGGATGAAGGCTAAAACCTACACGGTCTTTGACATAGTCAAAAGACCGTGTTTTTTGTTTGGATGTATGCATAGACCTATAGAAAGTATTTTAAAAACCTCAACTGTTGATTGACTATGTTTTTTATAAATAAAAAGAGTTAAAAAGAATATAATTATGGTATAATTAGACCATAAACAAGGAGGTGTATGTTATGCCACAAATAATTCCAATTAAAGACTTGAAGAATACATCGGAGATATCTGATATGTGCCATAGGGCAGAGGAACCAATTTATGTTACGAAAAATGGCTATGGCGATATGGTAATTATGAGCATGGAGATTTATGAGTCAACCATGAGACAGATTGCCATGTACAGAGACATAGAGATATCTGAAAAGCAGATAGAGGCAGGACAGGTAAAGGATGCCAGAACAGCGCTTAGAGAAACGAGGGCAAAGTATGGCTTATAAATTAAATGTCACAGAGCATGCCGATGAATTGCTTGATAATTTGGTGTATCATTTGATTTATCGCTTAAAGAATAAACAGGCAGCGAAGCATCTGTTAGATAGTATTGATGTAATCTATGACAGGCTGGAGGTCCATCCTTTTCAGTTTCCCGAATGCAGAGATGCATATTTTGCTAAGAAAGGATATCGTGAGGCAGTTGTGCCACAGATGAATTATATTATCATTTTTGATGTGAGGGCAGATGTAGTAAATGTAGTTGGTATTTTTCATCAGTTAGAGAATTATCCAAAATAAACTGTAATATGGTTGGGGAGCTCAGAGTCAGTCGAAAGGCTGGCTCTAATTTTTAATATTGGAAAATTGGGAGGAAGATAGTAAAATAAAGCAGAGATCAGAGAAAGATGACAAAAAGAATTGGAGAGAATATAGATGTTAGATTGTATTATCATTGGAACCGGGCCGGCGGGATTGTCGGCTGCCCTAAATTTAAAAACATATCAGAAGGATTTTGTATGGTTTGGTGCAAAAACACTGAGTGATAAAGTGGCAAAGGCAGAAAAAATTACGAATTATCCGGGATTTCCGGAAATCAGTGGGAAAGACCTTTTAAAAAGATTTGAAGAACATATAGAAGCCGCTGGATTAGAGATCACGGAGAAGACCGTGACAAATGTAATGCATGCCGGCGATTATTATATGGTGTTGGCAGACAATCAGATCTACCAGACAAAAACATTGATCCTTGCAACAGGAGTCATGACAGCAAAATTGTTAGAGGGAGAGCAGGAACTGCTTGGAAGAGGAGTCAGCTATTGTGCAACCTGTGATGGAAGGCTTTATGAAGGAAAGAAGATTGCAGTGCTATGTAATGCACCAAAATTCGAACATGAAGTGGAATTTCTTGCGGATCTTGCTTCCGAAGTATTATATTTCCCAACATTTGAAAGCAATATAGAAAAAGAAAATGTTACCATCTGTAAGGACATGCCAAAGGCAGTCTGTGGAGAAGAATATGTGGAGCAGATCCGTTTGACAAGCGGAAAAACAGTAGACGTGGATGGTATTTTCTGTCTGAGAAATGCAATTGCGCCTGCAACGCTTGTTCCGGGATTGGAGATTGCAGATGGTTATATTGTGACAGATCGTCAGATGGCAACGAATCTTCCGGGATGTTATGCGGCCGGAGACTGCACGGGAAGACCATATCAGTATACCAAAGCAGCAGGTGAGGGGAATGTTGCTGCACACAGTGTTGTTTCTTATCTTGCAGAATAAATACCTGTTTCATAAAGTTGCAATGCGGCAACCGGTTTGTTATGATATAGAAGCAAAAAATACAGAAATTTGAGAATTTCAGATGGAGGTAAGAGTATGATTGAATATCGCTGGGCAACTCTGGGCTGTGGTGTGATTGCAAACCAGCTGGCACAGGCAATGGAAGAGCAGGGAGGTAAACTGTACTCTGTTGCGAACCGGACACATGAGAAGGCAATCGCTTTTGCACAGAAATATGGAATTGAAAAGGTATATGATCGTATCGAAGATGTATTTGAGGATGAGAATGTAGACATTATATACATATCGACACCTCACAACACGCATATTGAATATTTGAGAAAAGCATTGAATGCGGGAAAACATGTATTGTGTGAGAAATCCATTACGCTGAATGCACAGGAACTGGAGGAGGCAGTGGCTCTTGCCAAAAAGAATCATGTGATTTTAGCTGAGGCAATGACAATTTATCATATGCCGGTTTATAAGAAGCTGGAAGAAATCATTTCATCGGGAGTACTTGGACCGTTGAAGCTGATCCAGATGAATTTTGGAAGCTATAAAGATTATGATATGACGAACCGCTTTTTCAGCAGAAACCTTGCAGGCGGAGCAATGTTAGATATTGGTGTATACGCACTTTCTTTTGTGCGGTGGTTTATGACATCCAAACCGGATCAGATAGTATCGCAGGTTAAGTATGCGCCGACCGGCGTGGATGAGCAGGCGGGAATTCTTCTTAAGAATAAAGAGGAGGAGATGGCAACTGTAATTCTTTCGCTGCATGCAAAACAGCCAAAGAGGGGAACCATTGCATTTGACAAAGGATATATAGAGATTTATGAGTATCCGAGAGGAGAGGAAGCGGTGATCACATATACCGCAGATGGACACAGGGAGACGATAAAAGAAGGCAGCACAGACCTTGCGCTTTCTTACGAAGTACTTGATATGGAAAAAGCTGTTTCCGGTAAAGAGGATTCCATGCATCTGGATTATACGGTAGATGTTATGGATATGATGACTCAGATCCGAAAAGACTGGGGAATGAAATATCCGGAAGAAGAGTAGGGTGACAGCTGTGGGTAACAAAAAAGGATCATTTATAAAACAGGCTGGTATTCTTGCAGCAGCAGGAATTATCAGCCGAATTATTGGAATTTTATACAGAAGTCCGCTTACTTCTGTCATTGGTGATGAGGGAAACGGATATTATCAGTCGGCATACAGTATTTATACGATTGTATTGCTGCTCTGTTCCTATAGTATTCCATCTGCACTATCGAAGATTATTGCAGAAAAGCTTGCGAAAAAAGAATACCGGAATGTGCAGAAAATATTTCGCTGTGCCTTATTATATGTGTTCGTGGTCGGCGGAATCGCGAGCATTTTCCTGTTGTTTGGAGCAGGACTGTTTCTGGAAGGACAGGCTGCGGTTGTATTAAAGGCATTTGCACCGACCGTTTTTATATCAGGTTTTGTCGGTGTGCTCCGCGGCTATTTTCAGGCACATGGTTCTATGCTTCAGACATCGATTTCACAGATTATAGAGCAGTTGTTAAATGCTGTTGTAAGTATTCTGGCTGCATATCTTTTGATCCGGGCAACTGGAAGTACAGATTCTACAGATAAGGCGATAAGCGGTGCAGTGGGAAGTACGATCGGTACCGGAAGCGGTGTACTGATTGCTTTTATTTTTATGCTTTGTGCATATATGCTCAATCGTGGTTACATAAAAAAACGTACGGCAAGAGATCAGTCGGGGAAAGTGGATTCTTATCGCCAGATATTTGGAATGCTGCTTTCGATGGTGACTCCGATCATTATCAGTACGTTTATTTATAATTTTAATGTATCATTTAACCTGGTTGTTTACACGAAAACCATGGTTCATTTTAAAGGATTTACGTCAGCTCAGGCTGCAACACAGTATGGTATTTTCTCGGGAAAATCTTTAGTAATCCTGAATATTCCAATCGCGATCGCGGTGGCGATGTCTTCAGCGATGATTCCTGCAATTGCGTCAAGCCGTGCAATCGGAGACGAACGTGCGACAAACCGGAGAATTGAAAATGCAATGTTTGTAACGCTTCTTATTGCAATTCCATGTGCGGTGGGACTTCTCGTATTGGCAAAACCGGTTATGCAGCTGCTTTTTCCACAGAAAGATTCGCTGGATCTTGCATCCAGACTTCTTATGATGACAGCAATTACAGTTATTTTTGATTCGCTGTCGGCACTTGGAAATGGAATCCTGCAGGGACTTGGCAAAGTGAAGATCCCGGTTCGCAATGCGGCCGTGGCGCTGACACTTCAAAGTGGTATTCTGGCACTTTTACTGGCATTTACAGAGCTGAATCTGTATGCGCTTGTAATTTGCCTGTTGATTTATTCATTTACCATGTTCTTTTTGAATACACTTTCTGTTCATAAGTATACAGGACTGAAAGAGAATGTTATGAAACTGTATGTATGGCCGGTTCTTGCGACACTTATCATGGGAGCTTTCGCTTTTGCAACATACCATGCTGTATATATGCTGCTTCCAAGAAATGTAATTGCTTTGATATGTGCGATTGCAGTGGCCGGGATTGTATATTTTATTTGTGTGATCAAATTAAAGATCCTGACCGAAGAGGAACTGGATCTGATCCCATTTGGCGGGAAGATTGTTACGGTTGCAGAAAAACTGCATTTGATGTAATTAATATAGAACAAATAGAAAAGGAATTAGGATATGGCTGGTAAAATTCGATTGATAGCAAGTGATCTGGATGGAACATTATTGCAGAATGGACAGATCACCTGTAATGAGGAATTATTTCCACTTCTGGATGAACTTAAGGAGCAGGATGTGTATTTTGTTCCTGCAAGTGGAAGACAATATGGAAGTCTTTTGAAGTTATTTCATAAACGTCATGATAAGATGCTTTATTTATGCGAGAACGGAGCGCTTGTTATGTATCAGGATCAGGTAATTTATAAGAATCAGTTTGAAGATTCTCTGGCGCTTGATATCTGTCATACCGTGTATGATAATCCATGTTGTGAAGTGCTGATTTCGGGAGAAAGAACCAGTTATCTGATCCCGAAGTCGGAGGATTATGTAAGATATGTGAGGGACGATGTCGGAAATGATGTTACAATCATACAAAAACCGGAAGAGATTATGGAACCGATCATCAAAGTTTCTTATTTTACAAAAGCTGAGGATCGTGATCCGGTTACTGCCGATTTTCAGGCAAAATTCAAGGATTCCTGCCAGATTGTGACCTCGGGTAACCGCTGGGTAGATTTTGCACCGAACGGAACCAGTAAAGGAAGTGCGATGGAACATATTGGAAATCTCTTAAATATTGCTCCGGATGAGATGGCGGCCTTTGGAGATAATGAAAATGACCGTACGATGCTTGGATATGTCGGACATCCTTATATTATGGAGAACTGTAATCCGACAATACGCGATATACCGGGAGAAAGCTGTTATCGCGTGGAACAGACCCTGAGAGATCTATTGAAGAACATGAATTAGAATTGGAGAATGGGAATGAACAGAAAACGGGTTGGAATGTTAATATTTATTGGGATACTGGCGGTTCTTTGTGTCGTAACAGCAATGACACCTGGAATAATTACAGATCCGGAAAATTACACATGCAGTTCTTATGCGACGATTGTAGCACTTCTGCCGCCGGTAATCGCAATCGGACTTGCCCTGATCACCAAAGAAGTATATACATCTCTGCTTGCGGGAATTATTACGGGAGGACTTTTGTACTCGAATTTTAACCTGGAGCTGATGATCAATACCATATTTTTCCAGGAAGATGGTGGAATGGTAAGCAAACTGGCGAATTCCTGGAATGTTGGTATTCTGGTGTTCCTTGTTATGCTTGGAATTCTGGTTTCTATGCTGAATAAAGCCGGTGGCTCAGCCGCGTTTGGAAAATGGGCATCTAAACATATAAAAACAAGGATCGGAGCACAGATATCGGTTATGATCCTTGGAGTTCTGATATTTGTGGATGACTATTTTAACTGCCTTACAGTAGGAAGTGTTATGCGTCCGGTCACAGACCGGCATAAAGTCTCCAGAGCAAAATTATCCTATATTATTGATGCAACGGCAGCACCGGTGTGTATTATTGCACCGATCAGTTCCTGGGCAGCTGCGGTTACTTCTTCCGTTCCGGAAGATGCAAAGATTAACGGATTTGCTGTTTTTCTTCAGACGATTCCGTATAATCTGTACGCAATATTGACTCTGGTCATGGTTGTTCTGGTGACGCTGCTTCGCGTGGACTTTGGACCGATGAAAAAGCATGAGATGAATGCAATTGCAGGAGATTTATTTACAACGCCGGGGCGGCCTTATGAGGGAAACGAAGAAGAGGTTGTCAATGAGAAAGCACACGTGCTGGATCTTGTTCTTCCGGTAGTTGTGCTGATCACAAGCTGTATTATCGCAATGATCTATACCGGTGGATTTTTTCAGGGAACTTCGTTTGTGGAAGCGTTTGCAGGTTCAGATGCTTCAGTCGGTCTTGTATTAGGCGGTGCAGTTACACTTGCATTTACGTTTGTTTATTATATGATGCGTGATGTGCTGTCATTTGAGGAATTTGCAAAATGTATTCCGGAAGGTTTCCAGTCGATGATCGCACCGATTCTGATTCTGACAATGGCATGGACGTTATCGGGAATGACCAATCTTCTTGGAGCAAAATATTTTGTAGCAGATCTTGTTGCACATTCAGCAGAGGCAATGCAGGGATTCCTTCCTATGATCATTTTCCTTGTTGCCGCTTTTCTGGCATTTGCAACAGGAACTTCATGGGGAACATTCAGTATATTGATCCCGATTGTGATCGGAGTTTTCCCGGAAGGACAAATGATGGTAATCTCAATCGCAGCATGTCTGGCCGGTGCAGTCTGTGGGGATCACTGTTCCCCGATTTCGGACACAACGATCATGGCTTCAGCGGGCGGACATTGTGAGCATGTAAATCATGTTGTGACACAGCTTCCGTATGTTATGGTTGTTGCCGGGGTATGTTTGTTTGGCTACATGTTGATCGGAATTTTCATGGCAGCCGGGTTACGGGCACTCACATGGCTGGTGCTTCCGGTCTGCATTGTAATCCTTGTGGGACTTCTTTTGGGAATACGATCAAAAACCGGAGGAAAGGAAGCAATTTGATGAAAGAAAATGACGGGCAGCATCTGGTGTATCATGAGTTTGCACCAGTGTATGATCAACATTCCCGAATACTGATACTTGGCAGTTTTCCGTCTGTAAAGTCCAGAGAACAGCAGTTTTATTATGGACATCCGCAAAACCGGTTCTGGAAACTGTTAGCAGGTCTTTTACAGATTCCGGTGCCGGAGAGCATAGAGGAGAAAAAGCAGATGCTTCTTACACACCACATTGCGCTTTGGGATGTGATTGCATCCTGTGAGATTACAGGATCATCGGATGCAAGTATTCGAAATGTTGTTCCGAACGATATTTCGAAAATTCTGCAGGAAGCTCCGATCGAGAAGATTATTGCAAACGGAACAAAAGCATACGAACTGTATCAGAAATATATTTATCCGTCTACCGGACAATGTTGTCAGAAGATGCCGTCAACGAGTCCTGCCAATGCAGCGTGGAACATGGGACGGCTGATGGAAAGCTGGCAGACGGTAATTCCGGCAAAATAGAAAAATTATGAGTAAAATTCACAAGGAGATCGAGATATGCGTATTGATTTTGGCAGTGTAGAAGAGAAAAAGATTGCAAATTTTAAAGGTGGCATGCAGACATTCCGGACAAGAATGTTTGATGACGGTTCTGCAAAAATTATGTATGGGACACTGGAACCGGGAGCATCCATCGGACTTCATACCCATGAAACAAACAGTGAGATCATCTACGTTCTTTCCGGAAAAGGCCGGATGATCTATGATGAAACAGAAGAACAGCTTCAGGCAGGGGAGGCGCATTATTGCCCGAAGGGACACACGCATAGTTTTATCAATGATGGAACCGAAGATCTTGTGTTTTTTGCAGTAGTTCCTGAATTGACTGAGGCTGCAGAAGAACCAAAAGAACAAAAAGATACACAATGCTTTGCTTATGTCGACGGATCTTATAATAAAGTGTCTGGTACATATGGATATGGCGGATTTGTGATGCATGATGGGAAAAAGGAGATTCTGCAGGGAAGCGGGACAGATCCTGAGATGGCATCCATGCATAATGTGGCCGGAGAGGTTCTGGGAAGTATGGCTGCGATTCAAAAGGCAGTGGAACTTGGGATTGCGGAAATTACGATTTTTTATGATTATATGGGAATTGAAAAATGGGCAAAAGGTGAATGGAAACGGAATAAAAAAGGCACGATTGCCTATTACGATTTCATTCAGTCTGTGAAAGACCAGATCCGGATCGAATTCAAAAAGGTAAAGGGACACTCCGGAGTAGAAGGAAATGAAGAGGCGGATAAGCTGGCAAAGCAGGCAGTCGGTCTGTAAAACACAGTTCTTTTGCTATGGTGCATAATTTAAGGTTGAAAAGAACAATCTATCCATGAAGAGATGAGAGTGAAAGGAATACTACATGAATTCATGGATCAGATCCCAAAAGGAAGAAAAAATATATATTGCCGTTATGAACGGGCAGGAATGGGCGGATACGAAAGAGTGCAGAAATAACCTTTGTGTCCGCCCTTTTTCGCCTTCTCTTCGCTATTGCAGAATGGAACGGAAGCGGGACCGGTTGCGGATACAGATGGAAACACCATCAAGAAAGAGTGAAACAAAGGAATTTTACTATAGTATCTGGATTGCAGGGAATCTGTTTGTGATTGTTGGAGAAGATGATTTCCTGGTTAAGAATATGACAGAGATCATGAAGAAAATGGATGAGAAAACGAAGCTGGAGGAGCAGGATGAAAAATGGGCAGCGGGATATCTTTCCAGCCTCCTGGAACAATGGTTTAAGAGCATTTTAAAAGATGATCTTGAATTTCTGCAGTCTGTCGAACTGGAGATTGCAAAGCTTGAGGAGGCAGTCCTGAAAGGAAAATGTCCGGAATTTAACGCCAGAATGCTTCCGGTCAAAAAGCAGATTGCCCGTTTTTACCGGTATTATAATCAATTGGTGGAATTAAGTCAGGAATTGACAGAACTTGGGGAATTTTCGGAAAAGGAAAGTAAGGAAAACTGGATGAATGGATTTAAGGAGCGCTGTAGTCTCCTCGCCGGACAGACACAGATCATCCGGGAATATATGATACAGGTTCAGGAAGTGTATCAGTCGGAGATTGAGATCCGGCAAAATGATGTCATGAAAGCACTTACCATGGTGACAACCATATGTTTTCCACTGACACTGGTGGCAGGCTGGTATGGAATGAATTTTAAATATATGCCGGAAATCTACAGCAGGTATGGGTATCCGGCAGTGATCTTTATCTGTGTGATTATTATTATCATTTCGCTGATTATTTTCAAAAAAAAGAACTTCTGGTAGGAAAATCGGATATAATGTATTATACTATAACATTATGACGTCAAAGTGCGAAAGTATAAAGAGGAGTAGGGTGATATATGAGTTCATTTAATGTAGAATTAAAAAAAGTCGTAGATGACAGTTATGAAATTGAGATCGGCTATGAACTTTCCAACCAGCTTGTTGAGGATCTGGAAAAGGGACTGGTCGGCAAGATCAAAAGATTTGCCGTGATCACAGACAGTAATGTCCGCGATCTGTATGCAAAACCAATCTGCGAGAAGCTGATCCATTCCGGATTTCTGGTAGATATGTTTGTTTTCCCGGCCGGCGAAAAAAGCAAGACGCGTGAAACAAAGGCAAAACTTGAAGATGCAATGTTAGAAAAGGGCTATCGCAGAGATTGCTGTGTCATTGCAATCGGAGGAGGTGTTGTTTCTGATATCGCAGGATTTTTAGCAGGAACTTATGGAAGAGGAGTGCCGTTCATTAATTATGCGACAACACTTCTTGCAGCCGCAGATGCATCAATTGGAGGAAAGACAGCGGTAGACACGCCGCTTGCAACCAATCTGATCGGATTATTCAATCAGCCAAAGAAGGTGTACATTGATATTGCATGCTGGAAAACACTTCCGGATCGTCAGATGAGAAGCGGAATGGCAGAAACCATCAAACATGCATGTATGGCAAGTATGGATATGTTTGAGTTCATTGAGGAAAACCTTGATGATATTATGAATTTTAAAAAGTTTGCATGTGAATATATTACCGAGAATAACTGTAATATTAAATATCAGGTCGTAATGAAGGATGAGAAGGAAAGCGGACTGCGCGAGATCTTAAATCTGGGACATACGGTTGGACGTGCTATTGAAACAGTCAGTGAATACAAGCTGTTACATGGGGAGGCACTGGCAATTGGAATGGCTGCCGAGGTGTTATTGTCTGCACGTCTTGGTTATATGTCAGAAGAAGAGGCACAAAGAGTGATCGACCTTTATAAAAAGACAGGACTTCCGACAGAGATTCCGGATTATATCGATCGTGAGGAGCTTGTACATAAGCTTTATACAGACAAGAAAGTCAGAGATGGAAAACTCCGTTTTGTTTTGCAGAAAGGAATCGGGGATATTGTAGAATATACACCGGGTGTCTATGCAAGACCGATCGAGGAAGATCTGGCAAGAGAAATCATCATGGAGTTGTAAAGGATGCAGATTTATATGGCCCCTTTAGAGGGAATTACCGGTTTTGTGTTCCGGAATGCTTTTCATAAATATTATGGCGGTGTGGATAAATATTTCACACCGTTTATTACACCACATACCAAAAAGAATATGGATGCAAGAGAACGAAGAGACATTCTTCCGGAAAATAATCGTGGGATTACCCTTGTCCCACAGGTTCTCACCTGTCAGGTGGAGGAAATGATCTCCATCAGCAGGGAATTGAAGGAACTGGGTTATACACAGATCAATCTGAATCTTGGCTGTCCGTCGGGAACGGTTGCAGCAAAGGGAAAAGGATCAGGCTTTTTGGATGATCCGATAAAACTGGATCGTTTTTTTGAAGTATACTTTGAAAATTCTGACATGCCGCTTTCCATCAAGACACGAGTCGGAGTGGAAGAAACGGATGAGTTTGAACAGCTGCTTGCAGTCTATAAAAAGTATCCATTTTGTGAGGTGATCATACATCCGCGGCTCGGAAAGGAATTTTATCGGGGAACGGTACATCGTGATCTTTTTTCGAGAGCAGTAAAAGTATTGCCACAGCCGGTGTGCTATAACGGGGATATTTTTACAACCGTGGATTTTCAAACTGTTTCAGGAGAAAATCCGGAATGTGAAAGATACATGCTTGGACGTGGACTTTTATGGAATCCACAGCTGGCAGAAGGGATTGTGAGCGGGAGGATGACAGAATTTGATCTTGTTCGTTTTGAACAGTTTCATGATGAGATTGTGAGTGGATACCGGGAATATATATCGGGAGACCGTAATGTCCTGTTTCGCATGAAGGAACTCTGGGGATATTGGAAAGATTTGTTCCCGGCTGATAAAAAGCATTTTAAAAAGATACGAAAAGCATCTACACTCATGGAATACGGACAGGAAGTGAGAATGCTTTTCGAAGAAACGAAAGCTTAGGAATCAATAAGGATCAGCCCCTGTGTGAACTCATTTTGGGGAAGCGAGGCGCCGTTTGCGATCATAAGCTGCCGGTAAAGATCTGCCGCGAACAGGTCTTTTTTGAAAAAAGAATATGCATCGGAAGTAAGAATCGTGGAAGCGTCTGCAACTTTGGTAATGAGAGGAACAGATGCTTCTTTTTTCATATCTGAAAGCAGGGCACCCGCAGACTTCCGAAAACCAAGGATTCGAAGATATGGAATCCAGTCCATGCTTTTTCCAAAATCATAATCGCTGTTTCGAATATCAAGAAGGATATGAATAAGAGCACGGCTGATCCTGGAATAGGTGATTTCTTTTGTCTTTAATAAAGAAGTAAATTGTCCGACAGTCTGATACTGCCCGAGCTGATTGTCAATCCGGTTGGACAGGTCGTGGCTGCAGTCGGCAAAGCAGTCATAGTCTTTTTCAGAAAGTGAAAAAAGACGGTAGGCAAGCATCTGTGAGGGAGAA
Organism: Roseburia porci; assembly: GCF_009695765.1. Classification (GTDB taxonomy): domain Bacteria; phylum Bacillota; class Clostridia; order Lachnospirales; family Lachnospiraceae; genus Roseburia; species Roseburia porci. The sequence goes on from NZ_VUNI01000001.1 coordinate 98,205, forward strand.
TTTTCATCCAGAAACGGAAAATTCTTTTGGTATGCATCCAGAATATGGATGGTTGTTTCCGGCATGGAAGCAGATAATTCCTGGGCACAATGACCTGCAAAGAGCGCTTTTCGTATTGCAGTGGCAGAAGCAAGCGCGGAATGGATATCGGGTGCGTGGTATCCGTCTCCCTTTCTTGGAATCAGAACCGGAGTGATTGCCTTTGCGGCAGAAGCTGTCTGCTGTAATGCTTTTAAATATTCCAGCGCAAGAATGTTATTTGGGGATGCTAAAAGAAGTGTAATTTCTGGAAGTTTCCGAGATAAAGCAGGGTCTTTTTTTACAGCGGATGACAGAGCCTGGCTTCTTGCAGCAGGAAAGGAGAGCCCTTTTTTCAGATTCTGTGACAGGAAATTCTGATATGCAGCATCTTCCTGTGACAAAAGTGAGGAAATGGATAAAAGAAGATCCAGATCATCGCATTCAGCACCAAAACAAAGGTGTGTAACATTTCCCATCTTCTGGAATAAACGGACACCTGCCTGGGCAAAATATTCAGCAGAGGCGGTTGCCCATACGCATGGAAGTTCGATTACAAGATCTGCTCCGGCAGACAGTGCCATTTTTGTGCGGGCATATTTATCGGTGAGAGCAGGGACTCCGCGCTGCAGAAAATCGCCGCTCATGGCAACTACAATATAATCAGCTCCGGTTTTTTGCTTTATCTGTTCAAGCTGATAGTAATGTCCGTTATGAAATGGATTATATTCTGCGATGACACCTGCAATCTTCATACTTTCCTCCTGGTATTCACAAATTTATAATTATGATAACATGATGCCGGAATCACGGCAATTGTATACGGAAAAAATGTGTATAATACAGGAAAAAATCAAGGAATATATTTAATAGGGAATATTTGTAAAATTAGCTTGTGTACCCCCAAAAATAGGAATATAATAGGAGCGGTGGAAAAAATAAATAGATGAGGAGAAATAATCATGAATGTATTAGTAATTAACTGTGGAAGTTCTTCCTTAAAATATCAGCTGATCAATTCTGATACAGAAACTGTAATTGCGAAAGGACTCTGCGAGAGAATCGGTATTGACGGAAGACTCACATACCAGAAAGCAGGTCTTGATAAAGAGGTTACTGAGGCAGCAATGCCAACACATAAACAGGCAATCCAGCTGGTTTTAGATGCACTTGTAAATGAGAAAACAGGAGCAATCAAATCTCTTTCTGAGATTGATGCAGTCGGACACCGTGTTGTACATGGCGGAGAGAAATTTGCTTCATCCACATTACTTACAGATGAAGTATTAAAAGTTGTTGAAGAATGCAATGATCTTGCACCACTTCACAATCCTGCAAATCTGATCGGAATCCGTGCATGCCAGGAATTAATGCCAAATGTACCTATGGTCGGTGTGTTTGATACTGCATTCCATCAGACAATGCCGGATGTTGCATATATGTATGGTCTTCCATATGAATATTATGAGAAGTACAAAATACGTAGATATGGATTCCATGGAACAAGCCACAGCTTTGTATCCAAACGAGTTGCTGAACTTGTTGGCAGACCATATGAAGATATGAAGATTATTGTTTGCCATCTTGGAAACGGAGCCAGTGTATGTGCGGTTGACCATGGCAAATCTGTAGATACATCTATGGGACTTACTCCATTAGAGGGACTTATCATGGGAACACGTTCCGGAGATATTGATCCTTCAATCATAGAATTTATTGCCCAGAAAGAGAATCTTTCTCTTGCAGAGGTTATGAACGTATTAAATAAGAAGTCCGGTATTGCAGGAATGTCTGAAGTATCCAGCGACTTCCGTGATCTGCTCGCTGCTTCAAGAGAAGGTAACGAGAAGGCAAGACTTGCAATTGATGCATTTGCTTATCGTGTTGCAAAATATATCGGAGCATATACAGCTGCAATGAATGGTGTGGATGCAATCGCATTTACAGCAGGACTTGGTGAGAACAATGCAATGGTTCGTGGAAAAATCTTAAGCCATTTCGGATATCTTGGAGTAAAAGTTGATGACGCAAGAAACGAAAAGGCTGCCGGAGTTGAGTCTGTAATTTCTGCAGATGATTCAAAAGTAATCTGTCTTGCAGTTCCTACAAACGAAGAACTTGCAATTTGCAGAGAGACGGTTGCTCTTGTAAAATAATGAAAAATTTTGTTGACAAACAATAATGCCATATGTATAATTGTTTAGGTGTGAATAGGAGAATGCCATGAAGATTGATGTTTCTGACATTTTAAAATCGATTAATAAAGAGACGAAAGAGGAAGTTACGTATGATTTTGACTCCTTCCAGTCGCGTTTAGGAGATTTCCCTATCCGCAGTAAATCACCGGTAATTCTGAGAATCGCAAACCAGGAGAATAAGAAGCTTCTTATTCAGGGTACTGTGGATCTCGTTGCAGATATTCCGTGTGGCAGATGTCTGGAGAATGTTCCGACATCGATCCATTTTGACATTGATAAAGAGCTGATCATACAGGACGGTTCTGTTGTTGATGAAGATATGGAAGAAATTGACTACCTGATTGGGTTTGAACTGGATGTAGATAAACTTGTCTACGCCGAAATTTTGGTGAACTGGCCGATGAGAGTTCTGTGCAAGGACGATTGTAAAGGAATTTGCAAAGTCTGCGGGATGAACTTGAATAAGGGAGCCTGCAATTGCCAGAGAACAGAACTTGATCCAAGAATGGCAGCAATCCAAGATATTTTTAACAAGTTTAAGGAGGTGTAAACAAATGTCCATTTGTCCAAAGAATAAATCTTCCAAAGGAAGAAGAGATAAAAGAAGAGCAAACTGGAAAATGACTGCTCCAGCATTAGTAAAATGCAGCAAATGTGGTGCTTTAATGATGCCTCACAGAGTTTGCAAGAACTGTGGATCTTACAACAAAAAAGAGATCATTCCTCAGGATTAATTTGTAGGAATGCAGTGATATCAAGGGCTGAGCGATTTCGCTCAGCCCTTTGATTTTGCAAAAAAATAAGGAGACATAACGGATATGAGAAAGAACAGATTCAGACTTTTCTGGCTTCTGATTGCAGCACTTCTCTTATTCAGCGGATGTGATGTATCAACTTATACAGATCAGAAAAGTACTGCATCACAGGAAACAGTTCCGGAATCTGCAACCACACCTTATGTTACGGTGAATAATAATGTGCCGTATTTTTCAGAGGATGATCTTACTACGGACGCATTTGAAGATTACAGCGAATTAGACGCTCTTGGAAGATGCCAGGTGGCATATGCAAATATATGTAAAGAAATCATGCCGACAGAAGAAAGAGGCGAGATTGGAATGATACGTCCAAGCGGATGGCATACCGTAAAGTATGACATCATAGATGGAAAGTATCTTTATAACAGATGTCATCTGATCGGCTATCAGCTGGCGGGAGAGAATGCGAATGAAAAGAATCTGATTACGGGAACCAGATATCTGAATGTAGTGGGAATGCTTCCTTTTGAAAATATGGTTGCTGATTATGTAAATGAAACGGACAATCATGTGTTATATCGGGTTACACCTGTATTTGAAGGGGACAATCTGGTGGCAAGCGGAGTACGTATAGAAGCGGAATCGGTGGAGGACAAAGGAGCAGGAATTCTGTTCCACGTTTATTGTTATAACGTGCAGCCGGGCATTACAATTGATTATGCAACTGGAGACAGCTGGCTGGCAGAGGACAGTGAAGACAATGATAAAACAGAAGTACAATCGAATGTACCTTCTGGACAACAGAATGCCATAACAGATAAGGATAACAGCAGTACTGACGGGAACGATGATAGCAGCGTTATGGTACATGTGACGGATACGGGGACGAAATATCATTCTGCCGGATGCAGTTATCTGTCGAAAAGCGATCATGAAATTACATTGGAAGAGGCAAAAGAACAGGGGCTTAAGCCTTGTTCGAAATGTAATCCCCCACAATAAATGTAGGATTTATAAAAAAGAATTGACGATAGGATTATGGATGCGTTATAGTGGTAGGGTTAAGGAATGGAGGTATACATATGGGTGATTTTTTTAATCCGGATAATGCATTTTCAAAAGTTATGACAAAAATAGTGGATGTCGTATGGCTTAGTATTTTATTTGTAATCAGTTCAATTCCGATTTTTACGATCGGAGCTTCGATGTGTGGACTTTATTATTCCGTGAATAAATCCGTTCGTCATAACAGAGGGTATGTGTCAAGTGAATTCTGGCACGGATTTAAGAGCAACTTTAAGGTTGCCACACCAATCTGGCTGCTCAGCCTCCTTGGATATTTGATTATGGCAGTAGATTTATATCTTACCAATCATATGATGACAGGATCTGCACATTCAGTACTTACGATCGTGTTTATTGTGATTATCGTATTTCTGATTTCATGGAATCTGTACACATTTCCATATATCAGCAGATTTGAAAATACAAGAAAAGAAAGTATGAACAATGCGGGAAGAATTGCGATTGCGGAGCTTCCGTGGACCGTTCTGATTCTGGTCCTCTGGGTTGCATCCGTTTTTGTCTGCTATATTTTCACACCGGCCATTTTCTTTATTCCGGCGCTGTTTACATATATTGAGAACCATATTCTTGAGAGACGATTCTTAAAGTATATGTCAGAAGAAGATATTGAAGCAGAAAAAGAACGTAACCAGGAGAGTTTTAATTAGAAAATATCCATATATTTTTTCTGTTGATTTATAGAATTAGTTATAGTATATTTTCTAATAGATATATGAAGGAGGCTGGGGAGACATGCAGGATATTACAAAAGTCGCAGTCGATGCGATGGGCGGAGATAATGCACCAGCAGAGGTAGTAAAAGGTGCAGTCGATGCAGTTTCTACCCGCAATGATATTAAGGTTTTCCTGATCGGACAGGAAGATGCCGTGAAGGAAGAACTTGCAAAATATACTTATCCGGAGAATCAGATAGAGGTTGTCCATGCTCCGGAAGTAATTGAGATGGCAGAACCGCCGGTTATGGCGATCCGCAAGAAGAAGCAGTCCTCTATTGTTGTCGGAATGAACATGGTGAAGCAGAAGGAAGCAGACGCTTTTGTATCTGCTGGAAGTTCCGGTGCAATATTGGTGGGCGGACAGGTGATCGTTGGAAGAATTAAAGGCATTGAAAGACCACCACTGGCACCATTGATTCCGACAGAGAAGGGAGTATCACTGCTGATTGACTGTGGAGCAAATGTAGATGCAAGAGCGTCCCACCTTGTACAGTTTGCCAGGATGGGTTCCATATATATGGAGAGTGTGCTTGGAATCAAGAACCCGCGTGTGGCAATCGTAAATATCGGTGCAGAAGAGGAAAAAGGAAATGCACTTGTAAAGGAAACATTTCCGTTGTTAAAAGAATGCAGGGACATTAATTTTGTTGGAAGTATTGAGGCAAGAGAGATTCCTCATGGCGGAGCAGATGTAATCGTCTGTGAGGCATTTACGGGGAATGTGATATTAAAACTTTACGAAGGTCTCAGTGCTACACTGATCGGTGTGATTAAGCAGGGACTTATGAGCACACTAAAGAGTAAGATCGGTGCGGCTCTGGCTTTACCATCTTTGAAGAAGACTCTGAAAGCGTTTGACGCGAGCCAGTATGGTGGAGCTCCATTGCTTGGACTGAACGGTCTTGTAGTGAAGACACATGGAAGTTCCAAGGCGACAGAGATTACAAATTCAATTTTCCAGTGTGTCACATTTAAAAATGAGGATATCAATGGCAAAATTAAAGATAGAATTACAGACCAGCCGATTGAGCAGGATTAGAAAGGAATTGAACTATGGAATTTGAAAAATTAAAAGCGATTATCGTTGAGGTATTAAACGTGGATGAAAACGAAGTTTCAATGGAGTCTACATTCATTGATGACCTTGGAGCAGATTCTCTTGATGTTTTCCAGATCATTATGGGAATCGAAGAGGAATTTGATATCGAGATTCCAAATGAGGAAGCTGAGAAGATCGTTACCGTTGGAGATGCTGTTGAAGCAATCAAAAAAGCAGTAAACAATTAATCAATCTGGTACAAAAGAATGAATTATATGTCTGGATAAAGCCCTTTATCGAAAGGGCTTTTTCTGGATTTTAGCAGATCATTTATGAAAGAAATATGAGGAGAAATATATGTCAGCAAAATTAAAAGAATTTCAGGAGATGATAGGATATACTTTCCAGAATGAAGGACTTTTGCGACAGGCACTGACGCACAGTTCTTATGCCAATGAAAAACATATGAAAAAACTGTCTGATAATGAACGCCTTGAATTCCTGGGAGATGCAGTACTTGAAATTATATCCAGTGAATTCCTGTATCATAATTATTCAGACCTTCCAGAGGGAAAACTGACAACACTTCGTGCAAGTATTGTATGTGAGCCTACGCTTGCGTTATGTACGGAGCCGCTTGATCTTGGAAGTTATCTTTACCTTGGGAAGGGAGAGAATCTTACTGGCGGAAGACGAAGAAAATCCATTCTTTCCGATGCTTTGGAAGCAATTATCGGTGCTATTTATTTAGATGGTGGTTTTGCTAATGCAAAAGAGTTTGTGACGAAGTATATTCTCACAGATATTGAGCATAAAAAGCTCTTTTATGATAGCAAGACTATCCTGCAGGAAGTGATACAGGAAGAACATGAAAAACTGGTTTATGAGTTGATTGGCGAATCCGGACCGGATCATGATAAGAGCTTTACGGTAGAGGTGCGTATTGACGATAAGAAGATCAGTACGGGAACCGGTCACACCAAGAAAGCAGCAGAACAGGAGGCGGCATATCGCGCACTTCTTCTTCTGAAACCAGATATAAGGGAGTAAACTATGTATTTAAAAAGTCTGGAGATTCATGGCTTTAAGTCATTTGCCAATAAAATTGTATTCGAATTCCATAATGGAATCACCGGTATTGTCGGACCGAATGGCAGTGGTAAGAGTAATGTCGGTGATGCAGTCCGCTGGGTTCTGGGTGAACAGAGTGCAAAACAGCTCAGGGGAGCATCCATGCAGGATGTTATTTTCGCAGGAACAGAGAATCGAAAACCGCTCAGTTATGCCTATGTTGCAATCACGCTGGATAATTCGGATCATAAACTGGCAATTGATTTTGAAGAGGTCACGATCGCAAGACGCGTTTATCGTTCCGGGGAGAGTGAATATCTGATCAATGGAAGCCCATGCAGGTTGAAGGATGTATCGGAACTGTTTTATGATACGGGTATCGGTAAAGAGGGATACTCGATCATCGGACAGGGACAGATTGACCGCATCTTAAGTGGAAAGCCGGAGGAGAGACGTGAGTTATTTGATGAGGCAGCAGGTATCGTCAAATACAAAAAGAGAAAAAATACCGCGCAGAAAAAGCTGGAAGATGAAAGGGACAACCTGACACGTGTAAACGATATTCTTTCGGAACTGGAACGACAGGTTGGACCACTTGAAAGGCAGTCCGAAAAAGCAAAGACTTATCTGAAAAAGAAAGAGGAACTGAAACATTATGATGTCAACATGTTCCTCCTTGAAACAGACCGGATTGAATCGGAGCAGAAAGAAGCCGAAGAAAAATTCCAGATCGCAGATTCAGAACTGGAAGAAACAAAAGAAAGTTTTGAGAATGTCAAACGTGATTACGAAGAGATGGAACATGCAATCACGGAAATGGATGATCAGATTACCGATCTGCGTGAGAGACTGAATCAGGCAACTCTGATGAAAGGAAAACTGGAAGGACAGATCAATGTTCTGAATGAACAGATACATACAGCCGAAACCACGGATGAGCATCTGAAAGGAAGACTGGACGCCATTGATGCAGAAAAAGCAGAACGCGTACAGGCAAAGGATAATTATGTTCAGAAAAAGGAAGAACTGGATCTGAAAATAACGGATATCCTTGCAAAACGCGATGAAGTACAGGAAAAGCTCCTTTTAGTGCAGCAGGAAATCGAAACCTGCAATACGGGAATTGAAAAAGGAAAAAATGAGATCATTGAGCTTTTGAATAATAAAGCATCGATCAAAGCGCGTAAACAGCGTTTTGACACAATGACAGAACAGATCAATATCCGGAAGGCACAGCTGAATCAGAGACTTCTGGCAAGAAAAACGGAAGAGGCAGATCTTCAGAATGTACTTACCGGGTATTTAAAAGAACTGGAAGCTGCGAATCAGAGGCTGGAAGCATATCAGCAGAAAGAAAAAGAGCTTTCCGATAAGATAAAGAACTGGAAAGTCCGGTTGTCACAGACAGGACGTGAACTGGAAGAGACGCAGACCGGTTTTCACAAGCAGCAGTCAAGGCTGGATTCTTTGAAGAATATTGCAGAACGATATGATGGATATGGCAACAGTATCCGCAGAGTTATGGAACAAAAGAGTTCTAATCCGGGAATTCATGGTGTTGTTTCAGACCTGATCCAGACAGATAAAAGATACGAGATCGCCATTGAAACAGCGCTTGGCGGAAGCATCCAGAACATTGTGACGGAGGATGAAAACACAGCAAAGAAAATGATTGCCTATCTGAAAGAAAACCGTTATGGAAGGGCAACCTTTTTACCGCTTACCAGTGTACAGGGACGAGCAAATCCAAAACTGGAAGAGCATCTTGGCGAGGCCGGAGTGATCGGAATTGCGGACAGACTTGTAAAGTGTGAAGAGAAATATAAAGGGATCGCATCCCATCTGCTGGGAAGAATCCTTGTTGTGGACAATATTGATCATGCAACGTCTCTGGCAAGAAAAAACAGATATTCTTTAAATATCGTTACTTTGGAAGGGGAGCATTTAAGCCCAGGTGGTTCCATGACCGGTGGTGCGTTCCGTAATTCTAATAATCTTCTTGCGAGAAAACGAGAGATCGAGGAACTGGAGCATATTGTTTCAGAACTTTCCGGGAAGATGAAGGATCTGAAAAACCGTCAGGAAGAAATCCGGACGGCTGCAAGTCTTGCAGAGGATGATCTTGCGGAAATCAAAGAAGAACTTCAGAAACAGTATATTTTGCAGAATACGGCACAGATGAATTTTGACCGTGCCAAAGAACAGAGAAGTCAGAGTGAAAATGTATTTCATGGACTTCAGTCTGAGGTTGCAGAGATAGATCATCAGCTGGAAGAAATTGAGGCGAATAAAGCGAAGATCGATCAGGAGATTACCGATTCCAGATTGCGGGAAAAGGAGATCGAAGAAGAGAATACAGAATTCCAGAGCAGACTGGATGGATTATCTTCCAGGGAAAATACATTATCGCAGGAAGTTTCAACCATTCGTCTGGAAGAAGCGAATGTACGGCAGAGTCTTGATTTTGCAATGGAGAATATCCGGCGTTTAGATGCAGAAATCAGAAAATTTGATCAGGAACGTACCGAACTTGTGGAAAATGCACAGAATGCCAAAAATGATGTGCAGAAGAAACTGGATGATATTGAAGAAATCAAAAAGACGATCCAGGCTTCGGACAAAGCGCATGAAGAACTGGAAAAGACTCTTTCTGAGAGCCTTGTGAAAAAACAGGAGATGTCAGAAGCGCACAAAGGATTTTTCCAGAAACGTGAAGAAATTTCACGAAAAATGAATGATCTGGATAAGGAGATTTATCGTCTGAATTCACAGAGAGAAAAGCTGAAGGAAGCAGACGAAAAGCAGATCAATTACATGTGGGAAGAATATGAACTGACACCACATGCAGCAGCAGAACTTCGGGACGAGAATTATCAGGATCTTTCTGAAATTAAGAAAATGATATCAGAAATCCGGGATGAGATCCGCAAACTTGGTGATGTCAATGTGAATGCAATCGAAGAATTTAAAGAAGTGTCCGAACGATATACATTCCTAAAGACGCAGCATGATGATCTGATTGAGGCAGAGAAAACACTGATGGGAATCATTGAAGAGCTGGATACTGGAATGCGGAAGCAGTTCGCAGAAAAGTTCAAAGAAATCCAGACGGAATTTGATAAAACATTTAAGATGCTTTTCGGTGGTGGACATGGATCATTGGAACTTGTAGAAGAGGAAGATATTCTGGAATGCGGAATACGTATTATCGCACAGCCACCGGGAAAGAAGCTTCAGAATATGATGCAGTTGTCCGGTGGAGAGAAAGCACTTACTGCGATTGCACTGCTATTTGCAATCCAGGCACTGAAACCATCGCCGTTTTGTCTGCTCGATGAGATTGAGGCGGCACTTGATGATTCCAATGTCGGAAGATTTGCCAATTATCTGAATAAACTGACGGAGAATACGCAGTTTATTGTCATTACCCATCGACGTGGTACTATGGCGGCAGCAGACCGTCTGTATGGTATCACCATGCAGGAAAAAGGTGTTTCAACGTTAGTCTCTGTTAATCTGATCGAGAATGATCTGACGGAATAAAATAAATAAAAGGAACGGATAAGTATGAGTGAAGAAAAGAAAAAGGGCTTTTTTGGCAGACTTGTAGAAGGTCTGACAAAGACAAGAGACAATATTGTTTCCGGAATTGATTCTATTTTTAGTGGATTTTCCAATATTGATGATGATTTTTACGAGGAACTGGAAGAAATTCTGATCATGGGAGACCTCGGAGTGCATGCAACGGAGCAGATTCTTGATACACTGCGCCAGAAAGTAAAAGAACAGCATATCAAAGAACCTCATGAATGCAAGGAACTGCTGATTGAGAGCATCAAAGAGCAGATGCAGGTAGAAGAGACAGCATACCGTTTTGAAAATGAAAGATCTGTTGTTCTGGTTATCGGAGTGAACGGAGTTGGAAAGACAACAACCGTTGGAAAACTTGCCGGAAAGCTTAAAAGCCAGGGGAAAAAGGTTGTAATTGCAGGAGCGGATACATTCCGTGCAGCAGCCGGAGATCAGCTGAAAGAGTGGGCAAACCGTTCGGGTGTTGATATGATCGGTGGAACCGAGGGTGCTGATCCGGGCTCGGTTGTATATGATGCTACAGCAGCTGCAAAGGCAAGAAATGCAGATGTTCTTATTGTAGATACGGCGGGAAGACTTCATAACAAGAAGAATCTGATGAATGAGCTTGGAAAGATCAACCGGATTCTGGAAAAAGAATATCCGGATGTATATCGTGAAACACTGGTTGTTCTGGATGCAACAACAGGTCAGAATGCATTGGTACAGGCAAAGGAATTTTCGGAAGTTGCAGAGATAACAGGAATTGTTCTGACCAAAATGGATGGAACAGCAAAAGGTGGTATTGCGGTAGCAATTCAGTCAGAACTTTCTGTTCCGGTAAAATATATCGGAGTGGGTGAGACGATTGATGATCTCCAGAAATTTGATCCGGATGAGTTTGTAAATGCTTTATTTGACGTGAGAGAAGATTCGTAGTATGATCTTCATAATACAACTCTTTACCGGGGTAAAGAGATAAAGAATGAAAAGAGGGAGAATTATGTTGACATTGGATAAATTCGAGGAAGCCAGTGAAAAAGTCAAAGAGGTAACACTGGAAACCAAATTGATCTACAGTGATTTTTTGAGCGAACAGACTGGAAATAAGGTATATCTGAAGCCTGAAAATATGCAGTTTACTGGCGCTTATAAGGTGCGTGGAGCATATTATAAGATCAGCACATTGTCGGATGAAGAACGCGCAAAGGGACTGATTACAGCTTCGGCAGGCAATCATGCACAGGGTGTTGCATATGCGGCAAAATGTTATGGATGTAAGGCAGTCATTGTAATGCCGACAACAACACCGCTTATTAAGGTAAATCGTACAAAGAGTTATGGTGCTGAGGTGATTCTTTATGGAGATGTATACGATGAAGCCTGTGCACATGCATTAGAACTCGCAGAGAAAAAAGGATACACATTTATCCATCCATTCGATGATCCGGTTGTTGCAACCGGACAGGGAACCATTGCAATGGAGATTTTTAAAGAACTTCCACTTGTTGAATATATCCTTGTACCAATCGGAGGAGGCGGACTTGCAACTGGTGTTTCCACACTTGCAAAACTCTTAAATCCAAAGATTAAAGTCATCGGTGTGGAGCCGGCTGGTGCAAACTGTATGCAGGCGTCGTTTGCAGCGGGAAAAGTTACAACACTTCCAAGTGTTAATACGATTGCGGACGGTACAGCAGTAAAGACACCGGGAAGCAAAATTTTCCCATATATCCAGAAAAACCTTGATGAGATTATTACAGTTGACGATGATGAACTGATCGTTGCGTTCCTTGACATGGTTGAGAACCATAAGATGATCGTTGAGAACTCCGGTCTTCTTACTGTTGCAGCACTCAAACATCTCGACGTGAAGGACAAACGTGTTGTATCCATCTTAAGTGGTGGTAACATGGATGTGATTACCATGTCATCTGTGGTACAGCAGGGACTTATTTTCAGAGATCGTATTTTCACTGTGTCCGTATTACTTCCGGACAAGCCGGGTGAACTTTCAAAAGTTGCGGATACGATCGCAAAAGAACAGGGAAATGTAATCAAGCTTGAGCATAACCAGTTCGTTTCAACAAACAGAAATGTGGCAGTGGAACTGCGTATTACATTGGAGTCTTTTGGAACGGATCATAAAAAACAGATTCTGAAAGCACTTGAAAAAGCCGGATACAAACCAAAGCTTGTACGTACAAATTTATAAAAAATGCAGGTGTCAAGAAAAAATACTTGACACCTGTTTTTCTTTGTGATAATCTATGCAAGGTGACTGACATGGAAGAGAAAGTAGAACAGACATATTTATATGATTTTTATGGCGAACTGCTGAACGAACATCAGCGCCAGATATATGAGGATTTTGTTTTGAACGATCTTTCCCTTGGAGAGATTGCATCGGAAGAAGGAATCAGCAGACAGGGTGTCAGCGATATGATCCGGCGGTGCACAAAGAAACTCGAAGAATATGAGGCGAAGCTTCACCTTGTGAAGAAGTTCCTTTCGGTGAAGAAAGATATTGCCCAGATTCATGATCTGACAGGAGAATTTTACAAAACAAAGAATCCGGATATTATGAATGAGATAGAAACGATTTCAAATCAGATACTAGAGGAGCTCTAATATGGCATTTGACAGTTTATCAGAAAAACTGCAGAACGTATTCCGGAATCTCCGCAGCAAGGGAAGACTTACTGAGGATGATGTCAAAGCAGCACTGAAGGAAGTTAAGATGGCTTTACTGGAAGCTGATGTTAACTTTAAAGTTGTGAAACAGTTCACAAAGAGTGTGCAGGAGCGTGCGATTGGTCAGGATGTCATGAACGGTCTGAACCCGGGACAGATGGTGATTAAGATCGTAAATGAAGAAATGGTCAAGCTCATGGGCTCTGAGACAACGGAACTTGCGTTTCGTCCGGGAAAAGAACTGACCGTGATCATGATGGTTGGTCTTCAGGGTGCTGGTAAGACAACTACTACAGCCAAAATAGCCGGAAAGCTGAAATTAAAAGGCAAGAAAACACTGCTTGCCGCGTGTGATGTTTATCGTCCTGCTGCGATTGAACAGTTGCAGATCAACGGAGAGAAACAGGGCGTGGAAGTGTTCACAATGGGTGATAAAAATAAACCGGTGAACATTGCAAAAGCTGCTGTCGAACATGCACGTAAGAATGAATTTAATGTGCTTATCATCGATACCGCCGGAAGACTTCATGTGGATGAAGATATGATGGCGGAACTCGAAGAGATAAAAGAACAGGTTGATGTATTCCAGACAGTACTTGTTGTTGATGCAATGACAGGACAGGATGCAGTCAACGTTGCCGGAACTTTCGATGAGAAGATTGGAATTGACGGCGTAATACTTACGAAACTGGATGGTGATACCAGAGGTGGTGCGGCACTTTCTATCCGCGCTGTAACCGGAAAACCAATCCTTTATGTAGGTATGGGAGAGAAACTCTCAGATCTTGAGCAGTTTTATCCAGATCGAATGGCGTCCCGTATCCTTGGTATGGGCGATGTGCTTTCGATGATTGAGAAAGCACAGGAGAATATTGACGAAGAGAAAGCCAAAGAACTCGAACAGAAGATGCGCAAAAACGAATTTGATTTTGATATGTATCTTGAATCTATGAGTCAGATGCGCAAAATGGGAGGTTTTTCTTCATTGCTCGGAATGCTTCCGGGAATGGGGCTTGGCAATGGCAAGATGCCGGATATCGATACCGATGAGGCGGAGAAATCCCTTGCCAGAACAGAGGCAATCATCCATTCGATGACGAAGAAGGAGAGAACAAATCCTTCACTGCTTAATCCAAGTAGAAAACAGCGTATTGCAAAAGGCGCTGGTGTGGATATTTCAGAAGTCAACCGTCTGGTCAAACAGTTTGAACAGATGAAGAAGATGATGAAGAAAATGCCTGGTATGATGGGCGGTAAACGTGGTAAAAGAGGAATGTTCAAAGGACTTCCTTTTTAAATAAAATTTAGCAAACCTATGAGGAGGTGACAGTAATGGCAGTTAAGATCAGATTAAGAAGAATGGGACAGAAAAAGGCTCCTTTCTATAGAATCGTAGTAGCAGATTCCAGATCCCCAAGAGATGGAAGATGTATCGAAGAGATCGGAACTTATGATCCAACAAAAGATCCTAGCGAATATCATGTAAATGAGGAATTAGCTAAAAAATGGTTAGCAAACGGCGCTCAGCCTACAGAAACCGTTAGCAGAATTTTCAAGAAAGCTGGTATCGAGAAATAGGATTCGTGAGGTGGACGTAATGAAAGAATTGGTAGAAGTAATTGCAAAATCACTAGTCGATTACCCGGATGAGGTAGTTGTTACTCAGACCGAGAATGAGAAAGCAATTGTTTTGGAATTACGTGTTGCACAGTCTGATATGGGCAAAGTGATCGGTAAACAGGGAAGAATTGCGAAAGCAATTCGTGCTGTTGTAAAAGCCGCAGCCTCAAAAGAAGACAAAAAGGTTATTGTAGAGATTCTGCAGTAATCTTCTAAGCCGTCTCGTTTTCGGGACGGCTTTTTTCTTAGTTTATAAAAAAAGAATTTTCTTATAAATGAAGAAAGCTTTGCATGGATGCAGCTCGAAAGTAAATAAGGGAACAGGAGAAAAGTATGGAAAATTTATTGCAGGTTGGTGTGATCACTACCACACATGGAATTCGCGGTGAAGTGAAAGTGTTTCCAACGACAGATGATCCAAAGCGATTCCTTGATTTGAAAAATGTAATACTGGATGATGGAAAAACAACGCTTGATCTTGAAATTCAGAATGTGAAATTCTTTAAGAATCTGGTCATTCTGAAATTTAAAGGGATAGATAATATAAATGATATTGAAAAATATAAAAAAGCAGGACTGTATGTAACAAGAGAAGATGCGGTAGAACTTGAAGAAGATGAGTATTTTATTGCAGATCTGATCGGAATGGATGTTATCTCGGACGAAGGAGAGCAGCTGGGCACGATATCTGATGTTTTACAGACTGGTGCAAACGATGTATATGTGATCAGCAGCAAGGGACAAAAAGACCTGCTTCTTCCAGCAATCCACGAATGTATTCTGGATGTAAATGTGGAAGAACACACAATGAAAGTGCATTTGATGCCGGGATTAAGAGATTAACAGAGGGATGATCATGAATTTTCATATTTTAACGCTTTTTCCGGAAATGGTGATGCAGGGGCTTATGACAAGCATAACCGGAAGGGCGGCAGAACAGAATTATATAGGGATAGAAGCTGTCAATATCAGGGATTTCAGTCAGAATAAGCACAAAAAGGTGGATGATTATCCTTATGGTGGCGGAGCTGGAATGCTGATGCAGGCACAGCCGGTGTTTGATGCCTGCCAGAGTGTGTTTGATCGGATACCGGAGAATCACAGGAAGAGAGTAATCTATGTCACTCCGCAGGGAACACCGTTTAACCAGGATATGGCAGCGGAACTGGCAGAAAATGATGATCTTGTTTTTCTCTGCGGTCATTATGAGGGAATTGATGAACGTGTGCTTGAGGAAGTCGTCACAGACTATGTATCCATTGGTGACTATGTGCTGACTGGGGGTGAGCTCGCTGCGATGGTCATGGTGGATGCCGTTGCAAGACTGGTTCCAGGGGTCTTAAATAATGAGATGTCGGCAGAAACGGAATCGTTCCATCAGGATCTTTTGGAATATCCACAGTATTCAAGACCGGAAATCTGGCATGAAAAGAGTGTGCCAAAGGTTTTGCTGTCCGGAAATCAAAAAGAGATCGATGCATGGAGACTGCAGGCGTCAATCGGGCGTACAAAAGACAGAAGGCCTGACCTGTATAAGCGTTATGAAGAACTTCAGGAATGCAAAGACATTCTGATGAAACAGAAGCTTCTGCATATTGATATGATTGAGGCAATCAACAGAGGACGGGCAAAACTGGTTGCACGTGAAGGGGCAAACATTCTTCTTATGGAACCTAAGAGCCATGTGTATTATTTTACAGCGCTGGATGAAACCGCAGATCCGATGGAGGTTTTCCGCGGACTTTCTGAGAAGAAGAGAGAAGATATTGATCTTTTGGTGCTTCATCAGGAGCAGCCGGTAGACGATCTTTCCGATTTCCTTGGGATGAATCTTCTGTTCGGATGTAGACAGGTTGTTTATACGAGACGGGAACAACTGCCAATCAGTGGTCTTTACAGAGGAGATGGACAGCCAACGGAGCAGGGGTTAGTGATTCGTCCGCTCACGTTTGCACACCTGAAAACTGTTTGCGACCATTATGAACATATGGATGATGCGGTATACATAAAGAACCGGATTGCAAGTGGTGAAATGTTTGGAGCATTTGTAGATGGACAGCTTGCAGGTTTTATTGGAACCCATGAAGAAGGCAGTATCGGTCTTCTGGAGGTTCTTCCGGAATATCGCGGCCGGAAAATTGGAAAAGCACTGGAAACTTATATGATCAATTATTCACTCAGACTGGGACACATCCCTTACGGACAGGTAATTGAGGGGAATGACCGCTCGATGAAACTGCAGGAATCATTGGGACTTTATACTTCAAAGAGTACTGTATACTGGATGGAAAAGCCGGAAGAAAATAATTAAAAAACAGCTTGCTTTTGCAGTTGATTTATGATAGATTATTAATGTTGTGAATAAAAGTGATGGTCCTCTGTTGCACAGATTGCATTAAGAACATCAAAATAATAGGAGGTCACAAAATGAACGCAAGTGAAATTATTAAGAACATTGAAGCAGAACAGTTAAGAGCAGACGCTCTTGAGTTCAACGTTGGTGATACTGTAAAAGTTTACGGTAAAATCAAAGAGGGAAACCGTGAAAGAATCCAGGTTTTCGAAGGCGTTGTATTAAAGAAACAGGGCGGAAGCAACCGTGCTACTTTCACTGTTAGAAAAATCTCTAACGGTGTAGGTGTTGAGAAGACATGGCCATTACATTCTCCAAACGTAGAGAAAGTTGAAGTTGTACGTAAAGGTAAAGTAAGACGTGCAAAACTTTACTACTTAAGAGATCGTATCGGTAAAGCAGCAAAGGTTAAAGAGTTAGTAAAATAAGACTGGCTTCAAAGGGTGGATGCTTCGGCATTCGCCCTTTTTTTTTCACCTGAATTATAGTACAATAGACAATGTAATTTACGCAGTTAGGAGATAAAACCGTGAGCAGACGAAGCAATGGACTGAACTTTAACCGGAGGAGAAGAAAGTTTAATCTGCCTCTTTTCAAGGAAATCATAACATGGACGATTGCAATCGCAATTACCGTTTTTCTGGCATTTGTAACGGTATATTTCTTTGGACTTCGGACAACCGTTGTAGGACAGGCGATGGAAAGTACCCTGTCTAACGGGGATAATATTCTGATTAACCGTTTTGGATATATGCTTGGAAAACCAAAGCAGGATGATGTTGTGGTGTTTTTGCCGAACGGCAATGAAAAATCACATTATTACGTGAGACGTGTTGTTGCGGTTCCGGGAGATACAGTTCAGATCAAAGATGGTGCAGTATACGTGAATGATGAACTTTATAACGTGCCGTCAGGAGTAGCATCCATTGATGATCCGGGGCTTGCCGCAGATCCGATTACTTTAGGGGATGATGAGTATTTTGTACTTGGAGATAACCGGAACAATAGTGAAGACAGCAGATATGCCAATATTGGCAATATCAAAGAAGAATATGTTATAGGAAAAGCCTGGTATCGTATCACGTCATTTGGCGATATGGGGCGGATCCACTAGAATAAAGGAGACAATTATGAATTTTCAATGGTACCCGGGGCATATGACAAAGGCAAAACGTCAGATGCAGGAAGATATGAAACTGATCGACCTTGTGATCGAACTTGTGGATGCAAGAATTCCGCTTAGCAGCCGCAATCCGGATATTGATGATCTTGGGAAAAATAAATATCGTCTGATTCTGATGAACAAATCCGATCTTGCAGACAGAAAACAGACAGAAGCCTGGAGCAGCTATTTCCGAAGCAGGGGCTTTTTCGTGGTATGCCTGGATGCAAGAAGTAAAAACGGTATGAAAAATGTTACAGACGTAATTATGGAAGCATGCAAAGAAAAGATGGAGCGTGACAGAAAGCGTGGAATAAAGAACCGTCCTGTCCGGGCTATGGTTGTAGGAATTCCGAATGTCGGTAAGTCGACATTTATTAATTCGTATGCAGGAAAGGCATGTGCAAAAACAGGAAACAAACCAGGTGTGACCAAAGGAAAACAATGGATCCGCCTGAATAAGAATGTAGAACTTTTAGATACGCCGGGAATTCTCTGGCCAAAATTTGAAGATCAGATGGTAGGACTTCGTCTGGCACTGATCGGTTCCATCAAGGATGAGATCCTGAATACAGACGAGCTTGCAATTGAACTTATCCATATACTGACAGGTATGTATCCGGGTGTCTTAAAGGATCGTTATGGCGTTGACGAAGAACAGAAAGATACAGATATTCTCTGTGAGATAGCGGAGAAACGAAACTGTCTTTCAAAAGGAAATGAACTTGATTACAGTAAGGCAGCAACGCTTTTGATTGATGAATTTCGTAGTGGAAAACTCGGAAAAATCACATTGGAAATAGTAAAATAACGGAAATCGCAGATGGGGGAAGGCAATGGGACTTCGGACAATTCGTAAAATTTTAGGGACGATATTGTATTTTCTTGGTATTTTTGTGGCAGCATGGCTGATCGTGCATTTTGTTGCCCAGCGTACGGTTGTGGATGGTCCGTCGATGGAGACAACCTTATATGATGGAGACAATCTGATCATCGATAAGATCAGTTATCGTTTTGAAGATCCAAAACGCTTTGATATTATTGTTTTTCCATTTCAATATAAAGAAAACACGTTCTATATCAAAAGAATTATCGGACTTCCGGGAGAAACGGTATCGATCACTGAAAATGGAATCATCATGATCAACGGAGAACCACTTCAGGAATCTTACGGAAAAGAAGTGATCCGTGATCCGGGAATGGCGAAAGATCCGATTACATTGAGTGATGGAGAATATTTTGTTCTGGGAGACAATCGGAATAACAGCAGTGACAGCAGGGATCCATCGGTTGGTATTATAAAACGTTCTGATATAGTGGGCAGGGCATTTATGCGGTTATATCCGTTTGACCGAATTGGATTTTTGAATAAGAATGCATGAGGAGCAGGAAATGGAACAAAAGACAATCGGAGAGATCAGGGAGTTGTTTGCCGGGACAAAAACAGAGCAGCTTCCTGATATCATAGAAGCGTATCAGGAGGATAAGAGGAGCGGAGTACAAAAGCTTGTAGAACAGGCGAAGAAGCGTATTCATAAGCTTGAGGCGGAAAAAGAACGCATCTGGAATCTTCAGAAGTTTGAAAGAGAATACAGTGATTATCATTACATCTGTGGAATAGATGAGGTGGGACGTGGACCGCTTGCAGGTCCGGTAGTGGCAGGAGCCGTGATTCTTCCAAAAGACTGTGATATTTTGTATATCAATGATTCCAAAAAACTGTCTGCAGCAAAAAGAGAAGAACTGTATGACGAGATCATGCAGAAGGCAGTGGCAACAGGAATTGGAATGGTCTCACCAGCAAGAATAGATGAGATTAATATTCTGCAGGCAACCTATGAGGCGATGCATCAGGCTATTATGCAGCTGAAAACGGCACCTGATCTGCTTTTGAACGATGCGGTTACCATACCGGGGATTAAAATTAGACAGGTTCCGATTATCAAAGGAGACGCGAAAAGTATTTCC
Source organism: Roseburia porci (assembly GCF_009695765.1). GTDB lineage: Bacteria > Bacillota > Clostridia > Lachnospirales > Lachnospiraceae > Roseburia > Roseburia porci. The sequence continues at coordinate 118,458 of NZ_VUNI01000001.1, forward strand.
ATTGGTGCGGCGAGCATTATTGCAAAGGTAACAAGAGACCGGTTGATGGAGGAATATGATAAAATCCTTCCTGGATATGGGTTTGCATCCAATAAAGGATATGGATCTGCAGAGCATATAGAGGCTTTAAAGCGCCTGGGACCGACACCAATCCACAGAGCAACCTTTATCCGGAATTTTATCGAAACGGGAGCGTGATAGAATATGCAGATATCCGATTTGTTGGGACAGTATACACAAAATACGCAGACTGCAGTTTCTGATTCATCAGGCGTAAAGAGTGTGGAACAGCTTGTTTCCACAATCCGGGAGATGGCAGCAGGAACTATTTTTGAAGGTACGATCAACGAAATCCAGAATGGACAGGTTCTTCTTGGACTGTCAAATGGAGAACAGATTTCTGCAAGAATGGATGGTCAGGTTGCACTTATGAAAGGGCAGTCTATGTTCTTTCAGGTGAAAGCAAACGATGGGACGACTGTAGCAATCCGGCCTTTTATGATCGACGGACAGTCTGGTAATCTGACACTATATGATGCTCTGAAAGCGGCTGGTCTTCCGGCTGATTCCAGAAATCTGAACATGGTCAATGGGATGATGCAGGAACAGCTCCCAATCGATAAGGGACATCTTTGGGATATGGCAAGACTGGTTCAGAAATATCCGGATGCAGATTTGCAGACAATCATCCAGATGACAAAATTAAATCTTCCGGTCACAGAAGAGAATCTGTCCCAGTTTGAAAATTATCGTATGGACGAACGAAATATTCAGACAAAGATGGAACAGGTCATAGAACAGCTTCCGGAAGTAATGGATCATCCCAATACTGCAACTGGAAAGTTAGCTGACCAGAGTGCTAAGATCCTTATGGTTATTGCGGGAAACGAAATGCAGGAAACGGAAACGATGACATCAGCCCCGCAGAACAATCATACACAAACACAGACGGCAGTCATGCAGCAGGCAGCAGCACAGCAGGAATACATATCAGAACCGCTGGTATCCAGGGATGTTTTACAAAAACTGATTCCACAGCTGGAAAACATCGGTATGGATTGTACGGAATTTGAAAATATGCTGGAAGGAAAAACGGATGTCACAAATTCAGATGTTGTAAATCCAGATATTGTAAATATGGATACTGCAAGTGCAGATACTGGTATGTCAGATACGGATTTTCTGCGACAACTGGCTGAATTTTTGAAATCTCCGGATACGCAGAGTGCAATACCACGAAAGGCATTGCAGGCACTTTGGAGTGGCAGGGAACTGCAGGGCATTTTGAAAGAAACATTGGAGAGCCAGTGGGAACTGCGCCCGCAGGATCTGACAAAAGAACATTCAGTGAGACAGTTATATGAAAGACTGGACAGACAGATGCAGCAGTTGGAAGAAATGGTGAAAGCACAGGGAAACACACATTCCGGACTGGAACAGACGGTTGCTGATATCCGCGCAAATGTTAATTTTATGGACCAGATCAATCAGGTATATCACTATGTCCAGCTTCCTCTCAGAATGTCAGGACAGAGTGCAAACGGTGAATTATATGTATATACAAATAAAAAGGCATTACAGGAGTCAGATCGGGAGATTACTGCGTTTTTACATCTGGATATGGAACATCTTGGTTCTACAGATGTTTCACTTCGACTGTGGCAGAAGGAGATAACAACCAATTTTTACATAGAAGATGATCTGTCGTATGCGGTGCTGTGCGAACATCTTCCGGAACTTGAGAAGCGCCTCGAAGAAAAGGGATATACGTGTAATCTTAAAGTGACGAATGAGGCAAAGAAGATTGAATTTGTGGATGATTTTCTGAAAAAAGATCAGCCACCGACAGGAAAACTGAGAAGATATTCATTTGATATGAGGGCGTAGAGCAATGGAAGAGAAAAAAGACAGAACTGCGGTTGCAATTGCATATGATCCGGATGACGCGGCACCTAGAATTCTGGCAGCCGGAAAAGGGCAGGTTGCGGATCGGATTATTGAGAGCGCAAAAGAAAATGAAGTTCCATTATATAAAGATCATAAGCTGGCAGATACATTATCCAGACTGAAAATCGGAGAAATGATCCCGCCAGAGCTATATTCGGTTGTTGCGGAGATACTGGTATTTGTAGATGATATGGATCGGATGAAGGAAAAAATCGAGCATAAAATGTAAGAAATGCAATGGGGGATAAATGAATAAAAGAAGGATCGGGGCAGAATATGAACAGATTGCAGCAGATTATCTGACGGAAAACGGATATCAGATTGTAGAACGGAATTTCAGAAACCGGTTTGGAGAGATTGACATTATTGCGAAGGACGCAGAATATCTGGTGTTTGTAGAAGTGAAATTCCGTGGCAGCCAAAGCTTTGGAACTCCGGTGGAAGCTGTGGATTTCAGAAAACAGAGGATCATAACCAAGGTAGCATGGTACTATTTGCTGACACATGGAGGGAATGAATGGACACCGTGCAGGTTTGATGTACTCGCAATCACAGGAAATACGATCAGACTGTATCAGAATGCATTTGAGGCATATCATAAATAGAAATAATAAGGAACAGGAAGTAAAATGCAATATCAGGATTTTAAGAAAAAGAATAGCGGTGAGCCACTCATGCTTGTGAAAAAAGAATTGAAATGTGGTGGAAATCTGCCACTTTTAAAATTTCGCATGCTTGAAGAGTGTGGAATTGTAGAGCATTGCTTTACAACAAGAGAGGGAGGCGCAAGCAACGGAATTTTCTCCTCGATGAATCTTAGCTTTACACGGGGGGATAACGAGGAAGCCGTACGTGAGAATTATGAGAGGCTGGCTGAGGCACTCTCTGTTTCCGTCGGGGATTTTGTACTTACGGAGCAGACACATACGACAAATGTGATAAGAGTTGGTGCACAGGATAAAGGAAAAGGAATTTTAAAAGAAAGAGATTATCATGATGTGGATGGACTTGTAACAAATGAACCAGGAGTTGTGCTTTCCACTTTTTTTGCAGATTGTGTACCGCTTTATTTTGTGGACCCGGTTCACAGAGCAATCGGAATGAGCCATTCCGGATGGCGTGGAACGGTAAAACGTATGGGACTTGCTACAATCCGGAAAATGCATGAGGAATTTGGCACAGATCCGGAATCGGTTCTTGCAGTAATTGGACCGTCAATCTGCCAGGATTGTTACGAGGTGAGTGAAGATGTGGCAGAAGAATTTAAACGCGCATTCCCTGGAAAAGAGGATGTGATCCTGTTGGATAAACAGAATGGAAAATATCAGCTGGATCTCTGGAAAGCGAATGAAATTGTACTTTTAGAGGCAGGCGTTTGTCCGGCGCATCTTGCGGTAACGAATGTTTGCACCTGCTGCAATCCGGATCTGCTGTTTTCACATCGTGCAAGCCATGGAAAACGTGGCAATCTTGGTGCATTTATGTATATAAAGAAGAAATCATAAGAAATGAGGTAAGAATATGAATCAGGAAAAATATTTAGATTATATCGTGGAAGAAACACAGAAGGTACTGGCCATTGACAGCCCAACCGGTTATACAGCTAATGCGGCGGAATTTGTTATGGAGGAATATCGCAAACTTGGTTATGAGCCACAGATGACAACAAAAGGTGGCGTATTTGTTGATCTTGGAGGAGAAAACAAAGATGATGGACTGGTTCTTGCAGCGCATATTGATACACTGGGAGCAATGGTCTGTGAGGTAAAGAGCAATGGAAACTTAAAAGTATCTCCGTTAGGCGGAATGAATCCGAACAATGCGGAGGCTGAGAACTGCCGCATCGTAACCCGTTTTGATGGTGTATATTCCGGAACATTCCAGCTGAATAATGCATCGATCCATGTGAACGGAGAATATAATGATACCCAGAGAAAATATGACGACATGGAAGTGGTTCTGGATGAGAATGTTTCATCCGCTGAGGAAACCAGAAAACTTGGTATCATGACAGGCGACATTGTCTGCTTTGATCCGCGTACCGTGATCACGGAATCTGGCTATATCAAGAGCCGTTTCCTTGATGATAAGCTGAGTGTTGGAATTCTTCTTGGATTTGCAAAGTATCTGAAAGAGGAGCATATCACGACAAAACAGAGAATTTATCATCATGTAACTGTTTATGAAGAGGTGGGACACGGCGGCGCTGCTTCTATGCCAGATGGTGTAAAAGAGATGATTTCGGTAGATATGGGATGCGTGGGAGAAGGTCTTGCATGTACGGAACGTCAGGTTTCTATCTGTGCGAAAGACAGTAATGGTCCGTACAATTATGATGTGGTAACGAGACTCATCAAAGCTGCAAAAGAAGAGGATATTGATTTTGCTGTAGATGTATATCCACATTATGGATCGGATGTGGATGTTGCCCTGGGAGCAGGTTATGACATCCGACATGGATTGATAGGTTCCGGGGTTTATGCGTCTCATGGCTATGAGAGAAGCCATAAAGATGGGGTATTCAATACATTCCGCCTGCTCTGTGCATACGTAAAATAAGGAAATCTTAAGAAAATATTTGATAGAAATACATTTATTCAAGCGGCGCTTCTGGTATAGTATGTGTATGAAGAATGATAGTACACTTATTAGAAGGAGGTGGCCGCTTGATTCAGGTAAATTATCGGGATGTAAGACCAATCTATGAACAGATCATAGACAGCGTACAAAAACTTGTAATCACAGATGCCCTCTTACCGGATGAAAAGCTACCATCCGTGAGGGAACTTGCGTCAAAGCTTGCAATCAATCCGAATACGATCAGCCGTGCATATCGTGAATTGGAAAGGGAAGGATATGTATATTCTGTATGCGGCAGGGGAACTTTTGTGGCGGATAACCGTACACTGAAAACAGAGCATGTCAGGGCACTTTTGCAGAATTTTGATGAGACTGCTGCAGAATTGATGGATTTATCTGTAGGAAAAGAAGTCTTGCAGAAAAGACTCGACAGGATTGAGAAAGGAGTTTGGAATGATACAGGTAAATAATGTAGTCAAGGATTTTGATGGATTTCGTGCTCTGGATGGCGTGAATATGAAGGTGGAAAAGGGAAGCATCTATGGACTGGTGGGACCAAACGGTGCTGGAAAATCAACATTGATCCGTCATTTGACGGGCGTGTATCGTCCGGATCAGGGAGAGATCCTGATTGAGGGCGAACCAATCTATGAGAATCGTGAGGTTAAGGCGAGAATCTCTTATATACCGGATGATCTGTTTTATTTTCTTCAGGCAGATACGATGGTTATGATGAAATATTATCGTGGAATATATCCGAATTTTGATGAGAAGATGTTTTTTCGTATGCAGGAATTTTTCCCTTCGATTGATGTAAAACGGAATATTCGTCGTTTGTCGAAAGGAATGCAAAAGCAGGTGGCATTCTGGCTTGCAATCTGCTGTCGTCCGGAGCTGATAATCCTGGATGAGCCGGTGGATGGACTGGATCCGGTTATGAGAAGACAGATCTGGAGTATTCTGATGTCGGAAGTGGCAGAACATAAGATGACAGTTCTTGTTTCATCGCATAATTTAAGAGAACTGGAAGATGTATGTGACCATGTTGGAATTATGAACAAAGGAAGTATTATGATCGAACGGTCACTGATGGAACTTCAGGGAAATATCTCAAAGGTCCAGATCGCATGCCAGACGGGAATGCCGAAAATGCCAAAGGAATTTGAAGTGTTACATATGTCCAATTCGGGAAGGGTATATACGATGATTGTGAAAGGAAATCCAAAAGAGGTCGCACGGGCAGTTTCCGCAGAGGAAGACAATCTTGCAATTGTGGATATCCTTCCACTTACCCTGGAAGAAATTTTTATATATGAGATGGGAGGTGCGGATTATGAAGTCAAAGACATTCTCTTTTAGTAAGACCATTTTTCACAAAAATGCGACATTATACTGGCCTTTATGGGGGATTTATACATTAATCCTTCAGTTGATACTGCCGTTGAGTCTGTGGGGAGGATTTCGCAATGCTTCACGCACTTTTCAGGGTGGACCGACAGTAGATGAGGCAAGGTTTGAAGTATTGGCGAATGTATTGGAATTACAGCTCCCGATGTTTTTGGTGTTTGTAATGGCAGTTGTATTTGCAATGGCTTTTTTCAGTTATCTTTTTAATGGAAGAAGCTCGAACATGATCCATGCACTTCCGGTTACAAGAGCAGATCTTTATGGAACCAATCTGATTACAGGTCTTGTGTTTCTGATCGTTCCGCAGGTGATCGCATTTATGCTGAGTGTACTGGTATGTCTCGCTTATGGGGTGTCCAATGTACAATATCTGGGAATCTGGATTCTTGTAATGGCAGGTTTTTCCATTGCATGCTATGGAATGGCTGTTCTTTGTGTAATGCTTACCGGACAGATGCTTGCAGTAGCAGCGTATTACGTGATCGGCAATTTTTTATATGTCGGAGTGAGAACAATTGTTTCACTGATCATTTCAATATTTGCATTTGGAATTGACTATTCGGATGTGGTACAGGCGATTCATCTGGAGTTTTTATCTCCATTTTATTATGCGTTTCGTCTGGTTAATTTTCACAAGAAAACAGAATGGGTCAATAACACTTATACCGCAGTAAGGGGAATCAGTTTCAGCGGTGCACATATCGTGGCTGGTTATACGCTCATGGGAGTAATGCTTTTTGTCCTGTCTTATTTCTTATATAAGAAAAGACAACTGGAATCCGCAGGAGACTTCCTGACATTTCCTGTTTTAAAACCAATTTTCCGTTGGGGTGTTGGTTTTTGCGGAAGTTTTTCTCTTGCATGCATGACAGCAGGAATTCTTATGACTATGAATATTGGTGAAGAATTGCCAATATTTATTGTAGGTATTATGATATATGGAATTGTGTTCTTTTATGTGGCAGAGATGCTGGTCCGCAAATCTTTTAGGGTATTCTGTAAAAAAAGATGGGGCGAATGTGCGATATATACGGTATTTTTACTGGCGTCTTTTGGCTGTATGATGCTGACAGCTGGAAAAATTGAGAGTTTTTGTCCGGATCAGGACGATGTTCAGACCGCATTTGTATATCTGGATTATCCAATCGAATATGAAACTGAAGATGTAAAACAGGTACTGGATCTGCAGAAACAGATTTTAAGTGACAGCAGGGAACTTAAGAAACAGGAGAGAGAATCGGATGAACAGGCAGTCATAGATATTCTTTATCGTACCAGTAAGGGAAACTGGATATCCCGTGAATATACGGTACCTCTTGATAGCGAACAGTTTGATTACGCAGCGCAGATCCAGAAAAAGGAGTTGGAAAAGGATCCGTTTATGAAACAGCTGGTGTGCTATGATTATGAGAATATTCAGATCAAAGGAGGCACACTGGAACGGTATGATCAGGATATGAACTATCAGGGAGACCGGGAGATCAGCCAGGAACAGGCGCAGAGCATTTATGATGCACTTTGCAAAGATGCGGAAGAGGGAAGCCTGCAGAAGTATAATATGCCATATTGTGAAGAAGATGGTGAAGATGACGAAACACCGTATTCCTATCAGCTATATCTTGAATACCAGCTTCCGGAAGGGGCTACCTATGAAAATATCTATGAGCGCTGTCAGAAAAATTCTGGATATTCCACCTCTGTTATGGAGACCGCAAGAAAAGGGATTTATTCCAGCAGAACTGTTTATGATGCCGATGAAGACTCCGGTGGTTATGGACCGGTGCCATATTCTTACAAGAGAGATGGAACGTGGACAATTCCTGTTTCAATTGGAAAAGAATGTACAAATACAATGCGGGCATTGATTGAAAATGGTGTCATCAGTTCAGAAGAACAATAGTTGTTATTCCTCTGCTTTTATAGTATTATATATGGGAATCGCTGAAAAATTAGAAAGGGAGAGCAGAATGAGTAAACCAGTTGTGGCTATAGTTGGCCGCCCAAACGTTGGAAAATCAACCCTCTTTAATACACTTGCAGGAGAACGTATTTCAATCGTGAAAGATACTCCGGGTGTAACAAGGGACCGTATATATGCAGATGTAACGTGGCTGAATTATAATTTTACCCTGATTGATACCGGTGGTATCGAACCGGAAAGCGGGGATGTAATTCTGTCGCAGATGAGAGAACAGGCAGAGATCGCAATTGCAACAGCAGATGTTATCATGTTTATTACCGATGTACGTCAGGGATTGCAGGATGCAGATTCCAAAGTCGCAGATATGCTGCGCAGATCAAAGAAACCGGTTGTGCTTGTAGTCAATAAAGTAGACAGTTTTGAAAAATACATGGCAGATGTCTATGAATTTTATAATCTTGGAATCGGAGATCCGCATCCGGTATCGGCATCATCCATGCTCGGACTTGGAGATATGCTGGATGAAGTTGTAAAAAACTTCCCGGAAGGAGCCGGTCTTGAGGAAGAGGACGAAAGACCAAAGGTTGCGATCATTGGAAAACCAAATGTTGGAAAATCATCTCTGATCAACAGACTGGCGCAGGAAGACAGGGTAATCGTATCTGATGTTGCGGGAACAACCAGAGATGCCATTGATACAGATATTAAATATAATGGAAAAGAATATGTTTTCATTGATACGGCTGGATTACGGCGCAAGAATAAGATTAAAGAAGAAATTGAGCGTTACAGTATTATCCGTGCGGTGACAGCAGTTGAGAAATCCGATGTAGTCATTATTGTGATCGACGCAACAGAGGGTGTTACAGAACAGGATGCAAAGATCGCAGGAATTGCGCACGAAAGAGGAAAAGGCATTATTATTGCAGTAAATAAATGGGATGCGATCGAAAAGGATAATACAACTGTGAAGAAGCACACAGAGAAGATCCGGCAGATCCTTAGTTTTATGCCATATGCGGAGATCCTTTTTATCTCTGTAAAGTCAGGTCAGCGTGTGAACAAATTGTTTGATCTCATTGATGTTGTGATCGAGAACAATTCTATGAGAGTCCAGACCGGTGTATTAAATGAGATCGTAGCAGAGGCAGTTGCAATGCAGCAGCCACCATCCGATAAGGGAAAACGTCTGAAGATCTATTACATTACACAGGTTGCGGTGAAACCACCGACATTTGTTATTTTTGTAAACGATAAGGAACTGATGCATTTTTCATATACCAGATATCTGGAAAACCGTATCCGGGATACCTTTGGTTTTCGTGGAACAGCACTAAAGTTCATAATCAGGGAACGAAAGGAAGATAAATAAATGATAGCTGCACGTTTGATCGTACTTGTAATTGGTTATTTTCTTGGGACATTTCAGACGGGATACATTTATGGAAAGAGCAAGGGGGTAGATATCCGTCAGCATGGAAGCGGTAATTCGGGAACAACAAATACGCTTCGTACCCTCGGCTGGAAGGCGGGAGCAATTACATTTGCAGGGGATTTGTGTAAGGCAATCCTCGCAGTTGTAATTGCGCATTTTCTATTTGTCAACCGTTATCCGGATGCGGTGAAGGTACTTGAAATGTACGCTGGATTTGGTGCGGTTCTTGGACATAATTTTCCTTTTTATCTGAAGTTTAAGGGTGGAAAAGGAATCGCATGCACAGCTGGTGTGATACTGACCGTGTGTCCTCTGGCAGTACCGGTGTGCCTGGGATTATTTATTGTCCTTGTCGGAATTACGAGATATGTGTCTCTTGGTTCAATCTGTATGCTGATTGCATTTTTGATTCAGGTCATATTGTTTAATCATATGGGAATGTTACATATTGGAGCAGACTGGATTATGGAGTTTGACATTCTGACCGTTTGTTTTGCAGCAATGGGAATCTGGAGACACCGTGCAAATATTGTACGTCTGTTAAACGGAACAGAAAATAAATTTGGACAGAAAGCGAAATAATGAAATGGAGAAGATAGGTGTAATTGGAGCAGGCAGCTGGGGAACCGCATTATCCCTTGTCCTTGCGAATAACGGAAAAAAGGTCACATTGTGGTCAATCGTTGAATCAGAGATCGCAATGTTAAAGGAAAAACATGAACACGCAGATAAGCTTCCGGGAGTTATTTTGCCGGAAAGCATTACATTTACCACAGAATTGAAAGAGACAATTGAAGCGTCTGAGATGCTGATCCTTGCGGTCCCTTCGGTATTTACCCGGAGCACGGCTAAGATGATGGCTCCTTTTGTAAAAGAAGGGCAGATCATAGTCTGCGTGGCCAAAGGCATTGAAGAGGATACTTTGATGACACTCTCGGATATTGTAGAGGAAGAGATTCCGTGTGCGGATGTTGCTGTTATGTGTGGACCTTCTCATGCAGAGGAAGTTGGAATCGGACTGCCGACAACCGTTGTTGCGGGAGCGAAGACAAGAAAGACGGCAGAATGCATACAGGATACATTTATGAATGAAGTGTTCCGTGTATATACGAGTCCGGATATTCTTGGAATGGAACTTGGTGGTGCTTTAAAGAATGTTATCGCACTTGCAGCGGGAATGGCAGACGGTCTCGGATATGGAGATAATACAAAGGCGGCGCTGATTACAAGAGGAATCACTGAAATCGGACGGCTGGCTATGAAAATGGGCGCAAGAAATGAGACAATCTTCGGACTTACCGGAATCGGGGATCTGATCGTTACCTGCGAAAGCAAACACAGCAGAAACCGGAAAGCAGGAATGCTGATGGGACAGGGATATACCATGGAAGAAGCAACCAAAGAAGTGAAGATGGTTGTAGAAGGCATTTATTCAGCAAAAGCAGCTCTGGCACTTGCTGACCGGTGTGATGTGGAACTCCCGATTATTCGGGAAGTGAACCGGGTATTGTTTGAAAACAAACCGGCGAAAGAAGCAGTTTCGGATCTTATGCTCCGCGACAAGAGAGTGGAAAATGAGATCCTTGACTGGGAGGTATAGGAGATACAGATGGAAACAATTCGCATCAAATATTTTACAGACGCAATCGAAAAGCTGGATTATATTGAAGGAAAATCAGACTGGATCGATCTGCGTGCATCAGAGGAAGTAGAACTGAAAGCGGGAGAGTATAAGATGATCCCGCTTGGGGTGGCAATGGAACTGCCAGAGGGATATGAGGCACATATTGCACCAAGAAGTTCAACATTTAAGAACTGGGGATTACTTCAGACAAACAGCGTCGGAGTGGTTGATGGTTCCTACTGCGGAGACAATGATATGTGGAGAATGCCGGTTTATGCGACAAGAGATACGGTAATCCATGTAAATGACAGGGTAGCACAGTTTCGGATTGTGGAAAATCAGCCAAAGATTATATTTGAGGAAGTAAAAAGCCTTGGTCATGCTGACAGAGGCGGATTTGGAAGCACTGGTGTAAAATAAACGAAAGAAAAACAGGGCTGATCCGGGAATATATCCGGGATCAGCCCTGTTTCGTTAAAATGACAAAGAAGAGGAAAAAATCTTTGGCACTTTGCCAATAGGCAAGATGGGGCATGTCATGTATTATAAATATATCAAATGAGTCCGGCAGGACGAACAATACTACAAGAAAGACACTCAGGGAGGTTTTTTAAAATGGCAAGTTTATCATTAAAGAACATTTGCAAAGTATACTCTAACGGTTTTGAAGCTGTTAAAGATTTCAACCTTGAAGTTGAAGACAAAGAATTCATCATTTTCGTAGGACCATCAGGATGTGGTAAATCTACTACATTACGTATGATCGCTGGTCTGGAAGAGATTTCTTCCGGTGAACTGATCATCGACGGAAAACTTATGAACGATGTTGAGCCAAAAGACAGAGATATCGCAATGGTATTCCAGAACTACGCATTATATCCACATATGACTGTATTTGATAATATGGCATTCGGATTAAAATTAAGAAAAGTACCAAAGGATGAGATTAAGAAAAAAGTTGAGGAAGCAGCAAGAATCCTTGACCTTGAGAAATTATTAGATCGTAAACCAAAGGCTTTATCTGGTGGACAGAGACAGCGTGTTGCCATGGGACGTGCAATTGTACGTAATCCTAAAGTATTCCTTATGGATGAGCCTTTATCAAACCTGGATGCAAAACTTCGTGTACAGATGAGATCTGAGATCGCTTCATTACATAACAGATTAGGTGCTACAATCATTTACGTAACACATGATCAGACAGAGGCTATGACACTGGGAACAAGAATCGTTGTATTAAAAGATGGTGTTATCCAGCAGGTTGATTCTCCACAGAAATTATACAATGAGCCAGATAACTTATTCGTTGCTGGATTCATCGGATCTCCACAGATGAACTTCATTGATGCTGACTGCATCGTTGAAGGAGCAAAAGCTTCCCTGAAATTTGACAAACATGTTGTTGAATTACCAGAAGAGAAAGCTAAGAAATTAATCGATGGCGGATATGCTGGAAAGAAAGTTGTTTTAGGTATCAGACCAGAAGATATCAGCGATGATCCGGAAGTAATCGAGAAAGCTGGAGACAACACAGTTGATGTTGAGATTACAGGATATGAGTTATTAGGTGCAGAAGTATTACTGTACTACACAATTGCTGGTGCAAACATGACAGCAAGAGTTGCTTCTAATACTCCAGCTCGTATGGGTGACAAGGTTAAACTTGCTTTCGATCCTAAGAAGATTCATGTTTTCGACAAAGAAACAGAATTGACAATTACAAACTAGTCAGATAGAATTAAATAGTTGTAAATAATGAAACTGGGTGTGAGTATTTACACCCAGTTTTCTAGTGTAAAACTTGCAAACAAATGTTCGGTATGTTATAAATAAAAGTAATGGTTGCAATCAGATGGATTAACAGGAGAGGTCGATATGCTATCACATCAGAAATTACAAAATACCTTAGATGAAATGAAAGAAATTACCAAGATGGACATGCTGTTATTTAACAGCAAAGGAAAAGAGGTTGCTGCGACAGCTGATACAGAAGTGCAGCTGGAGACGGTCGTACAGGATTTTTGCCATTCGATGGCAGATCAGCAGACATTTCAGCAGTATCAGTTTTTTAAGATCGTGATCGAGAACGATACCGAGTATGTACTCATTCTGCAGGAAACAGGCGAGATCGCGTACACGATAGGAAGAATGGCTGTGTGTCAGATCCGGAATCTTGTTATGAGTTCGGTAGAACAGTTTGACCGTAATAATTTTATTCAGAATGTTCTCCTTGGAAATATGTTGATTGTGGATATTTTTGCAAAAGCAAGAAAGCTTCATATTGAGCAGAGTCCAAGGGTTGTATTTGTGATTGATACCGGAAGGAAAGGGAATGATGATGCAATGGAGCTTGTCAAGAACCTTTCCAATGTAAAAACTAAGGATTTTGTTACCAGCGTAGATGAACACAGTGTCGTTCTGGTGAAGGATGTTTCGGATATCCCGGAAGGCGAACTGGAAGAAGGGCTGGATGAGATTGCAAAGCTCCTTGTGGATAATCTTCACATGGAGGCGATGATCAAGGTACGTGTGGGTTATGGCAATGTGGTAACCCAGATTCCAGCGATCACAGATTCTTTCCAGGAAGCAAAGATGGCACTTGAAGTAGGAAGAGTATTCTATGCAGAATGTGATACAATCTCCTATGGCAGACTTGGAATCGGACGTCTGATCTATCAGCTTCCGATGAGTTTATGTGAGATGTTTATCAAAGAAGTATTTGGAGATAAGATTCCCGAAGTACTGGATGATGAAGAGGCGATGTCCACAATCAATAAGTTTTTCGAGAATAACCTGAATATTTCTGAAACAGCGAGACAATTATATGTACATAGGAATACACTTGTGTACAGACTGGAACGGATTGAGAAGTCTATCGGACTGGATATCCGTACATTTGATGATGCTATGACGTTCCGTATTGCGGTAATGGTTCTGGCACATATGAGAGACCAGAAGAAGTAGAAAAGGAGCAACAGGTAAGTATGGCGAATAAACAATCATACGATGCAAATAGTATTGCGGTACTGGAAGGACTTGAAGCAGTCCGGAAACGTCCGGGAATGTATATCGGAAGTGTGTCCAGAAAAGGTCTGAATCATCTGATCTATGAGATCGTAGACAACTCTGTCGATGAACATCTGGCAGGAGCATGTGATACAATCTATGTCACCCTGGAGAAGGACGGTTCCTGTACAGTGGAAGATAACGGACGAGGAATTCCGGTTGGAATGCATGCAAAAGGAGTATCCGCTGCCCGCGTTGTATTTTCTACACTTCATGCTGGAGGTAAATTTGACAATGCTGCATATAAAACGAGCGGAGGTCTGCATGGAGTAGGATCTTCGGTTGTAAATGCGCTTTCCACTTATCTTGACGTACAGATTAGCAGGGATGGATATATTCACCACGATCGCTATGAACAGGGCAGACCTGTGGTTGATCTTGTGGATGGTCTGCTTCCTGTCATCGGCAAGACCAAAAAGACCGGAACAAAAATTAATTTTTTACCGGATCCGGAGATTTTTGAAAAAACCAGATTTAAGGAAGATGAGGTAAAAAGCCGTCTTCATGAGACTGCATATTTAAATCCGGCACTTACGATCGTATATGAAGACCGCAGAGGAGATGAAACAGAGCATATTGAGTATCATGAGCCGGATGGAATTGTTGGTTTTGTGAAGGATATGAATAAAGACCTTGAAGTACTTCATGAAGTCATCTATTTTAAAGGGGAAAGTGAAGGAATTACGGTTGAAGCTGCAATTCAGTATACCAACGAGTTCCATGAGAATATTCTTGGATTTTGTAATAATATTTATAACGCAGAGGGCGGTACTCATATCACGGGATTTAAGACGATATTTACAACCGTTATTAATTCCTATGCGAGAGAGCTGGGAATCCTGAAAGAAAAGGACCCGAACTTTACCGGCGCTGATGTAAGAAATGGAATGACTGCAGTGATTTCCATTAAGCATCCAGACCCGAGATTTGAAGGTCAGACGAAAACAAAACTGGATAATCAGGATGCTTCACGTGTAACTTCCAAGATTGTCGGTGAAGAGATCCAGCTTTATTTTGATAAGAACCTGGAAGTTTTAAAAACAGTGATCGGATGTGCAGAAAAGGCTGCAAAGATCCGCAAGACAGAGGAAAAGGCCAAAACCAATCTTCTGACAAAGCAGAAGTTTTCATTTGATTCCAATGGAAAACTCGCAAACTGTGAGAGCAGAGATGCTTCCCAGTGCGAGATTTTTATTGTGGAGGGAGATTCTGCCGGTGGCTCTGCCAAGATGGCAAGAAACCGTATGTTCCAGGCAATCATGCCAATTCGAGGTAAAATTCTGAATGTTGAGAAAGCAAGTATTGACAAGGTACTCGCCAATGCTGAAATCAAGACCATGATCAATGCATTTGGCTGCGGCTTTTCGGAAGGATATGGCAATGATTTCGATATCACAAAACTCCGCTATGATAAGATTATTATTATGGCAGATGCCGACGTCGATGGTGCACATATTTCAACCCTTCTTCTGACATTGTTTTACCGTTTTATGCCGGAACTTATTTTTGAGGGACATGTATATGTGGCGATGCCACCGCTTTACAAGGTGATTCCGTCTAAGGGAGAAGAAGAATATCTTTATGATGATGCGGCATTAGAACGTTATCGGAAGACGCATACAGGTAACTTTACGTTACAGAGATATAAAGGTCTGGGTGAAATGGACGCGGAACAGCTTTGGGAAACCACATTGAATCCCGAGACCCGTATGATGAAACGAATTGAGATTGAGGATGGAAGACTTGCGTCTGATGTCACTGCAATGCTCATGGGAACAGATGTTCCGCCAAGAAAAGCATTTATCTATGATCACGCCCGTGATGCAGAGTTAGACGTATAGGAGAGGACAGAGTATGCAGGAACAAAGCAATATTATTCAGACCGAATATTCGGAACTGATGCAAAAATCATATATTGACTATGCGATGAGCGTTATTATCGCCCGTGCGTTGCCGGATGTCAGGGACGGACTGAAACCGGTACAAAGAAGAACGCTTTATGATATGTATGAACTTGGCATTCGCTATGACAAGCCATATCGTAAGAGTGCCCGTATTGTCGGAGATACCATGGGTAAATATCATCCGCATGGAGATTCGTCTATTTATGATGCGCTGGTCGTTATGGCGCAGGATTTTAAAAAAGGGCTTCCTCTTGTTGACGGACATGGAAACTTTGGATCGATCGAGGGCGATGGCGCCGCTGCGATGCGTTATACAGAGGCAAGGCTTCAGAAGATCACGCAGGAAGCATACCTTGCAGATCTGGACAAAAATGTCGTGGATTTTGTTCCAAACTTTGATGAAACAGAAAAAGAACCGGCAGTTCTTCCGGTAAAAGTTCCGAATCTTCTGATTAACGGTGCAGAAGGAATTGCGGTTGGTATGGCTACAAGCATTCCGCCGCATAATCTTACAGAGGTGTTAAACGGTGTCATTGCATACATGAAAAATCCGGACATTAATACCGAGCAGATGATGGAATATATTCCGGGACCGGATTTTCCAACGGGAGGAATTGTGGCTAATAAGGACGATCTGCTTGCAATCTATTCCACCGGGGCCGGTAAGATCAAAGTGCGTGGAAAAGTCGAAGTAGAACAGATGAAGGGTGGAAAGACCCGCCTTGTCATAACAGAGATCCCGTATACGATGATCGGAGCGAACATCGGAAAGTTCTTAAATGATGTCTACAGCCTTGTTGAAACAAAAAAAACAAGTGATATTGTAGATATTACAAACCAGTCTTCCAAAGAGGGAATCCGTATTGTTCTGGATCTGAAAAAAGGTGCAGATGTGGAAGCTCTGGAGAATCTGCTGTACAAAAAAACAAAGCTTGAAGATACGTTTGGTGTAAATATGCTTGCGGTTGTGGATGGAAGACCAGAGACAATGGGCATTGTTCCGATCATAAGACATCACGTAAATTTCCAGTATGAGATCGCGACGAGAAAATATACAACACTTCTTGCCAAGGAAAAGGATAAAAAAGAGATTCAGGAAGGTCTGATCGCAGCATGTGACGTCATAGATCTGATCATTGAAATACTTCGTGGCAGCAAGAATGTCAAAGATGCAAAAGCATGTCTGATGACGGGAGAAACTGGAAATATCCGGTTTAAATCCAAAGAATCCGAAGAAATGGCATCGAAACTCCGCTTTACGGAGAGACAGGCCAGTGCCATTCTTGAAATGCGTCTGTATAAGCTGATTGGACTGGAAATCGAAGCCCTCATGAAAGAACATGAAGAGACACTTGCAAAGATTGCACAGTATCAGGATATTCTGGAACACCGTTCTTCCATGGCAAAGGTGATCATCAAAGAACTGAAACAGTATATCAAAGAATACGGAACTCCTAGAAAGACCGCAATCGACAATCTGAAAGAAGCAGTTGTTGCGGAAAAGAAGATCGAAGAAAAAGATGTTGTATTTTTAATGGATCGCTTTGGATATGTCCGTACCATCGATGTATCGACTTACGAACGCAACCGGGAAGCTGTTGAATCTGAAAATAAAACCTTCTTTATCTGCCGTAATACAGATAAGATCTGTATTTTTACGGATACCGGTAATATGCATTTGTTAAAAGTGCAGGACATTCCGTTTGGACGATTGCGTGACAAGGGAACTCCGATCGATAATTTAAGTAATTATGACAGCCGGGAAGAAAATGTGATTGGATTGTACAGCCTTTCAGCACTTGCAGACAGAAAAGTCCTTTTTGGAACGAAGCAGACGATGCTGAAACTGGTAGATGGAACAGAGTTTGATGTCGCAAAACGTACGACGGCTGCAACGAAGCTTTCAGAAGAAGATAAGCTTCTTATTGTGTACCCGCTTACCGGTGGAGAGACGATCGTAATGCGGTCTGGCAGGGATATGTTTTTACGGATCGAAGCGGACAGTATTCCAGAGAAGAAGAAAGGTGCTGTTGGCGTAAGAGGAATGAAACTTGCTCTTGACGATGCCCTGACAGATATTTATATGCTGCCAGAAGGAAGCGAACAGAGCGTAGAAGTAAAAGGCAAAGAAGTGGCACTTCATCGGCTTCATGTTGGAAACCGTGATACAAAAGGGGTTAAGAAATAATGATGACATATAGCGAAGCCAGAGATTATATACAAAATGTATCCAGATCAGGAAGTGTTCTTGGGTTGGAAAGTATCCGCGCGCTGATGGCGGAACTTTCTAACATTCAGGACGAGCTTCCAATCATACATATTGCCGGTACAAACGGAAAGGGATCGGTAGGTGCTTATCTTGCATCCATGTTCCGGGAAGCTGGACTACATGTGGGGAGATATTGCTCACCGGCTGTTTTTGTGCCACTTGAAGTATGGCAATATGATGGCAGTCATATGTCGGAAACCGAATATGCACAGATTATGTCACAGGTAAAAGAGGCCTGTGACATTGTCGTATCCAAAGGTGGAAGTTATCCGACTGTTTTTGAAGTGGAGACAGCAGCTGCATTTTTATACTTTTACCAGAAGAAACCGGACGTTGTACTTTTAGAAACCGGGATGGGTGGTTTGACAGACGCTACGAACCTGATCAGAAAACCAGTCGCATCTGTGCTTACGACAATCAGTATGGATCATATGCAGTTTCTTGGAGATACGTTAGAGCAGATCACAACTGTGAAATGTGGAATACTGAAAGAAAACTGCCCGGCTTTTTCAGCAGGGCAGGAACCGCAGGTGCGGAAGGTGATCGAAGAACAGGCGAAAGAGAAGAAATGTCCGCTTGTTTTTGCGGATTCGCAGCACATCCGTATTCTGGATGAACAGCCTGGAAAAATGAGTTTTACATACAAAAGAAAAGAATTTCAAACAACGATGGCGGGCGCTTATCAGGTCAGAAATGCAACGCTTGCGATCGAGGTTTTTCTTGGAATACAGGAGCAGCTCTGGAAGGAGCCGTTCCAAAAGGATGACGGAAGGATCTGGCAGGTGATCCGGGATGGCATTGCAAAATGCAGATGGGCCGGTCGTTTTGAAGTGATCAGTACGGATCCGCTTATCGTAATCGATGGAGCGCATAATGAGGACGCGGCAAAGCAGCTGGCAAAAACAGTGGAAAATTGTTTTACAAATATTCCGATAACTTATATAATAGGGGTACTTGCTGATAAGGAACATGAGAAAATGCTTCGTATTATGTCCCCTTACGCAAAGTGCGTATATACAGTCACTCCAGACAATGGAAGGGCAATGGAAGGAAGCAGACTTGCAGAGGAAGCATGTCAGTATTATGAGAATGTGACATGCTGTGAGACGATAAAAGAAGCGGTTTCAAAAGCTGTGGCACAGAAAAGACCTGTACTTGCATTTGGGTCTCTTTCCTATCTGGGGCAGCTGAAACAGGAGGTACAACAATGGTTGATAGAACAAAAGTAGAAGAGGGCGTACGCCTGATATTAGAAGGCATCGGAGAAAATCCCCAAAGAGAAGGACTGGTTGGTACACCGGATCGTATCGCAAGAATGTATGAAGAAATTTTTGCCGGACTTGAGATGGATGCAAAGGAGCCGCTGTCAAAGACTTTTTCTACAGACAATTCAGAGATGGTGATCGAGAAAGATATACCATTTTATTCGACATGTGAACATCACTTTATGCCATTTTATGGAAAAGCACACGTGGCATATATTCCGGATGGCAGAGTAGTTGGAATCAGTAAGCTGGCGCGTACTGTGGAGGTGTATGCGAGACGTCCGCAGATTCAGGAGCAGCTTACAGAACAGATCTGCGATGCGCTTATGGAGAATCTGCACCCGAAGGGAGCAATCGTGATGATCGAGGCAGAGCATATGTGTATGACAATGCGTGGAATCAAAAAGCCGGGCAGCAAAACAGTGACGTTTGCAATGGGCGGTCAGTTTAAAGAAGATGAAAAACTGCAGAACAGATTTTTCCAGATGGTGAGATAGAAAGAAATAGGAGTAATAAAATGAAGATCGGTAATCGAGTATTTGACACAGAAACACAGACATACATTATGGGAATCCTGAATGTGACACCGGATTCCTTTTCGGATGGTGGAAAGTTCAACCATCTGGACGCTGCATTGGCTCATGCAGAAGAGATGATCCGGGATGGCGCAGATATTATTGATGTTGGCGGAGAATCCACAAGACCTGGATATACGAAGATCTCAGATCAGGAAGAAATCGAACGTACGGTGCCGGTAATCGAGGCTTTGAAAAAAAACTTTGACGTGCCGGTGTCTATTGACACATATAAAAGCGAGGTCGCAAAAGCAACCGTTGCAGCTGGTGCAGATCTTGTGAATGATATATGGGGACTGAAATACGATGAACAGATGGCTCAGGTGATCGCGGATCATCACGTTGCATGCTGTCTGATGCACAACAGAAAGAATGCAGAATACAAGAGCTTTATGAAGGACATGTTAGATGACCTCAGCGAGACGATTTCAATTGCAAAAAATGCAGGTATTGAGGATGATAAGATTATTCTTGATCCAGGTGTTGGATTTGCCAAAAGTTATGAGAATAATCTCGAAGCAATCGCAAAAGTAGACAGACTGATGGAACTTGGTTATCCGGTTTTACTTGGAACATCCAGAAAATCCGTGATCGGTCTTACACTGGATCTTCCCTCTGATCAGAGAGTAGAGGGAACGATTGTTACATCTGTTTATGCGGTTCAGAAAAAGTGTGCATTTGTCCGGGTTCATGATGTGAAAGAAAATGCACGTGCGATCCGTATGATGAATGCAATACTGGCATACAAATAACCGGACCACAGAAAGGCACAGGATATGGATTATATTACAATTACCGGACTTAAGGTATTTGCACATCATGGAGTACTGGAAGAAGAAAAGAAAAACGGACAGGATTTTTATCTGAATGCAAAGCTTTTTGTGGACTGTCATAAGGCTGGGGTAAGCGATGAACTTCGTGATGCGTTAAATTATGCGGAAGTCTGCCAGTTTATGACAGATGAATTTAAAAGCGATTCCTATGATCTGATTGAAAAAGCGTGTGAAGAACTTTGCCGGAAACTTTTACTTCGGTATGAACAGCTTGAAAAAGTAGAACTTAAGCTGGATAAGCCACATGCACCGATCGGACTTCCTTTTGAAAACGTTTCGGTTACCATGGAGAGAGCCTGGCACAGGGCATATCTGTCTTTTGGTTCGAACATGGGAGACAAAAAGGCATATATTGAAAAAGGAATTCAGGAGATAAAAGAACATCCGCTTATTCGAAATGTAAAGGTGTCACAGTTATTGGAGACGAAACCATATGGTTATGTAGACCAGGATGTTTTTCTGAACGGATGTCTTTTCCTTGAGACATTGTTACTTCCGGAGGAACTTCTTGCATTTTTGCATGAAGTGGAGCAGCATGCAGACCGGAAACGTGTCATTGTGTGGGGACCAAGAACTTTGGATATGGACATCGTATTTTACGACCGGGAGGTCTATGACAGCGAAGACCTGATCATTCCACATGTGGACATGCAGAACCGGGAGTTTGTTTTAAAGCCGTTAGCCGAGTTATGTCCGAATTACAGACATCCAATCCTTGGACAAACGGTAAAACAGCTTTTAGACCAAGTCCAGAGCATACCACAGGAATAGAAGAAAAATACAGCAGAACATATAAAAGGAGCCATATGAAAGCAGTTTTGTTTGATCTCGATGGAACACTGATCGATTCCTCGGAGGGAATTACCAAAAGTGTAAGATATGCACTGGATTATTTTGAAATGGAAGAACCGGATGAGCAGGTGCTGCGCACGTTTATCGGGCCGCCACTGATTGATTCGTTTGAAAAGATCTATGGGTTTCCGCGTGAAAAAGCGCGAAAGGCGGTTGAAAAATACCGGGAACGATATAATGCAATTGGTATTTTTGAGTGTTCTTTATATCCCGGGGTACGGGAAACATTAAGGAAATTAAAAGAGCAGGAATATCGGATCGGAATGGCTTCCTCCAAACCGGAGATTTCCTGCAGAAGGATTCTTGCGCATTTTGATATTTTGAAATATTTTGATGATGTTGTCGGTGCGACAATGGATGGAAAGATTAATTCGAAAGAAGAAGTACTTGCAGAAGTATTTCGCAGATGGAATGAACTTTCCGCAGATGAAATGTGTCTGATCGGGGATACGATGTTTGATGTAAACGGGGCAAATGCATATAAGATTCCGTGCATTGCGGTATCTTTTGGATTTGGAGATGTGGAGGAGATGACAGCAGCAGGAGCTGTACTCTGCAATCATTTTTCTGAAATCCCAGAGCTGGTCCATAAGTTATCATAGAAAGAAAGCAGGAGAAGATATGAAGAAAACACTGCCAATTCAAATATGGGAGATTGTATATCCCCTTGGTATTTACTTTGTTGTTGCCAATATTGCAATGTTTCTGGCACAGATGCTGTTTGGTCCGTCAAATGAATCGTATATGCTTTGTCAGATCGTTGCCAGCTGTTTTACAATTCCGTTTGTATATCGGTTTTTCCGACAGGATCAGATCATGATGGGAATATTAAAGCCCAAGCCATGGATATCAAAGGAACACATGGTAAATGTGTTTTGGATCATTCCGATTGCGGCATTAATTGGAATCGGCCTGAACAATATCATTCAGATGTCACCACTGGTACATTTATCAGAAACGTATCTTCAGATGAACCAGGCATTTTATGCAAGCTCAATGGGACTTGAACTTTTAGGGTCTGCATTTGTGACGCCTCTTTTAGAGGAACTTTTATACCGCGGTGTCATCTATGGAAGACTGCGCAGGATGATGAATCTGGTGCCGGCTATCCTGATTTCAGCAGTGATATTTGGAGCTGTTCATTTTAATGTTGTACAGTTTGTTTATGCATTTTTGCTTGGAATTGTTCTTGCACTGTGCATGGAAAAAAGTGGACATATGTACGGAGCGGTTGTTGCGCATATGACAGCGAACGGGATTGCAGTTATCCGTACAGAGACCGGATTTTTACAACAGACTGCGGAAGTTGGAGTTGGAAATATCTTGTTTTCAATTGGATGCCTTGCGTCAGGGATCATACTTCTTGTTTTTTATCTGCGAAGAAAAAACAGTAATATCGATCAATAAAATAATATGAAAAAGACATCAGATCAGTTCGAAGGAAAGGAAAAGGTCTGGTGTCTTTAATTTTGCCATTCACTGAGTAACAAAACACGATTTGACCATGAAAATCAGATACACAATTTAGACACAATTTTAAAAACAAGGCTATATTTGCACGAAAGAAAGAAAAAAGTTTAAAAAATATTTTGATGAAATTGTTTGTATGAAGATTAAAATAACAAAAAACACATGAAATAGACAGAAAATAAGCTTTAATAAATGAAGTTAATAAATAATCTGACAATAGCGAGAAAAAAGCTCTTTACTTTACTAAAGCGATGGGGTATGATTTTAATTAATAAAAATAATCATTTAATCAGGAAAGGATAAAGCGATGAAAGAACAGTGGAATGAAAGCACAGCAAAAGCTGTTGGCATGTACGATCCAAAATTTGAGCATGACAACTGTGGTATCGGTGCTGTCGTTAATATCAAAGGTATTAAGACACATCAGACAGTAGAGAATGCTTTGAAGATCGTAGAGAACCTGAAGCACAGAGCTGGTAAAGATGCAGATGGTAAAACGGGTGATGGTGTTGGTATCCTTTTACAGATTTCCCATAAATTCTTCTCAAAGGCAGTTAAGCCTTTAGGAATTGAACTTGGAGAAGAAAGAGATTACGGTGTTGGTATGTTTTTCTTCCCACAGGATGAGTTTAAGAGAAATCAGGCCAAGAAAATGTTCGAGGTCATTATCGAAAAAGAGGGAATGGAATTCCTGGGTTGGAGAGAAGTGCCGATCCATGCCGACAAGATTGGAAAGAAAGCCCTTGACTGTATGCCATATATCATGCAGGCATTTATCAAACGCCCTCATGATGTAAAGAAAGGCCTTGACTTTGATCGCAAATTATACATTGCAAGACGTGTATTTGAACAGTCCAATGATGATACTTATGTGGCATCTCTTTCAAGCAGAACAATCGTATATAAGGGAATGTTCTTAGTAGAACAGTTAAGACAGTTTTTCGCAGATCTTCAGGATCCGGATTACGAGTCAGCAATTGCAACGGTACATTCCAGATTCTCAACCAATACAAATCCAAGCTGGGAGAGAGCTCATCCAAACAGATTTATTGTACATAATGGTGAGATCAATACGATCCGTGGTAATGCAGATAAGATGTTAGCACGTGAAGAAACCATGGAATCCGACTCATTGGCAGGAGAATTCCAGAAGATCCTTCCGGTAATCAATACAGAGGGTTCTGATTCTGCAATGCTTGATAATACACTGGAATTTCTGGTTATGAGTGGAATGGAGCTTCCGCTTGCAGTTATGATCATGATTCCGGAACCATGGGCAAACAACAAGATGATGAGTCAGAAAAAGAAGGACTTCTATCAGTATTACGCAACAATGATGGAGCCTTGGGATGGACCTGCATCTATTCTGTTTTCCGATGGTGACATTATGGGAGCGGTACTTGACCGTAACGGACTTCGTCCTTCCCGTTATTACATCACAGATGATGATCAGCTGATTTTATCTTCCGAGGTTGGTGTACTTGATGTTGATCCGACAAAGGTTGTTGTAAAAGACAGATTAAGACCTGGTAAGATGCTTCTTGTTGATACCGTGAACGGAAGAGTGATCGATGATGATGAACTGAAAGAAAAATATGCTGGCAAAGAGCCTTATGGTGAATGGTTAGACAGAAATATCGTAATGCTTGAGGATTTAAAGATCCCGAATGAGCGAGTTCCGGAGTACAGCAAAGAAGAACGTCAGAGAATGCAGAAAGCTTTTGGATATACCTATGAGTCATTAAAAGACAATGTTCTTCCGATGGCTGCAAATGGAGCAGAAGGAACCGCGGCAATGGGTACGGATACACCGCTTGCAGCACTTTCTGGCAACCAGGAACCGTTGTTTAACTACTTCAAACAGCTGTTTGCACAGGTAACCAATCCTCCAATCGATTCCATTCGAGAGGAAGTCGTTACATCAACAACTGTATATATTGGATCAGGCGGAAACCTGCTTGAGGACAAGCCGGAGAACTGTAAAGTACTTCGTGTAGAGAATCCGATCCTGACGAATACCGACCTGATGAAGATCCGTTCCATGAAGGTTCCGGGATTTAAGGTAGAGACGATTCCGATTGTATATTATAAGAACACAAGCCTTGAAAAAGCAGTAGAGCGTCTGTATGTCGAAGCCGACCGTGCATTCCGGGATGGCGCGAATATTATCATCCTTTCCGACAGAGGTGTGGATGAGAACCATGTGGCAATTCCGTCACTGCTTGCAGTATCTGCGCTTCAGCAGTATCTGGTTAAGACGAAAAAGAGAACTTCGCTCTCTCTGATCTTAGAGTCCGGAGAACCAAGAGAAGTCCATCATTTTGCAACACTGCTCGGTTTTGGTGCAAGTGCAATCAACCCATATCTTGCACAGGATACCGTAAAACAGCTGATTGATGAGCATATGCTCGACAAGGATTATTATGCAGCAATCAATGACTACAACCGTGCAATCATTAACGGAATCGTTAAAATTGCAGCTAAGATGGGTATTTCAACGATCCAGTCTTACATGGGCTCAAAGATTTTTGAAGCAATCGGTATTGATAAGAGTGTAATTGATAAATACTTTACGAATACAGTAAGCCGTATCGGCGGTATCACAATGAAAGACATTGAGAATGATGTCAATACACTGCATTCAGCAGCGTACGATCCACTCGGACTTGAGACGGATCTTACATTAGACAGCAAGGGTCGTCATAAGATGAGAAGCGGTGCAGATGCACATCTTTACAATCCTGCAACAATCCATCTTCTCCAGCAGTCTACACAAAAAGGTGATTATGAACTGTTCAAACAGTATACAAATCTTGTGGATGAAGAAGAGAAGAATACCAATATCCGTGGTCTGATGGATTTCAATTATCCGAAGAAAGGTGTTCCGATCGAAGAAGTTGAAAGCGTGGATTCCATTGTAACCAGATTTAAAACCGGTGCAATGTCATACGGATCAATTTCAAAGGAAGCACATGAGACACTTGCAATCGCAATGAACCATCTGCATGGTAAATCCAATACCGGTGAAGGTGGTGAGGATAAAGACCGTCTTACAATTGGACCGGACGGACTCAACAGATGTTCCGCAATCAAACAGGTTGCATCCGGACGTTTTGGCGTAACAAGCAGATATCTGACCAGTGCACAGGAGATTCAGATCAAGATGGCACAGGGAGCAAAACCTGGAGAAGGAGGACATCTTCCAGGAAAGAAAGTATATCCTTGGATTGCGAAGACAAGACTTTCCACACCAGGTGTGTCTTTGATCTCGCCTCCACCACATCATGATATCTATTCAATCGAAGATCTGGAACAGTTGATCTACGATCTGAAAAATGCAAACAGAGATGCACGAATTTCTGTAAAACTGGTATCTGAAGCTGGTGTTGGTACAGTCGCTGCCGGTGTTGCAAAAGCCGGTGCACAGGTTGTACTGATTTCCGGATATGATGGTGGTACCGGAGCTGCACCAAGCAGTTCTATCCATAATGCCGGACTTCCATGGGAGCTTGGACTTGCAGAGACACATCAGACACTGATCATGAACGGACTTCGTAATAAAGTTCGTATCGAGACAGATGGTAAGCTTATGAGCGGACGTGACGTTGCAATTGCAGCAGCACTTGGAGCAGAGGAATTTGGTTTTGCAACAGCACCGCTTGTAACAATGGGCTGCGTTATGATGCGTGTATGTAACCTGGATACCTGTCCGGCAGGCATTGCAACACAGAATCCGGAGCTTCGTAAACGTTTTGCGGGTAAACCGGAGTATGTCGAGAACTTCATGCGCTTTATCGCAGAAGAATTAAGAGAGTACATGGCTAAACTCGGATGCAGAACTGTAGATGAGCTTGTAGGAAGAAGCGATCTCTTAAAGGTACGTGATGAATTATCCGAGCGTGAAGAGAAGCTGGATCTTACAAAGATTTTAAGTAATCCGTTTGCCGGACCGAAGGAAAAGGTTATTTTTGATCCGAAACATGTATATGACTTCGAACTTGAAAAGACAAAAGATATCACAGTTCTTCTGAAACAGTTAAAACCGGCGCTTGAGAAGAAACAGAAGAGAATGATCGAGACAGAGGTAACGAATACAGACCGGTCATTTGGTACAATCTTTGGATCTGAAATTACAAAGAGATATGATGATACTCTGGATGAGGACACATTCCTTGTAAAATGTAATGGTGCAGGAGGACAGTCCTTCGGTGCATTCATTCCAAAGGGACTGACACTCGAACTGATCGGTGATTCCAACGATTATTTCGGTAAGGGATTATCCGGCGGTAAACTGATTGTTTATCCGCCAGCAGGTGTGAAGTTCAAAAAAGATGAAAACATTATCATTGGTAACGTAGCACTTTACGGTGCAACAAGTGGTAAGGCATTTATCAATGGTGTTGCAGGTGAGCGTTTCTGTGTACGTAACTCCGGAGCAACAGCAGTTGTCGAAGGTGTTGGTGATCATGGATGTGAATACATGACAGGTGGACGTGTTGTTGTACTTGGTAAGACTGGAAAGAATTTTGCAGCAGGTATGAGCGGTGGAGTTGCCTATGTTCTGGATGAAGATAATGACCTTTATATGAGAACCAACAAATCCATGGTATTTACCGAAGAAGTAACTAATAAGTATGATGTCCTGGAACTGAAAGACATGATCAAAGAGCATGTGACACTGACCAATTCCGAAAAAGGTAAAGAAATCCTGGATAACTTCAGTGAATATCTGCCAAAATTCAAGAAAGTAATTCCATATGATTATAATCGTATGCTGATGGCAATTGTTCAGATGGAAGAAAAAGGATTGAATGCAGAACAGGCTCAGATTGAAGCATTTTATGCAAATACAAAAAATTAAGGAGGGAAAAGCACAATGGGAAAACCAACAGGATTTTTAGAATATGAGAGAGAGACAGCAAAATCGGTTGAACCAAAGGAACGAATCTGCAATTACAATGAGTTCCACACTTTTCTCTCAGAAGAAGAACAAAGAGAACAGGCTGCACGCTGTATGGCGTGCGGAGTTCCGTTCTGTCAGTCTGGAATGACACTGGCAGGAATGACATCCGGATGCCCGCTTCATAATCTGGTTCCGGAATGGAATGATCTGGTTTATACAGGCAACTGGGAGCAGGCTTATAACCGTCTGCACAAGACCAACAACTTCCCGGAATTTACGTCAAGAGTATGTCCGGCACTTTGCGAAAAGGCTTGTACCTGTGGACATTGGGGAGAATCTGTTACAGTCCGTGATAATGAGCATGGTATTATTGAGACAGCATATGAAAAAGGATATGCAGCTCCGAAGATACCAAGAGTACATACTGGCAAAAAAGTAGCGGTTATCGGTTCCGGACCATCTGGTCTTGCAGCAGCTGACCAGCTGAATCAGAGAGGACATTCAGTTACGGTTTTTGAAAGAGAAGATCGTGTCGGAGGACTTCTGATGTATGGTATTCCGAATATGAAGCTTGAAAAGCATATCATTGACCGGAAAATCAATGTAATGAAAGCAGAAGGTGTGGTATTTAAGACTGGTGTAAATGTTGGCGTGGATGTAAAAGCCAAAGATCTCTTAAAAGATTTTGACCGTGTGATTCTTTGCTGTGGTGCGAAAAATCCACGTGATATCAAGGCAGTCGGAAGAGATGCAAAAGGAATCTATTTTGCAGTGGATTATCTGACCCAGACAACAAAGAGTCTTTTGAATTCCAATCTGAAAGATGGAAAATATGTTTCAGCAAAAGGAAAGAATGTTGTGATCATCGGTGGTGGTGATACCGGTAATGACTGTGTTGGTACAGCAATCCGCCAGGGCGCTAAATCGGTAACACAGCTTGAGATGATGCCGCAGCCTCCAGTAGAGCGTGCTGCAAACAATCCATGGCCGGAATGGCCGAAAGTCTTAAAGACAGACTATGGTCAGGAAGAGGCAATTGCAGTATTCGGACATGATCCTCGTATTTATCAGACTACCGTTAAAGAGTTCCACAAAGATAAAAACGGCAATCTGAACGGGATTACAATTGTCAAGCTTCAGAGCAAAAAAGATGAAGCAACCGGTCGCATGACAATGGTTGAAGTACCGGGATCAGAAAGCAAGATTGCAGCAGAACTTGTTTTGATCGCCGCAGGATTTCTTGGAACAGAGAAATATGTTTCCGATGCATTCGGTGTTTCGATGACTCAGCGCACCAATGTGGCAACAAAAGAAGGTTCTTATGCAACAAATGTGAAAAATGTTTATGCAGCTGGTGACACACATCGTGGACAGTCTCTGGTTGTATGGGCAATTCGTGAGGGAAGAGAAGTTGCACGTGAGGTTGATGAAAGCCTGATGGGTTACTCTTATCTTTCTATCCAGTAGAATACAATGATAAAACAGGCCTTTTGGAAAGTGAAAAAACATTTTCCAAAAGGTTTTTTTGTTCTGAAAATAGAAAATATTCAGATGATGTTCACATAACCGTCAGATGAAACCTTTACCATGAAACGCAGCAAGGGAGTAGCAGAATCCCGGACAGAAAGGTAGAGATTCAATATGAGTAAGAAGAAAAAGCAGGCTGTCATAGTGGTTACGATCAGTATACTTGTGGCAGCAGTAATCATACTTATGATGCAGATTGGGCAGAATACATCAAAGACAGCCGAAAAAAGTGCTGTGATCAGCCTGGCAGATGACGGTATAAAGATAAAAGGCGGTGGAGTGACCGTAAAAGATCAGGTGATCACAATTACGAACCCGGGAGATTATACGTTCAGTGGAAGTCTTTCCGATGGAAGGATTGTAATCGATGTTTCAGAAGGTACGGTTAATGTGACATTAAATGGCGTTGATATCACAAGCAGTGAAAGAGATGTGATATTTTCAAAAGACAGTGCAGAGGTCAATGTGATTGTTGCCGATGGAACCGACAATACTCTGGTGAGCGGAACAGAGGACTTTACTGCTGATGAAGACGATCTGGACGAAGATGGAACCTATAAAAATAAACAGAAGGCTGTTATTTTTACAAAAGGAAACCTGACGATCAGTGGTACCGGTTCTTTGAATGTGACCGGAAATATTTATAATGGAATCCAGACAAAAGGAACTCTGTCACTTCAGGATGTGCAGCTGACAGTAAATGCGGTGCATCATGGTGTGAAATCGAAACAGGAAATGAGTCTGATCTCCGGAACATATGATGTGACATCAGGAGAGGATGGATTTCATTCGGATCTGAACATTACAGTTTCAGATGGAAGCTATGCAATCGCAGCCGGTGATGATGGTATCCATGCAGATGGAGAACTTACCGTAGATAATGGAAGTATTACAATTTCAGAATCTGTTGAGGGGCTTGAAGGGCATATGATTACGATCAATGATGGACAGATTGATATCACATCCAGTGATGACGGAATCAATGCAAACGGAGGCAGCCAGAATGGATTTGGTATGGGCGGTGGAATGCAGCAGCCGCAGAATGCGGATGGCTCAGCCGAACCGCCACAGAAGCCGGATGATTCGGATACAGCGGGCTCTTCAGAGAATATGCCACAAATGCCGGATAATTCAGATGGTTCGATGGGAGACATGCCACAGATGCCGGAAGGCACAGAGATGGGAGAAGCCCCGTCTGACATGCCGCAGGAACAGGAAGAAAACAAGGACAGTGATTCGGAAGAATCGGATTCACAGGTAGATACAACAACGACTCCGGAGCTTACCATTAATGGAGGCAGCATCCATGTCAATGCACAGGGGGACGGAATTGATTCAAATGGAAACATTACAATCAATGGCGGAACTGTTTACGTAGATGGACCATCCGGAGGGGGAGATTCTGCATTGGATTATGGTACGGAAAATGGGGGAATTCTTACGATTAACGGTGGTAATGTGATCGCAATCGGAATGTCAGATATGCTGGAGGCAGTTGATGCATCTTCGACACAGACTTCCATTATGTACGTATTTTCACAGACGGTAACAAAAGGAACTGAGGTGACGGTAAGTGACAGTAATGGAAATACCGTATTCACGTATACCCCGGTGAAGGATGCAGACAGTGTGATCTTAAGCTCTGCAGATCTTACAGAAGGAGAAACCTATACGTTTACTTATGGTGAGCAGTCGGAGAGTATTACAGTAGATTCGGTTAATACAACGAATTATACAAGAAGTGCCATGGGACCTGGAAAACGTTAAAAATATGGTTGTGAAATACAGGGAAGAACGATATAATAGAACATAAGCGTTAGAGAAAGGGCGTTAAAGGTAGCGGATACTTTTAACACCCTTTTTATCTGCTTATGGAAGGAGCATATATATTAAGATGCAGAAGATAATCTTTTTTGATATTGACGGAACAATCTGGGACAATCGCATGAATATACCGGAAAGTACAGTATGGACGATACAAAAGTTAAAAGAGAAGGGATATAAAACATTTATCTGCTCAGGAAGAGGAAGGGCGAATATCCGCTCGCCGAAACTGCTGTCTTTGGGATTTGATGGAATTATAGCAGCGTGTGGCAACCATATTGAGATGGATGGAAAAGTGTTATATCAGAATCTGCTTTCCCAGGAGCTGGTTCAAAAAGCACTTGGACTTCTGGAAGCAAACCGTATGCCGGTAATTCTGGAGGGACCGGTCTATCACTGGACAGATGAGGACGCTTTCGCGGATGATCCGTTTGTTGAGATTATTCGAAAGGAAATGGGCGAATATCTTGTTCCAATCACGGGTTATGGAAAAGACTATGTCATCAATAAATTCAGCGCAGACATTATGCCGGACAGCAATTTTGAAGCAGTTCGGAAAGAGCTGGAAGATGAGATGGATTTTCTGGTACATCCGGGAGACAAATTTCAGGTAGTAGAATTTATCCCAAAAGGCACTTCGAAAGCAACGGGAATTCATAAATTATGCGAAATGCTTGGTGTGGATGTGAAGGACACCTATGCGCTTGGTGACAGCGTTAATGATCTGGATATGATCGAAGCAGTCGGACACGGAATTGCAATGGGAAACGGAACAAAACAGATCAAGGAGATTGCAGAATATGTGACTGCACCGCTTCATGAAGATGGGGTAAAACAGGCAATGGAACATTACGGACTTATTTTATAAAAAAAGTATAAAAATAAGATAATAATGAAAAAACGAGAAAACGAGAGTATAAAAGAGAAAATGAGAGAATAGATTTAAAATACATAACAAATATCCGGTTGCGATTCACGGTGGAAAAATCTATTATAAGACCATCGGTTAGCACTCGATGAAAATGAGTGCTAATAACTACAGAAAATATGATTTCTAATTATAGAACAAGGAGGCAGCAATCATGAAATTAGTACCATTATCTGACAGAGTTGTTTTAAAACAGGTGGAAGCAGAAGAGACTACCAAATCTGGTATCATCTTAACAAGTGCAGCTCAGGAAAAGCCACAGGAGGCAGAAGTTATTGCAGTAGGACCTGGCGGAATGGTTGATGGCAAAGAAGTTACAATGCAGGTTAAAGTTGGACAGAAAGTAATCTACTCCAAATATGCAGGAACAGAAGTTAAACTTGACGGAGAAGAATACATTATCGTAAGACAAAATGATATTCTTGCTGTTGTTGAATAATACAGAGATTTGTGATTATTAAAATTAGAAAAGAAAGAGGTCGTTAAATATGGCAAAAGAGATTAAATATGGATCAGAAGCAAGAGCAGCATTAGGCGCTGGTGTTGACAAATTAGCAAATACAGTACGTGTTACAATCGGACCAAAAGGAAGAAACGTAGTTTTAGACAAATCTTTCGGAGCTCCACTTATTACAAATGATGGTGTTACCATTGCAAAAGAGATTGAGCTTGAGGATGCTTTCGAGAATATGGGAGCACAGCTTGTAAAAGAAGTTGCAACCAAGACAAACGATGTTGCCGGTGATGGTACAACAACAGCAACCGTTCTGACACAGGCTATGGTTCAGGAAGGAATGAAGAACCTGGAAGCAGGTGCTAATCCAATCGTATTAAGACGTGGTATGAAAAAAGCTACAGATGCTGCTGTATCTGCATTAAAAGAAATGAGCCAGAAGGTAAAAGGCAAAGATCAGATCGCAAAAGTTGCAGCTATCTCAGCTGGAGATGAAGAAGTTGGTAATCTGGTTGCGGATGCTATGGAGAAAGTATCCAACGATGGTGTTATCACAATTGAGGAATCCAAGACAATGCAGACAGAACTTGACCTTGTAGAAGGTATGCAGTTCGATCGTGGATATCTGTCCGCATATATGTGCACAGATATGGATAAAATGGAAGCAACCTTAGATGATCCATATATCCTTATTACAGATAAGAAGATTTCAAATATTCAGGAGATTCTTCCACTGTTAGAGCAGATCGTACAGTCTGGTTCCAAATTACTGATCATTGCTGAGGATGTAGAAGGCGAAGCACTTACAACACTGATCGTAAACAAATTACGTGGAACATTCAATGTAGTAGCTGTAAAAGCTCCTGGATATGGTGACAGAAGAAAAGCAATGCTGGAAGATATCGCCGTATTGACAGGTGGTCAGGTAATCAGCTCTGATCTTGGTCTGGAACTGAAAGATACTACAATGGATCAGTTAGGACGTGCAAAATCTGTTAAAGTTGGAAAAGAAAATACGGTTATCGTTGATGGTGCTGGTGATAAAGATGCAATCCAGGGAAGAATCAAACAGATCCGTGGACAGATTGAAGAGACAACATCTGAATTTGACAAAGAGAAACTTCAGGAGAGACTTGCAAAGATGGCAGGTGGTGTAGCTGTTATCCGTGTAGGTGCAGCAACAGAGACAGAGATGAAAGAAGCAAAACTTCGTATGGAAGATGCTTTGAATGCAACAAGAGCAGCAGTCGAAGAAGGAATCATTGCAGGTGGTGGATCTGCATACATCCATGCTTCCAAGAAAGTATCTGAGCTGGCTGATACATTAGAAGGCGATGAGAAGACCGGTGCTAAGGTTATCTTAAAAGCTCTGGAAGCTCCATTATTCTATATTGCAGCAAACGCAGGACTTGAAGGTGCTGTTATCATTAACAAAGTAAAAGAATCCAAACCAGGCGTTGGATTTAATGCTGCAACAGAAGAATATGTTGATATGGTAGAGAACGGAATCCTTGATCCTGTAAAAGTGACAAGAAGTGCTCTTCAGAATGCAACATCCGTAGCATCTACTTTACTGACAACAGAATCAGCAGTTGCAAACATCAAAGAAGATACTCCAGCTATGCCAGCAGGCGGAGCCGGAATGGGCGGAATGATGTAAAATCTGCATGTGCAGGAATAAGGCATAAATGAACAGTTGAAGTGGTATTAAAAACCACAACAAATAAGATGAAAAGCCATGACATAAAACCTTGAAAAACCAAGGAATGTTAAGGCTTTTCATTTTTTTTTCGCTATGTTATACTCATATCCATAAGCGGATTTTTCCATTTGGGGAACCCCTTAAAAAGGAGAAGACAGGAGATAAAAATATGGACGATTTTATCACATTAACAATTGGTAAAAAGAAAAATATTGCACTGATTGCACACGATGGTAAAAAGGCAGAACTGATACAGTGGTGCCAGAATCATAAATCAATTTTAGAGAAACACTTCCTTTGCGGAACAGGAACAACCGCCCGGATGATTACAGATAAAACAGGACTTCCGGTGCGTGGATATAACAGTGGTCCGCTTGGTGGAGATCAGCAGATCGGAGCAAAGATCGTAGAAGGAAAGGTTGATTTTGTGGTATTTTTCTCAGATCCGCTTACTGCACAGCCACATGACCCGGATGTAAAAGCATTGATGAGAATTGCACAGGTGTATGATATTCCGATGGCTGTCAACAAAGCATCTGCAGATTTTATGATCACATCCATTTACATGGAGAAAGAGTATGATCATGATGTGATCAATTTTCATAAAAATATCAAAGAGCGTTCCGAGACGCTGTAGTTGGAGGAGAATATGAGTAAGGTTATCGTAGTAACAGACAGTAATAGTGGCATCACGCAGAATGAAGCGAAAGATCTTGGTGTTGTTGTAATGCCAATGCCATTTTATATCAATGGACAGATGTATTATGAAGATATTGATCTGACACAGGAACAGTTTTATGAGAAACTGGAGCAGGGTGGAGAAATCAAGACCTCTATGCCGTTAGTTGGAGATGTAACAGATAAGTGGGACGAGCTTTTGAAGGAATATGATGAGATTGTATATATTCCGATGTCGTCCGGACTCAGCAGCTCCTGCGAGACAGCCTATATGCTTTCTCAGGATTATGATGGAAAAGTACAGGTTGTCAATAACCAGAGAATTTCTGTAACACAGAGACAGTCTGTACTGGATGCAAAACAGCTTGCAGAGCAGGGAAAAAATGCAGAAGAGATTAAAAACATCTTAGAAGAAAAGAAATTTGATTCTTCCATCTATATCATGGTAGATACGCTTGATTATCTGAAAAAAGGCGGACGTATTACTCCGGCAGCGGCAGCCCTTGGTACACTTTTGAAATTAAAACCGGTATTGCAGATCCAGGGAGAACGTCTGGATGCTTTCGCAAAGGCACGTACTGTGAAACAGGCAAAGAATATTATGATCGAAGCCATGAAAAAAGATATGGAAACAAGATTTGGAAGTGCAGATGGTGCAAAGATAAATCTGGAGATGGCATATACCAAAGATCTTGATGCGGCACTTGCATTCAAGGAGGAGGTGCAGGCTGCATTCCCGAATAATGAGATCGTGCTGAATCCGTTATCTTTAAGCGTGTCCTGTCATATCGGACCTGGAGCACTTGCAATTGCATGTTCTAAGAAAATAGATGCAGAATGATGGATATTAATTTAGAATATTATAAAATTTTTTATTACGTAACAAAACATCAGAGTATTACACAGGCAGCAGAGGTGCTTTCCATCTCACAGCCTGCGGTATCACAGGCAGTCAAGAATCTGGAAAAGGCTCTTGGCTGCAAACTTTTTGTGCGAATGGCAAAAGGAGTCCGGCTGACCAGCGAAGGAGAGGTTTTATATTCATTTGTTTCAAAAGGCTATGAAAGTATACTTGCAGGAGAACGGAAGCTGAGTGAGATTCTGGATCTGGAAGGTGGAGAGATCTGTATTGGAGCGAGTGATATGACGCTGCAGTTTTATCTTTTGTCTTATCTGGAACAGTTTCATGAAAAGTATCCGGATATCAAGGTTACGGTGACAAATGCTCCGACACCGGAGACATTAGGGTATCTGGAGGACGGAAGAATTGACTTTGGAGTTGTCAGTACACCGGTCATAACAAAACATGGATGCATACAGATCCCGGTACGGAAAATTCGGGATATTTTTGTCGCTGGGCATAAATTTGAATATCTGAAAGGCAAAAAACTCCGCTATCGGGAATTATCGGATCTTCCGGTCATGTGTCTTGAGGGAGATACTTCCACACGCAGATATGTGGCAGAGTTTTTGGAAAAAGAGCATGTAATGCTGCAACCGGAGTTTGAACTTGCAACAAGTGATATGCTGATCCAGTTCGCCAAAAGAAGTCTTGGAGTTGCGAGTGTTGTGGAAGATTTTGCAAAACAGGCAATCGAAGAAGGGGAACTGTTTGAACTTCAATTCGACAAAGAGATTCCAAAGAGAGAGTTTTGCATTGTTTATAACGACAAAATTCCAATGTCCACAGCTGCCAGAAAACTCTTCCAAACGCTGACAAAACAAGAGATATAATATAGACTTATACCACACATAAAAAACATTGATTTTACTTATGCCATTTTTTACTCTATAATCAGAAAGTAAAAACGGACAGGTTTTTACAGCCTGTCCGTTTTTGTGTCTAAATGATGACATGAATATGATGAATGATCTAGGAGGTCGTAAGTACAATGGTTAAAGCAGTAGTCGGTGCCAACTGGGGCGATGAAGGAAAAGGTAAAATTACAGATATGCTTGCAGAGGAAGCGGATATTATCGTTCGTTTTCAGGGAGGAGCAAACGCAGGACATACCATCGTGAATAACTATGGTAAATTTGCCTTACATTCTCTGCCATCCGGTGTGTTTTATAGTCATACCACAAGCATTATCGGAAATGGTGTTGCACTTAATATTCCGGTTCTGTTCAATGAAATAAAGTCAATTACGGACAGAAATGTTCCGATGCCTAAGATTCTGGTATCTGACAGAGCACAGATTGTTATGCCGTATCACATTTTATTTGATCAGTATGAGGAAGAACGTCTGGGAGGAAAATCTTTCGGTTCTACCAAATCAGGTATTGCGCCTTTCTATTCAGATAAATATGCAAAAAATGGTTTCCAGGTAAGCGAGTTATTTGATGATGACAGATTAAAACAAAAGATCGAACGTGTTTTAGTACAGAAGAATGTTATTCTTGAACATTTATATCACAAGCCACTGATCGATCCGGATGAACTGTTAAAGACTTTACATGAATACCGTGATATGGTAGCTCCTTATGTATGTGATGTATCTGCATATCTGGATAAAGCATTAAAAGAAGGCAAGACTGTACTCTTAGAGGGACAGCTTGGAACATTAAAAGATCCGGATCACGGAATTTATCCAATGGTTACTTCTTCATCTACATTAGCAGCATATGGTGCAATTGGAGCTGGTCTTCCTCCATATGAGATCAAAGAGATTGTAACTGTATGTAAAGCTTATTCTTCAGCAGTAGGAGCAGGTGCTTTCGTAAGTGAAATCTTTGGAGATGAAGCTGATGAATTAAGACGTCGTGGTGGCGATGGCGGAGAATTCGGAGCAACAACAGGACGTCCGAGACGTATGGGATGGTTCGACTGTGTTGCGTCAAAATATGGATGCCGTCTTCAGGGAACAACAGACGTTGCCTTTACAGTTCTTGATGTACTTGGATATCTGGATGAGATTCCGGTATGTGTTGGATATGATATTGATGGTGAGGTTACAACAGATTTCCCTGTAACATATAAGTTAGAGAAAGCAAAACCTGTAATTAAAAAGCTGCCGGGATGGAAATGTGATATCCGCGGAATCAAAAAATATGAGGATCTTCCGGAAAACTGCAGAAAATATGTTGAATTTATTGAAGAGCAGATCGGATTCCCAATCACAATGGTTTCAAATGGACCAGGAAGAGAAGATATCATCTTCCGTGAGTCTCCACTTAAAAAATAATAAGCGGTATTGGATGAAACAGTCCACTGTACACAATCGGGTGTGCAGTGGACTGTTTTTGCTTTAGAAGAAAAGGTTTTCCCCTATGTGTGTTCACAATTTGGTCACAATTTTACCACTTTTTCACCATGATTATTCCGTAAACTATCTGTTGGGAATGAAAAAATAAAGGAGGAAATCACTGTGATTGAAATTAACAATCTTGTTAAAAAATACGGTGATCATGTAGCAGTTGATAATCTGAGCCTGACCGTAGAGCCGGGCAGGATTTATGGCTTCTTGGGACCAAATGGTGCGGGAAAATCAACTACCATGAATATCATTACCGGATACCTTGGTGCAACAAGCGGGGAAGTCAAAATCAATGGATACGATATATTTGCCCAGCCGGAAGAGGCAAAGAAATGTGTCGGATATCTTCCGGAACTGCCGCCATTATATATGGATATGACAGTAAAGGAGTATTTGAATTTTGTGGCTGATCTGAAGAAACTGGAGCGCAGTCTGAGAGCCAATTATGTCAAAGAGGCCATGCAGACAACAAAAATACTCGATGTACAGAACCGTATGATACGGAATCTGTCGAAAGGATATCGGCAGAGAGTTGGATTTGCCCAGGCTATTCTGGGTTACCCGGAAGTAATCATTCTGGATGAGCCTACCGTAGGACTTGATCCGAAGCAGATCATCGAGATCCGAGATCTGATCAAAGAACTCGGGAAAAAACATACGATCATTTTGAGTTCACATATTTTAAGTGAGATCAGTGCTGTGTGTGATCATGTATTTATTATTTCAAAAGGAAAACTGGTAGCAAGTGATTCTACCGAGAATCTGGTTAACCTGATGTCAGGAGCCCAGGAGATTGAACTTACGATCAAGGGAGAGACGGAGAAGGCAAAGCAGCTGCTGAAAGAAATTCCACAGGCTGTCAAAGTAGAAGAAAAGACGTCACAGGAGCCACAGACGAGTGCGTTCCTTGTTACAGCAGAAAAGAACTGCGATATCAGGGAAGATATCTTCCATCAGTTCGCAAATAATGGAATGCTGATCCTGCAGATGCAGGCAGTTGTGAAGTCTCTGGAAGATGTATTCCTTGAACTGACACAGGAAGGAGGACAGAAATAATGCTTGCAATTTTTAAACGTGAATTTAAATCTTATTTCCAGAATATTATTGGATGGTTATTTGTAGCAGCTGTCCTTGCAGTGTTTGGACTTTATTTTTATGTATACAATCTGGCGAACGGATATCCGTACCTGTCATACAGTCTGTCATCCATTGCATTTATCATGGTAATTGCAGTTCCAATCCTGACCATGAGATGTTTTTCGGAAGACCGGAAAAATAAAGTGGATCAGCTTGTACTGACTGCGCCGGTTTCGGTAGGAAAAATTGTTATGGGCAAGTTCCTTGCAATGGCAGCCGTATTTACAATCGATGTAGCAGCCATCTGTCTTGCTCCACTTATTTTATCCAGATTTGGAACAGTTCCATTCGGAGAATGCTATATCTCAATTCTTGGGTTCTGGCTGTTTGGCTGTGCGATGATCGCAATCGGTATGTTTATTTCATCGATTACGGAAAGCCAGGTGATAGCGGCAGTCATTTCCTTTGCGGTACTTTTCGCCGGATATATGATGAAATCGATCGAAGGGCTGGTTTCCTCAAGCGGAAATATCGTTACAAAAATCATGAGTGCATTCGATCTGTATTCGCCGTTTGACGGATTTAACAGTGGCTGTTTAAATCTGACAGGAGTGGCATATTACCTGACGGTAATTCTTCTTTTGTCATTTCTGACAACACAATCGATTCAGAAGAGAAGATGGAGTATCAGTTCAAAAAAGATCTCAACGGGTGTGTTTTCCGCAGGTCTTGTAGTAATCGCAATTGTGGTTTCGGTTGTGTTTAATATGTTTGTGAATACGTTACCATCCTCTGTCACATCACTGGATTTTTCGTATGCCAAATTATATGCTTTGACAGATGATACCAAAGATTTTATGAAATCACTGGATCAGGATGTCACGATTTACGTGTTGAGCAAAGAATCTTCCAAAGATGATCAGCTGGATGAAACGCTGACCAGATATGAGGATCTTTCCAGACATGTAACGGTAAAATACATTAATCCTTCTACCAATCCATATTTTTATAAGGATTATACCGATAAGGCACCAACCACAAACAGCCTGATCGTGGTCGGAGCAGACCGTTCAAGAGTGGTTGATTTTAATGATATTTATGATTATCAGACGAGTATGGATTATTCTACATATTCCTATAACCAGGAATTAAAAGGATATGATGCAGAGGGACAGATTACCAGCGCAATCGAGTATGTAACAATGAGTGCAGATCAGCTTCCGGTTGTATATCAGGTTACCGGACATGGGGAAACAGAGCTTTCCAGTGCATTTACTTCCGCATTGGAAAAAGCAAATATTACACTGGAGAGCCTTGAACTTTTGAAACAGGATGCAGTGCCATCGGACGCTCAGGCAATCATTATCAATGCGCCAACTTCAGATTTTAATGCGGATGATGCACAAAAAGTGATTGATTATCTGCAGAATGGTGGAAAGGCAATTATCGCCGGCAATTATGGATATCAGGATCTTACGAACTTTAATTCGATCCTGGCAGCATATAATGTAAGCTTTGTAAACGGTGTTGTCGGAGAGAATGATTCGAACTATTACTATAATAACAATCCATTTTATCTGCTTCCAAAGGTTGATTCCTCTGACTATACGTCAAGTGTGGCAAACAGCTATATCTTTTCACCTGTAAGTGAGGGAATCAGTTATCCGGACAGTACGGATGATGTCACATATACGCCATTACTTGAAACAACGGATTCAGCAGTGTCAAAGACTTCAACGGACGAAATCACAACCTCTGAATTTGAAGACGGAGATGTGCAGGGACCATTTGCAGTTGCACTTGCAATTGAGCAGACGGTAGATGACAACAAACAGACACAGATCGCAGTACTTGGAAGTGCTTTATTCTTAAGCGATGAATGTGATCAGGTGGTATCCGGAAACAACTCGGCAATGTTTACCGGCATGATTTCCAAGATGGTAGGGGATACCGAACTGAAAGCAGGCGTAATCCCTGAAAAAGAATATACTCTGAGCAATCTGACAGTAGCAACACTGTCCGCAGTTGCGCTTGGACTTTGCATTGCAATCTTTATCCCAATCATCCTGATCATTTGCGGTATTGTAATCTGGGCAGTAAGGAGAAAGAAATAATGAAAAGACAGAAAAAACAGTTTATTGTTCTTCTGATATTGCTTGTTGTATGCGTTGCGGCGTATTTAGGCGTGACGATGAATAACAAAAAGACAAAGCAGGAAGAGGAAGCAAGTGAAGAGGCTGCAAAGGTCTATATCACAGATTTTGACAAAGATGATGTGACGGCATTTTCCTATGTACTGAATGGAACGACACTCGCATTTCATAAAGATGGAGATAACTGGCTGTATGATGGAGATTCATCGGTTGATATTGATGAGGACAGTGTGAGTGATCTGTTGTCACAGGCTTCGAAAATGACGGCTGCAGAACAGCTGGATGAAGTGGGGGATCTGTCTGATTATGGTCTGGATGCTCCGACCAATACAATTACAATTGAAACAAAAGACGATAAGATCACGCTTTTGGTTGGAAATTGCAATGATATGCTTTCGGAATATTACATGAAAGAAGAGGGAAGCGATGCAGTTTACCTTGTGGATTCGACAACAGCAAAGCTTTTCCAGAAGAGCGTTGAGTCGCTTACTGCTACAGAGGATACAGAGAGCACAGAAGCGGCAGAACCGGAAGCAACGGAAGAAAATGCAGATTGACATAAAAAACGGTTATGGGATAAAACCCATAGCCGTTTTCTACTTATCCGGATTTTGCTTATCTGAGGACTTATCATCTTTTCTGGAAACCAGTTTATAGATGAAAGTGTAAGCCCAGATCAGAACCGGAATAACGATCGTTGCAAAGACAGAAGCAGCGAACATGTTCATGGACTGACTGTTATCGGTGATTGCGCATACCAGAGTGGTGACATAAAGTCCGACGAGCAGCACGATACCGACGATCGCCATAACCTGTTTTACTTTTTTCATGGAAAGATCCTTTCTGTTGTGGATATGTTAAAAATACTTTGAAATATAGTTTGTTTTTTGGTATAATAACATATGCGTATAATATTCGCAAGAAATCAATAGCAAAAACGATAAAGGTGGTATAGAAATGGCTTTATTACAGGAATGGCAGAAAATTGCCTATAACGAAAAAGCAAATAAAGGAGAGCTTCAGAGATTCTGGCAGAGATATTTCCTTTTGGAAAAAGGAGTATATGAGAAATTATTGACAAATCCTGATGAAGTTGTTGAGGGAACCGTGAAAGAATTAGCAGAGAAATATAATCTTTCTGTTCTTGAGATGGCAGGATTCTTAGACGGAATCAATGAAAGCCTTGTGACTCCGAATCCAATCGATACAATGGAAGAGGACACAAAAGTAAGCCTTGCATTCGATAAAGAAAAATTATACAAGAACATGGTTGACGCAAAGGCAGAGTGGTTATATGAACTGCCAATGTGGGATGATATCTTCGATAAAGAGACAAAGAGAAAACTGTATCTGGAACAGAAGAAATCCGGAACCGTTGTTGTTGGTAAGAAAGTAGGACGTAATGATCCATGTCCATGCGGATCCGGCAAGAAATATAAATATTGCTGCGGAAGATAATTTCTGTTTGACATCTATGGATAATGGGTATACAATACGTTCAGATATCGAGATACAGACATTGTGAATACGTAGATGAGACGAGTAGAATACTTACAATGTTTCAGAGAGAGATGCATATGGTGCGAGCATCTTAACGGACAAGTATTTGAAGACCAGCTCTGAGTGACCCCAATCCGGTCCGGTGACTCCGTTATCGTCGGAATGAGATTTTCTTCATGATTACATACAGGTGGAGAAGATGAAACAGGGTGGAACCGCGATATAGCTTAATCGTCCCTGACACATAGAAATATGTGTCAGGGACTTT
The DNA here is from genome assembly GCF_009695765.1 of Roseburia porci. GTDB lineage: Bacteria > Bacillota > Clostridia > Lachnospirales > Lachnospiraceae > Roseburia > Roseburia porci. Next base: position 161,877 of record NZ_VUNI01000001.1, read on the forward strand.
TTTAATATTATAAAAAGGAGACTGATAAGTATGAAAATCACATTAAAAGATGGCTCTGTAAAAGAGTACAGTGAAGCAAAATCTGTATATGAAATTGCCGCAGATATCAGTGAGGGACTTGCACGTGTCGCATGTGCAGGAGAAATTGATGGCAAAGTGGTAGATCTTCGAACTATCATTGATGCTGACTGCGCACTTAATATAGTAACAGCAAACGATCCGGAAGGATTACAGGTAATCCGTCATACCGCATCTCATATCATGGCACAGGCTGTAAAACGCCTTTTCCCAGATGCAAAGATCGCAATCGGACCTGCAATTGAAGATGGTTTTTATTATGATTTTGATTCACAGCCATTCTCAAGAGAAGACCTGGATAATATTGAGGCTGAGATGAAGAAGATTATCAAAGAAGGCCATGAAATCACCAGATTTACACTTCCAAGAGAAGAGGCAATCGCATTCATGAAGGAAAAAGAAGAGCCTTACAAAGTAGAACTGATCGAGGATCTTCCGGAAGATGCAGAAATCTCCTTCTATGATCAGGGTGGATTCGTAGATCTGTGTGCAGGTCCTCATCTTATGAGCACGAAAGGTGTAAAGGCATATAAACTGATTTCTTCTTCTATGGCATACTGGAGAGGCGATTCTGAAAAAGCACGCCTTCACAGAATTTATGGTACTGCATTTAACAAGAAAGACGAATTAAAAGAACATCTTGCAAAACTGGAAGATGCAAAAATGAGAGACCATAACCGTCTTGGACGTGAAATGGGATTGTTTACAACGGTTGATGTAATCGGACAGGGACTTCCACTTTTTACACCAAAGGGAACAAAGATGATCATGAAACTTCAGAGATGGATCGAGGATCTGGAAGATAATGAGTGGGGATATCGCCGTACAAGAACACCGCTCATGGCCAAATCAGATCTTTATAAAATTTCCGGACACTGGGATCATTATAAAGATGGCATGTTTGTTCTTGGCGATGAAGAGAAGGACAAAGAAGTATTTGCACTTCGTCCGATGACATGTCCATTCCAGTATTATGTATACAAGAATGAACAGCATTCTTATCGTGATCTTCCTTATCGTATGAGTGAGACATCAACATTATTCCGTTCTGAGGATTCCGGCGAGATGCATGGCCTGACACGTGTACGTCAGTTCACAATCACAGAAGCGCATAACGTTATCCGCCCGGATCAGGCAGAAGAGGAATTAAAGAGCTGCTTTGACCTTGCAATGTATGTATTAAAGACATTAGGACTTGAAGACGATGTAACATTCCGTCTTTCAAAATGGGATCCAAATAATAAAAAGAAATATCTTGGCGATGACAATTACTGGGAAAGCACACAGGGAAAATTGCGTGAGATTCTGGTAGAGTCTGGAAAACCATTTGTTGAAGCCGATGGAGAGGCCGCTTTCTATGGTCCAAAGATTGATATTCAGGCGAAGAACGTATATGGCAAAGAAGACACCATGATCACAATCCAGCTTGACTGTGCAATTGCCGAGAACTTTGATATGTATTATATCGATCAGAACGGAGAGCGTGTTCGTCCATATATTGTACACAGAACATCTATGGGATGCTATGAAAGAACACTTGCATGGCTGATTGAGAAATATGCAGGTAAATTTCCGACATGGTTATGCCCGGAGCAGGTAAGAGTGCTTCCAATTTCTGAAAAATATATGGATTACGCACAGAAAGTTGCAGCAGAACTGAAAGCAAATGGTGTGGATGTAACGGTAGACAGCCGTGCTGAGAAGATCGGATATAAGATCCGTGAAGCAAGACTGGATAAACTTCCTTATATGCTTGTTGTAGGACAGCAGGAAGAGGCAGATGGTACAGTATCTGTAAGAAGCCGCTTTGCCGGTGATGAGGGCGTGAAACCTCTGTCTGAATTCATTGATCAGATCTGCAAGGAGATCCGTACAAAGGAAATCCGTAAGGAAGAAGTTCCGGCAGAAGAACAGAAATAATTTTCACAAAAGCAAGATGAGGCAGGAGCGGAAACTCCTGCCTTTTTTGAAAGGAGTTTTATCTGAAAATAAAAAATGCCAGAATATACCTGTTTTACGATTGCACAATTGAACATAATAGGAATGTTACAAATTTAAAAGCAGGAGGATAACATTCATGACAGTATTGGATTGTACCGTTTCAAATTGCGCGTATAACAGAGACAGAAGCTGCAGAAAAGACAATATACAGGTGGAAGGCAGCGAAGCTCATGTAACGTCTGACACATGCTGCGGCAGCTTTGAGCTGAAAGGCTGTGGCTGTTCAAACGCAGATTGTGGATGCCCGTCCAAGGAAACCGATGTATTTTGCAAAGCGGAAGAATGCGTGTTTAATCATTCAATGAAATGTGGCGCGGATCATATCAGTATTTCCGGTGGAAAAGCGGATACATCTGCGGAGACAGAATGCGCAAGTTTTGACTGCAGGTAACTGGAAAAAGGTGGTACAGGGAATTTGTACCACCTACTTGAAAGGCAAAATGAACCGTAGTAAAATATAGGAGGTTAGAACTATAAATTGTGTTTTTTACTCTGAAAGGAGTCATAGAAATGCGTAAGAAATCACATGTTTCACTTGCAAGATTTATTGTTCGCAACACGGACAACGAAGAACTGAAAAAACATCGTTATTCATTTTATATCGGGAGTATTCTGCCGGATATAAAACCATCGTTTGTATATCGAAAGCACGAGATTGACGGTACGTTTCCGGATCTGCAGGAACGAATGAAAAAGATGCTGGAACGGATTCCGGGAAAAGAAAAATATACAAGAAGAGACATTTGCAGAATGGGAGAGATCAGCCACTATCTGGCAGATTATTTTACATTCCCGCATAACAAGGAATATCCGGGAAGTCTGAAAGACCATTGTACCTATGAAGAAGAATTAAAACAGAAACTCAGGACGTATCTCAATACACATGAGGCAAAAGAGAATCTGAGACCAAAGAAATTTTTTACTTCTACAGAATCATTGTTTGAGTTTATAAACAGGAGTCATCGTGAGTATCTGGATGGAAAGCATGGGGTAAAGCATGATATTGAATCGATTGTCGAGGTAAATCATCAGGCTTTGGAAGGCTTTTTTGATCTTTTAAAGAGAAAAGAACATAAGAAACGTTATATTGACACAACGGGCAAAAATCTGCATCACGGAGCGGCATAGGTGAGAGTCTTTGTCGAAATATGCTGAAAAGAGACGGTGTTTTTTGATTGCTTTTTACCTGTCTGTGGCGTAAAATGTAGAATGAACACAAAAGGAAAAGAGGAATTCACTTGGACTATAACATTAATTTTCCGAAACTACATATTTATCTGCACCATGTAGGACAGAGCATCAATATTGGAAGCTACCGGATCGCATTTTACGGGATTATTATTGCAATTGGCATGCTTGCAGGAATTGCAATTGCCTGTTATGAAGCAAAGAGAACCGGACAGAATCCGGATGATTATATTGACCTTGCAATTATTGCAATCATCTGTTCGCTGATTGGAGCGAGACTTTACTATGTTGCATTCCGATGGGATATTTATAAGGATGACCTCATCAGTATTTTTAAGATCCGTCAGGGAGGACTGGCAATTTATGGTGGTGTGATCGCCGCAATATTGACAACATTCATTTTTGCAAAAGTGAAAAAGCTGTCTTTTGGCCAGTTGTGTGATACTGCAGGTCTTGGACTGGTACTTGGGCAGATCATAGGAAGATGGGGAAATTTCTTCAACCGGGAAGCTTTCGGTGGATATTGCAACAATCTTCTGGCAATGCAGATTCCGGTATCAGCAGTTCGTTCAACTTCGGATATCACGCAGGAACTGATGGAACATGAAGTCTGGGTTGATGGGATTCAATATATTCAGGTTCATCCGACTTTTTTATATGAATCTTTATCCAATCTGGTCCTTTTGATTATTCTGCTTTTGTTCCGCAAACACAAGAAGTTTAACGGAGAAGTATTTCTCTGGTATCTGTTTGGATATGGAATTATTCGTTTCTGGGTAGAAGCACTCAGAACAGATCAGCTTTTGATACCAGTGATTGGATATCCGGTATCCAGAGCACTTGCGGCAGTGCTTGTAGTGGTCTCTGCAATCTGGATTGTGATCGGACGGAGGAAAAAGGCAAAAGAAACAGTGTGAATCGGTTTTAGGGAGGATTCATAATGAGAGAACTGAAAGAATTACAGCACCTAATCGAGAAAGCACGGCTGGAACTGGACCAGGCACTGGAGTCAGACAGCTATGAAATATACTATCAGAAAAGTGTTTATCTGGACAAACTGATTGAAGAGTATTTGGAGATCACGGAAACGGTTGTCGGATAACAAAACATGTGGAGGGAAATCCCATTTGGGATTTCCCTCCATTTTTTTGATTTATTGGAAATAAAAATTAAGGAATCCGGGAAAATCGAAAAAGAAATTTTCCCGGATTTCTTGATTTTAAGGGGCTAATGGGGTATTATATATAAAAAGTGGTGAAAAGTGGTGGGTTTTGCCTATCATGTGGAGGAAAGTGGTGAAGAATTAGGAAGGGAGGTGTGCGGACATGTTCATGGGCGAATACAACCATACGATCGATGCAAAAGGGCGTCTGATCGTACCGTCGAAATTCAGGGAACAGCTTGGAAACGAGTTTGTTGTTACAAAAGGACTGGATGGTTGTTTGTTCGTATATTCCAATGAAGAATGGAAGCACATCGAAGAAAAATTCCGTGAAATACCACTTACGACGAAAGATGCAAGAAAATTCTCCAGATTCTTCTTTGCAGGAGCAGCTTCCTGTGAAGTGGACAAGCAGGGAAGAATCCTTTTGCCGGCGAATCTGAGAGAATATGCAGGCATTGAGAAAGAAGTTGTCTCTGTTGGCGTGCTGAGCAGGGTAGAGATCTGGAGCAAAGACAGATGGCAGGATAACGGCGATTATGATGATATGGATGAGATCGCAGAACATATGGCAGAAATGGGGCTTGGAATTTAATGGAATTTAAACATTACTCGGTACTGTTAGAGGAAACAATCGATAATTTGAATATCAAGCCGGATGGTGTCTATGTGGATGGAACACTTGGCGGAGGCGGTCATTCTTATCAGATCTGCAAACGGCTTACAGATGGCGGAAGACTGATCGGTATTGATCAGGACAAAGATGCGATTGCAGCAGCGGGAGAACGGCTCAAAGAATTTGAAGATCAGGTGACAATTGTAAGAAGCAATTATTCCAATATGAAGAATGTGCTTCAGGATCTTGGAATTGAAAAGGTAGATGGAATTGTTCTTGATCTTGGCGTATCTTCTTTTCAGCTGGATACACCGGAAAGAGGTTTTACTTACCGCTCAGAAGATGCACCACTTGATATGCGGATGGATGACAGACAGAAACTGACAGCAAAAGACATTGTAAACGAGTATAGTGAGGCAGAATTGTTTCGTATCATTCGTGACTATGGAGAAGATCGTTTTGCCAAAAATATTGCAAAACATATTGTTGCAGCGAGAAAGGACAAGCCGATAGAGACAACCGGAGAATTGAATCGGATCATAAGTGGTGCGATTCCAATGAAGGTTCAGGCGACAGGAGGACATCCGTCCAAAAGAACGTATCAGGCGATCCGCATCGAGTTAAACCATGAACTGGATGTTTTAAAGGATACTTTAGATGATATGATCGATCTTTTAAACGAGGATGGGAGATTATGCATCATTACATTCCATTCACTGGAAGACCGCATTGTAAAAAGTAATTTTAAGAAAAATGAGAATCCATGCACCTGCCCGAGCAGTTTTCCGGTTTGTGTATGTGGTAAGAAATCTAAGGGACGTGTGGTAACAAGAAAGCCGATTCTTCCATCGGAGGAAGAACTGGAAGAGAATTCAAGATCAAAAAGTGCCAAATTGCGTGTCTTTGAAAAACACCAGGAGCAATAGTCAAAAGAAAAAGGGATAATGAAAACACCAGATGAGAATCTGATTACAGGAAATAAAGGAGTTTGTTAGGATGGCAGACAGTACCAGAAAAACATATAACAGCAGAAGATATTATGTTGATGGAAATACAGTGCGCGAGATCAATCCGGAGGAGGAGAGAAGACAGCGCAGACTTCGCCGTGAACGGGAAGAACAGAGAAAAAAGAGAACAAGAAGAAACGCTGCAAAGCGCAACCGCGAAAAAGCACTGCATATGAGCAAAGCCTATGTGGTTTTTCTTACAACCTGTGTGATCATCAGTGCGTTTGCAGCCGGATATTATATTCAGGCACAGGCGCAGGTGACAAATCGTATGCACGAAGTCGCAGCATTGGAAAGCCAGGTAACCGATATTAAGACGGACAATGATGCAAGATTAAAAAGAATTGAAACTTCGGTGGATCTGGATTATATTAAAGATGTAGCAATGAATCAGCTTGGAATGAAATATGCACAGGAGGGACAGATTGTATACTATACGGTAGATAACAGCAATTACATGAACCAGTATAGTGATATCCCTCAAAAGTAGGAGTATTTTCAGTGGCAAAAAGAACAAAAAGAGCAAAAAAGCCTGCTGCAAAATTTTCCAGAAAAATGCGTGGTAAACTGGCATTTCTCTTTACAGGAATGCTGGTACTCGTATGTGGATTGATCGGCAGGCTTATGTATATTAACTATACGAGCAGTGACAAATATAAAAAAATTGTTTTATCACAACAGTCATATGATAGCTCAATTATCCCGTTTCAGAGAGGCGATATTGTCGACACGAAAGGGACGGTTTTAGCTACCAGTGTGGCTGTTTATAACGTTATACTGGATTGTTCCATTATGACGAGTGACACGAAATATGTAGAACCGACGATAGATGCGCTTATGGAATGCTTTCCGGATATCATGAACCGGGATCAGCTGGAAGATTATGCGGCAAACTCCAAGGACAGCAAGTATATTGTTCTTGCCAAAAAACTTCCTTATGACCAGATCCAGCCGTTTATAGAGAAACAGGATGATACGGATAATAATCCAAACATCAAAGGCGTATGGTTTGAAAAGGAATACCAGAGAGAATATCCATATCATACACTGGCAAGTTCACTGATCGGGTTTACAGCAAGTGGAAATGTAGGTAACTCCGGACTGGAAAACTATTATAATGATACATTAAACGGAATCAATGGACGGGAATATGGCTATCTGAATTCTGACAATGATTTTGAGAAGACTGTTATTGATGCAAAAGATGGAAATACACTTGTGACAACGATCGATGCAAATATTCAGTCTATTGTGGAAGAAAAAATCAAAGAATACAATGATATGTATACGGACAACAGCAGGGAAGGTGCGGGAAGCACAAATACAGGCGTGCTCGTGATGAATCCGAATAACGGAGAGATCCTTGCGATGGCAAATTATCCGAATTTTGATCTGGATAATCCAAGAGATCTGACACCGTATTATTCGCAGGAACAGATCGATGCAATGTCCGATGACGAGAATATGGATGCATTGAATAAACTCTGGCAGAATTATTGCATTACCAGTACATTCGAGCCTGGATCCGTACAAAAACCATTTACCATTGCAACGGGACTTGATACTGGAACTGTCACCGATGATATGACGTTTGACTGTGACGGTGGTGAGATGTTCGATGGAAGAATCATTGGATGTGTGAAGCGGTCGGGACATGGGCTTGAAACGGTTCGGCAGGCTCTTATGAACTCCTGTAACGATGCGTTAATGCAGATGTCGTATAAGATAGGGATTGATAATTTCGTGAAATATCAGTCTGCATATGGATTTGGGCTGAAGACGAATATTGATCTGCCGGGAGAAGCAAATACATCAACACTTGTGTATACACTTGATAATATGAAACCGGTAGATCTTGCAACAAACTCATTCGGACAGAACTATAATACAACGATGATCCAGCTGGGAAGCGCATTCTGTTCGCTTGTAAATGGTGGAACCTATTATCAGCCGCATGTTGTGCGAAAAATCACAGATGCTGATGGAAATACCATTTCAACGATTGATCCGACCGTTGTAAAAGAGACAATCTCAAGCTCTACCAGTGATCAGATCAAAGATTACATGTATAGTGTTGTGTCGGAAGGAACTGGTAAAATGGCAAAACTGGATGGCTATTCCATGGGAGGAAAGACAGGAACAGCAGAAAAACTGCCTCGTGGAAATGGTAATTATGTAGTTTCTTTTATTGGTTATGTTCCACAGGAGAACCCGCAGCTTGTAATTTATGTTGTTGTGGATGAACCAAATGTTGACGATCAGTCTCATGGTGCATTTGCCATGAATATTTCCAGAGAGATTTTAAAAGAAGTTCTGCCATATCTGAACATTTATCCGGATGAAGAGCAAAACGGAACGAATGCAGAGTATGGAATTTTAGGAACGGATGTAACCAAAAAGAGCGCAGAAGCGGCTGCAGCAGCGGGACAGGAAGCACAGAATGCAGATGTACCGCAGGATGAGAATGCTGGACAGTAAATGATAGACAAAACAGAATCGAATAACCTCATAAATGCTTACATAAGATATTATAAGGCGTTTATGAGGTTATTTTTATGGAACGGAACAAAACTGGAATTCGCAGGAAAATTCTGGTCTTTTTTGTAATGGTAATTCTGATGATTGGAATACTGATCGGGCGGCTGGTGTATCTTATGATATTTTGTTCCGATTATTATACACAAAAAGCGGTAGATCTGCATCAGAGAGAGCGCGATATTAAAGCGGCAAGAGGACGGATTCTTGATGTAAATGGTCAGGTTCTGGCATCCAATACTTCTGTCTGCACCATTTCCGTGATTCATAATCAGATCCAGGATCCGGAAGGTGTAATTGCAATGTTAGTAAAAGAACTGGACATTCCGGAAGAAAAAATACGAAAAAGAGTTGAAAAGGTAACTTCAATCGAACGAATAAAAAGTAATGTAGACAAAGAAACCGGAGACCGTATTCTGGCGTATGGAATGTCTGGCGTGAAAGTAGACGAAGATTATAAGAGGGTATATCCATATGGAAGTCTTGCATCGAAAGTACTTGGATTTACCGGAGGCGATAATCAGGGAATTATCGGACTGGAAGTAAAGTATGATGATGTACTTCAGGGGACGAATGGTAAAATATTAACCGTGACAGATGCCCGTGGAATTGAAGTAGATAAAGAGGGAGAAGTAAGAAAAGAACCTGTCAGTGGTTATGATCTGTATATCTCAATGGACTATAATATTCAGGCATTCTGCGAACAGGAGGCAGAAAAGGCGTTCATTCAGAAACAGGCAGACAGTGTCAGCATTATCGTGATGAATCCTCAGAATGGAGAACTTCTTGCGATGGCGGATTATCCGGAATTTGATCTGAATCAGCCATTTGCGCTGACGAAAGATGCAGGATCCATTCAGGGAACAGATTCGGAGATGGAGCAGTTAAATAACATGTGGAGAAACCATTGTGTGTCTGATACTTATGAACCTGGTTCGACTTTTAAAGTGATTACTGCGGCAGCAGCGTTAGAATGCGGAGCAGTAAAACTGGAGGATCAGTTCAGTTGTCCGGGATTTATTATGGTAGAAGACCGGAAAATCCGGTGCGCAAAGACAACCGGACATGGAGCAGAAACATTTGTCCAGGGAATTGAGAATTCCTGTAACCCGGTATTTATAACGGTTGGACTGAGAATCGGATCAGAGCGGTTTTATAAGTATTTTGACCAGTTTGGACTTTTTTCCAAAACCAATATTGATCTTCCGGGCGAGGCTGCAACAATCATGCACAGTCTGGATCATATCGGACAGGTGGAACTTGCAACAATATCTTTCGGACAGTCGTTTCAGATCACTCCGATCCAGCTTGTGACAACGGTATCTTCCCTGATTAACGGTGGAAATCGTGTGACTCCGCATTTTGGTGTGCGGACGGCAGACGAAAGTGGAAATACTGTGGAAACGTTTTCCTATGAGACAAAGAAGGAGATATGCAGTGAGCAGACCTCAGAGACCATGCGGTATCTCCTGGAAAAAGTAGTGTCAGAAGGAGGTGGAAAAAACTGTAAGATCGAAGGATATGAAATTGGCGGAAAAACAGCAACTTCACAGACGCTTCCAAGATCTGAACATAAATATATCGCATCCTTTTTGGGTTTTGCTCCGGCAGATAATCCACAGGTACTGGTGCTTGTGATCATTCGTAATCCGCAGGGGGTGTATTATGGAGGAACGATCTGTGCACCTGTTGCAAAAACAGTTTTTGAAAATATTCTCCCATATCTGGACATTGAAAAACAGAGTGTGGAGAGCAGTGAAACCGATGAGCAATCCAGATGAAAACAATGCGGTGGAAAACTTGAATTCTATACAGAAATAACGTATACTTAATTAATTGTAGACGGAGGAATAAACATATGAATCTAGCAGAAAAAAATGTTCTGGTTGTAGGAACCGGAATCAGCGGAATTGCCGCATGTGAATTATTATTGGATAAGAAGATCAGGGTCACATTATTTGATGGAAATAAAGACCTTGACCTTGAAAAAGTATACGAAAAAAGTGAGAAATTAAGAACTGTTCCTGTTATTCTTGGAGATCTGACAGAAGAACAGATGGATCAGTTTGATGTGACCGTATTAAGTCCGGGAGTGCCAACGGATATTCCGATGGTAAACCGTATGCGTGAGAAAGGAATTGCCATATGGGGTGAGATCGAACTTGCATATTACTTCTCCAAAGGACGGATTGCCGCAATTACCGGAACAAATGGAAAGACAACAACAACAGCGCTTACCGGCGAGATCATGAAGAACTATTATAAGGATGTAAAAGTTGTTGGTAATATTGGAATTCCATATACATCGGTTGCTGCAGATACAACAGATGAGACAGTAACTGTTGCCGAGATCAGCAGTTTCCAGCTTGAAACGATTCATGAATTTAAGCCGGAAGTTTCCGCAATCTTAAATATTACACCGGATCATCTGAACCGCCATCATACGATGGAATGTTATATCCGAACCAAGGAAGATATTACTAGAAATCAGGGAAAAGATGAGACCTGTGTATTAAATTATGAGGATGAGGTCCTGCGTAAGTTTGGGGAAGGATTAAAGACGAATGTCATCTTCTTCAGCAGTAAAAGAGCACTGGAAAATGGATTCTATCTTTCGGATGAGAATATTTATTATGCAAAGAATGGGGAAGCCTCTCTGGTGATCAATATTCATGAGCTGAACCTTCTTGGTAACCACAATTATGAGAATGTCATGGCAGCCTGCGCGATTGCGACAGCTTTTGGTGTTCCGATGGATAAGATTGTAGAAGTTTTAAAAACATTCACGGCAGTGGAACACCGCATTGAATATGTGTGTGAAAAACGCGGAGTAAAATTCTACAATGACTCCAAGGGAACCAATCCGGATGCTGCAATCCAGGGAATCCGTGCAATGAACCGGCCAACATGGCTGATTGGCGGAGGATATGATAAACAATCCGAATATGACGAATGGATCGAGGCATTTGACGGAAAGGTAAAAGGCCTTGTACTGATTGGCCAGACAAGAGAAAAGATTGCAGAGTGTGCAAAGAAACATGGATTTGAAGATGTAGTCTTATGTGATACATTTGAGGAAGCTATCATGTATTGTTATGATCATTCTGTATCCGGCGACGCGGTATTGTTATCACCGGCATGCGCAAGCTGGGGAATGTTCCCGAATTATGAGGAAAGAGGAAGAATCTTTAAAGATATTGTCCGTGGCTTAAAGGAGTAAATATGAAAAAAAAGACGACGAGCAGAAAGGGCGAAAGACAATCGAGAGATGGCAGGCCGAAAGAAATAAAATATTTTGATTACAATCTGTTGTTTATCATTATCTTTTTGATCTGCTTTGGTCTTGTTATGTTATACAGTACCAGTTCCTATACGGCAGCAAGCAAATTCGGGGATGCGGCATTTTATCTGAAGAAACAGGTCATGGCGATGATGATCGGATTTGTGTTTATGTTTATGCTGGCATCGATCCCGTATACTTTCTGGAAACAGTTTGCGGTACTGGCGTATGCGGCCTCCGTTGCACTTTGTGGAGCGGTTATCGTTGCAGGACGAAATTATAATGGATCCCAGAGATGGCTGCAGATCGGACCGATTTCGTTTCAGCCGTCGGAGTTCGCCAAAATTGCGATGATTGTATTTCTTGCAGCTTTTATTGAACGGATACCGAAACAGATTGCAAAGTTTTCCGCAATTATCAAGGTGCTTGCAATTATTGCTCCGGTACTTATCATTATTGCAATCAGTAACCTGAGTACTGCAATTATTGTAGCCGGAATTGCAGTGTGTATGATGTTTGTTGCGAGTCCGAAGTACAGTCACTTTGTGGCACTTGCACTGCTCGGAATCGGAGCAGTCGCTGTATTTATTATGATCGAAAGTTACCGGCTGGATCGAATCAAGGCATGGCTGCATCCGGAAACCGCAGGGGATGACGGATTCCAGACGCTTCAGGGATTGTATGCGATCGGTTCTGGTGGATTATTTGGAAAAGGACTTGGTCAGAGTATCCAGAAGATGGGATTCGTTCCTGAGGCACAGAATGACATGATCTTTACGATTATTTGTGAAGAACTTGGGTTATTTGGAGGAATCTGTGTAATTTTGCTGTTTCTTCTTATGATCTGGAGAATGATGATCATTGCGAACAATGCAAAAGATCTTTTCGGAGCACTTCTTGTTGTGGGCATTATGTCGCATATTGCATTACAGGTGATTCTGAATATCGCAGTTGTTACCAACACGATTCCAAATACCGGTGTTACGCTGCCGTTTATCAGTTACGGTGGTACGTCAATTATGTTCCTGATGGCGGAGATGGGGCTTGCACTCAGTGTTTCCAAGGGCATCCGTCTTCAGAATATTGAAGGATAAAAGGCTGGAATATTATGATTAAAGAAGAACGCAGAAAAAAGAAAAGAAGGAAGATATCACTTACGGTTATACTGGGAGTCCTTATTGTACTTGCAATTGCTGCGCTGATTATCATGAAAGTGTTTCGGGTCAGGGATGTTGAGGTAGAGGGCAATAAGCTTTATGATTCCAAGATGATTGAAGATACGGTCCTGAATGATGAGTATTCATGGAATTCTCTGTATGTTTTTCTGAAATATCGTTTTACGGACCCGAAAAGTATTCCTTTTGTGGATACTATGGAAATAACACTCAAAAATCCGCATACATTGCACATAACGGTATACGAAAAGGGAATTGTGGGTTATATTTTTATTCCATCCATTAATGAGAATGCATATTTTGATAAAGATGGATTTGTTGTGGAAACTTCGTCTGATGTCATCCCGGATATTCCTATGATTCAGGGAATCAATTGTGATCAGGTTGTTTTGTATGAACAGCTTCCGATAGACGGGGATACATTGAAAGAACTGCTTTCGCTGACACAGACATTAAAGAAATACAACCTTATTCCGGATTCAATTACATACGGCGTTGACAATGCGCCGGTTCTTGCATACGGAAGTATACAGGTCATGATCGGTGATACCACACAGCTTACCCCGAAAATTGAACGCGTAAGTAAGATCATGCCAAATCTTGAAGGACTTAGCGGGGTGCTTCATATGGAGAATTGGACAGAGAATACTACAAATATAGTATTTGACAAGACAGAATGATCAAAATCTTGTGCTATTTCTGATAAAAATAGTATTTTACTGTTGATTATTTCACGGAAAAACTATATTATAGATTATATGGATGTAAAAGAGGAGGAAGAACCTTGCTGGAAATAATGACAAACGAAGCTGATGCCAGTGCAAAAATTATCGTAATTGGCGTAGGCGGGGCTGGAAATAATGCAGTAAACCGAATGATTGATGAGAACATTGGCGGAGTAGAATTCGTCGGTGTTAATACAGATAAACAGGCTTTACAGTTATGTAAAGCACCGACACTGATTCAGATTGGCGAGAAACTTACGAAAGGACTTGGAGCAGGAGCTCAGCCGGAGGTAGGACAGAAAGCTGCTGAAGAAAGTGCAGAAGAATTAGCTGCAGCAGTTAAGGGCGCAGATATGGTATTTGTTACCTGTGGAATGGGTGGCGGAACCGGAACCGGTGCTGCACCTGTTGTTGCCAAGATCGCGAAAGAGCAGGGAATCCTTACTGTTGGAGTAGTGACAAAGCCTTTTAAATTTGAGGCAAAGCAGCGTATGATCAATGCGGTTTCTGGAATTGACCGTTTAAAAGAGAGTGTTGATACACTGATCGTAATTCCAAATGATAAATTATTAGAGATTGTAGACAGACGTACAACAATGCCGGATGCATTAAAGAAGGCAGATGAAGTATTACAGCAGGCAGTTCAGGGAATCACAGACCTGATCAATTTACCTGCACTGATTAACCTTGACTTTGCAGATGTTCAGACTGTTATGAAGGACAAGGGAATGGCTCATATTGGTATTGGTAATGCCAAGGGAGATGATAAGGCAATTGAGGCTGTGAAGTTAGCAGTTGCTTCTCCACTTCTTGAGACAACAATCGAGGGAGCATCTCATGTAATCATTAATATTTCCGGAGATATCTCTCTGATGGATGCAAATGATGCAGCAAGTTATGTACAGGATCTTGCCGGAGATGATGCCAACATCATCTTTGGTGCAAAATATGACGAGACGATGACAGATGAAGCAACAATCACTGTAATCGCAACTGGACTGGAGAATGCTTCAAAGAGTGCACCATCTATGTCTAATATGCTGAAATATCAGTCACAGGGCGCAACTGTAAGACCTACGGTAAGTCCGGTAACAGGACGTACAACAGCAGGATTACATACGGCTCAGCCAAATGTGGCAAGACCAGTTGCACCGGTACAGAATAATACCAATCCGACATTCAGCGGTATTCAGAGACCACCGAAGCCGGAAAGTACGGTAAAACCGGTAGAGATCAGCATTCCTGATTTCTTAAAGAAGAAATAAATTAACGTCATTTGAATGATAAGCAGGACAGACACGAAAGTGTCTGTCCTTTTTTTCTATGAATTCTGTCGATAACTTCTTTTTTTTCTCACACAGTATCTGATAAATTCCTCGCAGATTCCTTTTGTATAATGAACCTGTTCCGGACATGGGAGACAGGGGGGAATAACTTTGTATGTATTTTATGCAGATGTATTTGTAATCCAGAATTTTCTGGTAAATCTGATCGTACTTATGGGAGCAGCACGTTTGCGGAAAATACATGGATTACGTCGGATGGCAGGAATCGGGATCGCGGCACTGATCGGAAGCGTGCTGGAATTGCTGTTGCTGCTTATGAACAATGATCACGTGGTGTTTCTGGGATTGTCCGGTCTGGTTGTTTTGCCTTTTGTTACAATGCTTGCACTGAAGCCACAGAACATACGCGAATGGAGCATAGAGTATGGAATCTGCATGCTTTTTATGATGCTGCTTGGCGGAATTTGTGAAGCGGTCGCAAATATGTTTGGACTGCATAAACTTCCGTTTCTTGTAATCCTTGCAATCGGGTTTTTACTTGTTTCTGGTGTTACATATGCTGCAAGATATCGAAAGCTTCGAACTACTTTATTTCAGGTGATGCTGGAGGATGCAAAAAACCAGGTGGAGGCGTTGGCGTTGTATGATTCCGGCAACCGGTTGAAGGAGCCATACGGAGGAAGAGCAGTGTATATTGTGGCACCGGAGATCGCGGATCAGTTGGGAATCTTTGCATCTGAGGCAAAACATGCACTAGTCATTCCATACTGTTCGCTCGGGGGCTCCGGACTTTTACAGATTTATACCATTGATTGTATCCGGATCAGAGAGCAGAACAGGGAATGTCTGGTTGAACCGGCTGTGATCGGGATTGCACAGCCTGGACTAATGAAAAATAAAACATATCAAATTATATTGAATCAGGAAGTGGACATCGTATGAATATTTCGGAAAAATGGAAGACAGTATTATTTATCTTAAGAGGAATCCGGGGAGAACGGGATGTTTTTTACATAGGTGGATCGGAGGTCCTTCCTCCACCGCTTGAAATGGAGGAAGAACAAAAATGTCTGTCGGCGCTCACAGGAAGAGAGAACAAAGAAGCAAAGGAAAAGCTGATTTCACACAACCTGCGTCTGGTCGTGTATCTTGCAAAAAAATTTGAAAATACAGGGGTTGGAGTGGAGGATCTGATATCGATCGGTACGATCGGACTGATCAAAGGAATCAACACGTTTAACCCGGAAAAGAAGATCAAACTTGCAACATATGCGTCCAGATGCATTGAGAATGAGATTCTTATGTATCTTAGAAGGAATAATAAAACGCGGCTTGAGGTTTCCATAGATGAGCCGTTAAACGTTGACTGGGATGGCAATGAACTTCTGTTGTCGGATATTCTTGGAACGGATGAAGATATTATTTATCGGGACATGGAAACAGAAGTCGAAAAAAGGCTGTTGCGAAAAGCGGTCGAAAAGCTGGATTGCAGAGAGAAAGAAATCATTGAATTAAGATATGGAATCAATCAGCCAAACGGAAAAGAAATGACACAGAAAGAAGTTGCGGATACGCTGGGAATATCGCAGTCTTATATATCGAGACTGGAAAAGAAGATCATGAATCGTCTGAAAAAGGAAATTCAGAAATTTGAATAAAAATAAAGTGATTTTTGTGAAAATATTATACAATATACTCGAAATGTGGTAAAATATAAACATAAAATCAGAACATAAACAGGAGATGAGAGAGTATGGTATTGGAGTTTTTAGGAGCTGACCATGAGGTAACGGGCAGCTGTCATTATGTTACATTTGGGGATATTCATCTTTTGGTGGACTGCGGTATGGAACAGGGACCGGATATGTATGTAAATCAGGAAATTCCGGTGAATGCATCCAATATTGATTATGTTTTTGTGACGCATGCGCACATTGATCACTCGGGACTTCTGCCTCTTTTATATAATCATGGATTCCGTGGACAGATTTTTGCGACAAAAGCGACATCGGAATTATGTGGAATCATGTTGAAAGATTCCGCCCATATTCAGGAGTTTGAAGCAGAATGGAAGAATAGAAAAGCAAGACGTGCAGGCTTGCCGGAAGTTACGCCGTTGTACGATCTGAATGATGCAGTAAATGTTATGCAGCATTTTGTGCCGTGTGAATATCATGATGAGATCCAGGTATGTGAGGGATTGAAAGTCCGCTTTGTGGATGCAGGGCATCTGCTTGGATCTTCTTCCATCGAGATGTGGATCACAGAAGATCATGTGACAAGGAAACTGGTCTTTTCTGGTGATATCGGCAATGGCAACCGCCCACTGATCCGTGATCCGGAATATATAAAAGATGCAGATTATGTGATTATGGAATCCACCTATGGAGATAAGAATCATGATACACCGCCGGATTATGCGGTGGAACTTGCAAAAGTCATGAGTGCGACCTTTACCAAAGGAGGAAATCTTGTCATTCCTGCTTTCTCAGTTGGACGTACGCAGGAGATGCTCTATTTTATGCGACGGATAAAAACAGAGGATCTGCTTCCGGAATTCCGGAATTTTGAAGTATATATTGATAGTCCGCTGGCTGTAGAAGCAACGAATATCTTCCATAAGAATGTATCGGAGTGCTTTAACGAAGATGCAAGGAAGCTTATCAATATGGGAATCAACCCGATTCAGTTCCCGGGACTTAAAGTTGCTGTTACCAGTGATGAATCAAAGAATATCAACTTTATCGAGACGCCAAAAGTAATCATATCTGCATCTGGAATGTGTGATGCCGGACGTATCCGTCATCATCTGAAACATAATCTGTGGAGAGCAGATTCGACGATTCTTTTTGTCGGATACCAGGTGCCGGGTACATTGGGGCATTCTCTTTTGAATGGCGTAAAAGAAGTAAAGCTCTTCGGAGAAACAATCGGGGTTCATGCAACCATCTGCAATCTTCCTGGAATCAGCGGTCATGCAGATATGGATCATCTGACAAAATGGATCCGTGAATTCGAAGAGAAACCTTCTAAGGTATTTATTGTTCATGGAGATGATCAGGTAACCGAATTTTTCGCAAAACATGTGCGGGAGGAAGTCGGACTGGATGCAGTTGCTCCATATAGTGGAGACAGTTATGATCTGATCACAGGTGAGTGCATCAGTCAGGGATCCAGACAGCTCGTGGAGAAGAAGAAACATCAGGCGAAAGCAGCCAATACTGTCTTCGACAGGCTGCTTGCAGCTGGTCAGCGTCTCTTAACGGTAATTCGTCACTGTGAAGGAATGGCCAACAAAGATCTTGCCAGATTTGCAGATCAGATCAATGCACTCTGTGATAAATGGGATCGTTAAAGATCTTCGGAATAAAGATATTTATACATGCTTTTTAAGGCATTTTTCTCAAGTCGGGAGACCTGGGCCTGGGAAATGTGGATTTCGTCGGCAACCTCAATCTGGGTTTTGCCTTCGAAATACCGCAGTTTTATAATCTGTTCATCGCGTTCGTTCAGTCGTTCAAGTGCATCGCTTATGGACAGATCCAGAACCCAGTTCTCCTCCTTGCTTTTTTTGTCAGAGATCTGATCCATAACATAGAGGGTATCGCCGCCCTCAGTATAAATAGGATCAAAGAGACTTAGCGGTGTCTGAATGGCATCAAGAGCATAGACAATGTCTTCTTTTGAGATACCACAGTCGGCAGAAATCTCATCAAGAGTCGGTTCATGCAAGGAAGTGCGGGAGAGGATCTCGCGGGAGTGGATCGCTTTATAGGCAGTATCCCTGAGGGAACGTGGAATGCGGTAAGAACTGTTATCACGCAGATAACGCCGGACTTCGCCGATGATCATGGGAACTGCATAGGTGGAGAATTTTACCTGCATGTCTGGATTAAAGTTATCGATGGATTTCATGAGTCCGATGCAGCCGATCTGAAACAGATCATCGACATTTTCGTTGTGGTTACTGAAGCGTTTGATCACGGACAGTACAAGCCTCAGATTCCCTTTGATATAGCGTTCTCTTGCGGCTTTATCACCTGCCTTTATCTGTTTGAACAGTTCTGCTTTTTCCTCTTCTTTCAGAATGGGAAGCTGTGAAGTGTTGACTCCACAGATTTCGACCTTATATGCTGACATAAGAATACCTCCGGATTTGATAAAGTAAGGATGCCCTGAGGGGCTTTTTTTTATACTGTAAAATCTGGATTTTCTTGACAAGCATCATGGGAATGTGTAAAGTAAATTATTGTCAGTTCGAGACCTTCCTGACAGAAAACAAAACTAAAGGAGAAATGAATATGAGAAACAAAAAGGTATTATTTATCGTCCAGGCTGCTATGATCGCAGCTCTTTATGTGGTGCTTACATACATCACCAATCTGCTCGGACTTGCGTCCGGTTCTATCCAGATCCGTTTTTCGGAGGCTCTTTGTATTCTGCCATTTTTTACACCGGCAGCAATCCCTGGATTATGGCTTGGCTGTCTGCTTGCAAATACGCTGACAGGTGCAATTGTATATGACATTGTTTTCGGAAGTATTGCAACACTGCTTGGCGCAGTTGGAACATATCTTCTTCGCAGACACAAAGTGTTATGCACATTACCTCCGGTAATTGCAAACATGGTCATTGTTCCGTTTGTGCTTCGTTATGGATATGGTTTTAAAACAGTATTCCATGGAACAGACTGGTCAATTCCATTTAATGCGTTAACGGTTGGAATTGGAGAAGTGATCTCAGTATGTATTCTGGGAAGCCTTTTGATGAAAGTGCTCGGTAAATACCGCAATGTGATTTTTAAGTAAAATACGGTTGTGGAAATGCTGATTTGTTGATAAAATGTAGGATAGTTATAGAATACGAGGAGGCAGAAAATGAATAAACTGATTGATATCATCACAGATGAAGTGACAAAGGCATTCGTTGCAGCAGGATATGATGCAAAATACGGAAAAGTTACATTATCAAACAGACCGGATCTGTGTGAATACCAGTGTAATGGAGCCATGGCTGCCGCAAAAGAATATAAATGTGCGCCGTTTATGATTTCTGATAAGATTGCAGAAGCCCTTTCCGGAAATCCGATGTTCGCTATGGCAGAATCTGTAAAGCCAGGATTTTTAAATATTAAGATCTCAAATGAATATCTTGCGGAATACTTAAATTCCATGCAGAAAGATGAAGGCAGATATGGTTGTGAAAAGGCTGCAGAGCCAAAAACAATCATGATTGACTACGGCGGACCAAACGTTGCAAAACCACTTCATGTCGGACATCTGCGTTCGGCAATTATCGGTGAGAGTGTAAAAAGAATCGGTAAATTCATGGGACATCATATGATCGGTGATGTGCATCTTGGAGACTGGGGTCTTCAGATGGGACTGATCATTACAGAGCTTAAGCTCAGAAGACCGGAGCTTGTATATTTTGATGAGAGCTTTGAAGGAGAATATCCAAAAGAGGCACCGTTTACAATAGCCGAACTTGAAGAAATCTATCCGACAGCAAGTGGCAAATCCAAAGAAGATGCAGCATATAAGGAAGCTGCAATGCAGGCAACTTATGAATTACAGCATGGAAGAAGAGGTTATCAGGCACTTTTAAAACACATTTTAGAGGTATCCGTAAGTGACCTTAAGAAAAACTATGAGAATCTGAATGTATCATTTGAGCTGTGGAAGGGAGAATCAGATGCCCAGCCATATATTCCGGATATGGTTCAGAAAATGAAAGATGACGGATATGCATATATCAGTGATGGAGCGCTTGTGGTGGATGTAAAAGAAGACACAGACACCAAAGAGATCCCTCCATGTATGATCTTAAAGTCAGATGGAGCCTCACTGTATAACACAACAGATCTTGCAACCATGGTATGGAGAATGAAAGATTACCATCCGGATGAGTTGATCTATGTTGTTGACAAGCGTCAGGAACTTTATTTTACACAGGTTTTCCGTTGTGCAAGAAAGACCGGTATTGTAAAACCGGAAACCGAATTGAAATTCCTTGGTTTTGGTACAATGAACGGCAAAGATGGCAAGCCATTTAAGACCCGTGAAGGCGGTGTTATGCGTCTGGAATATCTGGTTTCTGCAATCAACGAAGAAATGCTCAAGAAGATCACGGAGAATCAGAAGAGCAAAGAAGATCTTGACATTGACCAGGAAGAAGCAGTACGTACTGCAAAGACAGTAGCGTTATCAGCAATCAAATATGGAGATCTGTCGAACCAGGCAAGCAAGGATTACATTTTTGATATTGACCGTTTCACTTCTTTTGAAGGGAATACAGGACCATATATTTTATACACAATCGTTCGAATCAAATCCATTCTTTCCAAATATGAGGCTATGGGCAAGGATGCGTCAGCATGCAGTTCTGTTATCAAAGCTGCAGACTCTGAGAATGAAAAGAATCTGATGCTTGTGCTGTCCAGATTTAATGCAGTCATGGAGAATGCATTTGAGGAAACTGCACCGCATAAGATCTGTGCATATATTTATGAACTGGCAAATGCATTTAATGGTTTTTATCATGGAACCAAGATTCTTTCGGAAGAGAATGAAGAGATCCAGAAATCCTACATTGCTGTACTCTGCCTGACAAAATGCATTCTTGAGACATGCATTGACGTACTTGGTTTTTCAGCACCAGATCGTATGTAACCGGGTGAAACATTCAGGCATAATTTCATAGACAAGTCATATAAATAAGTCATAGGTAATTTATTTACCTGTGACTTTTTTATTTGAGGTGATGAGTGGTATGGAGTTTGTAAATATTTTTCCAGTGAGAATCCGGCAGACGATTCCGAAAGATAAATGGGATGGCCTGGAGGAGATACGGATCCGGGCAAAGCTTCCAGTGGAATTTCTTTATGCAGACCGGAGAAGCCTGCATTTTGGTGTCGTTGAAAAAGAGGAAATAAGGGAGATGATGAATTATCTCTCCGGATATTCCCTGTATGCAATGGAGAATGAACTGAAAGAGGGATTTTTTACAATGAAAGGAGGCCATCGTGTCGGTGTGGTCGGAAGAGTGGCAAGAGCGGAAGACACACCGAATGGAAAAAAAGGAATCTGTGGGATATATGATTTCAGTGGACTGAATATTCGAATTGCACATGAAAGAAAAGGCTGTGCAAAACAGCTTGTACAGCAGATCCGGCAGGGGGACAGCATACATAATACTCTGATTCTGGCGCCACCTGGTGCTGGAAAGACAACATATCTGAGAGACAGCATACGGATTTTATCCTATGGTGATTCTGAACATATGGGACTTAAGATTGCAGTTGTGGATGAGCGTTCGGAAATAGCTGCGTGTTATCAGGGAATTCCACAGAATGACCTGGGACCGAGGACGGATGTGCTGGATAATTGTCCGAAGGAACGTGGAATATTTATGATGCTGCGGTCAATGTCGCCACAGATCATCGCCGTGGATGAGCTTGGAAAAGAGGAAGACTTTATGGCAGTCTATCAGGCAGTATGCTCTGGAAGCAGAATACTTGGAACTGTCCATGCACAGAGAATACGCGAACTTTCCGAAAAGCCATATATGCGCAAAATCCTGGAGGCGGGAATGATAGACCGGTTTGTGCTGTTAAGCAGGGAACTGGATGGAACAAGAAAAATGCAGATATACGATGAAGCAATGAGAAGGATATGTTAAAGCTGGTTGGAATATGTGTGATATTTGGCGGGATTCTGGGAGGCATTGTAAGCTGGAATGAGAACAGAAGAATGAAGATCGGTGATATGGTCCTGCTGGAACAATTTGTTTCACATGCGGTATACCGGCTGGAAACGGAGAAGGTTTATGTAGCCGAGCTTTTAGAAGTGACAGGAGAAAAAAGCGACAGGCTGAGAGATACATTTCAGGATATTGTAGCCAAAATGCAGAAAAATGACTGTCCTTTCGGAGAACGGATCTGGACAGAAGTATGGAGGAAACACCGGGGAGAATGGAATTTTTCCGAGCAGTTTTTATTCCTTGTGACAGAATGTGCAAAAGGGCTGTTTGGAGATAATCTGAGAGAAAACATTGATGTTTTAAAGCATATCCGGGAGCAGATGCAGATACAGATCCAGGAAGAAAAGGTACAGTGGAGAGAAAAGCAAAAAGTGTTTACACCGGTTGGAATACTTGGTGGAATTATGATCGTAATCATACTTTTATAGGAGAGGAATGCTATGGGCATAACAATTATTTTTAAAATTGCGGCAGTTGGGATCATTGTTACGGTTTTAAGCCAGGTACTCAAACACAGCGGAAGAGAGGAACATGCTTTTTTATTAAGTCTTGCGGGACTGATCATTGTATTATTCTGGATCGTTCCGTATATCAGTGAACTGTTTGAAACAATGGAAACATTATTTTCGTTGTAAAGGGGGCGGGCATATTTTAAAAATCGGACTGATCGGAATTGTAAGTGTATTTCTGGGAATGATTCTTCGAAAGGAAAAAGGGGAGTTTGCCATATTGGTCGGACTTGCAGCAGGTATCGTAATATTCGTATATGCACTGGCACAATTTTCCGCCATTTCTCAATTTATCGGGGGCATCTGGGAACAACTTCCGGTGGAACATTCATTTATGATCCAGCTTTTAAAAATGTTAGGGATTACTTACGTGGCTGACTTCTCCGCCGGAATCTGTAAGGACAATGGGTATCAGGCTGTTGGCGGACAGATTGAACTGTTCGCAAAGCTTTCCATTCTCGCACTTAGTATCCCCGGACTTGCCTATCTTACGGATGTATTGGAGCAGTTCTTATGAGTGGGAAAAGGAAAGTTTGGCTGATCCTGCTCTTGTGTCTGATGTGCCTTGGAATTGAAATGCCGGCAAAAGAGATCTGTTATGCTGCAGATACCAGGGAAGAAACACAAAAAGAACTGGAAACAGAAAGTGAACAGCAATATCTGGATGAGATCCTTAAGCATCTTGATTTTTCGAAAGCGGATGCATTTACCGGGCAGCAGCTGCCGGAGAAATACAGCTTTTCCGGGCTGGTGGAAGATCTGATTAATGAATATAAAATAAGTTTTGACGCAAACGGAAGCGGTCAAAAAGAGCATGACTGGCTGCTTGATATTGGAACCTATGTATTAGATCTTTTTTTCTATGAGATTGCGGCAGCAAGACCGATGTTTGTACAGATGCTTCTTCTTGCAATTTTGTTTGCTGTAACAAACCGGGTATGCATGACCTGCAGCGGATATGTATCAAATATGAGCTTTCTGGTTGTGTATGGGGCAATGATGCTTCTTTTGATGCAGTCATTTTTATTGCTGCATCAGGTGCTGCAGGATGGAATGCAGATGGTCATTGATTTTCTAGAAGCGCTGGTCCCCGCATATGCAACAACCCTGATGTTATCCGGAAATGCAGCTTCGGCAGGGATTTTCTATGAGATGACATTTGGAATGGTGCTTTTACTCGAATCAGCACTCAAATTATTTCTTGTTCCGGCAATCCATGTGTTTGTGCTTTTGGAATTTGTGGATCATCTGTTTGAAGAAGAAAAGCTTTCGAAACTTGCGGAACTGATCGAATCCGGAATCGGAATCTGTATAAAAATTGCAGTCGGAAGTGTCATCGGGATCAGCACGGTTCAGTCCTTTCTTACGACTGCAAAAGACCGTCTATCCGGAAATATGATTTTAAAATCCGTATCTATGCTTCCGGGAGTGGGAAATACGATCGGATCGGCGGGGGAAATCGTGCTTGGATGTGGGATTCTGATCAAAAACAGTGTAGGAGTGGCAGCAGTGATCGTACTGCTTGTTGTCTGTCTGCTTCCGCTTGTGAAGATCTTCAGCTTTACTTTTTTGTACAGGCTGATCGTGGCACTTTTGCAGCCGGTGGCAGATCAAAGACTGGTGGAATGTGTGCATGGTGTAGCGAGGGGAAGCACCCTGTATCTTAAGATTATGGTAAATACGATGCTGTTATTTATGATCGTTATATCCATGGTGACAACATCGACAAGTTTTATATACTGAGTGGGGAAAATGGAAACGGTTACATCTTTTATAAAAAATTTTTTTGTACTTATGCTGATTCTTTTTGTTTTTACGTATCTCGTTCCAAAGGACAGATATCAGAAGTATTTTCAGTTTTTTATCGGAATATTTATGGCGGTGATCCTGCTTGCACCGGTTGTGAAATGGATCATGAGGGATGATTCGCAGGCAGCATACCGCAATCTGGAACAGATCACGGATCGATTAAATGAAATTGAATTCAATGAAGAAAATGAGGAGGATATTTTTGAAATTTTCTACATGGACAATAATACGGAATAAGATCCGGCATATGAAGGGACAGGACTGGCTGATTGTCATATTAATTGGTATGCTGATCCTGATTGTTGCAATTCCATCGGGAAGTGGATCAAAGATAGGAAAACAGGATACAAAAGAAACCAGTGACGAAAAAAACGGAAAAACAGACGGGAGTCTGGAGGACAATGAACGGGAATATGCAGCACAATTGGAAAAAAAACTGGAAAATATACTGGAAAAGATGGAAGGTGTGGGAAATGTTGATGTCATGATCACATTGAAGGACGAAGGAGAGACGGTTTTGGACAAAGATGTTTCGTCAAATTCTGAGTCTTATCAGGAAAATACGGTTATTTTTGACTCGGGGAATCAGAACAGTCCGTATGTAACGAAAGAGACCGCACCGCAGATTGAGGGGGTTGTGGTCGTAGCTGAAGGCGGAAAAAATGCGGCAGTACAGAGCAGTATCATGGATGCTGTGACGGCATTGTTTGGTGTGGAGGCACATAAGATAAAGGTCGTGCCAATGCAAAATGTGGAATAATCATGATTTGTGAGGCATATTTTGATGAGGCGGAATATAAAATGATAATAGTTGAATAGTCCATACAGGAGGAACCACAATGAAGAAAATTTTTCACAAAAATCAGGTGATCATTACCGCACTTGCATTTCTGATCGCAATCGCAGGATACATAAGTTATGACAGAAGCGGCCTGGCAGATAACGGAGCGACGAGCGCCAGCGCAGATTCGGTAAAAGATGGATATAAGATTGATAACTCTGATCACGAGATCTACCCGGAAATCGAAAATACGGAGGCCGCTGGAGAGGATGTCGCGATGGAGACAGGAACAGAAGAAATCATAAACCCTGGGGAGACGGTGCTGACGGGGGCGCTGGCAAACAGCGTTGATTATGCAGCGGAAGTGAAATTGAACCGGGAACAGGTCCGGTCAAAAAATAAGGAAACGTTACTCGGAATTATCAATAATGAGAATATTACCGATGAACAGAAACAGGTCGCTGTGGATCAGATGGTCCAGCTCACGGATGTAGCAGAGAAGGAAGCGAATGCAGAAATGATGCTGGAATCCAAAGGATTTACGAATGTGGTTGTGAGTATGAGCGGGGAAGAATGTGATGTTGTCCTTGATATGGGAGATGTTACCGATGCAAAACGGGCTCAGGTGGAGGATATTGTGAAAAGAAAGACCGGTGTAGAAGGACAGAACATTGTGATCACTACGATCAGTTCGGATGGCAGTAAGCAGGAGAGTACGGAAGGAACAGAGCAAAAGGCAGAATAAAATGGACATGGAAATTGTGAATTTTATTGAAATACAGAGGATTTTGGGATATACTACAAAATAGTATGCTAAAATAGCAAGAAATAAATAGACATATAGCTGAAACACGAAGAATCAGTTTGAGTTTGGAGGATATATTTGTGAGCGACTTAAGAAAAGAAATTGAAAAAAGACGTACATTTGCCATTATTTCCCATCCGGATGCCGGAAAAACAACACTGACAGAAAAGTTCCTGTTATACGGAGGAGCAATCAATCTTGCAGGATCGGTAAAAGGAAAAGCAACCGCCCGTCATGCGGTTTCTGACTGGATGGAGATTGAAAAACAAAGAGGTATTTCCGTTACATCTTCTGTTCTTCAGTTCAATTATGGTGGTTATTGTATCAATATTCTGGATACACCGGGACATCAGGACTTCTCAGAGGATACTTATCGTACACTGATGGCAGCAGATTCTGCGGTTATGGTAATCGATGGAAGCAAGGGAGTTGAGGCGCAGACACGTAAACTCTTTAAGGTCTGCGTAATGCGCCATATCCCGATCTTTACATTTATCAATAAGATGGATCGTGATGCCAATGATACCTTTGAACTTTTGCAGGATATTGAGAATGAGCTTGGAATCGAGACGTGTCCGATCAACTGGCCGATCGGTTCCGGAAAAGAGTTTAAGGGTGTGTATGACCGGAATACAAAGAAGGTCATGACCTTTTCGGACACTTTAAAGGGAACGAAGGAAGGATCGGAAAAAATCATTGATATTGATGATCCGGCGCTGGTCGATGAGATCGGAGAGGACTTCAGGGCACAGCTTCTGGATGAGATCGAGCTTCTGGATGGAGCAAGTGCAGAGTTTGACCAGGAGCTGGTTTCCAAAGGAGAACTTTCTCCTGTATTTTTTGGATCTGCGCTTACTAACTTTGGTGTTGAGACATTTTTGCAGCATTTCTTACAGATGACTTATGCGCCGTTGGCACGTCAGTCAGATCAGGGAGAGATCGATCCATTTAGTGAGGATTTTTCAGCATTCGTCTTTAAAATCCAGGCAAATATGAATAAAAATCATCGTGACCGTATCGCTTTTATGCGTATCTGTTCCGGAAAATTTGAAGCAGGAATGGAAGTATATCATGTGCAGGGTGGAAAGAATATTAAATTATCCCAGCCACAGCAGATGATGGCAGACGAGCGTAAAATTGTGGAAGAGGCATATGCGGGAGATATCATTGGTATTTTCGACCCGGGAATCTTTTCAATCGGAGATACGCTGACGACGGCAAAAGACAAGTTCCGTTTCGAGGGTATTCCGACATTTGCACCGGAGCATTTTGCGAGGGTACGTCTTGTGGACTCCATGAAGAGAAAACAGTTCGTGAAAGGTGTTACACAGATTGCCCAGGAGGGTGCAATCCAGATATTCCAGGAATATAAGGGCGGAATGGAAGAGATTATTGTCGGGGTTGTCGGCGTCCTTCAGTTTGATGTGTTAAAATTCCGTCTTGAAAAGGAATATAACGTGGAAATCCGTCTTGAGAATCTTCCATATGAACATATCCGCTGGATTGCAAATAAAGAGGAAGTGGATATGGACAACCTGACAGGAACTTCGGATATGAAGAAGGTCATCGACATGAAGGGCAACCCATTGCTTCTCTTTATCAATGCATGGAGCGTAGGCATGGTTCTGGATCGTAATGAGGGTCTGAAACTGGAAGAATTCAGCAGAAATTAAAGAAAAGGTGCGGAAGAAAAATGGTTGAGCTTACAAAGAAAATATTTGAAGAACAGGTTTTAATGTCAAAGATTCCGGTTATGATCCTGTTTTACCGGAAAGAGGATGCGGAATGTACAAAATTGCTGGAGTCAGCAGAAAGAATTGCGGATAAAATGCAGGATAAGGCAAAGATCTGTAAAGTTGATGTGGATCAGGAGATCGCACTGGCACTGAATTATCAGGTTATGGATCTTCCTCTTGTTGTTTTTATGAATTATGGAATTTTTCAGGAGCGCATTCAGGGGAACACCGAAGAAGAAATCCTTCTGGAAAAATTACAGAAACTGTGTGATTGTCAGGGAACACAGCAGATTCATTTTTAAAAGCAGTTGACGGATAAAATAGACACAGATATAATGAAGACAGTTGATTCGTCAGCTGTCTTTTTTCTGATCTGATCGAATGTTTCCCGTATAAGAAAACAAAATTACATTTTATTTTTATGGTTGACAAGAAAAGCAAAGTATACTACTATAATAACAGTGAAACGAACATAAGTTCGTATATGTTGAAGGAGAACTATAATGGCAAAAGAAGATAAATTAAAAGCTCTGGATGCTGCGATTGCGCAGATCGAGAAGCAGTATGGCAAGGGATCTGTAATGAAGCTTGGGGATAATGCGACCAACATGAATGTTGAGTCTGTTCCAACCGGCTCTTTAAGTCTTGATATTGCATTGGGAATCGGAGGACTTCCGAAGGGAAGAATTATTGAGATCTATGGACCTGAGTCCAGTGGTAAGACAACCGTTGCGCTTCACTGTGTGGCTGAAGTACAAAAGAGGGGTGGAATTGCAGGATTTATTGATGCAGAGCATGCGTTAGATCCGGTTTATGCGAAGAATATTGGCGTAGATATCGACAATCTTTACATTTCTCAGCCGGATTGCGGTGAGCAGGCGCTTGAGATTACAGAGACAATGGTACGTTCCGGTGCAGTTGATATTGTTATCGTTGACTCAGTAGCAGCACTTGTTCCGAAAGCAGAGATTGATGGAGACATGGGAGATTCCCATGTCGGATTACAGGCGCGTCTGATGAGCCAGGCACTTCGTAAGCTGACAGGTGTTATCAGTAAATCGAACTGTGTTGTAATCTTTATCAACCAGCTGCGTGAGAAAGTTGGCGTTATGTTTGGTAATCCTGAGACAACGACCGGAGGACGTGCACTGAAATTCTATTCTTCCGTACGTCTGGATGTCCGTCGTGTAGAGGCTTTGAAACAGGCTGGAGAAGTGATTGGTAACCATACAAGGGTTAAGATTGTTAAGAATAAAGTAGCACCGCCATTCCGTGAAGCAGAGTTTGATATCATGTTTGGAAAAGGAATATCCAAAGAGGGTGATATTTTGGATCTGGCTGCAAATGTGAACATCATTAATAAATCCGGAGCATGGTATGCATATGAGGGAGATAAGATTGGGCAGGGACGTGAGAATGCCAAGAATTATCTCAGAGAGAATCCGGAATTCTGTGCAATGATCGAACAGCAGGTGCGTGACTATTACTTTGCGCAGGAGGAACCTGAAGAGGAAGACAATACCGAGTCTGTTTCAGAGGGAGAGAATCAGGAGTAATCAATGAATGAAATTACAGTTATAAAATGTGAGACTGTAGGAAAGGGAAAGATCCGTGTCAGTTTTGATACGGGTCTTTCCTGTCTTTTATACAGGGGAGAAATGAAAAGCCTGGATATATGCGAAGGCGGGATGATAGATGCCTTGACTTATCAGAGAATGATAGAAGAAGTTCTGTGCAAGCGTGCCAGAAGAAGAGCTATGCATTTACTGGAACAGATGGATCGGACAGAGGCACAGTTAAGAGATAAATTAAAAGCAGGAGAATATCCCAAAGAGTGTATTGATGATGCGGTTATGTATGTTGCAAAATATCATTATATCGATGATGAGCGATATGCAGCGAATTATGTGAGGAATGCCCAGTCAAAGAAAAGCAGGATGAGAATCCGACAGGATCTGATGCAAAAAGGAGTTGCCAAAGAGACGATTGAGGCTGCGCTGGAAGAAGAGTATGTATCTGACGAGGAGAACCAGATCAGAGAGCTTCTTACAAAGAGAAAATTTGATTATAAAACGGCGGACGAGAAGGAATTCCGGCGCACATACAGTTTCCTTTTAAGGCGGGGATTTAAGGCGAATGATATACTCCGTGTGATGAAATATGAGGAACCATATTACTTGACATAATTATCAATTAAGTATAAAATTTATATGTTGTTAATTATGACATATGAAAAGGTAAACTTTTTGTTATATGTACAATGAAAATTTAATAAAGGAGGTGCTCCTGTGACGCAGGTTATTATTGCGTGTGTAATTTCTGTAATTGTAACTGCCATTGTTGTCTGGTTTATCTCAAGTGCTTATCAGAAAAATGCTGCTAACTCCAAAATTGGAAATGCAGAAGAAAAAGCAAGAGAGATTATAGATGAAGCAGTAAAATCAGCAGAAGACAAAAAGCGTGAGTCTATGCTTGAGATCAAAGAAGAGTCCATTAAAGCAAAGAATGAACTTGACAAAGAGATCAAAGAGCGCAGAAACGAAATCCAGCGTAACGAACGTCGTATTGTACAGAAGGAAGAGAATCTGGACAAGAAGATGGAAGCGATGGAGAGACGCGAAGCAAGTTTTACTGTGAAAGAAGAGAAGTTAAACAAGCAGAAGGAAGAAGTTGCCAAGCTTAATGAACAGCGCGTACAGGAACTGGAGAGAATCTCTGGATTAACCTCTGAACAGGCAAAAGAATACCTCTTAAAAACCATTGAAGAAGATGTGAAACTTGACACGGCCAAGATGGTCAAGGAAATGGAAAACAGGGCCAAAGAAGAAGCAAACAAGAAGGCAAAGGAATACGTTGTAACTGCAATCCAGAAATGTGCAGCTGATCATGTGGCTGAGACCACAATTTCCGTTGTACAGCTTCCAAACGATGAAATGAAAGGACGTATTATCGGACGTGAGGGTCGAAATATTCGTACATTAGAGACTATGACCGGCGTTGATCTGATCATCGATGATACACCGGAAGCAGTTATTCTGTCCGGATTTGATCCGATTCGCAGGGAAGTTGCCAGAATTGCTTTGGAGAAGTTAATTGTCGACGGACGTATTCATCCAGCTCGTATTGAAGAGATGGTTGAGAAAGCCCAGAAGGAAGTTGAGACAATGATCCGAGAAGAAGGTGAAGCTGCTGTATTAGAAGTAGGTATTCACGGAATTCATCCGGAACTCGTTCGTCTGCTTGGAAAGATGAAATTCAGAACAAGCTATGGACAGAATGCATTGAAACATTCCATCGAAGTCGCACAGCTGACCGGACTTTTGGCAGCAGAAATCGGAGAAGATGTCAGAATGGCAAAACGTGCTGGTCTTTTACATGATATTGGTAAGGCAGTCGATCATGATATGGAAGGTTCGCATGTTCAGCTTGGAGCTGATCTTTGTAGAAAATACAAAGAATCTCCGCTGGTTATTAATGCAGTGGAATCACATCATGGGGATGTTGAGCCAGAATCTCTTATCGCTTGTCTGGTACAGGCTGCTGATACAATCAGTGCAGCGCGTCCAGGTGCAAGAAGAGAGACATTGGAGACATATTCTAACCGGTTAAAACAGTTAGAAGATATTACAAATGGTTATAAGGGTGTAGAGAAATCTTTCGCAGTTCAGGCAGGAAGAGAGATTCGAATTATGGTAGTTCCTGAACAGGTCAGTGACGCAGATATGGTTCTTATGGCGCGTGATATTTCAAAACAGATTGAATCTGAATTAGAGTATCCGGGTCAGATTAAAGTAAATGTAATCAGAGAATCTCGCGTTACCGATTACGCAAAATAGCGTTATTATTTAACGTAAAAATAAGGAAAGTATTGAAAAATAAAGGGTTTTCGATACTTTCCTTTTTTATTATTTCCTATAATATCCTATAAATGAGGCAACTGCGAGTGTGAATACGGAAAATGCCGATCAGATCCTTGTTGTGGAGGATAGAAGGTTGGAAAATTCAGTAAAGTCTGATGAAAATAACATTCTGTTGAATATTCTTTCATTTTTGGATATCATAAAAAGAAAGGAGATGACAGAATGGAAATTAAAATGAAGCGGATCAACCGCGAACTTATGTATAAAGGTTCAATTTTAGATGTTTATAAAGATACCATGCAGCTTGCAAACGGTAAGACGGAGGAATGGGATTATATCGCGCACCGGAAAGGTGCAGCTGCCGTTCTTCCGGTTCTTCCGGATGGCAGGATCCTTATGGTTCACCAGTACCGCAATGCGCTCGATCGGGAAACACTTGAGATCCCGGCGGGAAGCAGAGACAGTGTGGATGAAGATACCAAAGTATGTGCTGCAAGGGAATTAGAAGAGGAGACTGGTTATCGGAGCGATAAGATCAGTCTTCTTTTGTCGCTTCGGACAACCGTTGCGTTCTGCAATGAATTTATTGACGTTTATCTGGCAGAAGATTTAAAGCCGGGGAAACAGCATCTGGATGAAGGAGAAGAAATACAGGTGGAAGCATATTCGCTGGAAGAATTGTGCGATATGATCTATCAGGGCAGGATTCAGGATTCAAAAACCGTTTCTGCTATCCTGGCATACAGTAATAAAATCAAAAAATAGGACATATTCTGAATAGAGCTTATTTTTTGAGGAGAGCATGAAAAAACAGATTTTGTTTATAGCAATATGTTTTCTGAGCGGAGTGGCAAGTGCACAGCTTTTTGGAGCAAAATTCCTTACAACATATGGTTTTTTGAACTCTTATCATATCAGGGCTTTCGTTATGGGAAAAACGGAGTATATGCAGATGTTTTGGAATATATTGTGGGAACGTGCAAAGGAGTATTTGTTTCTTGCACTCCTTGGATTTACTCCGGTCAGAAAAGTATTGCCGCAATTTATAAAAAGTGTACTTGCATATACATTTGGCCTTTTTTTGTGGGCGTGTGTCATGAATATGGGGTTATATGGGATAGTGGTGTGTGTTTGCTGTATTTTTCCGCAGGGGATATTGTATCTTACGGCAATCGTACTTCTTATAAAACTGGAAGTACAGCCACGATATGTCGGAGCAGGGTATGAGAAAAGCAGCTGGCTTCGTACATCGGTAACAACACATTTTTTTACGATACTGACAATCGTAATACTTGTTATAATGGGAGCATTGCTTGAAGCTCTGGCTGGAAATGTACTTTTGCACATGGTGTTAAAACAGCTGCTGAAATGATGGAAAAGAGGTACCTATGACAAAAGAATTGGAGCTGTTCGTGGAATATCTGACAATTGAAAAACAGGCATCGCATAATACAGTGATTTCTTATGAGCGCGATCTGAATAAAATGGTAGACTATCTGCAGGCAAATGGATGTCGTGAATTGTCTCAGGTGACACAGATACGTCTGACATCGTACGTTCTGGAACTCGAGAAAGAAGGAATGAAGGCATCAACGATTTCGAGAAATATTGCAGCGATGAAAGCGTTTTTTCATTTTTGCGAGAGAAGAAAATTAAAAGAAGATGATCCTGCTGAGGACTTGAAAGCTCCAAAAATCGAGAAAAAGGAAGCTGCGGTTTTGTCGGCGGATGAACTGGATCGTCTGTTTGAACAGATTGATGGCACGTCTCCAAAGGAATTACGGGACAGGAGCATGCTCTGCCTTTTATGTGCAACCGGGATGAAAGTGGAAGAATTGATGCAGCTGAAACTGGAAGATGTGAATATGCAGATGGAATACGTGGTGTGCAGAGATTCGCACAGAGAAAAAGTGCTTCCGTTTGACCGTGCAACAAAAAAAGCCATGGAACGTTATCTGACTTATGCACGTCCGGCATTTGTTACAGATAATACATGTCCATGGCTTTTTACAAACCGCTCAGGAAAACGCATGAGCAGGCAGGGATTCTGGAAATTAATCAAATATTATGGTGAGCAGGCCGGAATCCAGACGGAGATCACACCATATACGCTTAGGCATTCATCTCAGCAATATCGTAAATAAGAGCCTTTGTATCTTCCCATCCAAGACAAGGATCTGTGATGGATTTACCGTATACATGATTTCCGATTGGCTGGTTGCCTTCTTCAATGTAACTTTCGATCATGAGACCTTTTACGAGGGTATGGATATCGGAAGATAACTTACGGTTGTGCATAACCTCTTTTGCGATACGGATCTGTTCTTTGAATTTCTTTCCGGAGTTTGAGTGGTTGCAGTCGATGATTGCAGCCGGATTGATCAGATCCATTTTTTCGTACATATCATGCAGACGGATCAGATCTTCATAATGGTAATTCTGAGTTGTATTTCCATGTTTGCTGACAGCGCCACGTAAAACAACGTGTGTCAGTGGGTTGCCAGGAGTCTCAACTTCAAAACCACGATATACGAAATGATGTGGATGCTGGGCTGCATAAACGGAATTTAACATAACGGAAAAATCACCACTTGTAGGGTTCTTCATTCCGGAAGCAACATCAAAACCGCTTACAGTAAGACGGTGCTGCTGATCCTCTACAGAACGTGCACCGATGGCAACATAAGAGAGAAGATCTTCTACATATCCCCAGTTTTCCGGATAGAGCATTTCATCTGCACATGTCAGTCCGCTTTCTTCGATCGCGCGGATGTGCATCTTACGCATTGCGATCAGTCCTTCGATCATGTCCGGTGCTTTTTCAGGATCTGGCTGGGAAGCGATACCTTTATAGCCTTCACCGGTGGTACGCGGTTTGTTGGTATATACACGAGGTACGATGACAAGCTGATCTTTAACATCCTCCTGGATTTTGGTCAGGCGGCTGACATAATCGCAAACAGAATCTTCTTTATCAGCGGAACAAGGTCCTATGATCAGGAGAAAACGGTCATCCTTTCCGGTAATAATATCTGTGATCATCTGATCTCTTTCTTTTTTTAATGCGGCAAGCTCTGGTGAAAGTGGAAAACGTTCCTTGATTTCAGAAGGGCTTGGCAGTTTGTTTAAAAATGTGAAACTCATAGCTTACTCCTTATCCTAATTGTACTTAGTTGCTATCTTAATCGACTTTAGAAAGATTGTCAAATTTATAACATTTATAGATGATATAAAAAAACATTATATAACACTGGTGTTCGAAGGTTGACTTTTTCAAAGGCTTTTGTTACACTAAACAAGTTAGCGGCAGCCGTAGTATAATGGATAGAACACAGGACTCCGACTCCTGGGATGCGGGTTCGATTCCCGCCGGGTGCATTTAAGTAGATGGCAAAACATTGAAACTTAGGGGATAGTAGGTGTTTTGCCATGTTTTTTGTATTTGCAGATATTGATTTATTATAGAAGACAGGTCAAATGAAGGAGGAAATTATGCAGTCATTGACAGATAAAATAAAAAAATTACTTGGTGAAGATAATTATGATAAATTCGTTGCTTTCTGGGAGAAGAATAAACGCTATGTTGCAGCAGTGGTTCTGCTGGTTATTGTAGTGGTGATCCTTGCTAAATTCGTAAATACTTCCGGCAATAAGAAAGCGGGAGATACAGAGGCGACAGAAGCAAACGTTGCGTCAACTTTTGAACTGGATTCTGAATTTGAGGAGGACTCCAATGAAGAACTCAGTACACTGATCAGCAATTATCTGACCGCTTATGCAGCAGATGATCTTGATACACTTACAAAGCTTGCAGTTCCGATGTCGGATAATGAGAAGAGCTATATCGGAGTGTTCAGCCAGTATATTGAGGCATATCAGAATGTAAAATGCTATTCCAAAGCTGGATTATCCAAAGGATCCTATCTTGTATCAGTATCTTATGACCTGAAATTTTACGGAGTGGACACCGTTGCTCCTGGATTGGAATTCTACTATGTAGAGACCAATGATGACGGAGAACTCTATATTAATAACTTATACAGCTCTTACAATCTTGGAAGAGGAGAGAATGAGTTAGATACGAATGTTTATTCTGTTATTTTGAAATATGAGCAGCAGGATGATGTTGTAGTTTTACAGAAACAGGTTGAGGATGCATATAACGCTGCAGTGGCAGGAGATGCGAACCTTGCAACTATGCTGACATCAACAATTCCTACCGCTATGAGCCAGTGGGTATCTACTTTAGACACGGAGGATACACAGGATACGGAGTCTGGAACTGAGCAGACAACCGAACAGACCACGGAACAGGGAACCGAACAGCAGCCGGAGCAGAATTCAGAAAGCGCCGAGCAGCAGCCGGAACAGCAACAGGAGACTCCACAGGCAACAGCAGTACAGGTTACCGCAACAGACGTCAGTGTGCGTGAGACTCCGAGCGTAGATGGTGGATTTGTGGCAAAGGCTAATCAGGGTGAGACATATACCAAACTTGGAACTGATGGCGACTGGACACAGATTGATTATAATGGAACACCAGCTTACATCAAAACAGAGTTTGTTCAGGATGTTACAAACTAAATGCAAATAAAGTCAGGATACTGGCAGAAAGGAGCTGTCGCGCTAAGACAACCACGATTTATCCCATGGTGCTTAGTTCGGCAGCTTCTCTTAGTATAGAAAATGGAGAGGAAAGCCAGAATGCAGGAGAACGGAATCCGAATCAATAAATATTTAAGTGAAGCAGGTGTTTGTTCAAGACGGGAAGCTGACCGCCAGGTAGAACTTGGAAATGTTTCCATTGACGGAAAAACAGCAGAAACAGGTGCAAGAGTACTTGAAGGACAGACCGTATGTTACTGCGGAAAACCCATATCCAAAGAGCAGGAAATGATTCTGCTTGCATTTCACAAGCCGGTTGGAATTGTATGTACAGCAGAGAAGCGCGAAAAAAACAATGTGATCGATTATCTGAAGTATCCGAAAAGAATTTATCCGGTGGGACGGCTGGACAAAGATTCGGAAGGCCTTCTTCTTATGACAAATAATGGAGAGATCGTAAA
Source organism: Roseburia porci (assembly GCF_009695765.1). Taxonomy (GTDB): domain Bacteria; phylum Bacillota; class Clostridia; order Lachnospirales; family Lachnospiraceae; genus Roseburia; species Roseburia porci. The sequence continues at coordinate 199,257 of NZ_VUNI01000001.1, forward strand.
TAAGATCATGCGGGCCGGAAACCGTCATGAAAAGGAATATCTTGTAACCGTAAATAAACCGGTGACAGACAGTTTTATCCGGGGAATGGCAGGTGGAGTCCCACTTGTGGAACTTGGTACGCAGACACGCAAATGCAAAGTTGAAAAGACTGGAAAGCGGCAGTTTCGTATCATACTTACACAGGGACTGAACCGGCAGATCCGCAGAATGTGTGAATATTTTGGATATCGTGTGGAGAAGCTGGTCAGAGTAAGGATTATGAATATTGAACTGGGAGACCTTCCGGTTGGAACATACCGTGATGTGACACCGGAAGAATATCAAAAGCTTCAGGAACTGATACAGGATTCCTATAATGATCCGAGAACACGAATAATAGCAGAGGGGAAAAAGGAACATGGAAAGCAATCAGAACGTAACAGATCAGAACGATACAAGAAAAAGAATTGAAGAACTGGTAGCTGCACTGAATCAGGCATCTCAGGCATACTATAATGGTCAGGATGAGATCATGTCAAACTATGAATGGGATCAGATGTTTGACGAACTGCAGATGCTTGAAAAAGAGACCGGATACGTAATGCCAGAAAGCCCGACACAGAACGCCGGATACGAAGAGGCGGGGGGAGAAAAAGAAGCCCACGAATATCCGGCACTTTCCCTGGCTAAGACAAAACAGGTATCAGAACTTCAGAAATGGGCAGAAGATAAGCCAATATGGCTCTCCTGGAAACTGGACGGTCTGACACTTGTGCTGACATACGATGATGGAAAGCTTACCAAGATACTGACCAGAGGAAATGGAACGGTTGGAACGAATATTACATTTTTGAAAAATGCGATCAAAGGCTTCCCATTAAAAATTGATTACACGGGGCATATGGTTGTCCGTGGAGAAGCAACGATTTCCTATACGGATTTTGCACAGATTAACGACATGATTGAAGATGATGATGAAAAATATGCGAATCCAAGAAACCTCGCTTCCGGAACACTGAATCTGGAAGATCCGAATGAAGTCAGGGCAAGACATGTACATTTTAATGCGTTTACACTGGTGCACATTGATGATGAGATCGTCTCCTGGGGAGAACGGATGGACTTTTTAAAGAAAATGAAGTTTACGGTGGTCGACCATGAGGCAGCAACGGCAGATACGCTTCCTGAACTTGTAGAAAAATGGACAAAGCGGGTGGAAAGCGGAGAGATGGACATCCCGGTGGACGGGCTTGTAATCTGCTATGATGATACAGCGTATGCTGCGACCGGAAGTGTTACGGGACATCATGCAACCCGCGCCGGATATGCGTTTAAATGGCAGGATGAATCGGTAGAGACAAAGCTTTGTTATATTGAATGGTCCTGTGCTGTATCAACGATTTCTCCGGTTGCAGTGTTTGAACCCGTGCAGATTGAGGGTACGACTGTATCGCGTGCGTCGCTCTGCAATCTGAGCGAGATTGAACGGCTTGGAGTGGGAAAGGAATGTACGTTAGAGGTTATCAAGGCAAATAAGATTATTCCAAAATGCATTGGTGTGAAGGATGCGAAAGGTGAAGTGGAGATTCCGCAGGAATGTCCGGTCTGCCATGCAAAGACGAGTATCCATGTCAGCTTAAACAGTGGAACCAAAACACTCCACTGTACGAACCCGGACTGTACAGCAAAACACGTGAGAAAATTTACCCGTTTTGTCAGCAAAAATGCCATGGATATCGATGGACTTTCCGCACAAACAATGGTAAAGTTTATTAATGATGGTTATATTCTGGATTTTGCAGATCTGTATCATCTGGACCGGCATTTTGATGAAATCCGTCAGAAAGACGGCTTCGGAGAAAAGTCGGTAGAGAATATGCAGCAGGCAATTGAAAAAAGCCGCGATGTGAATCCAGTGAATTTTATTTATGCACTCTGCATTCCAATGATTGGAACAGATGCAGCAAAAAAGATTGTTCATACGCTTGGGTTTGATGAGTTTTACCGGAGACTGCGGGAAGGAAACGAATTTGAGGACATTGAAGGAATCGGTCTCGAGAAATCCAATTCGATTCTTAAGTGGTATGAGAATCCGAAGAACAGGGAAACATTGGAAAAAATGCTTCCAGAGATCAGACTGGAGAAGACGATACAGCCGGATCAGGAAAATGGAAAATGTAAAGGAATTACGTTCGTAATTACAGGGGATGTACATCATTATAAGAACCGGGATGAATTTAAAGCATATGTGGAAGCACAAGGCGGAAAAGTTGCAGGTTCAGTCTCGAAAAAGACCGGATACCTGGTGAACAATGATGTGGAATCGACATCTTCGAAGAACCGAAAAGCAAAGGAACTTGGCGTACCGATCATATCGGAAGATCAGTTTCTTGAATTGTTCGGGGAATAAATGGAGGAACAAAAATGCCAATCAGAACACAAAGTGATCTCCCGGCCAAGGAGATTCTGGAACATGAAAATATATTTGTAATGGATGAGAGCAGGGCATCGCATCAGGATATTCGACCGATCAGCATTGCAATCGTGAATCTGATGCCGCTTAAGGAGGATACAGAACTTCAGATTTTGCGTTCTCTTTCCAATTCACCATTGCAGGTGGATGTATCATTTGTGGCACTTTCATCGCATGAATCTACACATACATCACTCAGTCATCTGAATAAATTTTATGTAACATTTGAGGATATCCGTTATCAGAATTTTGATGGATTGATCATCACCGGAGCACCGGTGGAGCAGATGCAATATGAAGAGGTTGATTACTGGGAAGAGATCTGTTCGATCATGGAATGGTCCAAAACGCATGTGACATCAACATTGCATCTTTGCTGGGGCGCGCAGGCTGGACTTTATTACCATTATGGAATTCCGAAACATATGCTGGAAAAGAAGATGTTTGGAGTATATAAGCATCATGTGATGAACCGTAAGATCCCGCTTGTCAGAGGATTTGATGATTATTTCTGGGCTCCGCATTCCAGACACACCGAAGTGCGGAAAGAGGATATTGAGAAGATTGAAGATCTGACAATCCTTGCAGAATCGGAAGAAGCAGGGGTGTTTCTTGTGATTGCAAAGGATGGAAGGCAGATATTTGTTATGGGTCATCCGGAGTATGATCGTTATACTTTACATAATGAGTATAAGAGAGACAAGGAAAAAGGTCTTCCAATCGAGATGCCGGTAAATTATTATCCGGACAATGACGACACCAGGCGCCCAAGCCTTCAGTGGCGTTCCCACGGAAACATCCTGTATTCCAACTGGCTTAATTATTACGTCTACCAGACTACACCGTACTCATTTATCAATACGGCTGAAATTATTGGAAAATAAGAGGATGTATAAAATGCCCTCTGTCAGACATGACAGGGGGCATTTTGTATGGGAAAGATGTTTGGCTTTTATTTTGTTGCTTTTATAAAGTCAGCCATCATATTTTCACCATAACATTCTTCGAGAGTTTCGTAAGTGTTAGGCATATAGCGCACAGAAAACTCGCTGACATAATCGTAATATTCGTTGGACTCTTTTTTAACACCAGAACATTCAAAAACATATGCAGATACGGAATAATCTTTAAATTTCCATCCGATGCAGTATGATGCAACATTTACGTTGTTGTCGTTCGTTTCCGGATGCTTTAATTTCTCCAGATAGTCACTTACCGTTTTATCGTCACCTTTAAAGAACCATATATAGTTTGGCGCACCGAATTCATCATATAATTCGCGGATGCAGACATCTTCTTTTTTCTCAAGGTTGAGTGCGTTCTTTTTCTTAAGTCCTTCCTCATCGGTAAGTCCAAAGGTGTCATAATCCGGATATCTTTCTTCAATATACCACAGACCCTGATCAAGAGCTTCTTTTAAGGTACGCTCGGTTTCGCCCTCTTTGTTATAGTAGAGAGAGTGGACCAGGGTACCATTTGTTGTTGAAGTAGTGTCTTCTGTATATAACGGTTCAGTTGATTCGCGGGAATCGGATTTGGTGTTTTCTGCAATTTTTTGAGAGAAAGGCTCTGTTAAGAATCCACCCTCCTCTGATTTTTCACCAGAACTTACCTGATAGTTCATAAGATTATTAAGGTCGATCGGCAGTGTCTGCCGGTCTGAAAACAGCTGCGCATTTCCTGAATCTGGGAGTACGTCATCGGAAGAGGTCTCCATATTCAGAATCAGTGATAGGTTTCTGTCATCATCCTTTGATTCAGTTTCTTCAGATTCGGATTCTTCGGCCTGATCTTTGCCGGAACTAACGGATTCTTTTGAGGAATCTTTTGGTGTGGCTGTTTTTTCTGAGTTACCACAGGCTGCCAGACTGAGAGTTAAGGTAACACACAGTATTGTACATAATAATTTTCTTTTCATAACAATCTCCTTTTTACAAACATAGACATAAGCGTATAGAATTATGAAAAAAATTACAATAAGACTTTGGTACTGAATAAGAAATTGCAAAATATTGTTTCCAAAAAGATGATAGTCTGTTATAATAAGTGAAGAAAATTACCGAGGAGGCATATACATGGCTGATAGTAGAAAGACTTTTAAGATAAAAGAAGATCATTTAGGCGAAGTTAAGATTGCAGACGAAGTAGTGGCTATCATTGCAGGACTTGCAGCAACAGAAGTAGAAGGCGTAAGTTCTATGGCTGGTAACATCACAAATGAGATTGTCAGCAAGCTTGGAATGAAGAATCTCTCCAAGGGGATTTTTGTAGAAGTGCTTGACAATGAGGTGAAAGTTGACGTAGCAATCAATATTGCATACGGATACAGTATTCCGGAAGTTTCCAAGAAAGTTCAGGATCGTGTCAAGAGCGCAATTGAGAATATGACAGGACTCAATGTTGCTGTTGTGAATGTACGTATTGCAACGGTCGACATGAGCAGCGATAAATAGTGCTTTTTTATTATCTGGAATTGTAGTATAATTAAGGATGTCTTATAGACATCCTTAATTTTTTCGAATACAATTCAGAGTTTATTTTATAGACAGAGAGGAATCAGTTATGACCAGAAGAGAACAGAGAGAGAATGTATTTAAAATATTATTTCGTGCAGAATTTCATCCATCGGAGGAAATGAAAGACCAGATTTCCGGTATTTCGGATGAGATCGAGAATATGTCAGAGAAAGAACAGACATATATTACAGGCAAATGTGAAGATATTCTTGGACATCTGACCGAGATTGACAATGCCATCAATGAAGTGACAAAGGGCTGGAAGACGACCCGTATGGGTAAGGTAGATCTCAGCCTGATCCGTCTTGCAGTTTATGAGATCCGCTATGAGGAGGATATTCCGACAAAAGTAGCGATCAATGAAGCAATTGAGCTTGCCAAGAAGTATGGAACCGATGAGTCTCCTGCATTTATCAATGGTGTGCTGGCTAAATTTGCATGAATAAGAACGTTTATTCCGTAGGACAGGTAAATAATTACATTAAGAATATGTTTGCCCAGGATTTTATGCTGCATCATATCAGCATAAAGGGAGAGGTGTCGAATTGCAAATACCATTCCACCGGGCATATTTATTTTACGATCAAAGATGCCCAGGGCACTATGAATGCGATTATGTTTGCAGGAAACCGGCGTGGACTGAAGTTCACAATGAAAGAGGGCGACAAGGTGATCGTGACAGGTTCGGTCGAAGTGTATGAGCGTGATGGCAAATATCAGATCTATGCGAGGGAGATCGAACTGGATGGTGCGGGGAATTTATATTTAAAGTTTGAAGCACTGAAACGGGAACTTGAGGAGATGGGAATGTTTGCACAGGAGTACAAACTTCCAATTCCAAAATATATCCGCACACTTGGAATTGTGACGGCTCCGACAGGTGCAGCGATTCAGGATATCCGCAATATTGCATCGAGAAGGAATCCAGGAGTTCAGTTGATTTTGTACCCTGCGCTTGTTCAGGGAGACGGAGCAGCAGAAAGCATTGTAAATGGAATTCGTGCGTTAGAACAGTTGGGCGTTGACACGATCATAGTTGGACGTGGAGGTGGATCAATTGAAGATCTCTGGGCATTTAATGAAGAGATTGTTGCACGGGCGATATTCGAATGCCGCATACCGGTGATCTCAGCAGTTGGTCATGAAACAGATTGGACAATTGCAGATTTTGTGGCAGATCTTAGAGCACCAACTCCGTCGGCTGCTGCGGAACTGGCAGTGTTTGACAGAAAACAGGCAGCTGCAGAGATCCAGTCCCAAAAGCAGCGTATGGAGCAGCTTCTGCGACAGAAAATTGCATTTTCAAGACAGAAACTGTTACATGATCAGACAAGATTACGTTATCTGAGTCCGATGAATCAGCTGAATGAGAAACGCAGACGTACACTGGAGTATGAGGAAAAGCTGTCTGCGCAAATGGAGCGCCAGATCAAAGATAAGAAACACAAGCTGATGCTTCTTGCGGGAACATTGGATGCGTATTCGCCAATGAAAAAGCTGGGAAACGGTTATGCTTATGTGGAAGGACCGGAAGGAAAAGCCCTGCTTCACAGCGATGATGTGAAAACATCGGATGCGATTGCGGTACATTTGCTGGATGGAACCGTGAAAGCCGTAGTTTCGGAGGTTGTTAAGAATGAGTGAAGAGAATAAGATGACACTGGAAGAACGTTTTGAATGTCTGGAAGACATTCTTGAGAAAATGGAAGAAAGCGGTGTGACATTGGATCAGTCATTTGAATTATATAAATCAGGTGTTGAGCAGGTGAAGGCATGTAATGCAATGCTGGATCAGATGGAAAAGGCAATGCTTGTTCTGAATGAGGATGGAGAACTGGAGGAATTCTAATGGATATCGAACAGAAAATTGCAACAAGGGTAACGCATATTGAAGAGATCATCAGACAGTATCTTCCAAAAGAAGAAGGATTTCAAAAGACCATTCTCGAAGCGATGAATTACAGCATTCTTGCAGGTGGAAAAAGACTTCGTCCGATGATGATGGAAGAAACGTACCATATGTTTGGCGGAACATCCAGAGTGATCGAGCCGTTTATGGCAGCGATCGAGATGATCCACACATATTCGCTGGTTCACGATGATCTTCCTGCAATGGACAATGATGAATACCGCAGAGGAAAGAAGACGACGCATGCGGTATATGGAGAAGCCATGGGAATCCTTGCAGGAGATGCACTTTTAAATTATGCATTTGAAACTGCAACACTGGCATTTGAAATAGAACCTGGGAATCCGGCTGTTGGACGCGCACTTCGCAAGCTTGCAGTCAAATCTGGAATTTACGGTATGGTCGGCGGCCAGGTTGTGGATGTGGAATCGGAAAAGAAACCGGATGAGACGATCACCCGGGAAAAACTGAATTTTATTTACCACCTGAAGACAGGTGCTTTGATGGAAGCAGCAATGAGTGTCGGAGCTATTCTTGCAGGTGCTTCGGAAGAAGAAGCAGCAAGATTAGAAGAGGTTGCTGCCAGGGTTGGACTTGCGTTTCAGATTCAGGATGACATTCTGGATGTAACAAGTACATTAGAGGTGCTTGGCAAGCCAATTGGAAGCGATGAGAAGAACAATAAGGCAACTTACGTTACTTTTGAAGGAATCGAGAAGTCCAAAGAAGATGTGAAGAAACTTTCAGAGGAAGCGGTGGAGGCACTTTCTTCGTTCCAGAAGAAAGATGAATTTTTACAGGAATTGTTCATCTATCTGATCCATCGCAATAAATAAAGAGGACATTACCATGAGGTATTGGATATGGTATTAGATAAAATTCAAAAAGAAAATGATATAAAGAAGCTGACAACTGAAGAATTAGATCAGCTGCGGCGGGAGATCCGGGCTTTTTTAATAAAAAGCATTTCGAAGACTGGAGGTCATCTTGCATCCAATCTTGGTGTTGTGGAGCTTACCATGGCCCTGCATTTATCATTTGATCTTCCGAAGGACAAGATTATCTGGGATGTCGGACATCAGTCTTATACACATAAAATACTAACAGGGCGCAAAGAAGGCTTTGAAAATTTAAGACAATACGGTGGAATGAGCGGCTTTCCAAAGACCTGTGAGAGCCCATGTGACTGTTTTAACACCGGCCACAGTTCCACTTCTATTTCAGCCGGACTTGGTCTTGCAGCGGCAAGGGACATTACAGGAGAAGATTACTCGGTTGTGTCCGTGATCGGAGATGGATCCCTGACAGGTGGAATGGCATATGAAGCAATGAATAATGCAGCATTGCTGAAATCCAACTTCATTATTGTATTGAATGACAATAACATGTCGATTTCCGAAAATGTTGGTGGAATGAGCAAGTATCTTGGAGAGTTCAGAACCGCAGATGCATATCGTGATCTGAAAAACGGCATTATGAATTCCTTAAATAAGATTCCGGTGTATGGAGAACGTGTTGTAAAACGGATTCGCAGGACAAAGAGCGGAATCAAACAGCTGTTCATTCCTGGAATGTTATTTGAAGAAATGGGGCTTATTTATCTTGGACCCGTAGATGGAAATGATATCCAGGCGATGTGCAAGACTTTTGCCGAAGCAAAACGTGTCGACGGTGCAGTGATCGTGCATGTGCTTACGAAGAAGGGCGCCGGATATTCACCAGCAGAAAGACATCCGGCAAGATTTCACGGGGCAGAGCCATTTGACATTGCAACAGGACTTCCTTCCAAACCAAGAACAAAAGCCAATTATACGGATATTTTTTCAACGGTTATGAAGAAGATGGGAGAAAGAGATCCGAAGGTTGTTGCAATCACAGCAGCGATGGCAGACGGAACCGGACTAAAACGTTTCCACAATGTGTATCCGGAACGTTTCTTTGATGTGGGCATTGCAGAACAGCATGCGGTTACATTTGCAGCCGGTCTCGCAAAAGCTGGCCTAAAACCGGTTTTTGCGGTGTATTCGTCTTTCCTTCAGAGAGCGTACGATCAGATATTGCATGATGTGTGTATTCAGAATCTTCCGGTCGTTTTTGCAATTGACCGGGCTGGCTTAGTTGGAAGTGACGGAGAAACGCATCAGGGAATCTTTGATCTGTCTTATCTGTCGACGATACCGAATATGACGGTGATGGCTCCGAAAAATAAATGGGAATTATCTGATATGATAAAATATGCAATTGCATTTGACGCTCCGATTGCAGTACGGTATCCGCGTGGCGAGGCTTATGACGGACTGCGTGATTACAGAGCACCGGTCGCTTATGGCCGGAGTGAGATTATCTATCTGGAGAAGGGCGTGGTTCTTTTCGCACTCGGAAATATGGTCAGGATTGCGGAACAGGTTCGAAACAGACTGAAAGAGCAGGGTGTTTCATGTACTTTAATCAATGCAAGGTTTGCAATGCCGTTTGACCGGGAGTGTATCCGTGAGATGGCAGAAAAACATTCCATTTTTGTGACGATGGAAGAAAATGTAAGAAGCGGCGGATTTGGAGAGCATGTGGAAAGCTTTATTCTGGAGGAAGAACTTCCAATGAATGTTGTAAATATTTCGATTCCTGACTGTTATGTCGAACATGGCAACGTAGAATTACTGAAACAGGAAGTTGGAATTGATGCGGACACCGTTTATCGCCGGGTCATGGACGAGATCAAGAAACAGGAGAACGAAGAAGTATGAAAGAACGTTTAGATATTTTATTAGTCAATCGCGGACTGGCGCCTTCCAGAGAGAAGGCGAAGACCATGATTATGGAAGGGAATGTATTTGTAAATAATAACCGTGAAGACAAAGCAGGATCAACATTTCCGGATGACTGTAAAATTGAGATCCACGGAACAACGTTAAAATATGTAAGCCGGGGTGGGCTGAAGTTAGAAAAGGCAATGACACACTTTGGCATTACACTGGAAGGCAAAGTATGTATGGATATCGGAGCTTCGACGGGGGGATTTACAGACTGTATGCTTCAGAATGGTGCGGTAAAAGTATATTCTGTAGATGTTGGATATGGACAGTTCGCCTGGAAACTGAGACAGGACCCAAGAGTCGTGTGTATGGAGAAGACAAATATCCGTTATGTGACACCGGAAGATATCGATGATAAACTCGATTTTGCTTCCGTGGATGTTTCTTTTATATCGCTGACAAAAGTGCTTGGACCAGCAAGAGCACTTCTTACCGATCATGGACAGATGGTCTGCCTGATCAAACCTCAGTTTGAAGCCGGAAGAGAGAAGGTTGGAAAGAAAGGGGTAGTCAGAGACAAGAAGGTTCATGAGGAAGTAATCCAGAAGATTGAAGATTTTTGCCTTTCCAATGGATTTTCAATCCATAATCTGGAATATTCGCCGATTAAGGGACCGGAAGGAAACATTGAATATCTGATCTATATTGAGAAAGCTGACGAACCAGTGAAGGAGGAGTCCGTAGATCTGCATAAAGTGGTTGAAGCCGCACATGGAGAACTGGATAAATAATCATGCGCAATTTTGTACTGATCACAAATGAACATAAAGATGAAAATTTAAAATTGAGCAAAAAAATGGTGGATTATATTGTATCACATGGCGGACAGGCAAGGATTCTTGTCAGCAAGGTGGAGCGTGCCGATGAGGGTGATTTTGAAATTGACGAGATCCCGGAAGAGACCGAGTGCATTTTTGTTCTTGGCGGGGATGGAACGCTGATACGGGCCGCAACAAAAGTTGAGTCCAGACAGATCCCACTGATCGGCGTGAATCTCGGAACTCTGGGGTATTTATGCGAACTGGAAGAGTCAACGGTCATGAGTGCAATCGATCGTGTTATGCATGATGAATATATGATGGAAGAACGTATGATGCTGACGGGACACAAGTCCGGAGACAGCGATTGCAGGATGGCTTTGAATGACATTGTCATTCATCGGACCGGAGATCTTTCCATTCTGAGCCTTAATGTATATGTTAACGGAGAACTGCTGACAACTTATCATGCGGATGGTGTGATTGTTGCAACTCCGACCGGATCTACCGGGTATAACATGTCTGCCGGAGGACCGATCGTGGATCCGAAAGCGAAAATGCTTCTTTTGACACCGATCAATGCACATAATCTGAATTCCAAGAGTATTGTACTTGGAGCCGATGACGTGATCGAGATCGAGATAGGACCAAGAAGATCACAGAAGGATGAACGGGCGGGGGTCAGCTTTGATGGAGATTCCGTGGAAAAGCTTTGTGTGGGGGAAAGATTTGTAGTTTCCCAGGCTCACCACTTTACCAGAATATGCAAACTGAGTAACAAGAGTTTTTTGGAAATATTGCGTAAAAAAATGGAAACATATACATAGGAGGTACTATGAAAACAAGAAGACAATCCAAGATACTTGAACTGATTCAGAAGAATGACATTGAGACCCAGGAAGAATTATCAGCGTATCTGGTGAAAGAAGGATATAAGGTGACACAGGCGACGGTTTCCAGAGATATCCGAGAAATGAAGCTTACTAAGGTGGCACTCAGTAATGGAAGACAGAAATATGTTGCATTAAATGATGCGAGAGAGGATATGTCGGAGAAATATGTCCGCGTTTTCCGTGATGGATTTGTATCAATGGATATGGCACAGAATATTCTTGTGATCAAAACCGTGTCCGGAATGGCAAGTGCTGTGTGTGCAGCGATTGATGCAATGCAGATCCATGAGATTGTTGGTTCCATTGCAGGAGATGATACCATTATGTGTGCGATCCGAACAGTGGACGATACGGTTTCGATCATGAAAAAGCTTCGAAAAATTGTAGAACAGTAGTGGGATGATATGCGGCTGAATGCAGGCAGCATTTTTCGTAAAACGGTCATGAATTGGGAGAGTAGAAGGAGAGGCTATGTTACAAAATCTGCATGTTAAAAATCTTGCTTTAATTGATGAGACAGAGGTAGAATTTACCAATGGTCTGAACATTTTATCCGGAGAGACAGGGGCTGGTAAATCAATCATTATCGGTTCGATCAATCTTGCCCTTGGTGAGAAGGTGTCGAAAGAAATGTTGAGAGACAATGGAGAGACTGCATTTGTTGAACTGATCTTCCATGTGGAAAATGAGAATACGATTGCAAAATTAAAAGCACTGGATGTTGACCCGGAGGATGGAACTGTGATTTTAAGCCGTAAGATCACATCAGGAAGAGCCGTTGGTCGTGTGAATGGGGAAGCAGTATCGGTATCACGTATGAAGGAGATTGCTTCACTTTTGATTGATATTCATGGACAGCATGAACATCAGTCACTGTTATCCAAACGAAAACATTTAGAGATTCTGGATGCTTATGCCAAAGATGCGATTGGTGATAAAAAGGACAAGACCGCAGAGGCTTACCGCAGATATCGTGCCTTGAAGGATGAGTGGGAACATTCGAATGTGGATGCGGAAGAACGGAAAAGAGAACTTTCATTTCTGGAATACGAAGTAAAAGAGATCGAGGATGCTCAGCTTCATAATGGAGAAGATGAGGAACTGGAACAGCAGTATCGCCGGTTTTCCAATGGCAAGAAGATCATGGAAGGGGTAAACGGAGCCTATGCGATTACCGGAGGAGAGATGGAGAATGCCTCCGAAATGATCGGACGTGCAGTCCGGGAATTGTCGGCAGTTTCTTCTTATGATGAAGCGGTTGCAGGTCTCGAGGGGCAGCTTGCAGAAGTTGACAATCTGCTTAGTGACTTTAATCATGAGATTTCTTCCTATATTTCAGGTGCGGATTTCGATGATGAGGCGTTTTATCAGATTGAAAAAAGGCTGGATCTTATCAATCATCTCAAATCAAAATACGGTAACACAATTACAGAGATCTTAAATGAGTATGAGAAGAAACAAAAACGCATACAGGTGCTCAGTGATTATGATTCGTATCTTGCAGATATGGAGAGAGAACTAAAGAAAAGCAAAGAAGAACTTGAGCAGTTCTGCAGTGAATTATCTGAGATCAGAAAGAAAGAAGCGGTAACGCTCACGAAAGCGATTCGCAGAGCACTTCTGGATCTGAATTTTTTAGATGTTACGTTTGAGATGAAGTTTGACCGGACCGAGGACTATACGGCATCTGGATACGATGCTCCGGAGTTTTTGATCTCCACGAATCCAGGAGAAACGGTAAAACCGCTTGGAAAAGTAGTGTCCGGAGGAGAATTGTCACGTATTATGCTCGGAATCAAGACCGTTATGGCAGAAACCGATGAGATTGAGTCGTTGATTTTTGATGAGATCGACAGTGGAATCAGTGGACGGACGGCACAGATGGTTTCGGAAAAGATGAATCTGCTTGGAAAAAATCATCAGATTATCTGTATTACGCATTTGCCGCAGATCGCAGCAATGGCAGACAGCCATTATCTGATTGAAAAGTCTGTTGAAAACCAGTCAACACATTCCAGAATCCACAAGCTGGATCAGGAACAATCGGTAAAAGAACTTGCACGAATGCTTGGTGGCGTTGAAATTACCGATACCGTTATTCAAAATGCCCGTGAGATGAAAGAGATGGCACATCAGAAAAAAGTGGATTTATAAGAAATAAGAAAGAAGGAGTTACGAATGTCCGTAGCTCCTTTTTTGTGTGTATTTTTGTTACAAGTATTTACTGCTTAAGGAAAGCAGCATATTTCAAAATGAAATACAATACATGAAAAGTGCCGGAACATCGCATACTACCATAAAAAAGCGCTAAGAAATGGAGTGAAAGTATGCGTATGTGGGATCGAAGAGACCGTTGGAAAAGAAAAAAATTAAAAAGACAGATATTTTGCAATATGATAGGATTGTATTTGTGCGGAATCGTATATTTTGCCTACAGTACATTTATGCAGAAAATCCCGGATCACGTATATCTGGAAGAGGGAAGCAGACTGGATGACCAGTTTTCTTTTCCGTTCTCCATCGATCAGGTGTCAGAAGCGGAAGGGCAGGAGGAAGCGGTATCCTGCTGCAGACTGTTTGGAGTGTTTCCGGCCAAGGAAGTTACGGTTTCTGTAGTCCCAGAGACAAAATTATATGTATCGGGCAAGATTATAGGAATCTATGGGCAGACAAACGGTGTACTAGTCCTTGGGACGAGTTCCGTGGAAGCGGTAAACGGATTAAGCTATACGCCTGCAGAGAACAAAATTAATGCAGGGGATTACATTATTTCTGTCAATCAGAAGAAGGTAGAAAAAAAAGAAGAACTGATTAAATACCTGAATCAGTATGGCGCTGATCCGATCGATCTTGGAATTGTACGTGATGGAGAGTACATCGATGTGGGAGTGACACCAGTTCCGGCAGATGATGACCGCTATATGATCGGAGTGTGGGTCAAAGATGATATGGCAGGAATCGGGACAATGACATACTATTCACAGGACAAAGCCTTTGGAGCACTGGGGCATGGTGTCGGAGATGGAGAAAACGGAGCACTTTTATCACTCTCCGGTGGCAATATATACGGAACCCAGCTTACAGGAATCCAGAAAGGGGAAAAGGGCCAACCGGGAGAACTCGAAGGACTCATCTATTACAGCAATGATAACAAACTCGGTGCAGTGGACAGTAATTCGGATTTTGGCATTTTCGGTCAGCTTGAGGAAGAAGAGTTTTCAAAGGATGAACAGGGGGATTCGCTGTATGAGGTTGGTTATAAGCAGGATTTGAAAGAAGGTCCGGCACAGATTATTTCGAATCTGTCCGGAGAAAAAACTTCTTATAGTATTGAGATCACATCTGTGGATTATACAGCCTCTGAGACAAACCGTGGAATTACCTTTAAAGTTACCGATGAGAGCCTGCTCGAGCAGACCGGGGGAATTGTGCAGGGGATGAGTGGAAGTCCGATCATTCAGAACGGAAAGTTTATTGGCGCAGTGACACATGTATTTGTAAATGATCCAACGAAGGGATATGGGATCTTTGCAGAGACAATGTTGGAAGAAAAGTAAAATTTTTGTATAAAAATACATTTCTTTATTGAAAACTATTTACAAATATGAAAGGAAGTGGTAACATTCTAAGAAATGTATATAATTCATATCGCAATAGTAGGAAATAAGGAAAGGCGGAGCGGACTATGGCAAAGATTGCAAAACAATTAACAGAATTGATCGGAAACACTCCAATGCTTGAATTAACAAATTATGAGAAAGAACTTGGACTTCAGGCAAAGCTGATTGCAAAGCTGGAATATTTTAATCCGCTTGGAAGCGTAAAAGACCGTGTAGCAGCAGCCATGATCGAACAGGGAATCAAAGATGGACAGATCAACAGCCAGACGGTCATCATTGAACCGACCAGCGGCAATACCGGAATTGGTCTGGCTTTTGTAGCAGCGGCAAAAGGACTTCACCTGATACTGACAATGCCGGATACGATGAGTGTGGAAAGAAGAAAGATTGTAACTGCGCTTGGCGCAGAAATTGTACTGACACCGGGAAGAGAAGGCATGAAAGGTGCGATCGCAACCGCACAGAAATTAAAGGAAGAATACGGAAATGCATTTATTCCGCAGCAGTTCGAGAATGAAGCAAACCCGGAGATCCACAGAGTAACAACCGCTGAAGAAATCTGGAGAGATACGGATGGAAAAGTTGATATTTTTGTTTCTTCTGTAGGAACCGGAGGAACCATTACTGGAACCGGTCAGGGACTGAAGGATAAGAACCCGGATATTCAGGTGGTTGCCGTAGAACCGGCAAGCTCGGCAGTATTGTCCGGTGGTAAGCCTGGACCACATAAAATACAGGGAATTGGAGCCGGATTTATTCCAAAGGTGCTCCGAAGGGAACTTTTAGATGAGATCATTCCGGTTGAGAATGAAGCTGCATTTGAACTGGCAAGAAAGGTTGCAAAAAGTGATGGACTTTTAGTTGGAATTTCATCCGGAGCTGCTTTGTATGCAGCGACAGAACTGGCAAAGAGACCAGAAAATGCAGGAAAGAATATTGTGGTTCTTTTACCGGATACAGGAGAACGTTATTTGTCTACTCCATTGTTTACGGTATAACAGGCATAAGGGATTGACTATGAAAAGAAGATATCTGATCGTTGGACTCATCGCAGTGATGTGCTTGATCACTGGATGCGGCAGAGGGCAGGGAGACGGAACGATTACAATCACGAACGTTTCCTATGACCCGACGAGAGAGTTCTATGAGAAATACAATGAAATATTTGAACAATATTATCTGGATACATATGGCGAAAAAGTAAACGTAATACAGTCACACGGTGGTTCGGGCAGTCAGGCGAGATCTGTTGTAGAAGGATGTAACGCGGATGTTGTTACACTTGCTCTGGAACATGATATTGATCTGATCGCAAATACAGGGCTGATCGATGACGGATGGGTGGATGAATTCCCGAATGATTCCGCACCGTATACATCAACGATCGTGTTTCTTGTCCGGAAAGGCAATCCAAAGGCAATTGCTGACTGGGATGATCTGGTCAAAGACGGCGTGGATGTCATTACACCAGATCCGAAAAGCAGTGGTGGAGCGTGCTGGAATTTTCTGGCAGCCTACAGCTATGCAAAAGAGAACTTTCAGGATGAAAAATCACAGAAGAATTTTATGAAGAAACTTTATTCCAATGTGACGGTTATGGATTCCGGAGCAAGAGGGTCTACAACAACATTTGTAGAAAACGGACAGGGAGATGTCCTGATTGCCTGGGAGAATGAAGCACTTGCAACACTTCAGTCGTATCCGGGACAGTATGAACTGGTCAATCCTTCGGTAAGCATTCTGGCACAGCCGAGTGTGGCAGTTGTGGATGACAATGCAAGAAGTAATGGAACAGAAGAGGTCAGTGAGCGCTATCTGGATTATTTATACAGTGAAGATGCACAGCGGCTGATCGGAGAAAGCGGATACCGCCCGACGGATGAAAATATTTTAAACGAGTTTTCTGATAAATTTGATCTTTCCATATCCATGTGGTCCATTGCGGATTATGGTGGATGGGAGAAAGCATATCAGGATTTCTTCGATGATGGCGCGATGTTTGATGAAATATATAATTAAAAGAAAGGGATAAAGAGATGGATGATACGGTAAAAAATATGGCAAAATCGAAAAATACCAGGGTGATTCCGGGATATCATCTTACTCTTGGAATTGTGGTCACAATGCTTTCGGTTATCGTATTGATTCCTCTGGCTTCCGTTTTTATGTATTCCATCCGGATATCTCCACGTGAGTTTTTGGAACTGATCACCAAAGAAAATGTCCGGAATGCATTTGTTACAAGTATTGGAAGTTCTTTTCTGGCAGCTGTTTTTAATACTGTTTTTGGTCTTATCGTAGCATGGACACTGGTGAAATATGAGTTTCCGGGGAAATGGCTTCTGGACGGACTGATCGAGCTTCCGTTTGCACTTCCGACAGCAGTTGCCGGAATTACTTTGTCAAAACTGTATTCCGACAGTGGATTTTTTGGAAAAGCACTTGCAAAAGCCGGTATCCATGTTGCGTATACACAGACAGGAATTGTGATTGCACTTATCTTTGTCGGACTTCCATTTGTGATCCGTGCGGTACAGCCGGTTCTTGAAAAAATGGATGGACAGTATGAGGAAGCGGCATTTATGCTGGGAGCCAGTCCGAAAAAAACATTTTTTAAAGTGATACTTCCGGAACTCAGACCGGCTCTTTTGACAGGATTCGGGCTTGCTTTTGCAAGAGGAATCGGAGAATATGGAAGTGTAATTTACATATCGGGAAACAGTGCCAAAAACCATACACAGGTAGTTTCCTACGTAATCATGCAGAAACTGAGTTATATTGATTATGCCAGTGCAACCGCGATCGCGCTTGTCATGCTGGTAATATCTTTCGTACTTTTATTATTCGTAAACATTGTACAAATGAAACAGTCACAGAGAACAAATCTTTTATAGTGGAGAAAACAGCAATGAGTGAACAGCAGAAAATGGAAAAAAGTAAAAAAAGAACAAAGATCTGCCTGATTACGATTACAGTGGCGTTTCTGGTACTTATGCTTGTAGTGCCGCTTGTATCAGTGCTTGCAAGTTCCCTGAGAGAAGGCTTTGGATTTTATATTCAGGCGATCACAACGGAATATGTACGATCAGCACTTAAGGTGACAATCCTTGCGACTGTGATCGCAGTGCTCATCAATACGTTTTTTGGAATCTGTGCTGCATGGCTGCTTACAAGGTTCTCGTTTAAAGGAAAACAGGTCCTTGCAACACTCATTGATATTCCGTTTTCTATTTCACCGGTTATCGTTGGTCTTGCGTATCTGATGACATTTGGCCGTCTTGGCTGGTTCTATCCGGTCATAAGAGCATTTAATCAGTTTTTTGGAACGAACATCCGTATTACATTTGCGATTCCTGGTGTCGTGCTTGCCACAGTTTTTGTGACATTTCCTTATGTATCAAGAGAAATCATACCGGTTCTGAATGCAGAAGGAAAAGATGAAGAGGAAGCGGCAGCGCTCATGGGAGCTGGTGGATTTACCATCTTTAGAAAGATCACACTTCCTCAGATGAAATGGAGCCTAATCTATGGAATCATTCTTTGTACGGCAAGAGCGTTAGGAGAATTTGGTGCGGTCAATGCACTTTCCAAGACAAGAGGAGAGACATTTACACTGCCACTCGAAATCGACGCACTGTATATGTCCGGAACAGAAACTTCGATCACAGCAGCATTTGCGGTATCATCCATTCTTGTAATCATCGCACTTATCATTTTGTTTGCAAGAAACTTTATTGAACACCGCTATAAAAATAAAAATTAACGCACAGGGAGGAAAAACAATGTATGTTGAAATGAAAAATATCTACAAAAAATACGGCGACTTCCTGGCGTCTGACAATGTCAGCTTCGGAGTTGAAAAAGGAAAACTTGTTGCACTTCTCGGACCGTCCGGAAGCGGAAAAACGACGCTTCTTCGAATGATCGCCGGGTTAGAGACTCCAAATTCCGGTGATATCTATATTGATGGAAAGCGGGTTAACGATATACCGGCAGCAAAAAGAGGAATTGGTTTTGTATTTCAGAATTATGCATTATTCCGTTATATGACAGTGTATGATAATATAGCATTTGGACTGGAACTTCAGAAGATGCCAAAAAAAGAGATAAAAAAACGTGTGACAGAGCTTTTGGAGATGACAGGGCTGTCCGGCATGGAAAAAAGATATCCGAATCAGTTGTCCGGAGGTCAGCGGCAAAGAGTTGCGTTTGCAAGGGCACTTGCTCCGAAGCCGCAGGTACTGCTTTTGGATGAACCGTTTGCAGCGATTGATGCAAAGGTAAGAACGGAACTTCGTACCTGGTTAAAAGAGATGGTGGAAAAGCTTGGAATTACCAGCATTTTTGTGACACATGACCAGGATGAAGCGGTCGAAGTTGCGGATGAGATCATCATCACCAACCATGGCACGATCGAACAGATGGGGACACCGCTTGAAATATATAAGACTCCGGATACTCCGTTTGTTGCCCAGTTTATTGGTCATTCTTCGGTTGTAGAAGAATATGACAGATTAAAAGGATTTGAGAGAATCGAAAATGCAGACCGGGCAGTCATCCGACCGGAATTTATCAAAATATCGAAAAGTGGCAATCTGAACCGCTACATGAGCGCGGCAGAAGAAGGAGTTGTTACAGACGTTGTATTTCGTGGAAACCGGATGGATGTCACAGTGAACATTAACGGCATTGAAGTTGTCGGGGAACGGTCACTGGAAAAAGATCTGATCGAAGTCGGAGAGACCGTTCATGTGTTAATCTACCGTTTGTACATATTTGACGACCATAAGACATATCTGATGGAAAACGGAGAGATGCAGGAAGAGGATGTATTCTATATTTAGAAAATGAGGAAGAAAATGATGCAGATAGAGAAAAGACAAATACTTCACACAGACATACTGATCATTGGCGGTGGAACAGCAGGCTGTTATGCAGCACTTACGATACGGGAGCATTCCGATTATTCCATAATCATTGCAGAAAAAGCCAATATTAAGAGAAGCGGATGCCTGGCTGCCGGTGTAAATGCGATCAATGCTTATATTGTAAAAGGAAACAAACCAGAGGATTATGTAAATTATGCCAAAAAAGATGCCGATGGAATCGTAAGAGAAGATCTGCTTATGACAATGTCTGAGGGACTGAACCGTGTAACCGATAAAATGGAGAAGCTTGGACTTGTCATTTTAAAAGATGAAAACGGAGAATATGTAGCCAGAGGAAACCGGAATATAAAGATCAACGGAGAAAATATGAAACCGCTTCTTGCCGATGCTGTTTCTAAGCTTCCGGATGTTACGGTATTAAACCGGATTAATATCACAGATTACATTGTGGAAGACAATGTGATCCGGGGAGCGTATGGATTTTCCATTGAGGATGCATGTGCTTATGAGATCCGGGCAAGAAAGGTATTGTGTGCAACCGGTGGGGCTGCTGGCTTATACCGCCCGAACAATCCTGGATTTTCCAGACATAAGATGTGGTATCCGCCATTTAATACCGGAGCTGGATATGCAATGGGAATCAAAAGTGGAGCTGAGATGACGACTTTTGAAATGCGTTTTATCGCACTGCGCTGTAAAGACACGATTGCGCCGACCGGAACAATCGCACAGGGAGTTGGAGCAAAGCAGGTAAATGCTAAAGGAGAAGTATATGAGAACAAATATGGTCTTACAACTTCGGAACGTGTTTATGGAACGGTGATGGAGAATCTGCAGGGAAGAGGTCCTTGTTATCTTCGAACAGAAGGCATCAGCAAAGAACAGGATGAATCGTTAAGAAAAGCATATCTGAATATGGCACCAAGCCAGACACTTAAATGGGTGGAGGCAGGCAGGAATCCAAGCCAGCAGAATGTCGAAATCGAAGGAACAGAACCATATATTGTTGGTGGACACACCGCCAGTGGTTACTGGGTTGATACAAACAGACAGACCACGATCCATGGCCTGTATGCAGCAGGAGATGTTGCCGGAGGATGCCCTCAGAAGTATGTGACAGGTGCAATGGTGGAAGGTGAGATCGCAGCACTTGATATGATCCGTCATCTGAAGAAAGAGGCAGATGAGCCACAGAAAGAGGAAAAAGAGGCATTCGATAAAAAGATTGCGGAATATGATCATTTCCTGAGCAATCAGAGCGGAATGTTTACAACAGAAGCGCTCGAAGAGGCAATGCAGAAGGTGATGGATAATTATGCTGGTGGAATATCCACACATTACCAGTTTAATGAGAAACAGCTGGAGCTTGCAAAAGAGAAGATCACACAGCTAACTGCACTTGTGGATGAGCTGCATGCCGAAGATATGCATGAGCTGATGTTTATTTATGAATTAAAAGAAAGACTGACTGTGTGCCTGTCGGTAATTGCCCATCTGGGGGCAAGAAAAGAGACCAGATGGCACAGCTTTGCAGAGAATCTGGATTATCCAGAGAAAAGCGATGCATGGATGAAATATGTGAATTCCAGATATACAGATGGAAAACTTCAGATCATCTACCGGGATCTGGTAGGAAGGGAGGAACATTATGAGCATCATAATTAATCCGGAAAAATGTAAAGGATGCGGACTTTGTACGGATGTATGTCCGGGAAGCCTGATCGCACAAAAAGATCATGGAACCGCATATATCAAATATCCGAAAGACTGCTGGGGCTGCGCTTCCTGCATCAAAGAATGCCACTTTGGAGCGATTGCACTGTATCTTGGAGCAGATATTGGAGGAATGGGAAGTCAGATGACCGTAAGTGCAACAGAAGATACGCTGACCTGGAACATCCAGAAAAGAGATGGAACAAAGGATCAGATCATTATAAATAAAAAAGAATCCAACAAATATTAGAGAAAAGGATGGTAACAAACATGGGTGAATTATCACATCTTGATGAACTGGAAGCAGAAGCAATCTATATAATCCGTGAAGTAGCTGCTGAATGTGAAAAGCCGGTAATGCTTTATTCAATCGGAAAGGACAGTTCCGTTATGCTTCATCTTGCGATGAAAGCATTCTATCCGGAAAAGCCGCCATTTCCATTTTTACATGTGAATACAACATGGAAGTTTCATGAAATGATCGAATTCCGTGACCGTGTTGCGAAAGAAATGGGAATTGAAATGATCGAATATATCAATGAGGAAGGGGTAAAAGCCGGAATCAATCCGTTTGATCACGGATCAGCATATACAGACATTATGAAAACACAGGCATTAAAACAGGCACTGGACAAATATGGATTTACGGCGGCCTTTGGTGGTGGTCGAAGAGACGAGGAGAAATCAAGAGCCAAAGAGCGAATTTTCTCTTTCCGTAATGAGAACCATGCATGGGACCCGAAAAAACAGAGACCGGAAATGTGGAAACTTTATAACTCCAAGATCCAGAAGAATCAGGAAGTCCGTGTATTCCCATTATCAAACTGGACCGAGAAGGATATCTGGCAGTACATAAAAAGAGAAAATATTGAGATCCCGTCTCTGTATTTTGCAAAAGTAAGACCGGTGGTATACCGTGATGGAAATATCATTATGGTGGATGATGACCGTATGAAGCTTCGTCCGGGCGAAAAGATCGAGATGAAGAGTGTACGTTTTAGAACACTTGGATGTTACCCGCTGACTGGTGGATGCGAGTCAACCGCGGATACGCTCGATGCAATCATTGAAGAAACTTTAAGTGCAGTTTCCTCAGAGCGTACGACCAGAGTTATTGATAATGAGGCAGCAGGAAGCATGGAACGAAGAAAGAGAGAGGGGTATTTTTAAAGATGAGTGGATTATTAAAATTTATCACATGCGGAAGTGTGGATGACGGAAAATCAACCCTGATCGGTCATATTTTATATGATTCCAAGCTGCTTTATGCAGATCAGGAAAAGGCACTTGAATTAGACAGTAAAGTGGGAAGCCGTGGCGGTGCGATCGATTATTCACTGCTTTTAGATGGTCTGATGGCAGAAAGAGAGCAGGGAATCACAATTGATGTTGCGTACCGTTACTTTACGACAGATAAGAGAAGCTTTATCGTTGCAGATACACCGGGACATGAAGAATATACAAGAAACATGGCCGTTGGAGCATCATTTGCAGATCTTGCAGTAATCTTGATCGATGCAAAACAGGGTGTGCTTGTTCAGACAAGAAGACATGCGAGAATCTGTGCACTTATGGGAATCCGGTATTTTGTTTTTGCGGTAAATAAGATGGATCTGGTTGGATATGACGAAAAGCGCTTCCGTGAAATTGAAGCACAGATCCGTGAACTTGCAGGAGAGTTATCGTTATCCAATGTTACGATCATTCCGGTATCTGCAACAGAGGGTGACAATGTAACGAAGAAATCAGAGAATATTCCATGGTATACAGGAAAAGCTTTACTTCCTTATCTGGAGGACATTGATATTACAGAGGAAAACGAAGAGGAAGGCTTTTACATGCCGGTACAGAGAGTATGTCGTCCGGATCATACCTTCCGTGGTTTCCAGGGACAGATCGAGGCTGGTACGATCAAAGTTGGAGATGAGATCACAACACTTCCAAGTAATGAGACTGCAAAAGTCAAGCTGATCTATGTCGGAGATAAAGAAAGTACAGAAGCCAAAAAAGGACAGCCTGTGACAATTCAGCTGAACCGTGAGGTGGATGTATCCAGAGGATGCGTGCTTACGGTTGCTTCGGGAGCAAAGGTTGCATCATCGATTACTGCAACACTGCTCTGGATGGATGATGAAGAACTGTATAAGGGAAAGAACTTCTTCTTTAAACTCGGAACCAAGACGATTCCTGGAATTGTTACCGATATTCTCTATGCGATCGATGTGAATACAGGAGATAAGAAAACGGTTACAACTCTGAGTAAAAATGAAATCGCAGTATGTAAGATTTCATTTGCAGACAAGATCGTTGTAGATACCTTCCAGAACCATAAAACACTTGGAGAATTCATACTGATCGACCGTGTTACAGATATGACATCAGCCTGTGGTGTCGTTGATGAGGTACATGATGAGGAAACCGGACTTTATGAAGGAAGAGTTGACCGGAATGTCCGTGCTGCAATGAAAGGCCAGAAAGCAATTACAGCAGTATTTGTAGATGGACGAAATGGAGTAAACAGAGGATTTGCTGAGGATGTGGAAAAGGCCCTGAATCTGGATGGAAGACATACGTATCTGTATGCACCAAAGGAAGGCGAAGATTTTGTGACGGTTGCAGAACATCTGAACCGTGCAGGACTTGTGGTTCTTCTTCTCATTAGTCCAAAACAGGAGAAAATATTAACAGACAGCAAGATTGAATTCACAACAGACTGGAATACAGATGGCGCAGACGTAGAGGATGCAGCAAAATTCATCAAAAAACAGTCGGTATATGATGGTGCTACCGTAAATGGCAGTGAGTACATTTAATGGAGGAACCGGATGAGATTTAACACAGAACTTTTACATAGTGAGAAAATGGGAGACGAGGTGACAGGGGCAACCCTGACGCCGGTCTACCAGAGCAGTGCCTTTTATCAGACATCGGCAGAACAGCATGAAAAGCTGTTTCATAATAAAGCGAACGGATTTTCCTATACGAGGATCAACAATCCGACGATTGCAGCATTTGAGAACCGCATGACGAAGCTGGAGCATGGAATTTCATCCATTGCCTGTTCTTCAGGTATGGCAGCAATCACCAATGCACTGTTAAACATTGTACGGACAGGGGAAGAGATCATCGCAAGTACCAGCCTGTATGGAGGCTCCATAGATGTTTTCCATGATTTTGAAGCGTTTGGAATTCAGACAAAATTTGTGGATATCGCAGATGATAAGGCTGTGGAAGCAGCAATTACAGACAAGACCAGAGTAATCTTTGCAGAGACGATCGGTAATCCGAAACTCGATGTTGTGGATATTGCACATCTGGCTGAGCTTGCACATGCACATGGACTTCCACTTGTGATGGACAATACCGTGGCAACAGCCTATCTGGTAAGACCGATTGAACTCGGGGCGGATGTTGTTGTAAATTCAACATCCAAATATATCAATGGAAACAGCAACGCAATCAGTGGTGTGATTACAGATTCAGGAAAATTCAAATGGGATAAGACAAAGTATCCGGGAATGGCAGAATATGCAAAATTCGGACCGTTTGCATATACAGCAAAATTAAGAAACGGTCTGTTCCGGAATACAGGAGCCTGTATGGCTCCACAGACAGCATTTTATAATCTGATCGGTATGGAGACACTTGGACTTCGTATGGAGCGCGCATGCGCTAATGCAAAAAAACTGGCCGAGTTCTTGGACAGTTATGAGGATATTATGGTAAACTATCCAGGGATACCATCCAGTCCGTGGCATGAAGTCGCAGACAGAGTACTTGAGCGTGGATATGGCGCCATTCTCACAATCCGGGTGGGTTCCAAAGAACGCGCGTTTCAGATGATGAACCGCTTAAAAATCCCAAAGATTGTATCGAATATTGGCGATACGAAAACACTGATCATCCATCCGGAATCGACTTTGAATGCACACAGTACCGAACAGGAAAAAGAGGCAGCTGGTGTATTTGATGATCTGATCCGAATCAGCGTCGGAATTGAAGATGTAGAGGATCTTATCGAAGATTTTCGTTCTGCGATGGAATAATAAGGAGGAAAACTATGGCAGTTGATTATGCAACATTGAAAAAGGGTGGCTTCATGAGACAGAAGCAGAAAAATAACTTTTCGCTTCGTCTGCAGGTCGTTGGTGGTAATCTTACCGCAGAAAATCTTACAAAAATTGCAGAGGTGGCAGAAAAATACGGAGACGGATATGTGCATCTGACATCAAGACAGAGTGTCGAGATTCCGTTTATTAAACTGGCAGATATTGACGAAGTAAAGGAAGAACTTGCAAAAGGCGGATGTAAACCTGGTGTGTGCGGACCACGTGTTCGTACGATAACAGCATGCCAGGGAAATCAGATCTGCCCAAGTGGAAATATTGATTCCTATCGTATCGCACAGGCACTGGATGAAAGATACTATGCAAGAGAACTTCCTCATAAATTCAAATTTGGTGTTACAGGATGCCAGAATAACTGCTTAAAAGCAGAAGAGAATGATGTCGGAATTAAAGGAGCATGTATTCCGGAATACGAAGAATCCAGCTGCATTATGTGTGGAGTCTGTGCAAAAGCCTGCCGTGAAGATGCAATTACGATCCAGGATGGCAAGCTGACATTAGATACCACAAAATGTAATTACTGCGGACGTTGTGTGAAATCCTGTCCGACAGAAGCATGGAAAGGCGAAAGCGGATATCTGGTATCTTTTGGAGGATTATTTGGTAATCATATTCACCGTGGAGAACAACTGCTTCCGGTTATTACATCCGAGGAACAGCTGTTTCGTGTAACGGATGCGGCGATCCAGTTTTTCGATGATAATGCAAACCCAAGTGAGCGTTTCCAGTTTACGCTTGAGAGGGTTGGAATAGATAAATTTAAAGAAGTATTAAAGGAGGCATATGATGGCTGATTTTGAAATCGATGAAAGAGTAGACATTACAGATGTTGTCTGCCCGATGACATTTGTAAAGGCAAAAGTTGCCATGGAAGAACTTGAAGTAGGCCAGATCCTTGCGGTTACCATGAATGATGGAGAACCGGTACAGAACGTACCACGCAGCTTCAAGGAGGAAGGTCAGCAGATTTTAAAGCTGATCGACAACGAGAACGGAACCTATGATCTGATCGTGAAAAAGTTAGAAGATTAGAGATAAGGTGTCAGGAGGTGTAAGATGGCAAAACGTGTAAGTGGTGAAGAATTTCAAACAGAAGTATTAAGCGCCGCACTTCCGGTGCTGGTTGAATTCTATTCGGACAGCTGTATTCCTTGCAAACAGTTATCCCCGATTCTGGGAGGAATTGAAGATGACTACGAGGATAAAATCAAAGTTGTTAAAGTAAATGTGAATTTTGACGCAGATCTTGCGGCAGAATATAAAGTGATGGCTTCTCCGACAATTCTTTTTTTCAAAGAAGGGAAAGAAGTGGAGCGAATCCGTGGTCTGGTAAAAAGACCGGAGTTGGAAAATGTTGTAAAGAATTTCATTTAGGAGGAAAGAAAAATGGTTGTAACAATTGCAGGAGAAAAGAAGGATATCGCAGAAAAGACGACAGTCGCAAAGCTGATCGTAGATGAAAATGTAGATAATCCACAGTACGTTACAGTAACAGTAAACGATGAGTTTGTAGACAGGGATGCATTCGAGACAACAGAGATCAAAGAGAATGATACAATCGAGTTCCTGTATTTCATGGGAGGAGGACAGTTCTAGTGGCATTTACAAATGAACAGATGGAACGCTACTCCAGACATATTATTTTGCAGGAAGTTGGCGTGAAAGGACAGAAAAAATTATTAAACGGTAAAGTTCTGATCATTGGTGCAGGCGGACTTGGCGCTCCAGCTGCAATGTATCTTGCAGCAGCCGGTGTCGGAACAATCGGTATCGTTGATGCGGATGAAGTAGATCTTTCCAATTTACAGCGTCAGATCATTCATGGAACCGCAGATGTAGGAAAAGCAAAAGTAAAATCTGCAAAAGAAACCATGAATGCAATGAACCCGGATGTAACGGTAAATACATACCGTGAATTTGTAACATCCGAAAATATTATGGATCTGATCAAGGATTATGATTTTATCATTGATGGAACTGATAATTTCCCGGCAAAATTCCTGATCAACGATGCATGTGTCATGGCGAAAAAACCATTTTCCCATGCAGGAATTATCCGTTTCAAGGGACAGCTTATGACCTATGTTCCGGGAGAAGGACCATGCTACCGTTGTGTATTCAAAAATCCACCACCAAAGGATGCAGTTCCGACCTGCAAACAGGCCGGTGTAATCGGTGCGATGGGCGGCGTAATCGGAAGTCTTCAGGCAATGGAGGCAATTAAATATCTGATCGGTGTTGGCGATCTTCTGACTGGAAAATTACTGACATTTGATGCTTTGAAGATGGAATTCCATACGGTAAAACTTCCAAAGGCAAACGGTGGCTGTGCAGTCTGCGGAGATCATCCGACAATTACAGAACTGATTGACTATGAACAGATCGAATGTGATGGAAAGTAGGTTTTGGCATGCTGAAAATGAAAAAAGAGGATTACACAAAAATCCTGGAATTTTGTAAAGAAGGTCTTCCAAATGAGTCCTGTGGTCTGCTTGGCGGAACCAAAGAGGGCGATGTGAAAACAATCGAGAAGGTGTATCTTCTGACTAATATCGATGCAAGCAATGAGCATTTTTCAATGGATCCGAAAGAGCAGTTTGCAGCGGTAAAGGATATGCGTGCGAACGGATATCAGCTTCTTGGCAATTTTCATTCGCATCCGGAATCTCCATCAAGACCTTCAGAAGAGGATAAAAGACTTGCGTTTGATCCAAAGATCAATTATCTGATCTTATCTCTGATGGACATGGAGAATCCAGTACTCAATGCGTTTGTGATCGATGCGGAGAAAAACGTCAGCAAAGAAGAACTTGTGATTGAATAATTATTTTTCTGTATCTGTAATGGAGAAGCAGTCGAATATTTAAGAATAGGAATTGGAATAAGATGGATAAAAAGTATAAGGATCTTGTAATTATTGGAAGTGGACCGGCAGGACTGGCAGCAGCAGTTTATGGAAAACGAGCCATGCTGGATGAGGTCGTTCTGGAACGGGAGATGATCGGTGGCGGTCAGATCGTTACAACGGAACGCGTAGATAATTATCTGGGATTATACGGAATCGGTGGCTATGAACTGGCAGAGAAATTTAAGGAACATGCGGATGCACTTCAGGTTCCATTTCTTGAGACCGGTGCAGAAACAATCACAGATTGCGGTGCATATAAAGAGATAAAGCTCGAAAACGGAGATACGATTGAGGCAAAGGCGGTACTTCTTGCAACCGGAGCAACCCATAAAAAGCTGGGGGCAAAGGGCGAAGAGGCGTTTGCCGGAGCAGGTGTGTCCTATTGTGCGACATGCGATGGAGCATTTTTCGCAGGAAAAACAGTCGCTGTTGCAGGTGGCGGAGATGTTGCGCTCGAGGATGCATTGTATCTTTCCGGAGTTTGTGAAAAAATTTATCTGGTTCACCGCAGAGATGAATTCCGGGCTGCAAAAACATTACAGGAAAAGGTAAAAAATACGACGAATATTGAGTTTCTTCCGTTTTACGAGATCCGGGAGATTGGTGGAACAGAGACTGTAGAGTATATCGTACTTCAGAATAATCAGAGCAGGGAAGAAAGAAAGCTTGAAGTTTCGGGAGTATTTATTGCAATCGGAATGGAACCGCAGAGTGAAATCCTGAAAGGAATCGCAGAAATGGATGAGAGAGGCTATGTCAAAGCCACAGAGGATTGCCGTACCAGTGCAAAAGGAATTTATGTTGCCGGAGATGTGAGAACAAAATCATTACGGCAGATCATCACTGCTGTTTCAGATGGTGCCAATGCGGTGGCATCGATCGAACAGGATCGTTAAATGGAATAAGAAAAGGGAAACCGGTGTGTTATCCGGTTTCCCTTTTTGCTGTTATCGATTCACAGTCGCTGCATTGTCTGGGGGCAGTCTGATATACTAGAAAGTAAGATCCGTCCTGTTTTTTAAAAGTCTTGCACCGTTTACAATCAGAAGTATTCCGGATGCAATTCCTCCGATCAGAATGCAGATACCAAGTACCAGATTAGCGGCACCGGCAGATCCCATGGTTTTATATGCTTTCTCTTCCATTTATGAAAACCTCCTTGCTGAATATATACGTATCATGTATTGTATCTATTATATCAGATTCCAGATATTTTGGCGAGAGAAGAATGGACCGGGGATTGCTATTTTATTATGAAAATCATATAATGGGAAAGACACAAAACTAAGAAAGAGAGTACTATCATGGAGATTATTGAGATTTTAAAAGCGATTCTGTTTGGAATCGTAGAGGGAATTACAGAATGGCTTCCAATCAGCAGTACAGGACATATGATCCTGTTGAATGATATTGTGAAGCTGGATGTATCCAAGGAGTTCTACAGTATGTTTCAGGTTGTGATCCAGCTTGGAGCGATTCTTGCCGTTGTTGTTTTGTTCTGGAACGATATCTGGCCATTTGGACGACAGAACAATGCAGAACCTTTGGCACAACATGGCGCAGGGGCATGGATCAAAACGGATATTTTTAAATTATGGTTTCATATTCTGGTATCTACAATTCCGGCAGCGATTGTAGGTGTTTTATTTGACGATTTGTTTGAGGAACTTTTTTACAATTACCGTGTCGTATCGATTATGCTGATTATTTTTGGTGTCGCATTTATTGTGATTGAGAATCATAATAAACATCAGAAACCAGCGGTTACCGAAGCAAAGGATATTACATATGCCCTTGCATTCTGGATTGGTATGTTTCAGCTGATCGCAGCAATCTTTCCGGGAACATCACGTTCCGGTGCTACCATTGTAGGTGCACTGCTTCTTGGAGTTTCCAGAAAAGCGGCAGCAGAATATACCTTTTACCTTGCGGTTCCGGTTATGTTCGGTGCAAGTCTTTTGAAAATCTTAAAGTTTGGTCTGCACTTTACAACGATAGAAGCAACGATTCTTTTAGTTGGAATGATTGTTGCATTTGTTGTTTCGCTTATTGTAATCAAATTCCTGATGGGTTACATCAAGAAACATGATTTTAAAGTATTTGGCTGGTACCGCATCGTGCTTGGCGCAATTGTATTAGCCTGTGGATTTGCAGGACTGATCAAATAAACAGAGTCTGAGAAGGCAAAACAAGGGAGAGCAGGATATCTGCTCTCCCTTGTCTGTCAGAATATACGAGTACAAGTTCATGAGAACGTCTGCTCGTATAAAGGTGGATCTCGCTGACATACCAGACCTGATCGTCAGAAGTGAAGAGATTACTGCGTGTCTGAAAACTGGTTACAGATACCACAGAAATTTAGAGGGGTTTCACTCTGACAGTATGGATGCCGGCTTGAAGTAAGAAAAACCAAACGAATTATTTATGGAAAAAGGACACACAGATAGCGCCAGGGCCTGCATGCGTTCCGATGGTACTTCCAATTGTACTGATTGGAAGCGTGGAAGCATGATCAGCCCAGAGATCTGCGCTGTCCTTTATGTACTTTTGAAGCAGTGTGTCATCCAGACCACTGTAACCTAACATATACGGCATGTTAAAATCAATGCCGCCTTTATTTTTTACTTCCTGGATCAGAATGTTGTTCCCGCTTTTAGAACCACGGGCTTTGCCAAGGAACACAACTTCACCTTTTTCAATCGCGATGACCGGTTTGATGGAAAGTACATTTCCAGCCCAGGCAGCAGTGCGGGAGATACGTCCTCCCTGTTTTAAGTATTCCAAAGTATCAAATACCGCAAGAACACAGACCTCCTGTTTTTTTTCATCTAATTTCGCTGCAATTTCTTCAGCAGAAAATCCCTGATCGCGTAACTGAACCGCATATAATATGAGAATCTGTTCTCCAAGGCAGACATTCAGACTGTCCACAAGGGTGATGCAGTCTTCATAACCATCCAGGGCAATATGTGCACTCTGGTAAGTTCCGGAAAGAAGAGAAGACAGACAGATGACAACTGCAGTATCTCCGGCTTCTTTGATCTCCTTGAATTTGGTTTCAAAATCATGAGGGGAAACCTGACTGGTTGTAGGGATAGTTCCGCATTCAATCAATTTTTCATAGAATTCTTTATGGGAGAGTGTAACTCCATCCAGATATTCTTCCTCACCGAAAATAGTTTTTAACGGCATATAATCAAGATTCATTGCATCCGCGCGTTCTTTCGTAAGATCAGATGCAGAATCTACAACGATTCGTACGCTCATAATGTTCCTCCAATAAAAATACTTTGACTATCAAACAAAATACAATATAACGGAATGGAACCTGTTTGTCAAGATATTTTGATAATCAAACTATTTTGGGACAGGGGGGAATGTTGACGAGCAGTGAGAAAGAAAATATAATAAAAAGAGCAATAGTAATCATTTGAAATGGAAGGACAGGACAAAGTGAAACAGAGAACAAGAACAGAATATTCAATAATGAATACTTCCATTGCAATGATTGCACAGGCTCTGGCAATATTGATGGGTTTTTTTACCAGAGTTGTTTTTACCAGAACGCTAAGTGAAGGATACGTCGGCATCAATGGTCTTTTTACAGATATACTGAACATTCTTTCCCTGTCAGAACTTGGCGTGGGAACGGCCATCACATTTGCGCTGTATGATCCGATCGCGAGAAATGACATCCGAAAACAGCAGATCTTAATGAGGATGTTTCGGACGTTTTACAGGATCACGGCTGCCATTGTGCTTGGAGCCGGGCTTCTTTTGATTCCGTGGCTGGATCTTCTTATGAAAAACAGACCGGACGTGGATCATCTGCTCTTGATCTATCTGCTTTATCTTTTGAATTCCGTAGTTTCTTATCTTTTGATTTATAAAAAAACGCTGGTCGATGCCCATCAGATGAATTATCTTACGGTATTGAACCACAATGGTTTTCTTGTGATACAGGACATTTGTCAGATTGTGATCCTGCTTACGACCGGTAACTTTATTTTGTTTCTGATCGCAGCAGTTTTGTGCACATTTTGTGCAAATGTTGTGATGTCAAGAAAAGCAGATCAGCTTTTCCCTTATCTGAAAGAATCATGTAAAGATCAGCTCCCGGCAGATGAAAAGCGGGAGATTGGACGAAATGTAAAGGCCATGCTTATGCATAAGATCAGCAATGTTGTCGTGAATAATACAGACAATCTTCTGATTTCCGGGTTTGTAGGAGTGATCAGTGCGGGCATTTATTCGAATTATTTTCTGGTGATCGGATCCGTGCGCCAGGTCTTAGAGCAGGCGATGCAGGGCGTGGCGGCAAGTGTTGGAAATCTTGGTGTGACAGAGGATAAAGAAAAGGTAAGAAAAATATTTGAGATACTCTTTTTTATCGGACAGTGGCTGTTTGGATTCTCTGCGATCTGTCTGTATGAACTTTTAAATCCTTTTGTTGCAATCGCATTTGGCAGAAATTATCTGTTTGAATCACAGATAGTATTGATTCTGTGTATCAATTTTTTCCTGAACGGAACAAGAAGAGCAGGTATCATTTACAAAGAATCGTTAGGTCTGTTCTGGTATGATCGTTATAAGGCAGTTGTAGAAGCAGTGCTGAATCTTGTGATATCCATTGTACTGGTGTTAAAACTTGGAATTGCAGGAGTATTTATTGGAACATTCTGCAGTACGCTATTTACATCTGCATGGGTGGAGCCGTATGTGATCTATAAACATCGGTTTGCATGCTCTCCACTTTTGTTTTTTAAGAAATATGGATGGAATCTTATCGTCATGGCTGCTATATGGTGGGGAACCGATTATATTTGTCATCTGTGGGCAGGAAGTGCGATGGAAACTCTTATTTTCCGGCTTGGAATCTGCCTTGTTATACCAAACCTGATGCTTTGGTTTGTTTACCGGACCACGCCGGAATGCAAAGAGTTTTTCAGATTGATCCAGAATATATTTCAGAAAATAAAACAGAGAGTTATGGGGTAAAAGAATGGAACAGACGAGAAAAGTCTCTATTATTATGCCGGTATATAATGCTGAAAAATATCTGTGTGAAGCAATCGAAAGTATTGTGAAGCAACAGGATGTGGAGTGGGAACTGCTTCTTGTAGACAATGGATCAAAAGATCTGAGTCTTGAGATCTGCCAGCAGTTTGCCCGGAAATATAGCAGAATCCGTGTTCTGACGGAGGAAAATCCCAGAGCAGGAAACGCAAGAAACAAAGGGTATCAGAATGCAGATGGGGACTATATTCTCTATGTAGATGCGGATGATTATCTACCGGATTCTAAGGTGCTGGAGCGTTTTGTGTGTGCAATAGAGTCAGAAGATGCAGATATTGCAGTATGTAATTATCAAAGACTATGGAAGACCCGTCTGCTTCCGGCAACTGACCATAAGGAATTTTCGCAGAAAGACCGTAATACCGAAGATTTCCGGTTTCAGGGATTTTTCTCTGTAGGAACACTTTCTTATGTTTGGGGGAAATTGTATCGGAGATCTTTTTTGGAGCAAAACCAGATCCGGTTTGGAAATTATGAATATGCAGAAGATAAAATGTATAATTTAGAGTGCTATATTGCAGGTGCAGAGTATACATTTGTCCAGGAATGCGGGTATATTTACAGAAAAAATGATGATTCTGTTTCGTTCCGCTATAAAAAAGATTCCTGGAAGTGCTGGCTGCAGATTGCACATGATCTGGATGACTGGACACAAAAATATAAACAAGATTATAGAAGTAAAAATTTAGAAGCGTATATTCTGTTTTTTGCTGCATTTTTCGATGCCAAAATGGAATATACCGAGCATCAGAAATCATTAAAGGCGGTAAAACAACTGTTGGAGCACTATGCGAAAGAATCTTTGGGGAAAGAATGCTTTCGAATGCTTGCATTTGGCCGAAGTTATTCGGATATAAGCAGCAGTTTCTGGAAGCTTATGATGCGTGGATTTTCGGTTGGAATGACATGGCACATGTTCGGACTTCTTTCTTTGGGAATTAAGTTACTGATTGACTGGAGAATTGATGAGCGATTATCTGATACCGGGTTGAGGGAATAATAGACGGAAATGAAAGAAATATTGCTGGAAAATTGCAAAGTTTATTATTAAAAATTGACATGTGATACAAAAAAAAGATATAATGTATACAGATAAATAACAAAAGAAAAATGAATATAAATAATAGTAGGAGATGTATATAATTTGCAGCAAGTGAAAGGAGAAGGGAATATGAAAAACTATACAAAACCTATAGTAACGGTAAATGATAATATTTCTGAGGGAGTATATATGGCGAGTGGGTGTTATACGACGACAGCATATATCCATCAAACACCAGAGGCTGGGCGTGGAGATTACCGTATTCAGGTAAATGGTAAACATAGTGCGGATCATACCAAAGAGGCACAGACGCTTACCTTGTCATTCAATCAGAATGTTACATATAGTAGTTCAAATGGAACATTAGCAAGTGCAGAAACTGGCACAACACTTGTTATTAATTATACATATCATCAGAACCCGACTGATAATATTGGGTTGGGAGATGTAGTTGTAACATCAGAACCAGGATTAGCTATAACCGGTGTTAGTATTACTGATTAATGAAGATAGTATTACTTAATTGGCGAAAGCATTTAGAAAGAGAGTTATATGTATGAATAAATACTTGAAACCAATGATCATAGAGAATGCAGACATGCCAGAAGGCGTGTATATGGCAAGTGGTACAGGAACAGATTCAGAGAATGCAAAGAATTATACTGTTATCCAGAAATATGCAGGAGATGCTTATAATTTATATGAACAGTTTCAAATTGTTTTTTCTGATTTACCACAAAGTGGTGTCGAGAATGAATTTCGCGTAGATTTGAAAGTTTCCGGCTCTGCAACTTCAGCATTTGCTTTTAATGGTGGATCATGCACGTTAAATGGTGATACTTTGACTATTAATTTTAAAGCATGGACCAATTACATGGATTTTCAGATTAACTGTATTACTCATGATATTTCTATTTCGTAAAGAATTAAAAATGCCTCAGCAGTGATAAGCATTACTGCTGAGGCATTTTTCTATGCAAAATAACAAAATGAATTAGAAATCCCGAACCAGCTGTTCAATCTCTTCAGCGCTGAGTATGACGCATTGTTTTTCGCGGATGGCATAGACGCGTTTGCACATGCCAAGAACGGTTGGACGGTGTGTGGTAACGATACAGGTTCTTGGATAATCGTCTTTCATGATATTTTTTAGTACGGCACGCTCCGTGGCAACGTCAAGTGCAGATGTCGCCTCATCCAGAAGCAGAATTGGGGAGTGCCGGAGCAGGGCACGGGCGATGGATAATCGCTGAGCCTGTCCCTCGGAAAAACCTCCTCCACGTTCTCGGACCTCGCTGTAGATGCCATCTGGCAGAAGTTTTACAAAGTCCCATGCACAGGCAGCTTTTAATGCAGATATGATCTCATCATCGGTTGCCTCCGGTTTGACCATGCGAAGGTTTTCGGCAATCGTTCCGGAAGTCATGGTGTTACCCTGTGGAACATAGGAGAAGAGCTTTCGCGCGGAAGCAGTCAGAGGAAGCTTATGAATGCCATCGGAATCTTCAGAGGACACGGTTCCGTTTCCGGATTGTGGACAGAGAAGAGCAAGGATCAGACGGAGCATTGTGGTCTTTCCTTCACCGGAAGGCCCGACAAGTGCAATGATTTCATGAGGATGTGCTTCCAGGCTGGCATGCTCAAAAACAGTTGTACTGTTTTGATAAGAGTAGCTGATATCGGAAAGCTCCAGGCTGATTCCATTGGACTGATATGTTTTTTGAAATTCGGAATAAGCGTCATCCAATGAGTAGTCTTCCTGTGGCATTTCGAGGATATCCATAAGTCTTCCGGCAGAGGTTGTAAGATTGATTGCGGAAGGCACCATGGAGATCAGTGAATTGAGTGCTCCTGTTAATGTTCCGGACAACGAAAGGAAAAGTGTCATGGTTCCGTAACTGATCGCACCGGTCCAGACACGGTAGATTCCCCATCCGTAGGAACTATAGGATACTAAAAGACCGACCAGCGACATGATGACAGAGGTTACCATAGACATCCGCTGGAAGTCCAGTCGCATGGATATATAATCTTTTTGCAGATTTTTCAGACGTTTTATGTAATAAGAAATTGCATCAAATGCTTTGATCGTCTGGATATTGGAGAAAGATTCCTGGTTGAATCCGGACATTTTGGCATTCATGGCAGCACTTCTCTGGTTGTTACTCACCATGCGGTTCATTAAGGTTTTGGACATCAGAAGAGAAACCGGAATACCTATGAATGAAAAGATCGCAAAGGTGATGTCATTATAGCAGACAACAGCAAAAGCACTGATAAATTTAAAAACATTGATGATCAGGTTTGGAATCCAGCTTAAGATTCCGTTTGAAATGTTGGAGGCATCGGAACTCCAGCGTGTCAGCAGGTCACCGGTGTGATAATTGGCGATCGATTCCCAGTCCGTAACAAGCATTTTGGAAAAAATATCAGATTTGATCTCAGCATCTACTTTCAAACTGATCCAGTTGGAAGCATAGTTGGTAATCTGGCTGATGATGATATTGCCTACGGCAAGACCAACCATTGCGCAGAAGGTCTGAAGCAGACGGCCGGTCTGATGTCCGGTGATGATGTCGACAAGATCACGGGAGACAAGACTGCTGCCAAGTCCGACAACGGTTCCAAAGAGACCGAGTACCGTATAAAAGATCATTGCAAGCCAGTAACGTCTGGCGTATTGGTAAATCCATTTTGTCTGAAGCAGCATGTCTTTTAACATGCCTTCTTTGATTCGGATATGAATTTTTTTCAGTGTTTCAAGCATAGTCTAGTTGTTCAGCTGCTCATCGATCGCATGTTTCATGGTACGGGCAGCAGAGTCCTCCTTTGTACAGTGAAGTCGGGCAACATAACATTTGCGCATAAGTTTTTCGGAAAAACGAAGACAGCAGTCGAGCTGCTGTTCGTTCCATATTGGAGAAATGAGGCGCTGCATAAGAAGAAGCGCTTTTTCATCCATGGACAAATCTTCGATAAAATCGGTTTTATCCTGACGCAGCAACAGGATACCCCCAAGAGGATATGTGTGGATATCAGAGATTCCGGAAGTTCCACACCACGGGAGACCATGGATCACAGGCGTACCGTTTTCAAATGCAAGAAGATTCAGATCACCATTTAATACCGGTGTCTGATACAGCGTTTTCCACAGATTGGTGTGAGTGGATTTGCCTGTTCCGGAAGGCCCTGAAAACAGCCAGGCTTTTCCTTTATACAGAATGGATGCAGAATGAATTGCATATATGTCGTTTTTTTCTGCAAGATAGAGATAAAGAAAGCGAATGGCATGGAAAAGTTCTTCTCGAAGAAGTGCTTCATAAGGCAGCTCATAAAAGAGTTTGGCATGTGTACCATCCAGGGATAGAAAACCGTGTTTTAAATGTGTCATAGTTGGAAAATGGAAAAGAAATCCATTGGTTACCTGATGAATGGTCAGCTCAGCATTTTCCAGCAAAAGATGGTTGTTTTGTGTATTGACCGGATGATATACAGAGTCTGCGGCCGGCAGAAGTTCGATTGTGAGTTTTAAAACGGTATCGTGGGCTGGAGCAGACTGCGTAAATGGAAGAAACTCTTCCGGAATACAGTCAGGATGACCTAAAAGACACAGACGAATCCCGCCGATCAGATATTCATGTTCTTCACAGAAATCAATCATGCCAAGTGCAGATAAGGTTTGCAGGAACTGATCCAGATCATTTTCGAGATCAGGAAGCATCTGTGGTCTGGCCTGATAGTGGGAGGCAAAGTTCGAAAGAAGCGTTTCCCGGCTTATAGGAGATGCAAGGGAATTCCATAAAAATTCACCGCTTTCATTCAGACGTACGCCTCTTTTCCGGTCAGCAATGTTCTGCCCATAAGGCAGGATGTATGGGACACCGCAGATGTCTTTTAAAATATAGCCTTTTGCCTGTTTCATCGTAAAAACCTCGTTTGCGTAATTTTCGTTTCTAATAAATGATTATAGCATTTTGAGGGGTGAAATGCTACAATGAACGCATGAAAAACACAGGCGTAGATATTGAGAAACTCCTCAGGGAAAATAAGGCAATACAGATCCGGCCACAGGGATATAGTATGTATCCGTTTTTGGTTCCAGGGAGAGATGAAGTGGTTATTGAAAGTGTGGATCCGCATAAGGTAAAAAGAGGAGATGTGATCCTTTACCGGAGAACGGGGAGCATCCTAGTTCTTCACAGGGTGTATCGGCATGACAAGACCGGAATATATATGGTCGGGGATAATCAGACTGAGATTGAGGGACCAATCCGGGAGGAACAGGTAAAGGGAATCCTTGTTGGAATGGTGCGAAATGGGAAATATGTCCCAGTGTCAGCACCCATCTACCGGATTACCAGCAGAATATGGCTTAGACTTCGGATTTTTCGCCCGGTCATTGGAAAAACCATACGTAAACTATTAAGGAAAAATGGAGAATAGATTAGTTTACTTTTATTCGCAAAATAATTATAATTGAAATTACGTGAAACTTGGATAAAGGAAGACTTTATGGATAAGACAGTACAATCGGTACAGAAACGTTTTCAATTACGTAAAGCTGCAGGTGCATACTGGCTTTTAGATATGGAACAGACAGGGATTCCATATCGAAGGCCGATTCAGCTTAATGAAGCAGCAGCAGAGATCTGGACAATGTTATCAGATGGAAAGTCAAAGGAAGAAGCAACAGCGGAAATTGCCGGAAAATATGAGGTTCCAACAGAATCAGTCCGGCAGGATATGGATGATTTTATAGAACAGTTGAAGCAGCAAGGGGTAATGCTATGAATATCCTATTGATTGGTGGGGCTGGTGTTCTGATTGACGATTTGATTTTGAAATTTCGCAAAGAGGGACACCGGGTTTTTTTATTGACAGGTGAAAAATACAAACAGACTAAATATGAGAGAGTTTTTGAAAAATATAATTTTACATATGATTGCGAAGAACTCAGTGAGATCATGGAAAGTGTCAATCCGGACGTAACAATTTTTATGGGTGCGTTTGACACGAATTTTCGATGGAAAGAGGTAGAACGGGAGACTGCGCGTTATACATCGAGCCTGATCAGTCTTCTGGTAGCCTATGCAAAAATTGCAAAGGGCAGGTTTATTGTACTTTCCTCGGATGAGGTCTTTGATGGCAATTATGATCTGCCAGTTACGGAAGATGTGGCTGTGCAGGCAAAGAATCCGAAAGCAGTGATGCTGGCTCAGGCGGAGCAGGTCTGCGATAATTTCCGCAAAGGCTGGAATCTGGATGTTATGGTTTTAAGGTTAGATCATATGTATACGATTCCAAGAGAGAGCAGTGACGTACATGATTTTTGTTCGGATATGTGTCTTCGGGCATTGCAGGACGGAGTGATCCGTGTAAATGGAGGACACCGCTTTTCTTTGCTCAACGAAAGAGATGCCGTAGAATTTATATATCAGACCGCCAAAAAGAAAACGCATAAATATTCATTATATCATCTTTCATCCGGGGAATCTGTGACAGAACTGGAAGTTGCCCAGATGATCCAGAAGTATATGGATGATTCTATTAGTATTGTGAATAATTCTGAAAAAGAATATAAATGTATATTGGACGGCAGAAGGTTTGAAGAGGAATATGGAATCAGCACATTTGGCAGTCTGGAAGATACTATTCGAAAGATTACGGCGTATATGAAGAAGAACCGGGAAGCGTTCGCGTATAATGAGAAGATCAGACTTCCATGGTGGAAGAGGCTGTGGCACAAATGGCAGTGGCTGTTAAAAGCCCTGATTCCGTTTGCTGAGAATGTGATCTGCTTTATTCCGTTTTTTATGATCAATAACCGTGTGACAGACAGTGCATATTTTTCGAGTCTGGATCCGTATCTTTTGTATGTACTCCTGTTTGCAATCGTCTATGGACAGCAGCAGGCTACATTTTCTGCAATTTTATCGGTGGCAGGATATTTATTCCGGCAGATGTATAATCGTACAGGATTTGCTGTCATTATCGATTATAATACTTACGTCTGGATGGCACAGCTTTTCATCCTGGGACTTGTAGTGGGATATATGAGGGATCAGATCCGGTCGATCCGTATGGAGAGTGCGGAGCTGGAGGAACATCTGTCGAGACAGATCCGCGGGATCAAAGATATCAATGGCAGCAATGTCAGAGTTAAGGATGTTTTGGAACAGCAGGTGATTAATCAGAAGGACAGCATTGGTAAGATCTATAATATTACGTCTAAGCTGGATCAGTATATGTCGGAGGAGGTTTTATTCTATGCCGTTGAAATGCTTACAGAACTTTTAAATACGCGGGATGTTGCTATTTACAATGTGGTAAACGGGGACTATGCAAGAATGTTCTCCGCAGCATCGGAGAAGGCAAGATCACTGGGAAATTCCATTCGATACAGAGAAATGGGATCGATGTATGAAAGTCTGAAAGAGCATAAGGTATACATCAATAAAACAATGGATCAGGCATATCCGCTTATGGCAAATGCCATTTATGAAAATGATGAAATGAAAATGATCATAATGATCTGGGGACTGACCTGGGATCGCATGACGCTTGGACAGGCTAATTTTCTGTCAGTTGTCAGCTATCTGATTCAGAATGCGGTTCTTCGAGCAAACCGTTATATGAATGCACTTGAGGAAAAACGGTATATGGAAGACACCGGAATCCTGGAGCCGGAGGCATTTTCTTCTTTGGTTAAGGCGTATGTGCGTGCCCAAAACAGAGATCTGGCAGAGTGTACACTTCTTAAGATACAGACAGCGGAAGATGACTACAGCCATGCAGCACAGATACTTGGGAAAAAACTGCGCAATTCGGATTATCTTGGAGTCCTTCCGGATGGAGGTCTTTATATTCTGCTTGCAAATACGAAGAAGGAGGAAGCTCTGATTGTAGGAAGCCGCTTGGAAGAACTTGGATATCAGAATGAGATTGTGGAGAATATAGACGTATGACAGGACATAAAAGTATATTTTTCATTTTATTGATTCTGAATCTGATCATAGTAGTTCTTTATTTTGTATTATGCTGTTGCCGGAAAAGGAATCGGTTCAGTACCTGGATGAAAACGATTGTTATGTTGGTCTGCCCGGTAGCGGGACCGCTTTTTCTGATTGGAGCATATGTGTTTTACCGTCTTTTTATGTCACAGGAAATGGATCTCGAGGATGTCGTTTTCAGTAAAGACAGAGTACAGACGGTATTGCATCCGGATGAGGATACGGAACGTAATATGGTATCGATCGAGGAAGCACTTGCGGTTACCGATAAAGATAACCTACGC
Source organism: Roseburia porci (assembly GCF_009695765.1). Lineage (GTDB taxonomy): Bacteria > Bacillota > Clostridia > Lachnospirales > Lachnospiraceae > Roseburia > Roseburia porci. The sequence continues at coordinate 241,268 of NZ_VUNI01000001.1, forward strand.
AATCTGATGCTCAACGTGGTCAAGGGCGGACATCAGAACCTTTTAGGATCGATCTCACTTGCATTAGATGGGGAAGATTCTGAGACAGCGCATTATGCAGCATCTGTTTTACAGGATGCATTAAATGATTTCAGGGTGCATGTCCAGAAATCCTATCAGGAATGCATGGAAAAGAATGAAAACCAGGCTGATCATTGTCTGGATCTGATCGAATATATGAATCTATTTTTAGAGCAGGGCGTTTTTACAGGGATGGAACAGAAATCCATGGTGTATCAGATGGAAAATCTGGGTGAGATTCTGTATGAAGCATATAAACAAAGGATTAGCAGTGATATTTTTGAGATGATATCGCTTCGACTGTTAGAAATACCAGATTATGAAACATGCAAAAAGTGGTGCAGCAGAGCAATGGAAATGTATCCGGGGGTGCTGGCAAGTTATACGTGTGAATTAAAATTATATTTTTCAATGAATGATAAGAAATCATTTTTTCATGTAATGGAGGCGCTTAGACAATCAAATATTGTAATTGATAACGAAACATTGGAAATGATTCGAACATTTATGTAATTAAGAAACAGGAGGACAGGCAGATATGTCAATGACAACATTGGTGATAATACGTTTTATAAGCATATTTGCAGTATATTTCTGCCTGACAGTGCTGGCTCCGGCAATTGTTTTCCGGAGATGGCTGAAAGGTTTGCGCGTTGCAGAGCAGTTTTTAATCTGTTATGTTACCGGAAATTTTTACGTGATTAATCTGGTGTTCGTATTACAATTGCTTCATATTTCTCACCCGGCAACGCTGTGGGTGGGAACGGTGATTCCGGCGTTCCTAGCCTGGAGTAAGATAAACAGGATACCGGTACGTGAAAGAGTACGGGAATTCTTTGTAGCAGCAAAGAGGCTCAGCAGAGGAACGCTTGGTTTAAAAATGATATGGCACAGAATGTTGTATCAGATTCTGATATACGTCCGTAAAGGCGGTCGAATTTTCTATCAGAAAGTGATAAAAAAAACCGGACAATGGATGTTTGTTGTGGTGATTGTATTCAGCCTGTTCTGGATTTACGGAAGAGGGCTGATTCTTGCTTATGGATATGCAGCATCGGATATTCCGGTGCATATTTCCTGGATCAATCAGATGAGCCGTGGCAATATGTTTTCGGCAGGTGTCTATCCATTTGGATTTCATTGCATGATGTATTATCTGCATGCTGCATTTGGATTTGATACTTATGTGCTTTTGTGCCAGTTCTTTTTTGTGCAGGTGATCTGCATTCATTTTGTACTGCTTGCCTTTTTAAAGCTGTGTTGTAAAACAACATATCTGCCGTATGCGGGAACACTTTTTTATGTACTTGGAAACTTCTGGGGACTACAGACTTATTCCAGATTTTATGCGACTCTGCCACAGGAGTTTGGAATGATTTTTGTTCTTCCGTCTGTTTCTTTTGCAATTGCTTTTTTTCAAACGCATAGGGAGAGGCTGGCAGGAAAGAAAATCTGGAGAGATCGTAATCTGTTATGCTTTGCAATGAGTTTTTCGCTGACGCTGGCAATCCATTTTTATGGAACGATGGTTGCCGGACTTTGTTGTATAGGAATCGCGGTTGGCTTTTTCTTTCGCTTTGTACGCAAAGAATATTTTGGGAAAATTATGCTGACAGGAATTATCAGTGTTGTGATTGCAGTACTTCCAATGGGAGTTGCTTATGCAACAGGAACGCCGCTTCAGGGCTCTCTTGGATGGGGAATGAGTGTCATTCATGGAACAAGTAATGAAGATGCCCTGGACAGCGAAATCGCTGAAAACAGTGAAATTACTGAGGCTGTGACTGAAAGCGGTGAGATAAGTACAGAAGAGGAAAACAGACAGAGTGCCGATAAGGAACAGGTGACAGAAACAGAGACTTCAACAGAAGAACAGCTGGTAGTTCCAAAGAAAAGCATGAAACAAAAAATTACCGGAGTGGGTGAGCAGCTGGCGGAAAGGATTATCCAGTTTATACTACCCGGAAAAGAAACTCCGTTTGGATATTTGATCTTGACGGGGATCGTGGTGGTTGGTTTGCTTGGTCTGGCATTGTGCGTAACACGAAGAACCGATTATGGCATGATGTTAATTGCAGTCAGTGCATACATGATGATCATGACTTTACTTCTGGATGCGGGAGAACTCGGACTTCCGGTATTGATGGACCCTGCAAGATGCAGTATTTATTATGTGTATCTGTTTATTGCAGTTCCGGTTTTATTCGTAGACGGAAGCATTTATTTTCTTCTTGGTTTTCGCAGGCTGAATGTGTTACGGAATCTGATTTCCCTTTTTCTGACGGGAACGCTTCTGATCGGCATGAATCAGTATGGAGTGATCCGGCAGAACGAAACATTTGGTTCTGACTTTGTGTCCAATGGAGCAATTACCTGTCTGTCAAATATTATCCATGATAATGCGGATCATACATGGACGATTATTTCAGCGAACGATGAGACACAGATGGGACTCGACCATGGATACCATACCGAGATGATCAGTTTCCTGCGACAGATGGAATATCTGACAAAGGATACCACAATAACGATACCAACTGCATCGGTATATTTTTTTGTAGAGAAGGTGCCGTTAAATTATGCAGTTCCTTATGTCAAAAGCGGACAGTCGATCTCAAAGGCCGGGGCGCTTCAGGCACTTCCAAATGTGGGAGGAATCGGAATGTATCAGGGAGAAAACCGATGGATTCTGATGTCGCGAATGTATTACTGGGCACAGGCATTTGAAAAACTGTATCCGGATGCAATGTCGGTTTATTATGAATCGGATCAGTTCATATGTTATAAACTGGATCAGAATATGTATCATTTATACAATCTTGCAATTGATTATGGATATAACCAGATCGTAGATGAACAGATGGAGTAGGAAAATGGTTTCAAAAAGAAATTTTGTCAGCATTGTGATTATTATGGGTGTGCTTTTGTTTCTTTTTCAGTTTTCTATGGTGATAAGAGACAGTCAGAGCCAATACGATGTAAATACAGATTATACGCAAAAACAGCCGGATGGGATCAATGCATGGAATGGGGAAACAATGAGCATGGATTCACTGACGGAAGAAAGCCCGGATTATGTATTGTATTTGGGAACTGCGGACGGAGAGATGCACTCGCAGGTAAGCAGCTGGTGCAGTTATACAAAGCGTAATCTGATCTGTATGCAAAACGTCATGGATTGTCCGGAAAATCCGGGGAAAATCCCATCCATTGCCATATTGGAATCGGAGAAACTGGCAGACGGGGATGCCCTTGACCGGATTGAATCCTGGGAACAGCAGGGTACCACGATCATATTTGGATCGCTTGATGATGCACTGGCAATTGGACAAAATGACAGATTAAAGGCTTTTCTTGGGATACAGACAGTCAGGGAAAACGAGACAGAACTTTATGGGGTAAGACTTTTCCCAGAATTTCTTCTGGGTGGTGGGACTGATTATGCAGCCAGCACGAAGGAAGAACAGATGGAGCGCCAGGATATGCAGCTGACTGTTCCATGGTATCAGGTTGGAACTGGAACAAAAGTGTATATGACCGGGATATTTCAGGATCAAGAGATGAAGGATTTTGGCGGAACTCTGGAGAATGAGGAACTTCCGGCGCTGATCTGGAGAAACAGCCCACAGAAAGGATTTGTATTTGCTGTTTGTGGCGACTATATGAAGGACTGTACGGCAATCGGCATTCTGGATGGAATGATTTCAGATATCAGTTCTTATAATATTTATCCGGTTGTAAACGCACAGAATCTGTCGGTAGTGGATTTCCCGGAATTTGCAAATGAAAATGACGATGCGATGCAGAAAAATTACAGCCGTTCTGCCACAGTATCGGAGCGGGATATTATCTGGCCTGCATTTGTTGCACTTGCAGATCAGAGTAAAATGAAAATCACCTGTTTTATGACTCCGGAGCTGGATTATGCGGATGATAACGATCCACAGGAAAATCAACTGGTATTTTATCTGAAACAGATGAAAGAAATTAATGCGGAAGCGGGGCTTGCTTTAAATTCGGTGACAGATATTTCGCTTGCGGATAAACTTGCGAAAGATGAAAAATTCTGGTCAAAACAGAAGTGCGATTATCGTTTTGGTGCAGCTTATGCAGAGTCTGCGCAGATTGAGGATGTGGTGGCGAACCAGGATACGGCACCGATCGCAGACGTAGGAACAGTAACCTGCGAATATACAAAGAACCAGCCACTTGTGTCTTATTGCAGTGATGCAGTTACCTTGCAGATGGCGACAAGCGATGGCGTAGATTATACCTATCGTGATGATCTTCGGATGCGAAGCGTTCAAAGTGCTCTTGCATATACCAATGTCATGCTGAATATGCAGAAGATTTTGTGGCCGGAACATGAGGAGGACAGCTGGGAGATCGTGCAGGAACGTTTTTCAAGCAATCTGCTGACTTTCTGGAAACCTTTTGAGGCATTTTCCGCAACGACTCTTTCGGAAAGTGATCAAAGAACACGCTCTCTTTTGAATATGAATTATTCTGATACAAGAACAGAGAATGATATTACGCTTCAGGTCTCCGGTGTGAAAGATACAGGGTGGTTTATTTTGAGAACACATGGGGAAGAAATTGACAGCATGGATGGCGGAAACTGGACAGAGCTTGAAAGTGGAGCGTATCTGATTGAGACAACTGGCGAACAGGCTGTAATCCACATGAAGAAACAGGGCCTGCATTATTATACAGACGATCAGACAAAAAACTGAGAAAGGCGGTGAAATATGAAAATATGTATTGTTGCAGAAGGCTGCTATCCATATATGGTTGGTGGTGTTTCGGGCTGGATCAACAGTATGATCAAGTCATTCCCAAATATTGAATTTATCGTGTTGGCGATTGTAGCAGGAAGAAAGCAGCGAGGCAAATTTGTATATGAACTGCCAGAGAACCTGACACAGGTTTATGAGGTATATCTGGAGGATCAGGATTGGTCCCCAGACCGCAGGGAACGTCATAAGTCGCGTTTGAAAAAAGAGGAATATCAGGAACTGCTTAATATGGTATTGAACAGGAAAACAGACTGGAATATCCTGTTTTCCATGTTTCACAGGGAATCTCTGTCTGTGGATGATCTTCTTATGGGACCGGATTTTTTTCAGATTGCGAGAAAATGTTATGAGAGCAGATATCCCAATATTGTTTTTTCGGATTTCCTGTGGACGCTTCGATCCATTTATCTGCCACTGTTTCTGGTATTAAAAACAAATGTTCCGAAGGCGGATCTGTATCATTGTGTTGCCACCGGATATGCAGGCGTGCTTGGCAGTATGGCAAAATTTTTTCATGGCTCCGGGTTATTGATTTCGGAGCATGGAATTTATACAAGAGAACGGGAAGAGGAGATTATCAAAGCAAACTGGGTAAAAGGAATTTATAAGAATATCTGGATCGACCAGTTTAAAAAAATGTCCTCACTGGCTTATGAGAAAGCAGATATGGTAACCAGTCTTTATGGGCATGCAAAAGAACTTCAGATGGAACTTGGATGCCCGGAAGAAAAAATCCGTGTCACACCAAACGGAATCCATGTGGAAAATCTGGAAAATCTTCCCGGAAAGCTGGACGAAGATGCAGCGTATATCAATGTTGGAGCTGTTTTGCGCGTGACGCCGATTAAAGATGTAAAAACAATGATCCAGGCATTTGCATTTGCAAAAAAAGAAGTACCGAATCTGAAATTATGGATTATGGGACCGTGTGATGAAGATAAAAAGTATGCGGACGAATGTTTTGAGCTGGTACAGATGCTGGATGTAAAAGATATAGAGTTTACCGGAAGGATTCAGGTAAAAGATTATCTTGGCAGAATGGATTTTACCATATTGACAAGCATCAGTGAGGGACAGCCGTTAACAATACTGGAAAGCTTTGCAGCGGGAAAGCCGGTTATTGCAACAGATGTTGGAAACTGCCGAGGCCTTATTTATGGTGAAAATGATGCGTTTGGTGCTGCTGGAATATTGACGCACATTATGAATCTGGAGGAAATATCACAGGCCATGGTGGAACTGGCGAAAAATGAGAACAGGCGGATTACAATGGGAGAAGCCGGGAAAAGAAGAGTAAATGCTTTTTACCGGATGGAACAGATGCGTGAAGTTTATGAGGATATCTACAGGCAGTTTGCAGATGAAAAGAAATTAGAGTGGTCACAGGAACCATTTGAGATAACACAGAAATAGCGGAAAGATGGAGAGCGGATATGGCTGGAATTGGAATTCGGTTAAATAAAATATATGGGAAGAACACGCTGGCAACAAATGTGATTGGAATGGGATACAGTACACTTGTAACGATCGCCCCAATGCTTGTTGTAATCGGTGCGCTTGTATGCATGGAATTTTTACTTGATTTTTCATCGGTTGGATATGCTGCGCGTGAGTTGTTTTCCTGTACCGTGCTTTATATTTTTATTTTTTCACTTCTTACAGCATCGCCGTTTAACTCGGTATTATCCAGATATCTTTCGGACGTTATATATAACGAACGTTATGAGGACATTCTTCCTTGCTATAATCTGGGACTATTACTTCATATTGTGCTCAGTGCATTGTTTGGGATTCCGTTCTGCATTCATGAATATATTGCCGGAAAAGTAGATATTCTTTATGTATTTACCGGTTATTGCGGTTATATGGTACTGGTTCTCGTATTTTATTCCATGCTGTATCTTTCTATCTGCAAAGATTATAAAAAGATATCGGCTTTTTTCGGAACAGGCATGGTGATTACGGTGGGATTATCCTATATTCTTGTAAAAAAATGTCAGTGGGAGATTACATATGGAATGCTTTTTTCATTGGTGATCGGTTTTTTGATCATTGCAGCATTGGAGTATTCTACGGTAAGAAGTTATTTCCGGAAAAATAGCGGAGTATATCGGGAAATTTTCCGGTATTTTAAAAAGTACTGGATGTTAATGGCTACAAACTTTTTATATACGCTTGGACTGTATATCCATAATTTTGTATTCTGGACGACAGATCTTCGGATGGTCGTTGCAAACAGTTTTGTCTGTGTGACAGCTTATGATCTGGCGACATGTCTTGCAATGTTTACAAACATTTCTTCGAGTGTTATATTTATTTCAAGAGTAGAAATGCATTTTCATGAACGGTATAAGGCGTATTCAGAAGCTGTCATTGGAGGGCGGGGAATGGATATTGACATTACCCAGAAGAGAATGTTCCGTCTTTTGTCGGAGGAACTGATGAACCTTGCACGTGTGCAGTTTATTATTTCTCTGGTGATCTTTTTGATCTGTATGATTTTTCTTCCGCAGCTTGGGTTTGGAGGAATGACGATGCGAATTTATCCATGTCTGGCCGCCGGATATTTTATTTTGTTTCTGATGTATGCGGAAATTATTTTCCTTTATTATTTTAATGATCTTGAGGGATCTCTGTTAACGGCAGCCGTATTCTGTGTTACAACCATGGCAGGGGCTCTGGCAGCAACACATTTTTCAGATATCTGGTATGGAATCGGACTTGTTCTGGGTGCGTTTGCCGGATGGACGATTGCATATATGAGGATTCGCTGGCTGGAGAGAAATCTGGATGAGCATATTTTCTGTAATGGCCATCTGTTACAAAAGGGAAAAGGAACAAGACCATCGGACAAGGTCTATGACCGTTATATGGAGTAGCTGGAAAGAGGTGTGAAAATGTTGAAATGTTTTATCGTGATCCTTGGAATTTATCTTCTGATCATGACAGTGTTGTCGCTTGCAAAAAAACGTATGACAGAACAGTTTTGTCTGGTCTGGGGATTTTTGTCCTGTGTGATGATCCTCTTTGGAATTCTTTTAAATCCATCGGAACTTCATCGTTATATCAGTGAACGTGGAATTCTTCTGATCATGATTGCAGTGATCGTAGTTGTTTACGGAGCATGGTTTATCAGTACGCAGGTATCTATTCTTATGCGAAAGAACCAGGAGCTTGCAATGCAGATCTCATTGTTGAACCAGGAAAATGAACAGATCATGAAACGGGTGCAGATGCTGGAACAGGAGAAACTTGATACAGAGCAGAAGGGAAAAGATTCATGAAAAAGGTATTATTTGTGATAAATACCATGGGATATGGTGGAGCGGAAAAGGCCTTGATCGAACTTTTAAAAAAGCTGGACCCGGATCAGTATGAGATCTCGCTTTATGTGCTTTTGTCACAGGGAGAACTTTTATCGCAGATTCCATCTTATGTGAAGCTGATGAATACAAATTATTCGGATGCGTCTGTTTTATCGGATGCCGGCAAGCAGATTCTGAAAAAGAATGTGATAAGACAGCTTTTTTCCAATGGCGCAGTATTTAAAAATATTCCATATCTGATCAGGAATCTTTGTTCGATGGCAGGGCGAAAGAAAATCCAGCTTGACAAACTTTTGTGGAAAGTGATGGCAGATGGTGCAGAGCGCTTCGAGGAAACGTATGATGTTGCGGTCGCTTATCTGGAAGGTGGCTCAACGTACTATGTCAAAAAGTATGTAAAAGCAAAACAAAAAGCGGCTTTTTTACATGTGGATTATGCGCAGGCCGGATATAACCGGAAGCTGGATGAGGATTGCTATCTGGCTTTTGACCGGATATTTACGGTTTCCGAGGAAGTGCAAAAGTCATTTCTCTGTCAATATCCGGAATGCAGAAACCATACATTTATTTTTCACAATATCATAGACCCTGATGAGATACGCAGGAAGGCAGAGCTGGACGGAGGATTCGAGGATTCTTTTGATGGTTACCAGATTCTTACGGTTGGAAGACTGACGATGCAAAAAGCATACGAGGTTGCAATATCTGCAATGGAACAGATTAAAAAAAGTGGAATTCCCGTACGCTGGTATGTACTGGGCGAGGGAGAATTGAGAAAGAAGCTTCAGGCACAGATTGATGCAGCTGGTCTGACGGACGATTTCCGGCTGCTTGGAGTGACAGAGAATCCATATCCTTTTTACAGACAATGTGATCTTTATGTTCATGCTACACGTTTTGAAGGGAAAAGCATTGCCGTTCAGGAGGCACAGATTCTTGGATGTGCCATTCTGGTCTCAGATACAAGTGGCAACCGGGAACAACTGAAAAACGGTGTAGATGGTGAGATGTGCAGCCTTGACGCCGGGAGCATTGCAGATGCGGTAATTGCACTTTTAAAAGATGACAAAAAGCGGAAAAGATACGGGGCGGCAGCCGCAAAAAGAAGCCTGTCCGAGAATGAAAAGACTTTTCACAACATACAAAAACTTATGGGAAATGAATAGGTTATGACAATCGATAAAAATAACAAAGATTTACTGATAATTATTCCGGCTTATAATGAAGCACAGACAATTGAAGATTTGTTAAAAAAGCTTGAAATGCCTGAAATCGCTGAGATTGCAGATGTTCTTGTTATGAATGACGCATCTGCGGACTCTACCAACCGGATCACGAAATCAAGAAAGCATGCGGTAGTTACCCATGTATTTAATCTGGGATATGGAAGTGCACTTCAGCTTGGATATAAGTATGCAATCCGAAGAGGATATCGCTATGTGATCCAGATGGATGCAGATGGACAGCATGACGTGTGCAATATACGCCCGATTTACGAGCAATTAAAAACAAAAGATGCGGATGGACAATATCCGGACATTGTTCTTGGCTCCAGATTTATGAAAGACAGTGCAGGATATCAGATTTCCTTTGGAAAGAAAATTGCATTTTCTTTTTTCCGCAAGATCATCCAGATATTTACCGGAAGAAAGATATCGGATCCGACAACCGGTCTTCAGGGACTAAGCTGGAGAACCGTATTGTATTATTCGGAATATAATCATTTTGATGACAAATATCCGGATGCCAATATGATCACACAGATGCTGTTACTGGGATTTCGTGTAGTTGAGATTCCTGCAGTTATGCATTCAAGAACGCAGGGAGAGAGCATGCATTCCGGGTTAAAGCCGATTGTTTATATGTTTCGTATGATGTTTTCCATATTTGCAGTGGTGCTTCGGATAAAGGTGTTAAAGATGGATACAGGAGCAACGAATGATCTGGAAATATGGTAAGAAAAAACAGGCATGCCATTTTCAAAAGGAACAGATGAAAGAGGAAAGAAAGGATACGGTGTCTCCTCTTAGAGGGTGGTACTCTATCTATACGTTTCTGGCAGAAGATAAGATTTATCCGGAGGAATTGAAATGGAGCTTAAGAGAAGAGGAAACGCTTGCATTGGTTCTTCTTGACATCCACGCTTTTCGCGACAGATCTTTGGACTTGTCAGCACTTGAAAATATCCGGAGTATACTGGAATTTTTTGCAAAATATAATAAGGATATAATTTTCAGACCTGTTTATGACCGAATGGGAGAAGGAAAAAAACGGGAACCGGAACAGTTTTCTCTCGTTTTGAAGCATCTGACGCAGATTGGAGAATTGTTGCAAAAAACAGAGAACACGGTGTTTGTGTTTCAGGGATTACTGGTTGGAAGCTGGGGAGAAATGCATACGTCCAGATATCTTTCGGATGAGCAGTTACGACAGATGTGGAAATGTATTTCTCCATATCTGGGAGAACAGATCTATCTTGCAGTAAGAACACCTGCGCAGTGGAGAACGCTGATCAGCGAGGCTTCGTATGAGAATGAAAAGTACCCAAAGCTTTGTCTGTTCGATGATGCTGTTTTTGCATCGGAAACACATCTTGGAACTTTCGGAACCATGACCCGGGAAGCAGCAGGGTGGAATCAGCCGTGGACAAGACAGGAAGAACTGAAGTTTGAACAAAAAATAAGTGAACGTATGCCGGCTGGCGGGGAGGCTTTGTCCGGGCAGGAGATGAAGGCTGCTGCAGTGATACAGGAACTTAAGCAGATGCATCTGACATATCTGAACAGTGTTTACGATAAAAAAATTCTGGATACATGGAAGAAGCAGATGCTGAAAACAGACGGTATCTGGGATGGAATTAGTGTTTACGATTATGTCGGTGCTCATCTTGGATATCGGTTTGTAGTCAGGGATGCGTGGATGAAAAAGGGCCTTTCCGGAAGAACGTGTATCGGGGTTCAGATCGAAAATTGTGGATTTGCGTCCATATGTCAGAGCACAGAACCGGTTCTTCTTGTACAGGCGGAAAACAAAACAGAAGAATATGGTTTTGGGGTAGATCTGAGGAACTGCAAAGCGGGTGAAACAATCTGCGCAGATATCTGCATAAGACCGGTTACCGGAAAGCTATATCTGACTGCAAGAAAAAAAGCAGATCAGAAAACGATCTGCTTTTCCAATACAGGAAATGGAATTGTATATCTGGGAGCATTTATTTGATGCGCAAAGTTCCAACAGAGACCGAATCATTTTCGGTCTCATTTTCATTTGCAAAATGAATGATTTTGCCGGTAACCGGATCTTTCATGGAGAGAGTGATCTCGTAAGTACCCGGATCCCATTTTCGAATATTAAGTTCCTGGTGGAAGATGGAAGAGTCGCTTCCGGAGATTCCACGATTATCCAGGGTAGTCGCGATGGTTTCTTCTTTTCCAGTCTGGGTATTGGTTGCCGTCAGAGTAACCTCAAACTGTTTATATGCCGGTGCAAAGCCGGTATTTTCAATTGTAAAATATAAGGTTGCGGTATCTGACAGAAGCGAATGGAAATCCAGTGAGGAGTCTGTCAGAACATAGCGGTATCCAAGATGTGCCTCCACATAGTCATATCCGTTGCAGCCGGAAAAGACAGGATCTTCGGTATAGCTGCTGTTTTTCCATTTGTCGAGAACCGCAAGGTCATGTGCGTCATTCAGATAGGATACATGCATTGTGCGCAGGTCAGCAACGGCTGGTTCGATATCGTTATATTCGTTATCCAAAGTAACTTCGCCACCGTTTGGAACATATTCACAGATGCGGTTCTGATAATCCAGTTCTTCTTCACGGGTACCTTTTTCCGTATAATCGGATGGATCTTCAAACGGCGTATCATCATAAGTACCGAGATCAAAGACCGAACCGAGCATTCCGTCGTTGAAAAGTCCAAGCCGGGCTGGAAAACTTCCGGAGTATGCTTCCGTACTTGTCAGCGGAGTCTTTCGTTTTAAGATAGTCCTGAGCTGTGCTGGTGTCCGCACGGAAAGAAAAATCTCTTTATCAATACATTCGTCAAGCAAGGAGACAAGTGCAGTCATGTCTTCATTGGAGCCGTAATGTGTGGAATTCATTTCACCAACATTGCCGGTGAAAGCGCCCTGCATGATATAAACGCAGTCAGTGTGGGCATTTACAATGGAAGAGAGCTGCCGAATGTGATTTTCAATGATAGAACGACTTTCCGGTTCAGTATCCATGGCCTGCCCATCCCAGTCATAAAGAAAGCGGAGGATGATCTGCTGTCCGGTATCCGAACATGCACTAAGAATCCTGTCTATCTGGTCACAGGCATTCTGGGAAAGCCAGCCGTCATTGTAATTTTTCAGATTGATCTCGAGCAGCATAAGTTCATGCGGGTTGTTGCTGCAGATCTGAAATGCCCAGTCATAGGCTGAATCTGCGTCCTCTTCTTCCGATGGAAGATAACCGTTTAGCTGATAGAAGCCACAATAGGGATTGTTGACCAGGGCAGAAGACTCCTTTCCAGCTGCGGGAGTATAGGTAACCGGAAGCTGGCGGATACAAAATACATAGATGAAAACCGCAAGGACAGACCCGAATCCAAGAAAGAATATAATATAAGGACCAATGTGATGAAGTAGTTTTTTCAAGAGAATCTCCTTTTTAAGAATAAATATACAAATGAACGAAAATTTATTATAATGTAGTATAACACAGTAAAAAAGGAGAATCTACACCATGCAACCGGAAGAATTGTATCTTTGCAGTCTGTTAAAACAGGAACTCACAGGAAACACAGATCATTCAGAAGAATCATATGAACAAAAAGTCCAGATGGATCAGGTCATTACAAAGGCTCTGGAGCAGGGTGTGTTATCTCTTTTATATGACCGGATGATGAACAAAGAGGCAGTTTTGGAAAACCAGAAGAACCGGATCAGAAAGTATAGTCAGCAGATTGTGCAGCAAAATTATCATCTCCTTTTTCTGGCAAGATTTATTACCGAAAAATTAAAGAAGCATGGGATAGCATCCGTGATTTTAAAAGGAAGTGCAATGGCTGCGTATTATCCGGTTCCGGAACTGCGAAAATCTGGTGATCTGGATATTCTTGTATCAAAAAATGCAGATCTGAAACAGATTTGCGAGATCCTGTCAGACGATGGGATAAAAAAAGCAAAGGATCAGCATGCAAATCATCATATGCAGTTAACGACACGGGATGGAATTGCGGTTGAGATACATACTTCGTTGACGGAAGACGCAGGTATTTTAAAGCTGGATAATTATCAGAGAAAACATCAGGATGAGTTTTTGCACCATACCATTATGGAGAATGCTATGGGAATTGTGCTTCCAGCACTGGAGTTTTCCTATGCGGCATATTTTATTCTGATTCATATGTTTCAGGACTTTCTGAGAGCTGGTTTTGGAACAAAGATGCTTTGTGACTGGGTGGTTCTTTGGAATCGTGAGGTAAAAGAAGAACAGAAGCGTGCATTTCTTGCAATGGTGGAAGAAAGTGGAATCAGAGGATTTGCATGCATGGTATCTGCAGTATGTATCACATATCTTGGACTGAAAGCGGAATCTATGGAATTTCTGGTAGATATGAAACAGATGGATGCAGCACAGATCGACACATTTTTAACTGATGTTATGGAAGCGGGAGAATTTGGAGATTCGTCCGAAGAGCGGATGGTTATGGTGCAGGAAAATGGTTTGCCGGGGCTGATTGCGGAATTCAGACATCAGGTTGCACTCACTTATCCGAAGGCATACAGGTGTGTCCTGTGCAGGCCTGTTTTATGGATCATGCTTCTGATTGGCTTTATACATCGTAACCGGGTGTTACGTAATGTCTCAACATCTGCGATATTAAAGAGTGCCGCAAAACGGGGAAAGCAGATGAAAGAAATGAATTTATTTGAAAAGTAACGGAGGAATAAAATGATCCGATTATCGATTCAATCCATAAAGCCGTATCTTCAGGATGCATCCCTGTTTGAACAGAAATTTAATGCGTTAAATTCGTTCCGGAAGGATAAAATTACCGCCTTAAAGAAAAGAGAAGACCAATGCCGGTCTCTGGCAGCGGGAGTGCTGCTTCAGAATGCACTGGAAAAAGCCGGAATTGACGATAGGTCAGTTCAGTTTCAGGTGAATGAACATGGAAAACTGTCCGTTGCAGAATATCCGGACTTTTATTTTAATCTCAGCCATTCGGGAGATTATGCAGTCTGCGCAGTGGCCGATCAGCCGGTTGGCGTTGACATTGAAAAAATACGGGGACGGAAAGAAGCACAGTTACAGCGTCTGATCCGGCATGTCTGTACAGAGGAAGAACAGGAATGTCTGATGCGTTTTGAGGATGAGAGGCAGGAAGAAGAATTTGTCCGGATCTGGACAAAAAAAGAGAGCTATACGAAAGCAATGGGGATGGGATTACAGATACCATTTCATGAAGTAAATACCTTGAAACAGGGCTTTTATTATCTGAATGAAACGCTGGAAGGATACATGATCTGTGCAGCAACGATTGAAAGCCAAACTTGCATTTGCCAGGAACAAATGGTAACATCAATAGGCAGGAGGAACGCGGAATGCATGACGAATTAACAGAAAATGATATTAAAAAAATGGAAGCAGAGATCGAGCATCGTAAGCTTGTTGTGCGCAAGCAGGCTCTTGAGGATGTCAAGGAGGCTCGTGCACAGGGAGATCTGAGTGAGAACTTTGAATATAAAGCAGCCAAAAAGTTCAAAAATGAGAATGAAAGCAGGATCCGTTATCTGGAAAAGATGATCAAAACTGCAGTGATCATTTCCGATGAGTCAAAGGATGACGAGGTTGGCATGAACAATACGGTGGATGTTTATTTTGAAGATGATGATGAAACAGAAACCTATAAGATCGTAACAACTGTCCGGGGGAATTCATTAAAGAACCTGATCAGCAAGGAATCACCACTTGGAGCAGCAATTTTTGGAAAAAAAGTTGGGGATCGCTGTGAGGTAAAGGTGAATGACAGTTACTCTTATTTTGTACAGATCAGAAAAATTGACAATACAACAGACGACGACAGTGATGCACTGCGCAAATTTTAAGCAAAAACATAAGAAAAGAAAGGGTTAATATGAAAGTATCAGATATTTTAAAAAAAGACACAGTTACCATTTCGTGTGAACTTTTTCCACCGAAACAGGGAACACAGCTTGAAAATTACAAGAAGATCGTTGCAGAAATGGCAGCATTAAAGCCGGCATACATCAGCTGCACATATGGTGCAACCGGTGGAACCAGTGATTATACGGTTGAAATTGCGGATGCAATCAATGCAAATCATATTCCGGCAATTGCACATCTTACCTGTGCATCTTCTACAAAAGAAAAAGTCCGTTCTGTCATTACAGAATTGAAAGAGCGTAAAATCGAAAATATTCTGGCTTTAAGAGGGGATATTCCGGAGCAGGCAGATTTTCCGTTACCGGATCAGTATCATCATGCATATGAACTGATCGAGGAGATCAAATCCATGGGGGATTTCTGCATTGGAGGAGCATGTTATCCGGAAGGACATCCGGAGGCTGCTACCATGGATGAGGATCTGGATCATCTGAAAGAGAAGGTAGACGCAGGGTGCGATTATCTGACGACACAGATGTTTTTTGATAACAGTATCTATTATAATTTTATGTATAAGGCACTGAAAAAGGGAATTCAGGTTCCTGTAGTGGCAGGAATTATGCCGGTTACCAATGCATCACAGGTAAAAAGAATCATTTCTTTATCCGGTAACCTTGTACCGGCGAAGTTTACGAATATTGTAGATCGTTTTGGAAATGATCCACAGGCAATGAAACAGGCAGGAATCGCATATGCGACAGAACAGATTATTGATCTGATCGCAAACGGTGCCAATCATGTACATATCTATTCTATGAACAAACCGGATGTTGCCGGTGCGATCATGGATAATCTTTCGCACATCTATGTGAGAGATTAAGAGAAAACCATATCAGAAAAAAGGACCAAAGAAACAAAATCTGTTTCTTTGGTCCTTTTTTTTATGTGCGCCTTGCGGCGCACGTCGCTAATGGATGAAAGTTCCTAATCCGCCCTAGTAGTGGGAAGGATACAGCCAAGACCAAGGGTGTCCTGTTCATAGCAAGACTATGATTAACGTGAGGGGAATCTGAAGGAAGGTGGAGGCAAATCTCTGGTCTGACGAACAGAAATCACATGAGGCTATAGTTAAGGATAAGGCTGCATAACAAGTCAAAGTCCAATAACTACTCGGAATTAACTAAAGTAAATGTGGCAGATATATGGAGAGAAAGTGACGTGTGGTACCAAGGGAGGTCTTGTCAGCGGATGGAAACAGAGTATGAAATCCGTCAGTAACAACGAATGGCGAGAAGTCAGCAGAAGCCATAGTAAACCGATGGCTTAAGACATCGGCGAAGGGCTGAACTTTAGGAGACACAAGCAATGAATGTAACTGAAAGTAGATTTAAGAACAGACAACTTCATATGGAAGACTATCTGCAAATGG
>NZ_VUNI01000010.1 GCF_009695765.1 Roseburia porci
TTCCGGCTTATAATGTACAGGTCGGTGTTGCAGATGAGTACATTGCTGTTGTTGATGTAAATCAGTACCGCTCAGATATGGATTGTTTTGTTCCGCTGATGAACAAATTTTATACTACATATGGCTTTTATCCGAAATATCCAGTAGCGGATGCGGGATATGGTTCTTACAACAATTACATCTTTTGTGAGCAGCATGGAATGGAAAAATATATGAAGTTTCCCATGTTCAAGAAAGAGACTACTGACAAAAAGTATCAAGAAGATCCATTTCGTGCAGTCAATTTCCCAATCGGGAAAGATAGAATCATGCGTTGCCCAAACGAGAAAAAATTTTATCTTCAGTACCGTAAAAACGTAAAGGGAAACAAGTATGGACGTCAGGAAGAAATATACCAGTGTGAAGACTGTTCTGGATGTCCATACGCTGAACACTGTAAAAAGACGGATAAAAACCGCACCGTTCGGATTAACCGTGAACTTACAGCGATGCATCAGGAAGTGATTGGAAATCTCGAAAGTATCCAGGGAGCACTTCTGAGGATGAACAGATCCATCCAGGCAGAGGGCACATTTGGTATCATAAAAAACGACCGTTGGTACAAAAGAATTGTCCGAAGAGGAATAAAATCTGTCCTGCTTGAAGTATTTCTTGTTTCTATTGGACACAATCTTTATAAATATCACAATAAACATGAAAAAAATGTAACAGCCGCATAGGATTCCATAATAGCCTTTCTTATGGGGTAAGGGGAATTATACACGTTTTATGAAATATAACTACTGTTGTATCCATAATAAAAAGGACGCATGAAAAAACTTTCGTTTTTTCACACGCCCTTTTGATCACGATTATTCTGCGTCTTCCGGCTTCTCTACTGCGGAAATTGCTGCTTTCTGCATTGGGATACGGCAGTTTTTGTTGTTTCCGAATTCAACAATTACCATATCGTCCTCAATATCAATGACAGTTCCATAGAATCCGCTTGTTGTAAGAACAGTATCTCCTACTGCAAGCTCGCTTAACATAAGATCCTTTTTCTGAGTTTCTTTCTTCTGTGGACGAATCATTAAGAAATACATGAATGCAAATAAAATGACCATCCATACAATAATTCCAACCCAGCCACCTGCTCCGGCTGATTGTGCTAAAATTGACATCATCAATCTTCCTCCTAAATTAACATACTTCTATTATTGTACACAACGAGTGATAAATCGGCAAGTATTTTGTACTATTTTATCCTTTTTTTAGAAATAAAACGTTATTTCTGCATCTCTTTCTCTCTGTTGATCTGCCCCATTCCGTATAGCTTTTCTTCCTTGTAGGAATGGAATCTTCCCTCATCTAAAGCATCCCGTATCTCTTCCATCATGTTATTATAGAAGTAAAGGTTATGAAGTACGCACAGACGCATGCCAAGCATCTCTTTCGCCTTCAGAAGATGTCTGATATAAGCTCTGCTGTAGGTACGGCATGCAGGACACTGACATCCTTCTTCGATCGGTCTCATATCCTTTTCGTATTTCTGGTTAAACAGATTGATCTTACCCTGATTGGTATAAACATGTCCATGTCTTCCGTTACGGCTTGGATATACGCAGTCAAAAAAGTCAATTCCACGCTCTACACCTTCCAGAATATTTGCCGGTGTACCAACTCCCATCAGGTATGTTGGTTTATTTACCGGAAGATAAGGCACTGTCTCATCCAGAATATGATACATTTCCTCATGGGTTTCTCCGACCGCAAGTCCTCCGACTGCATATCCATCCAGATCAAGTTCGGAGATTCTTTTTGCATGGTCGATTCGGATATCCGAATAAATTGCTCCCTGGTTAATACCAAAAAGCAGCTGGTCTTTGTTGATTGTATCCTCAAGGCTGTTTAATCTAGCCATCTCTTTTTTGCAGCGTTCGAGCCATCTTGTAGTACGTGCTACAGAATCGGATACGTATTTGCGGTCTGCAACACTTGATGGACATTCATCAAAAGCCATTGCGATCGTTGATCCAAGATTTGACTGGATCTGCATACTTTCTTCCGGTCCCATGAAAATCTTTGCACCATCAATATGAGAGCGGAAATACACACCCTCTTCCTTGATCTTGCGAAGTCCGGCCAGCGAAAACACCTGGAATCCGCCGGAATCTGTCAAAATTGGACGATCCCAGACCATAAATTTATGAAGACCTCCAACTTCTTTAATCAACTTGTCCCCAGTACGCACATGCAGATGATACGTATTGGACAGTTCAACCTGACACTTGATCTCTTTCAGATCAACGGTAGATACGGCGCCCTTGATTGCCCCTACCGTTCCTACGTTCATAAAAACAGGTGTCTGTATATCTCCGTGCACCGTATGAAAAACGCCTCGTTTTGCGCGCCCCTCCTGTTTTAACAGTTCATATTTAGCCATCTGATTTCTCTCTTTCTATTACAATTTGCTGTTACTATTATAACAGATTATCGTGAAATGCGGCGAATTAAAATTCCATTTTGCAGTAACGTCGAATCAATGCAGTGTCTTTCAAACAGAATCTCTCCATCTTTTGGTACTTCCACATCTTCTCCGGAGCAGTTAATAATGACTTCAACATAGGTGTCTACCCAGCCCATTTTCCGGAACTGGATCACACGCGGATGATCTGAAAAGTCATCCGGGAAATGGAAATTTCTGCTCTTTAAAAGCGGTTCACTTGCCCGAAGATGGATCAGTTTGGAAACCATTTCAATACGTTCTTTGTATTTTCCTGCCTCAATTTCATCCCATGGCATGCATCTTCTGCAGTCCGGATCAAAACTTCCTTCCATTGCAATTTCCGTTCCATAATAAATACACGGGCTTCCCGGCATTGCAAATAAAACTGCAAGCTGTGCAAAATATTCATCAAGATTCTTCACATCTGAGCGAAGTCTTTTGGTGTCATGGGAATCCAAAAGGTTAAACAAAACATCATTCGTCTGCTGCATATAGCTTGTATAACAACGATTGATCGTATACTCAAAATCCTGGTTGGTCAGACTCTTATCGATCCAGAAATCTTTAATGCTCTCACCAAGCGGATAATTCATTACCGCATCAAACTCATCTCCCCGCAGCCACGGAAGTGCATTATGCCATATTTCTCCAAGAATGTAAATATCCGGATTAATTTGTTTCAGCCGCAGATGCAGTTCTTTGCAGAAAAGATGGGATACCTCATTGGCCACATCCAGGCGGAGACCGTCAATTTTATAATTTTCCACCCAGTTTGCACAAATATCAATAAAGTATTTACGGACTTTCGGATTGCTCGTATTCAGTTTTGGCATATTATCAAAAAATGCAAAGGTATAAAACTGTTTCTTTTTTGCAGCTCCGCCTTTAAAATCCAACGGCCACTCATTGATCATAAACCAGTCATAGTATTCCGATTCCGGTCCTTTTTTCAGCACATCCTGCCACGGTGCAAAATAATACCCGCAGTGATTGAATACACCATCCAGCATAACCCGCATTCCTCTGGCATGTGCTTCTGATACCAGTTTCTGAAATGTCTCTTCATCTCCAAAATTCGGATCGATCTTCGTATAGTCAGTCGTATCGTATTTGTGATTGCTTGGCGACTCATTGATTGGTGTCAGATAAAGACCTGTGATGCCAAGATCCTTCAGATAATCCAGTTTCTGGATAATTCCTGCAAGATCTCCGCCGAAACATTCTTCATTTTTAACTTTTCCATGATTCCGCCATGGCACAACATTCTCCGGATCAATCGAATGATCTCCGTTACAGAAACGGTCTGGGAAAATCTGATACCAGACCGTTTCATTTACCCATTTCGGTGTCACCGGAATATCACATGGATTCATCCAAGGAAAAACAAAGCACTGTCTGCTTCTTCCTTCAAGTTCCATCTGTTCTCCACTGACAAATCCATCCTCGAAATAAAACCAGTGTTCATCCTCTGTAAAAAGCTCAAAATAATATTTCAGACGCTTGTATTCCGGCTTAACCGTTGTCGTCCACCAGATCTGATTTTTCAGTTTCTTTTTAAAAATAATCGGTTCCTTATTTCCGTTCCAGCTTTCTCCACCGCCTAAAATTCCAGCTGCAAATGGATCGCCAAGAATAATATTTACTTCTTTTACATCATAACCTGTCTTTAAATTTATGATCAGTTCATCCTCATTTAAAGGATAGCAATAATTATCCGATGCCTGATGATATACTCCGTTAAATTCCATATCATACCCCCGTTATGTTCTCTTTTATTTCTGAAAATATTTCAGCCAACATTGATTTTCGCAAATTTTAGTAAAACTACATCTAAAATATATCATAACTTTCTTGACTATTCAACTTCGCTTTCCTTATAATTGTCTATAAAAGATTGAAGAGACAAGAGGAGAGAAATTATGGCTGGTTCATCATACGGAACAATATTTAAAATCACTACCTGGGGAGAATCACACGGCGCAGGACTCGGTGTGGTCATTGACGGCTGCCCTGCCGGGCTTTCGCTTACCGAAGAAGATATTCAGATTTACCTGAATCGAAGAAAACCGGGACAGTCCCGATTCGCAACTCCCCGCAAGGAAGACGACGCTGTCGAAATCCTTTCCGGAGTTTTCGAGGGAAAAACAACCGGTACTCCTATTTCTCTTTTGGTTCGAAATAAAAATCAGAAATCTGCTGACTATAGCGAGATTGCATCCTACTACCGCCCTGGACATGCCGACTACGGATTTGATATGAAATACGGTTTCCGTGACTATCGTGGAGGTGGACGTTCTTCCGGACGTGAAACAATCGGACGTGTTGCTGCAGGTGCAATTGCAGCTAAGCTCCTTGGTGAACTTGGCATTCATTTTCTTACCTACACACAGTCGATTGGGGATATTTCCGTTGATCCATCCCGTTTTGATCCGGACGAGATCAGTAAAAATACACTTTACATGCCGGATGCCAATGCCGCAGACAAGGCACAGGAATATCTGGATCAGTGCCTGGAGAATAAGAACTCTTCCGGTGGCACCATTGAATGCATCGTAACCGGTCTTCCAGCCGGAATCGGCGATCCTGTTTTTGAAAAACTGGATGCAAATCTTGCAAAAGCAATGTTTTCTATCGGCGCCGTAAAAGGCTTCGAGATTGGTGACGGCTTTGCAGCAGCCAAAGCTACCGGTCTTGCAAATAATGATGCATTTTCCATTGATTCGAATGGTCAGATCGTGAAAAAGACCAATCACTCCGGTGGTACACTCGGCGGAATAAGTGACGGTTCCCCGCTTCTTATGCGCGTTGCTGTCAAACCAACACCTTCCATTGCAGCCCCACAGCAAACAGTCAACAAATCCATGGAAGAAATCGATATTTCAATCAAAGGACGCCACGACCCGATCATTGCTCCACGTGCCGTTGTTGTCGTAGAAGCGATGGCAGCACTTACGATTGTCGATCTTCTGTTTACCAATATGACAGCCCGGCTTGACTCTGTAAAGGAATTTTACAAGCCATCCCGTTCCTGATACAACTTGCAGATTAGAAAAACCCTTCGAAAAACCACCTTTTAAAGCCGTTCACGATCCGGCTGTGGTTTTCTCGAAGGGTTTTCTTTTTGGAATGCTATTTGTTTGTTTTCCGCTACTGCAGCTGAATGCTGCTGTCCTCTTCTTTACGGCGGATAATATCATACATATCCAGTTCGATTCCAAGATCAATGTACAATACCTGCTTTGGATGTGGTGCAGATTCTACATCTTTTCCATCCTCATCGGTAATCCGGCGTACTGTCACTTCAATGTTATCACCATTCGGCTTCATTACCTCAATCTGTTCACCTACAGAGAATTTATTTCTCTGCTCGATCCGATACAGTCCCTCTGCATTTTGCTCCCCAATGATTCCAAGATAGGTATATTCCTTGCAGTACGTATTGTTGTCGTAAATCTGAGCTTCCTCAGATGGCTTTCCATAGAAAAATCCGGTTGTAAACTGTCGGTATGTGCAGTTTGAAATCTGATCCAGATACCATGGCATATTTTCTTTATATTTGTCCGGAGATTCCAGATAATCGTTGATTGCCTTTCGGTATGTTCTTGCAACCGTTGCCACATAAAGTGCGGTCTTCATACGGCCTTCGATCTTATAGCTGTCAATTCCTGCATCGATGAGATCCGGAATATGCTCGATCATGCATAAGTCCTTTGAGTTGAAAATATAAGTTCCTCTCTCATTTTCATACACCGGAAGATATTCACCTGGTCTTTTTTCTTCAACAACCGCATATTTCCATCTGCATGGATGCGTACACGCTCCCTTATTCGCATCTCTTCCCGTAAAATAATTGGAAAGCAGACATCTTCCGGAATAAGAAATGCACATTGCACCATGAATAAATGTCTCAATCTCCAGATCATCCGGAATATTGGCACGGATCTCTTTAATCTCTTTTAAGGAAAGCTCTCTTGCTGATACAACACGTGATGCTCCCTGTCCATACCAGAACTGATAGGTTCCGTAATTGGTATTGTTCGCCTGTGTGCTGACGTGACGTTCAATTTCCGGACAGACTTCCTTTGCAATCATGAAAACCCCCGGATCCGAAATAATAAGTGCATCCGGACGATCCGGTTTCATCTCGTTTAATTCTTTAAAATACTGGCGTACTCCATCAAGATCATAATTATGTGCAAGTATATTCGCTGTTACATATACTTTTACATTGTGGTCATGAGCAAACTTAATTCCCTCTGCCATCTCTTCCATCGAGAAGTTTTTTGCCTTTGCACGAAGTCCGAATACTTCACCACCAATATATACTGCATCTGCGCCAAAAATAACTGCAACCTTTAATACTTCCAGACTGCTGGCCGGGACCAGTAATTCGATATTTCTCATTTTACTCTATTCCTCTCTCACTCATCTGTTCTTTTATTTTCGTGCTGACTGTAATTCCATCACCAATCGGAAGTACCGCCGTGACAAGATCATCCCGGTGTGTCAGTTCATATAAATATTCCCGCATTCTTTTATAGATCGTACGGTTTCTTCTTGTAACTGCAAAATGGGATTCTATGATATCTCCATCCTGTAGTACATTATCAGACACCAATACCCCGCCTGTTTTTAACAGCCGTAAAATATCCGGCATAAAATGGATATACTGTCCTTTTGCAGCATCCATAAAAATCATATCATACGGTTCGGAAAGCTGCTTTAAAACCTCTGTCGCATCCCCTTCAATCAAAGTGATCTGATCTTCTTTTCCGGCTCTTTTAAAATTCTCTTTTGCAATTGGAATACGTTTCTCGTAATTTTCAATTGTGGTTATCTCACACGCTTCCGGATCATATTCCGCCATTAAAATTGCAGAAAAACCGACCGCTGTTCCTACTTCCAGAATCCTTTTGGGCTTCTGCATTGCAAGTAACAGTTTCAAAAAGCTCTGCATCTCTTTCCGAATGATCGGAACATAAGAATCCAGAGCTTCTCTTTCTATGATATCCAGTATTTCGGTATTTCCCTGATCCAGCGAATTTATGTAGGTAACCAGACGTTCATCTACTACCATTGTTAAATTCTCCTGTTCTTTTTACTCTCCACCGGTTGTCACTTCGGTGGCAACCTCCGGCTCCTGTGTGTCCTCCGTCTGTTCTGTATCGGAATCAGCCTGCGCCATCTCCACGATCATTTCCTTTGGGGTCATGGAAGTATTGAGCGTATAGGTTCCGGAATGTATCCTGTTATTATAGGCAGAGAGACGAAGCTGCAGATAAAACAGATTCGCATCTCTGACAAGTCCCTTTTTCTCCAAAAGCTGTCCAAGTTCTTTTCCTGACATT
This sequence comes from Roseburia porci, assembly GCF_009695765.1. GTDB lineage: Bacteria > Bacillota > Clostridia > Lachnospirales > Lachnospiraceae > Roseburia > Roseburia porci. Next base: position 7,834 of record NZ_VUNI01000010.1, read on the forward strand.
CCGCTTTTCACCTGTACCAGAACATCGGTTCCAGGTTCTTCCTCCATCGCAGATTCCGTAAAAACACGATATCCAAAATCATATGCGGTTGTCCCAAGCCTGATAAATACATAAACGATCAACAGGACGATCATCAAAGTAAATGCAATTTTTATAAAACGAAACAGCAGTTTGTTAATATTCATAAGCCTCTCCCGGTTGTAAGCAATGTTATACTTCCATAATGATCGGCATGATCATCGGACGTCTCTTCGTCTCTTTCCAGACAAAATCTCCAAGTGCATCTTTTACTTCTGTCTTGATCTTGCCCCAGTCAGTAATATTATGTTCCATACAATATTCCATCGTATTGTCCAGAACTGTCTTTGCCTCATCCATAAGGCTTTCTGAATTACGTACATATACAAATCCTCTGGATACAATATCCGGGCCTGCAAGTACCTGTCCCGAACCGCTTTCAAGTGTCATAACCACAATAATAATACCATCCTCAGCAAGATGCTGTCTGTCTCTTAAAACGATATTTCCAACATCTCCAACGCCCAGTCCGTCAACAAAGACATTTCCGACATGAACATGTCCGGTAACCTCTGCGCCATCTTCATCGATTTCAAGTACATCTCCGGAAGAAAGGATCTTAATATGATCTTTATCCATTCCCAGTTCCTCAGCAATCTTCGCCTGAGCAACGAGATGTTTATACTCTCCATGTACCGGAATTGCATATTTCGGATTAACCAGCGAATAAATAAGCTTGATATCTTCCTGGCAGGCATGACCGGATACATGAACATCCTGGAAAATAACTTCAGCTCCTTTTCTCATCAGTTCATTGATGACTCCGGTTACAGACTTCTCATTTCCTGGAATCGGGCTGGAACTGAATACGATCGTATCATTTGGTTTAATGGAAACTTTTCTGTGCATACCAGATGCCATACGGGAAAGTGCTGCCATAGATTCTCCCTGGCTTCCCGTCGTAATGATGACCGTCTGCTCATCCGGATAATTGCGAAGCTGATCCGCCTCGATCAGGATATTATCCGGAAGAGAAAGATATCCAAGCTCCGAAGCGATCGAAATGATATTCACCATGCTTCGTCCTTCAATAGCCACCTTGCGTCCGTATTTATTCGCCGAGTTGATGATCTGCTGAACACGGTCAACATTTGATGCAAACGTTGCAATAATAATCCTCTGGTTCTTGTGATCATCAAAAATCTTATCTAAAGTCTTACCAACCGTCTTTTCAGACATGGTAAAGCCTTTTCTTTCCGCATTTGTACTGTCGCATAAAAGTGCAAGTACACCTTTTTTACCAATCTCTCCAAATCTCTGAAGGTCAATCGCATCACCAAATACCGGTGTGTAATCCACTTTAAAGTCACCTGTATGGACAACGATTCCTGCCGGTGAGTAGATTGCAAGCGCTGCTGCATCCTGAATACTGTGGTTTGTCTTAATAAACTCAACACGGAAACATCCAAGATTGATATGCTGACCGTATTTTACGACTTTGCGTTTTACTTTCTTTAACATATCATGTTCTTTTAATTTATGATCAATAATTCCGATTGTAAGTTTTGTTGCATAGATTGGGACATTGATTTCTTTTAAAACATATGGAATTGCCCCAATATGGTCTTCATGACCATGTGTGATAAAAAATCCCTTTACTTTATCGATATTATCTCTCAGATATGTGATATCCGGGATAACAAGGTCAATTCCCAGCATATCATCATCCGGGAATGAAATTCCGCAATCTACAACAATAATACTGTCCTCATATTCAAAAGCAGTGATATTCATACCAATCTGCTCTAATCCGCCTAATGGAATAATTTTTAATTTGCTCTTTTTGTTTGTGTTTTCCTGTTCTCTTTCTTTCTTCAAAATTTTACCTCCAAAATCTAAACCGAACCGGACAGGTTTACACCTGAGACCTTATGAACAAATATCAAACAACCATAAGGTGACCGGATAATCCTGTACGGTTTCTTTCACACACAAAAAAAGTCATGACAAACCAGCGAAACCATATCTTACATTCCGCTTTTTGTCATCCTTTTATTATGTGTCTGTTTCACGTATCATTAAAATTCTACTCTTGTATCTTCATCCATGAGTTCCGAGAATATTTTTCCGAGTGCAGCAAGCTCCACTTCGTCTTCTACCATCTCATAGACAATTTCACCGCCATCTTCTTCGCGAAGTTCTTTCAGGATATAGGCATCACCATCGCCTTCCTCTTCTTCTGTCACGAAAAGATATTTCATGCCATTCAGCTGTGTCTGTTCCAATACGAAAAACGAAACAGCTTCATTTGTTTCCGGATCTGTAAAAATTACTTTTTCCATGTTATCTCCATTTCATACATTCATTCCGGAGCAAAAGCAATCCTCTGCAGGACATAAAAACAAGATATCCCGGTTATCCCTGTTTCTGGTGTGTCAGATAATCCAGATACCCCTGTAAAATAAATATTGCCGCGATTTCATCCACATATTCCTTACGGTTCTCTCTTCGGATTCCCATCTCCATCATAGAATTATCCGCAGAAACTGTAGTGAGACGCTCGTCCCAGAGAATGACTTCAAGTCCAGTGCGTTTTTCCAGCATTTCCTTAAATTCTTTCGTCTTTTCGCAGCGCTCACCTTCCGTATTATTCATGTTCTTGGGAAAACCAAGGACAATCTTATCTACTCCGTATTCTGTTACAAGTTCTTCTATCCTTGCAAGTGTCTGACGCAATTTGGATGAAGATTTGCGTCGAATAATCTCTACTCCCTGTGCAGTGATCAGGAGTTCATCACTCACTGCCACTCCTACTGTCTTTGAACCATAGTCCAATCCTAAAATCCGCATTACTTCACCGTACCGGATTATCTCCAGGAATTGTTCTCAATGTAAGCCTTCAAAACTTCTTCCACAAGTTCATCACGCTCTACTTTCATGATCAGGCTTCTGGCATTATTATGACTGGTGATATAAGTTGGATCACCAGACATGATATATCCCACAATCTGATTAACCGGATTGTATCCTTTCTCATTGAGTGCTCGGTATACAACCTCAAGAACATCTTTTACCTGAAGTTCCGGCTCCTTTTCTACTTTAAAATACTGTGTGTTGTTAATATTCTGCATAATTTCACGCCTTTGCTCTTGTTACAATTATCCCGTAATGACTGTCACATTCATCACCGGGTTCTTTACGCCACAATAAGCTATGTCTATTTTATTGTAAACTACTCGGACAAAAAATACAACCATTAATCCATCAAAAGCACTTCATCATTCAGCATACCTGTAAGTTTACCGCTCTTTAAGCAGTTGGAAAGATTCTCTTCAGATTCCACTGCAACCTTTACATATTCTCTTGTATAGCCGGTAAAATAAGTCTTGCCGTCAATCTCATTTTCTTCTTCAAACAAAACATCCTGTGTACTTCCGATATAATGCTGGCGGAATTCTTTTGACATTTTTTCTCCAAGTTCAATCAGCTGTGCGCTCCGATTCGTCTTCTCCTGTTCTGAGACCTGATCCGGCATCACAGCTGCTTTTGTTCCCTGCCGTTTGGAATATTTAAAAATATGCATTTCATAAAAATGTATCTGTGCAAGAAATTCCTTTGTGATTTGAAATTCCTCTTCTGTCTCTCCCGGGAAACCTACGATCACATCCGTCGTAATCGCAGGATGGTCAAACGCGTCCCTCAGCAGACTGCACGCATGTGCATATTCTTCCGCTGTATATTTGCGGTTCATCCTCTGCAGCGTCGCATCGCATCCACTCTGTAATGACAAGTGAAAATGCGGACAGATTTTCGAAAGCCCGGAGAGTTCTTTTGCGAAATCTTCGGTAACAAGTCTTGGCTCCAGTGATCCAAGACGGATTCTTTCGATTCCGTCTATTTTATGAACTTCCTGGATCAGGTGAAGCAGATTATCCCCGAGATCTGTTCCATACGAACTCAGATGAATTCCAGTAAGCACGATCTCTTTATAGCCATTTGCAGCCAGACGTTCAACCTCTTTTACCACGTGTTCGAGCTTTCTGCTTCTTACCCGTCCTCTGGCATAAGGAATGATGCAATAGCTGCAAAACTGGTTACACCCATCCTGAACTTTTATAAATGCTCTTGTATGTTCTGCTGTCCGGGACAGGAAAAGTTCCTCGTATTCCTGTCTTTCATGGTTAATATCCAAAACATCATCGCGGTCTTTATGATTCTTCATAAATGCCTCGATCCGCTCAACCAGTTCATGTTTTTTATTATTTCCGATCACGATATCGATCGCGGTATCTTTTAATGCTTCTTCCTCTTTTGTCTGGATATAGCAGCCGGTGCCCACAACTACCGCATCCGGATTTTTTGCTTTTGCCCGGTGCAGCATCTGGCGTGATTTCCGGTCTGCCATATTTGTAACGGAACAGGTATTGATAATATAAACATCTGCATATTCCTGAAATGGCACAATCTCATACCCTGCATTTTCAAGCATCTGCTGCATCGCCTCGGTTTCATATGCATTCACTTTGCATCCCAGATTATGAAGTGCTGCTTTTTTCATTTTTCTCTCCTAAATAATTGACTTTTCATGTAAAAACCTTTAGTATCAAAAGTAGATAAATTCTATTATTGATAAGGAGGTTTTCTGATGAAAACAGTACAGATTTCATTAAATTCTATCGGTAAAGTAAAATCTTTCGTAAATGCAATTACACAGTTTGATTTTGATTTTGATTTAATTTCCGGAAGATATGTCATTGATGCAAAATCCATCATGGGTATCTTCAGTTTAGATTTATCCAAACCAATCGACCTTGCAATTCATACAGAGACTAATCTGGATGAGATCATGGAAGTATTAAAACCATACATTATCGAGTAATTGCAGCTTTAGAATTTATAAGCACAGACAAAGAAGATCAGAAATGATCTTCTTTTTTTGTGCCTGTTATAATAGTTTATTCTGCATCAACGTGAATCGTTTCAACCGTTTCAATTGCCTTTTTCATCAGTTCTTCGATGCAGTCATTTAAATTTTCTTCTGACTTCTTGATGTATTTCAGATTTGGCTTGGTTACCGGATGTTTTGCAACAAAGATCGTACAGCAGTCTTCAAACGGCTGGATTGAAGTTTCATACGTATCGATCTTTTCCGCAATCTCTACGATATCCTGTTTGTCCAGTGCAATAAGCGGACGATATACCGGCATGGTACATACTTCATTTGTTGCTGCAAGTGACTGCATGGTCTGGCTTGCCACCTGTCCAATGCTCTCTCCTGTGATCAGTCCGAGGCATTTATTCTCATATGCAAAATGCTCAGCGATCTTCATCATATAACGGCGCATAATAATCGTCAGTTCATCATGTGGACATTTCTCATAAATTGCAAGCTGGATATCTGTGAAATTCACAACATGAAGATTAATTGGTCCGGAATATCTTGCGACCTTCTTTGCCAGATCAACCACTTTCTGTTTTGCACGCTCACTGGTATATGGCGGTGCATGAAAATAAGTTGCATCAATGGTTACACCTCGTTTGCTGATCATATAGCCTGCAACCGGGCTGTCAATTCCTCCGGATAAAAGAAGCATTGCTTTTCCGGCTGTTCCAAGCGGCATACCTCCAGGTCCTGGAAGTTCGATGGAATAGATATTGATCATCGGACGAATTTCGATATTTACAAGCACCTGTGGATGATGTACGTCAACTTTCATCTCTGGAAAAGCTTCCAGTAATTTCTCACCGATTGCTGCATTAATCTCCATTGAATTCATCGGGTAATTTTTTCTTGCACGACGTGCATTTACCTTGAATGTAAAGTTTTTGTCCGGATATGTTTCATCCACATGCCGGATTACTTCTTCTGCAAGCTTGTCAAATCCCTCATCTTCCACAAGGATTACCGGACAGATTCCAACGATACCAAACACTCTCTGCAGCGCAGTAACGGTTTCATCATAATCGTATTCACCCTCTGTCTCCACATAAATACGTCCGTTTTCCTTGCGGACATGAAACGTTCCGTCCACATTCTTTAACTGATAACTGATGTTGTGAACCAGCGCATCCTCAAACAGATATCTGTTTTTTCCTTTGATTGCGATCTCTGCGTATTTAATCAAAAATGCTTTGTACATTCTTATCTCCTTTACTTATTTTCTTGTATATTTCTGAAGCATCGGAATGACTTCTCTCATAACTCCGAGTGCATAATCAAGTTCTTCCATTGTGGTGTGTACCGAAAAACTAAACCGGATCGTAGAATCCAAAAGCTCCGGTGCAAGTCCGATACTTTTTAACGTATGGCTGACCGAAGGCTTATTCGATGAACATGCGCTTCCTGCTGATACATAAATTCCTCTGTCTTCCAGTGTATGAAGCATAACCTCTGCACGCACACCGCGAATGCTGACGCTGACCACATGAGGAGCAGACGCTCTTTGGGATTGTCCGTTTACGCTCACACCTTCAATCTGCGTCACCTGTTCGATAAAATGCTCTCTTAAAGCATACATCCGGTCGATCTTTTCCTCAAAATCCGTATAGATCTCCTCAGCAGCAAGTCCAAGTCCTGCGATTGCAGGCACATTCTCTGTTCCGGAACGCATTCCCTTCTGCTGGCCACCACCAAATATCACCGGACGGATTTTGGTTTTATCTTTTATGTATAAAAATCCACTGCCCTTTGGTCCATGAATCTTATGTCCGCTCACTGACAAAAGATCAATATTTAACTTCTTTGGAACGATCCGCATCTTTCCATATGCCTGAATCGCATCCACGTGAAAAATAATATCCGGATTCGCTGCTTTTATGATCTTTCCAGCTTCTTCAATCGGCTGGATTGCCCCGATTTCATTGTTTACCTGCATCAAAGAAACCAGGATTGTATCCTCCCGGATCGCATTTTTTAATGCTTCCATAGAGATAACACCCTTAGAATCCACCGGCAGATAAGTCACTTCAAATCCCTGTTCTTCCAGATATGCCATAGGATTTGACACAGACGCATGTTCAATGGAAGATGTAATAATATGCATGCCGGCACGCCGGTTTGCCATTGCACTTCCAATGATGGCCAGGTTATTGGATTCTGTTCCGCCTGACGTAAAAACGATTTCTTTTTCCTGTGCTTTCAGAGTCTTTGCAATCTGTTTTTTTGCTTCATTGATATATTTTTCAGCAATTACTCCCTTCATATGTAACGAAGAAGGGTTGCCATAATCCTCCAATAACAGCTTCATCATCAGTTCAGCTGCTTTGTCTGAACATCTTGTTGTTGCTGAATTATCCAAATATGCTTCCATGATTACTCCTATTCATCCAGCTGGTACACAAGCATTGCAAGTGTTGCAAGTCCAGCTGTTTCCGTTCTTAAAATCCGTCTTCCAAGTGAGATCCGATGCATCTCGTCCGGAAGACCTGTAATCTCCTCTTCTGAGAATCCGCCTTCCGGTCCAATAAAGATTCCAATCGACTGCCCTGGTGTAATGTGCCCGATGATCTCTCTGGTAGCTTCCATGCCACGTTCATTCTCATATGGTACAAGAACAACATCCAGCGTCTTTGCCAGTTCCAATGCCTCTTTCCAGTTCATTAACGGTCTTATCACCGGAATGACCGTTCTTTTTGACTGTTTTGCAGCACTCTCTGCAATCGTCTGCCATCGTTTATTTTTATTGTCTGCCTTCTTTGCATCCAGCTTAACCACACAGTTTTTCATGGATACCGGAATCACTTCCGAAACTCCAAGCTCGGTTGCCTTTTGTATGATCAGCTCCATCTTATCGCTTTTTGGCAACCCCTGAAACAGCCAGATCGGATTATCCAGTTCTGTCCCTGTCTCATCTGCATATTCGATTCTGGCGCTCACATAATCCGCGGCAATTTCTTCCAGGCAGCAGAAAAAAGCATGTCCAGAACGATCTGAAACTCTCACCTTTTCTCCTGTTTTCATACGGAGGACATTCCGGATATGATTTACATCCGGTCCTGTGATGCAGATTTTCCCTGTTTTCTGTTCTGCGTCAAAAGCTACCTGCTCATCTTCTACAAAAAATTGATACATCTTGTCTATCCTTAATTTTTACGTGCAGTAATGTTGACCCATTCACCCTGATGATTGATCTCCACAACTTCAAGACCCGCTTTTTCAATTGCTGCCTTCACTTCATTTTCTTTGAAATCAATAATTCCGGATGTAATAAAATATCCACCCTTTTTCAGGCGGGCCGGAATGACCGGTGCCATTGGAATGATAACATCCGCAAGAATATTTGCAACTACGATATCATATACTTCTGTTCCAACCTTTTGTTGAAGTTCTTCGTCATCGATCAGGTTACCAACATAAAAAGTACCAAGTCCGGCATCAAGATGGTTTACTTCCATATTCTCTTTTGTGGAGATCATGCAGTCTGCATCCAGATCTGTACCAACTACCTCTGATGCTCCAAGTTTTAATGCAACAATTGATAAAATGCCACTTCCACATCCGACATCCAATACCTTAGGATGCTTATTCTCTGGGGTATATTCGCTGTTACCGCGGATATATTTTAAAAGCTGTCTGATGCATAACTGCGTGGTCTCATGTTTTCCTGTTCCGAACGAAATTCCAGGATCAATTTCAATCAGGAATTTATCCTTATCTTCCTCTTTCAGTTCCTCCCAGGTTGGTTTGATCAGAATATCCTCGATCGTAAAAGAAGAAAAATATTTCTTCCAGTTATTGATCCAGTCCAGATCTTCGGTCTCACTTGATGAGATCATGCCAGAACCTACCTCTACCATCTTTCTGAGATTCTCAAGGCCGGCTTTCACCTGCGTTAAGATCTGTTTCTGATCACTTCCGTCCTCTTCAATATAAAAGCTGACATGGCTGATTCCCTCATCCGGTGGAAGTTCCGGAAGAAAGTCAATAAACATATCTGCCTGGTCCTCTTTCGTCAGAGGGATATTATCTTCAATTTCAATTCCCTCAATTCCAAGGTCCATCAGCATAGAACTCATATAGTCTTCTGCTGCTGTTGTTGTTTCAATTGTATATTTTTTCCATTTCATAATGTGATATCCTCTCTGTGCATACTTCTTTTTATATTACCTTAGAATCCTGCAAAATACAAGATGGAACTCCGAAATTGATTTTTGATTCTTACTGGTATTTTTGCGGAAATGGGTTAAAATAGAAATAACAAAATGTATAGGGACACATATGGGAGGGACATATATGGGTGATTCAAAAACAAATGAGATTCAAAAACTCAGTCAGGATGAACTGAAAAGTATTTTAAAAAACACAAGGCGCACGCTGTCCGCACAACAGCAGCTGATCAAGGAAAAACATCTTCCGGTCATTGTTCTTGTAGAAGGCTGGAGTGCTTCCGGAAAAGGCACTTTGATCAGTTACCTTATCCGGGATCTTGATCCCCGCTTTTTTCAGGTTATTCCGGTAAAGTCGCCTACAAAAGAGGAAAAAAGAAAACCTTTTCTCTGCCGTCATATGACCAATATTCCGGAAGCCGGGAAATTCGTCTTCTTCGACTCCGGCTGGATGGAAGAAACTGTTTTCGACGTTGTTGATGGACACCTTTCCGAAAAGGCTCTTGCACACCGGATTCACGATGTAAACATCTTTGAGCGGCAGCTTGTTGACAACGGTTATCTGGTACTGAAAATTTTCGTGGATGTATCGAAAGAAGACCAGGAAGCAAGAATCGCCAAACTTTCCGATAGCGAAGATACCAGCTGGCGTGTAAACAAACGGGATCTCGATCAGCTGAAGCATCGCAAAAAATACGAAAAAGCATTCAGTCATTTTATCGAAGCCACGAACTCCGTCAAAGCTCCATGGCATGTCATCGACGGAAGCAAAAAGGAACTTGTAGAACTGCAGGTGTGCCATCTTCTCGTAGACGGTATTGATGCTGCAATCCAGCGGAACACACTTCCCGCTGATATTCCGGAAAATCCGTTCAAACTGGTTCCAATGCCGGAATTAAAGGATGTTCCTCTTGACAAAGCCATGACAAGGGACGAATACGAAAAACAGCTGCAGATTGCACAGAAAAAACTCAAAAAACTTCACAACCGCATCTACAACAAAAAGATTCCTGTCATTATTGCCTATGAAGGCTGGGATGCTGCGGGAAAAGGAGGCAATATCAAGCGCCTGACCAGTGCACTTGATGCACGGGGCTTCGTTGTAAATCCGATTGCGGCACCGGATGTTCACGAGAAGAACCGCCACTTCTTATGGCGTTTCTGGACCAGACTTCCGAAAACCGGCCATATCTCAATCTTTGACCGTACCTGGTATGGCCGTGTCATGGTTGAGCGTCTTGAAGGCTTCTGTAGTGAAAATGACTGGAAGCGCGCATACAACGAGATCAATGAATTCGAAAAAAATCTCTCCGACTGGGGTGCTGTCATTGTAAAATTCTGGATTCAGATCGACAAAGATACCCAGCTTGCCCGTTTTCACGAGCGCGAAGAGAATCCGGACAAACGCTGGAAAATCACTGACGAAGACTGGAGAAACCGCGAAAAATGGGATCAGTATGAAGATGCCGTCAATGAAATGCTGCAAAAGACCAGCACTACGTTTGCCCCATGGCACATCATTGAATCCAATGATAAATTATATGCCCGCATTCAGGCTATGAATATTGTGATCGATGCACTGGAGCAAAAAATTAAGGAGATTGGATAATATCCAATCTCCCTTTTTCTTTCATTTCTTTTACAGGTCGTCCAATGACTCTTTCAGTTTGCCCATAAAGCCTTTTTTCTTTTCATTCTTAGCTTTTGGAGCGGTTGCTCCATTCTCTTTATTTAATGAATCTCCGGTCAGTGCATCAAACTGGCGAAGTGCTTCTTTCGCATCTTTGCTGAGTCCTGTAGGTGTCTGTACGATCAGTGTTACATAATGATCTCCGCGTACAGCTTTATTGCGCAGAGATGGAACACCTTTTCCTTTCAGACGGATTCTTGTTCCTGTCTGGGTTCCAGGTGCAACAGAAGAAATAATATCACCATCCACTGTCTTGATCCGGATGTCTCCACCAAGTGCCGCAATTGCAAATGAGATTGAAACATTTGAATAAATATTCATATCCTGTCTCTGGAAAGCCGGATTGCTGGAAACAATCACTTCTACAAGAAGATCTCCTCTTGGTCCGCCATTTGTTCCAGGTTCACCATAATCACGTACTCTTACGCACTGTCCATTATCGATACCAGCCGGGATCTCAACTTTTTTACGTACCTTTTTCGTAATATATCCGGTTCCACGGCAGGATGCGCACTTCTCTTTTACAACCTTACCGGTTCCGTTACATTCCGGACAGGTCTGTACATTCTGAACCATTCCGAATAATGACTGCTGGGAATAAACAACTTTTCCTTTACCGCCACATTTCGTACATGTTTCCGGACTTGTTCCCGGTTTTGCACCTGTTCCATGACAGGTTGCACATTCTTCTTTATAATTAAATTCCAGTTCTTTCTCGCATCCAAAAACAGCCTCTTCAAAACTGATACGGATACTCAGACGGATATTTGCGCCCTTCATCGGTCCATTATTTGCAGATCTTCTTGAACCGCCACCGAAGAAATCACCAAAAATATCACCAAAAATGTCGCCCATGTCCATTCCTGAGAAATCGAAGCCTCCGGCTCCTCCAGCGCCTCCGTCAAAAGCTGCATGACCAAACTGGTCATACTGACGTCTCTTGTCTGCATCGCTTAATACTGCATATGCTTCCTGCGCCTCTTTAAATTTTTCTTCGCATTCTTTATCTCCTGGATGCATATCCGGATGATACTTTTTCGCAAGAACTCGGAAAGCCTTCTTTATCTCTGCATCCGTCGCAGTCTTGGGAACACCAAGCACCTCATAATAATCTCTTTTCTCTGCCATAACATTACCTTTTCTACTCTAACATTCTAAACACCGAAAACCCGGCAAGCCAAAACTTACCGGGTATTCAGATTCTTTTACGCTAAGATTAAACTTCTTTGAAGTCTGCGTCAATTACGTCATCGTCAGCGGAACCATTTGTGTTTGCACTCTGGCCTGCTCCGCCCATATTGCTCATATCCGGACCTGCACCTGCTGCGCCCTGAGCTCCCTGGGCAGCCTGTGTCTGCTCATACATTTTTGCAAAAACTTTCTGAGCACTCTGTGTTAATTTCTCCTGAGCTGCTTTTAACTCTGCAATGTCTGCATCTGTCATCTGCTCAGCTTCCGGATGTGCATCTAAGATCGCTTTTACTGCATTGATATCAGCTTCTACTGCTGATTTATCAGCTGCATCAATTCCGTCTCCAACCTGATCTAATGCCTGCTGTGTCTGGAATACGAATGCATCAGCATCGTTTCTTGCATCGATTGCTTCTTTTCTCTTCTTATCCTGAGCTTCAAATTCTGCAGCTTCTTTTACAGCCTTATCAATCTCATCATCTGACATATTTGATCCGGATGTAATTGTAATATGCTGCTCTTTTCCTGTTCCCAAATCTTTTGCAGATACATTTACAATACCGTTTGCATCGATATCAAATGTAACCTCGATCTGTGGAACACCACGACGTGCTGGTGGGATACCATCCAGACGGAACTGTCCAAGTGATTTGTTATCACGGGCAAACTGTCTCTCACCCTGTACTACGTTGATGTCAACTGCTGTCTGGTTATCTGCTGCTGTAGAGAAAATCTGGCTCTTCTTTGTAGGAATTGTTGTATTTCTCTCGATCAGTCTTGTAGCAACACCACCCATTGTCTCGATAGATAATGATAATGGAGTTACATCTAACAGTAAGATTTCACCAGCACCGGCATCTCCTGCTAATTTACCACCCTGGATAGAAGCACCAAGTGCAACACATTCATCCGGGTTTAATGATTTGCTTGGCTCTTTTCCTGTCAGCTGTTTTACTTTATCCTGTACTGCCGGAATACGTGTAGAACCACCAACTAATAATACCTGGCCAAGATCTGCATTTGTAAGACCAGCATCTTTCATTGCGTTCTGAACCGGGATTGCTGTTCTCTCAACAAGATCATGTGTTAATTCATCAAATTTTGCTCTTGTAAGGTTCATATCGAAATGTTTTGGACCTTCTGCTGTTGCTGTGATGAATGGTAAGTTGATATTTGTTGTTGTAGCTGATGATAACTCTTTCTTAGCTTTCTCAGCAGCTTCTTTTAATCTCTGAAGTGCCATCTTGTCTGTAGAAAGGTCAACACCCTCTGCTTTCTTGAACTCATCGATCATCCACTGTGTGATCTTGTTATCGAAGTCATCACCACCAAGGTGTGTATCACCGTTTGTAGATAATACTTCAATGACGCCATCACCGATCTCGATAATAGATACATCGAATGTACCACCACCAAGGTCATATACCATGATCTTCTGCTCTTTCTCATTGTCAAGTCCATAAGCTAATGCTGCTGCTGTAGGCTCGTTGATGATACGTTTTACATCCAGTCCTGCAATCTTACCTGCATCTTTTGTTGCCTGACGCTGAGCATCATTGAAGTAAGCAGGTACTGTGATAACTGCCTCTGTAACCTTTTCTCCTAAATATCCTTCTGCATCTGCTTTTAATTTCTGTAAAACCATTGCAGAAATCTGCTGTGGAGAATACTGTTTGTCATCAATTGTTACTTTGTAATCAGAGCCCATATGTCTCTTGATGGAAGAAATTGTCTTCTCTGCATTGGTAACTGCCTGACGTTTTGCAGGTTCACCAACTAATCTTTCTCCTGTTTTTGTAAATGCAACTACAGATGGTGTTGTTCTTGCACCTTCCTGGTTTGCGATAACGGTAGGTTTACCACCTTCCATAACTGCTACGCAGCTGTTTGTTGTTCCTAAGTCAATACCAATGATTTTTCCCATTTTATTGTCCTCCTGATATAAAATCAATGAATTTGTTTGCTTGTTTATATATCTATCGTGAGCTTATGCTCTGCGATATTGTCTGTTACTGTACAACTGCCACCATGCTGTGACGGACAACCGAATCTTTATACATATAACCTTTCTGAAGCTCCTGTGCTACCACACCGGACTCATACTCGTCACTTTCCACCTGCATAACTGCATTGTGGAATTCCGGATCGAATTCTTTTCCGACAGCCTCGATTGGTTTTACGCCTGCTGCATCAAGTTCTGTAAGAAGCTGTTTATAAACTTTATCCATTCCGTCTACAAATGCGCTTTCTTTTTCATCCTCAGATACCGCTGCAAGACCTCTCTCAAAATTGTCAACTACAGGAAGGATCTTCTCGATAATTGTTCTCGCACCCATATCAAACATCTGGGTCTTTTCCTTCTCTGTACGTTTACGGAAATTATCGAACTCTGCCATCTGTCTTTTCAGACGGTCATTCAGATCTTCGATCTGCTCATCTTTTTTGTCTTTCTTCTTTTTCTTGAAAAAACCATCTTTTTCTTTTTTGTTATCTTCATCCGAAGTTTCTTCGGTTTTTTCTGTTTTATCGTCTTTTTCAGAAGTATCCTTATCTGTATCTTCGGTTTTCTCTGCATCCTCAGCTTTCTTTGCTTCTGCTGCATCATCCTCTAATTCTTCAAGAACTTCTTCCATAACGTCTTTCTTTTCTTCAGCCACTTCATTACCACCTTTCTATTTATCCTCATTCGAGTTATCAAATATACCATCCAGCTGTGCCTTCAGGTTCTTCAGATTATCTACTACATTTTCGTAATCCATACGTTTCGGTCCCACAATTCCAATTGTGCCCTTCACGCCCTCGCCCAATTCATAAGTTGCAGTAACAACGCTGCAATCCTTCATGGTCTGGATCGGACTTTCATTGCCGATATACACCTGAATGCCATTGTTCTCATCATCGGATAAGGATTCTGACACCAGACTTGCCAACTGGTCTTTTTCCTCAAATGTGGTCAACAGATTACTTACCTTTTCGGAATCAGACAACTCCGGATATTTCAAAATATTTGTAGCACCGCTAGTGTAGATTTCAAGATCCTCATCTTCACTGAGTGCTTCTGCAAGTGCATCCAGCACGTCACTTACAAGGGTACTATGGATTCCTGCCTGTTCCTTTAACTTTGCAATCACTCCAAGATTGATTTCCTGAATGGACAATCCGTTCAATCCTGTATTCAATAGAATGTTCAGCTTCAGCAATGTCTCATTGTCTAATGACTGTTCTACTGAGATCATACGGTTCTTTACGATATTACTCTGCATTACGATGACTGCAAGGATCTGTGTTTCATCCACATTGGAAAGCTGGATGAACTTGATCTTATTGTGATGATATGATGGCGCAGACACGATTGTCGCATAATTGGTATTCGCTGCAAGCATTTTGGCAACCTGCTTTAAAACCTGTTCCATCTTCTCTGTCTTCTCGATGACAAACTTCTTCATCTCGGTAACCTGTTTGTCTTTCTCTTCCATCAGATGATCGACATAAAAGCGATATCCTTTATCCGACGGAATACGTCCTGCAGAAGTATGAGGCTGTAAAATATATCCGAGTTCTTCAAGATCGGACATCTCATTTCGAATCGTTGCTGAACTCAGGTTCAAATCCGTATATTTCGAAATTGTTCTTGATCCGACCGGTTCACCAGTCTCAAGATAGTTCCGGATGATGGCATCCAGTATTTTAATTTTACGTTCGCCTAATTCTTCGTAGTCCTTTTCCATTCACTCACTCCTGTTTGTGAAATTCTTACAGGTGCTATTTTGTTCCTGTAATATGCTTTCAAAAGTTGTTAGCACTCATTTGTTTGGAGTGCTAATATCTTTTCTGTACTTAAGATAGCACCACCCCTGTTTTTTGTCAACACCCTATATCAAATTTATTTATTTTTTATATTTAAAACCGCCCGGAAGCGATTTTTGATACGCTCCCGGGCGGTCTTTCCTTTTGCCCCTTGTATTATAAAATATCGATATATTCTCCGGACAATGCTTTATTCATGCTTCGGACTGCACAGAACTTGCCACACATACTGCAGGTATCACTGTGATCGTCTTCCGGCTTTCTGCTGTCCCGGATTGCTTTGGCGGTTTCCGGATCAAGCGCACATGCATACTGTGCATCCCAGTCAAGTACCCTTCTTGCATCTGCCATTTTATCATCAATATCTCTTGCTCCAGGAACTCCCTTTGCAATATCAGCGGCATGCGCTGCAATTTTCGAAGCAATGATTCCCTGTTTTACATCATCGACATTTGGAAGTGCCAGATGTTCTGCAGGTGTTACATAACATAAGAAAGCAGCTCCACTCATCGCTGCAACTGCTCCTCCGATTGCAGCTGTAATATGATCATAGCCCGGTGCAATATCTGTAACAAGCGGTCCAAGGACATAGAACGGTGCACCCTGGCAGATCTGTTTCTGTACCTGCATATTTGCAGCTACCTGATCAAGCGGAACATGTCCCGGTCCTTCAACCATAACCTGAACATTATGTGCCCACGCACGTTTGGTAAGCTCGCCCAGACGAACCAGTTCCTCAATCTGGCACACATCGGTTGCATCCGCAAGGCATCCAGGTCTGCATGCATCTCCAAGAGAAATTGTCACGTCATGTTCCTCACAAATATCAAGGATCTCATCATAATACTCATAAAACGGATTCTCTTCTCCTGTCATGCACATCCACGCAAACACAAGACTTCCACCACGGCTTACAATGTTCATCTTTCTCTTATGATTTTTAATCTGGTCAATGGTCTTTCTTGTGATTCCACAATGAAGTGTTACAAAATCCACTCCATCTTCCGCATGCAGTCTTACGACATCGATAAAGTCTTTCGCGGTAAGTGTTGCCAGATCTCGCTGATAATGGATTACGCTGTCATAGATTGGAACTGTTCCGATCATAACCGGGCATTCACTTGTCAGTTTCTGACGGAATGGCTGTGTATTTCCATGGCTGGAAAGATCCATGATTGCCTCTGCTCCAAGTTCTACGGCGCTCATAACTTTTTTCATCTCGATGTCATAATCTTTGCAGTCTCTTGAAATTCCAAGATTTACATTAATCTTTGTGCGAAGCATGCTTCCTACACCTTCTGCGCTCAGACACTTATGATGTTTGTTGGCACAGATTGCAACTTTTCCCTCTCCAACGAGTTTCATAAGCTGCTCTACCGGCATGTTTTCCTTTTTGGCAACTGTCTCCATTTCCGGAGTAACAATTCCTTTTCTTGCTGCGTCCATCTGTGTTGTGTAATTACTCATGTGATATTCTCCTCCTGATATCTTTTTCTACTATAAATATATAATTGTTTTCCCAGATGCCGGCAGAATATCACATTGAATCGTCCGAAACACAAGACTTCTTCCCTGTACAATATCTTTTTCAAACCGGCGCCTGAGTGATCTGTTTTTCACTGTTTCAGATAATTTCATCAGCTTTTCTTCCTTTTATCTGATTTTTTTATGTGGCAGAAGGTGGTGCCCCCGATCTGTCCACAGATTTTTCTATGTTACTGTTCCATCTGAATGGTCTGCTGCATTTTCACAAGCGTACCATTTTTCTGCAGAATCTCCATTACGATAAATGCGAGTATGCTTCCTGCTACCGTTGAAATCAGAAATGGAATGATATAAACGGTAACTGCTTCCGGTACAAGGCCCATCAGAAGTTTTGCTACGGGATACGCACACAGTCCACCCAGAATTCCTGTTCCAAGTGCTTCCGCTGTACACGTCATCGCCAGATTCTTAAACTTCACATAAACCAAGCCACAGCAGAATGCGCCGATCATGCTTCCCGGAAAAGCCATAAGACTTCCCAGTCCCATGAGATTTCTCAAAAGACTCGCACAAAACGCGATTCCAATTCCCCACCACGGTCCAAGCATAACTGCGGCAATAATATTAACCATATGCTGTACCGGTGCGCATTTACTTCCCGCAATCGGAAAACTGATAAGGCTTCCAGCTACTGCTACTGCTGTCAGGACTCCGGCCAGAGCAATCTTTCTTGTGTTTTGCTTCATTTTTTCACCTTCTTTTTGTATGATTCCGATCAGAACAAAATGTGCGCTTAACGAAAATAATCGAAGCGCCCGGAGGTACTTCGATCATTAAAAAAGAGAGATGCGCAGGGCATCTCTCAGTTATATCTGATAATCTTCTCCTACGTTGGCATTATCCAAATCAGGTTACAGGTCGAAACGGATCAGTTTCCTCTCAGCCGGCTCCTGCCAGCTCCCTTCATATTTAACAGTTGTTATTATATGCTTTTTTACTGCGATAATCAATAATTTTTTTCAATAAAAACAGGATATAAATCAGAATAAAAACTTCGCCATTGCATAATTGGAAAGATCCATTCCTTTTTCCGTCAGATAGATTCTTCCTGCATGCATTTCCAGCAATTCTTCCTGTTTTAATTCCTCGATAACATTCCGGTAGACAACTTCGATCGGAGTATGAAAAGCCTCCTGGAATTCCTCTCTTGATATGCCCTCATTCATTCTGAGTCCCAGAAACATAAATTCTTCCATCTGGGATTTTCTGTCCAACAGCTGACCATCTGCATGTATGCCTGTACCGAGTACTTTTTTCTGATTTTTGTCCCGGTCCTCATATTCCAGTTCCTTCATCTGTATATTCTGCGTTTCATTTATATAGGTAAAAAGATCTGTGGTATTGGTATAACGGACATTATCAATCAGAGAAGAAGCGCCAAGTCCAAGTCCAAGATAATCCGTTCTTTTCCAGTATCCGATATTATGCCGGCAGGCATGGCCGGCCTTTGCATAATTTGAGATCTCATACTGCATATAACCAGCCTCCTTTAAAGTCAGCTGTGTCATTTTATAGATCCGGTATGCCTCATCTTCCGTCGGAAGAACTTCTGTCTTCATTCCAGCTTCCTGTCTTACTGCATCAAATTTATACTGGTCATAGAAAGGAGTTCCTTTTTCTATGATGAGTGTGTATGCGGAAATATGTTCCGGCTGGAAATGGATCACCTTGTGCAGCGTATCCATGAATTTTTCCGTATTCTGATACGGAAGCCCGCTGATCAGATCCACATTCAGATTGTTAAAACCGGTGTTTCTTGCCATCTCATACGTTTTTACAAACTGTTCAAACGTATGTATTCTTCCAAGAAGTCTGAGTTCTTCATTATCTGCCGACTGCAGACCGATGGACAGCCGGTTGATCCCGGCAGAAAAATAACTCTGCAGGGACTCCTTTGTCACGGTTCCCGGATTGCATTCCATGGAGACTTCCGCATCCGGGGCAATCTGGAAATTCTGGTATATTGCCGACAGTATTTCTTCCATCCGTTCATATGCCAGCCATGACGGAGTTCCACCTCCGATATAGATCGTAGAAACTACTCTGTCTTTCATGAGAGGTCCATAATAACAAATCTCCCGGAGCAGTGCATTTACATAATCTTCCTGTGTCTTCTGATCTGAGGAAAAAGACAGGAAATCACAATAATTGCATTTTTTCACACAAAACGGAATATGGATATATAATTCAAGTTCCCTGTCCATAAATTAATCCTCGTCCAGTTTCAGCACGCTCATGAATGCTTCCTGTGGAATCTCTACATTGCCGACCTGACGCATCCGCTTCTTACCTTCTTTCTGTTTTTCAAGAAGCTTTTTCTTACGTGAAATATCTCCACCATAACATTTTGCAAGGACGTCCTTACGCATAGCTTTGACGGTCTCTCTTGCAATGATCTTGCCGCCAACAGCAGCCTGGATTGGAATCTCAAACAAATGTCTCGGGATCTCTTCCTTTAATCTCTCGCACATTTTTCTTCCACGTTCATATGCACTTTCTTTAAATACGATAAAGGACAATGCATCCACCATTTCCTTATTGATCAGGATGTCCAGTTTTACAAGTTCTGAACGCTCATATCCCTTCATTTCATAATCAAAGGAAGCATATCCTCTGGAACGGGATTTTAATGCATCGAAAAAGTCATAAATAATCTCATTTAAAGGCATGTCATATTTGATCAGAGCACGTGTTGCCTCGATATAATCCATGCTCTTATAGATTCCGCGCCGTTCCTGACAAAGAGTCATGATCGCACCGACATAATCGCTTGTGACCATAATCTCTGCTGATACATATGGTTCTTCCATGTATTCGATCTCAGATGGATCCGGCAGGTTCGACGGGTTTGTCAGTTCAATTACGTCTCCATTCGTCTTATGGACTTTATAGATAACACCCGGAGCCGTTGTTACAAGATCCAGATTGAATTCCCTTTCCAGTCGCTCCTGAATGATCTCCAGATGCAAAAGTCCAAGGAATCCGCATCGGAAACCAAATCCAAGTGCAAGTGAAGTCTCCGGCTCAAACTGAAGAGAAGCATCATTTACCTGAAGCTTTTCAAGTGCATCCCGAAGATCCGGATATTTGGCACTGTCTGCCGGATAGAGACCGCAATATACCATCGGATTTACTTTTTTGTAGCCCGGAAGTGCCTCTTCGCATGGGCGTTCTACCTCCGTTACTGTATCACCGACACGGGTATCACGGACATTTTTAATGCTTGCAGCAATATAACCGACCATGCCGGCACTCAGTTCGTCGCATGGGATAAACTGTCCGGCTCCAAAATATCCGACTTCCACTACATTGTCCTGTGCACCGGTTGCCATCATCCTGATGTTGGTTCCGACTTTTACCGTACCTTCCATCACACGGCAGAAAATAATAACACCTTTGTATGAATCATAGATTGCATCAAAAATAAGCGCTTTTAAAGGGGCTTTCGGATCGCCCACAGGTGCAGGGATCTTCGCAACAATCTGTTCAAGCACATCATCAATATTAAGTCCGGTCTTGGCTGAAATTCTCGGTGCGTCCATCGCCTCGATCCCGATGACATCCTCAATCTCCTGTGCCACTTCATCCGGTCTGGCACTTGGAAGATCAATCTTATTAATGACCGGCATAACATCCAGATTATGATCCATGGCAAGATAAACATTCGCAAGCGTCTGTGCTTCTACTCCCTGGGCGGCGTCCACTACAAGGATTGCACCGTCACAGGCTGCCAGACTTCGGGAAACTTCATAGTTAAAATCCACATGTCCCGGTGTGTCTATCAGGTTAAAGATATATTCTTCACCGTCTTTGGCAGTATAAATAATACGCACGGCCTGAGACTTGATTGTAATTCCACGCTCACGTTCCAGATCCATATTATCCAGTACCTGTGCCTGCATCTCACGGCTTGTAAGTGTTCCGGTCTTCTCAATGATCCGGTCTGCAAGTGTGGACTTACCATGATCAATATGGGCTATAATACAAAAATTTCGAATTTTACTCTGATCTATCGACATATCTTTCCTCTCAATTCTCTTTACTACCCAGATATTATAAGGTAGAATTCCTCTTTTTTCAATTGAAAATTATCCCTAACGGGCAGTTCCTGTAAGCACTTTATCCAGAATATCCGCAAGCGGTTCCATTGCATTCATCGCCTCTTCCAGAGTATTGGTCTGCGCACCGACTTCAATCAGCATTGATTTCGGGCAAAAATGCATATTATACCGCCATGCTTTCAGATAGATTCTCCTTGTAAAATCCGGATAATACTCATTTGCTGCAAGCTGCATCTGAAAAGACAAAGCAAGATTCTGATCCAGATAAGGATTGGGGTAGCTTGCCAGCGTTCCAGTCGAAGTGGAATAACAAAGCCCGTTAAAAAACATGATCTTTGCCATTTGTTTGCCATTCTGTTCCGTTACCAGATGTGTGGTTTCCGCAATTCCGTCTCTGTGAAGATCAATTACGACCTGGATCGACGGATTATCATCCATAAGCTGCTGTACTGCAGGAGCAGCGCAGGAATAGGCATAATCTCTGTCTGTATCATAGGTTTCCCTGTGATGCAGGACAGACCACCCATACTGCTGCGTCAAAAGGCTGGTCAGATAATCGCCCACTCCCACCACCGTCTGTGAAACATCTCCCGGAGCCGAATCCGCATACGCCTCCAGCGAATGCGTGTGATAGATCAGAATCTGCGGTCCCGCTGCCTGTTTATCCGCTGTCACATTTTCAGCTAACAGCTTATCCACATTCAATTGATCACTGTTTGTTGTTGTACTGGAATCGATCTGGTAAAACGTCTGCCGCAGATAATCAAAATCCCTCATCTGATCTATGGAATATGTCACCAGCTTTTCGTCCGCAGAAACCGTCTGCTGCACCTCTGCGTTTTCGTTCTCCTCCTGTGTATTTTGTACTTCTTCATTTTTTGCATCATTTAATTCATCGTCTGGTACTTTTGCATCATTTCCTGCAACTTTTGTCTCATTTTCTTCCAGCATATGTACGATATCCGTATTTTCCTGCACAGCAAGATTTTCATATTTCATCTGTTCTTCCATTCCCGTCTCATAACGGATCTGCTCTTCCAAGTAGGAAAAAACAGGTAAAAAAGCGGTAAGCAGATCCTGATAACACGCACTTTCTTCTGCCTTATCCGCAGATGCAAGCTGTGGAACATAGAGACGCAGCACAGAATTATAAAATTTGAGTGCAATGTCTGTCCTTGCCGTTTTGGCAAACGCACCGCCCCAACGATATCCGAGTATTCCAAGTATCAACAGATTTATCAATAAAAAAGGAAGAAGCCAGGGTATGCTCCTTCCCGTTCGACGTATCCTCACTGAACATCACCTCTTCTGGCATTATATGTTCCAGTCATCCTCCTTATTCCCCAAAAAAGCAATATTCAAAGCCTCTGATATTGTAAAACTCAGCTGTTTTACTGATTCATCAATGTTTTTGGGTGTCACAAACATTCCATGCAGCTGCGGTGACAGAACTTCTCTTGCAAGCTCCTGTTTCTCGCTGTCTCCGAGCTCATCCAGATTATCTCCGAGATTTTTTAAAGTAGCAGACTCTCCCATTGCGCGGATCAGCGCACTCATCCCGTCGGCTACAATCGTTGCAGCATCCACAACTGTCGGTACGCCTACTGAAATCACCGGAACTCCGATGCTTTTCTCATTGATCGCATTTCTGTGATTTCCAACCCCGCTTCCCGGGTTAATCCCGGTATCTGACAACTGAATGGTTCTTCCAAGTCTTCTTGTATTTCTTGCTGCAAGCGCATCGATTACGATCGCGAAATCCGGCTTGCTTTCTTTCACCACTCCGCGTATGATTTCAACCGTTTCCATTCCTGTCTGTGCCATCACGCCCGGAACAATTCCGCTGATGCTTCCGGTTTTCACATTTCCAAATGCATACTTTCCAAATTCCTGCAGCACATGACGCGTGATAAACATATTGTCAACCACTCTCGGACCAAGTGCATCCGGTGTTACTCCCCGGTTACCAAGTCCGACAACAAGCACAGCAACTTCAATCCCCTCGGTCAGATCCTCCAGGTTCTCTTTTTTCACCATTTTTTCCGGCAGAATGCCTCTTATGATCTTTGCAAGTTCCATAGAGATCTCTCTGTGATAATCCTCATCATCTTCGGAAAGATTTTCTGCTTCCAGTGTAATATACCGCCCCTTTGGTTTTCCCATAGAATGTGCTGCATTCTCTGTTTCGATCACAACCGTGCTTACCGTCATTCCATACGGCTTCTTCTCTTCTAAAAAGCGTACCCCACGGACATCAATATGCTCTTCCTGCATCTTCTCCTGTGTCTCAAGGGCAAGATCAGTTCTTATCTCATATACATCTCCCATAGCCTTTTCCTCCCTCAAATTCAACTTGAACACTATTTTGGTATTTCTTATAATTCCCAATTTTTTTTGAAATATGTATTGACAGCCTGCCATGTTTGCCCTATTATATTCTAGTATGTTTACATTGAATCGTCCGTGTCCGGCTTTAATGTAACAATCATGAACAATAACAATACATTATACGTTGGAGGTGTACAGATTGGCTAACATTAAATCTGCAAAAAAAAGAATTTTAGTAACAGAGACAAAGGCTGCTAGAAATAAAGCAATCAGATCTGAGGTTAAAACATCTATTAAGAAAGTAGAAGCTGCTTGTGTTGCAAAAGACAAAGCTGCTGCTGAAGCTGCTTTAAAGAGCGCTACTTCTATCATCGAGAGTGCTTGCTCTAAAGGTGTTTACCACAAAAACAATGCAGCAAGAAAAGTTTCCCGTTTAACCAAACTTGTAAACGGTGTAGCATAATTTCTGCATAAACAATTTATTTTTATCACCCTAAACATACAAAGAACCAACAGTACCGTCATGCTGTTGGTTCTTTTTTTGTTTCTCTGCTGTATTTTAAAATAAAAAGCTCTACTGCCATCTGGTCATTCATACGGCCGGTCTTCACGGACTCCTCCAAATCCACTCCGTCTTTGAGTGCCTGTTTCAGCTGTTCCACCTGAAATCCTCTTGCCTGGGCCTGATTTTTCCGCACCGCCCATTCCGGGCATCCAGCTTTCGCTGCAATATCCTTATTGGAAAATCCATGATTGGTCATCAGTTTTACTGTAAGGAGGATATGAAACTGTCTTGAGATCAGATACAATATACGCATTGCCGGCTCTTTTAACGCCAGCAGATCATAGTAAAGTTCCAACGCATGCGACTGTTTGTGCAATGCGATCGAATCCACCATTTCAAATATTTTATTGGAAATCTGTTCTGTCGTGATTGCCTCCACATCCTCTGTCTCGATCACATCTTTCTCAAGCGTATAACACAACAGCTTTTCCAGTTCCTTATCAATATTCTCCATATCCGTTCCGGTCTTTTCGGTAAAAAGCAAAAATGCATCCCGTGTAATCTTTTTACCTTCCCTGCGTATTCTTCCACCGATCCATTTTTCCAGAAGTGCATCGCTTTGTTTTCCAAATTCCACGGCTGTACCAATCTTCGAAACCGCCTTATACATCTTATTTCTCTTATCTACTTCATCTTCCACAAAAATAAAACATACCGACGGCGCTGCATCCGCCATATAGGATGCAATATCCTCCGCCTGGTTTTTGAAAAATCCGCTTCCTTCGATCAATATCACTCTTCGGTCCGCAAAAAGCGGAAGGGTTTCCGCCAGATCGATGATCTCTTTCTGATTGATATCTTTCCCGGAAAACGTGGAAAAATTCATCGTATCCCCTTCTGTTGTCAGCGCATGGATCAGTTTGTCTTTGTACTGTTTTTTTAAATAGGCTTCTTCTCCATATAAAAGATATGCCTGTTTGAATTGTCCTGTTTTAATATCTTCATCAATTGTCTTCATAGGAACTATTCTATCATAAAATATCTTTTTTTAAAATCAAATCTGTGATATACTTCTTTCGCTGCATAGTTATGCAAAAAAGGAGATATTTTATGAAACCAATGAAAAAAGTTTTTCTATCCATTCTCATTCTCACAGCTGCTGTTCTGATGTGCTGTGGATGCTCTGTTTCAAAAGATCAAAGCAGCTCCACAGAATCAGCTTCGATCAGCTCTGTGGATGATCTTTCCGGAAAGAGGATCGGTGTGCAGCTTGGCACGACCGGAGATCTGTATTGTACAGACTATGAAAAGGACGGATCCGGAACCGTCGTTGAACGTTACAACAAAGGTGCCGATGCGATCCAGGCGCTCCGTCAGGGCAAAATTGACTGTGTCGTAATCGATGAGCAGCCTGCAATCAAGTTTGTGGAGCAAAATGATGGCATCCGCATACTCGACGAAGAGTTTACGAATGAAGACTATGCGTTCGTTCTTTCCAAAGACAACACCACTCTTCTGGATCAGATCAATCAGGCATTAGACGAACTGAAAGCAGACGGAACGATCGAAAGCATCGAAAAAAACTGGGTAGGTGCAGAATCCGAACTTGGAAAATCCCCTTACGAAAAGAAGGATGTTGACCGGAGCAATGGTACAATCACCATCGGTACCAATGCCGAATTTCCGCCATATGAAAGCTATTCAGATGGACAGATTGTTGGTATTGATATCGACATCTTGCAGGCAGTCTGCGATAAGCTTGGCATGGATCTGCAAATTGAAGATATGGCATTTGATTCCATCATTACTGCTGTAACCTCCGGAAAAGTTGATGTCGGTGCCTCCGGCTTTACCATTACAGAAGAGCGCAAAAAAAATGTCAATTTTACAGAAAGCTACACCACCTCGAAACAGGTTATTATTGTAAAAGATACTTCTGCGCAGAACTCCAGACTCAGCTTTGCAGATAAGCTCAAACAGAGTTTTATTGACAATGACAATTATCAGTATCTGCTCAAAGGTCTTGGGAATACACTTCTCATTACGCTTTTTGCAATCATCATTGGTATCCTGTTCGGCTTTCTGATTGCAATCGTCCGGACAAGTCATGACCGAAACGGCAGTCTGCCTCTGTTAAACGGAATCTGCCGCCTGTATCTTACCATCATCCGCGGAACACCAGTCATGGTACAGCTGCTTATCATTTATTACGTAATACTTGCCAATATCAATACAAGCAAAATTCTGGTAGCGGTTGTCGCATTTGGATTAAATTCAGCCGCTTACGTTGCAGAAATTGTGCGTTCCGGCATTATGGCAGTTGATATCGGACAGTTTGAGGCTGGAAGAAGTCTTGGATTAAATTACAGCCAGACAATGCGTTCCATCATTCTGCCTCAGGCTATTAAAAACATTCTTCCGGCACTTTGCAATGAATTTATCAGTCTGTTAAAAGAGACCTCAATCAGTGGATACATCGGACTTATGGATCTTACTAAAGGTGGAGATATCATCCGGAGTACAACCTTCCAGGCCATGATTCCACTCATCTCTGTCGCCATTATCTATCTGGTTATGGTAGTCGGACTCAGCAAAATTGTTGGAATACTGGAAAGGAAGTTAAGAAATAATGAACGATAAGATAACACAAGACAATTCTTCCGGCAACGAACCGGACATTATCCTGGAAGTAAAAGATCTCCACAAATCTTTTGGAGACCATGAGGTATTAAAGGGCATCTCCACCACGATCCGCCGTGGCGATGTCCTTGCACTGATCGGACCTTCCGGTTGTGGAAAATCCACTTTTTTACGTTCCCTGAATCTTTTGGAAACACCAACGTCCGGTCAGGTTTTGTTTGAGGGAACCGATCTCACCTCTCCTACAGTCAATATCAATCATGTACGTGAAAAGATCGGGATGGTATTTCAGCAGTTCAACCTGTTTCCAAACAAAACAATTCTTGAAAATATTACACTTGCACCTGTCACATTAGGGAAAAAATCCAAACGTGAAGCCGAAGCACAGGCTTTTGCATTATTGGAGCGTATCGGTTTGAAAGACAAGGCTTCCTCCTATCCTTCCCAGCTCTCGGGAGGGCAGAAACAGCGCATCGCCATCGTCCGTTCCCTTGCCATGGATCCGGACATTATTCTGTTTGATGAACCTACTTCTGCATTAGACCCGGAAATGGTCAAGGAAGTACTTTCTGTTATGCAGGAGCTTGCAGAATCCGGAATGACAATGGTAGTTGTAACACATGAAATGGGGTTTGCAAGAGAAGTTGCCAACCGGGTGATGTTTATCAATGAAGGAATCATTCAGGAAGAAAATACCCCGGAACAGATTTTTTCTGCTCCGAAAAATCCAAGACTTCGTGAATTTTTAAGCAAAGTCCTGTAAATTTACTCATTACTTCACACAAAAAACTGCGGCATGAGATATGAAAAATCCCATGCCGCAGTTTTTTAACCGCCAAGTTCAACCATCCGGTGAATACATTTTCCTGCTCCATCCATAATATTCTGTGGAAGAACAATTTCTTCTCCTCCATTACCTTTCAGGCAATGATAAATATCCATCAGGGTTGTCACTTTCATATTCATACAGGTCAGCTGTACTGCAAGCGGATAAAACTGTTTATCCGGACATTCAAATTGCAGATGTTCCACAATGCTGTTCTCCGTGCCGATTATAAATTCCTGACTCTTGGATTTTCTTGCAAAATCCATAATTCCGGTTGTCGACCCAACATAATCTGCCAGCTGTACCACTTCTTTTCTGCACTCCGGATGCACCAGTACCAAAGCGTCCGGATGTTTTTTCTTTGCCCGCTCCACATCCTGAGGCGTTACAACAAGGTGCCTTGGACAGCCTCCTCTGTAAAACGCAAATTTTTTTTCCGGAATCCTGTCTGCAACATAACTTCCAAGGTTCGGGTCCGGAATAAATAAAATCTTGTCCTGCTCCAACGCTCTGCAGATCTTTTCTGCCGACGATGACGTCACACAGACATCACATTCTGTTTTAAGTTCTGAAGTCGTGTTAATATATGCAACTACCGCATACCCCGGATGTTCCTCTTTTAATCTGCGAAGCTCTTCTAAACTCATCTGTTCTGCCATCGGGCAGCCTGCCTGTGGATTGGCAAGCCATACCCGTTTCCTGGGGCTTAATATCTTGCAGGTCTCGGCCATAAAACGAACCCCGCACATGATCACACCCGACGCATCGCTTTTAGAAGCCTGAACACTCAGTCCATACGAATCTCCCATATAATCCGCCACTTCAAGGATCTCCTGTCCCTGATACGCATGTGCTAAAATGCATACGTTCTGTTCTTTTTTCATACGCAGGATTTCCTGCTGGATCTCTTGTATTGTCATACTGCTTTTCCTTTCACACTGCATGAAGATTTTTCATGGAAATATCCAGAATCGGTGCCGAATGGGTAAGTGCGCCACTCGAAACATAATCCACACCAATCTCACGGATTTTTTTAATATTTTCCCTGGTAATATTTCCGGAACATTCCGTCTTTGCACGGCCGTTGATCAGATCTATCGCCTGCTTCATCGTATCCGGAGTCATATTGTCAAGCATAATAATATCTGCGCCAGCTTCTGCAGCCTCTTTCACCTGCTCTAAAGTCTCCACTTCTACTTCAATCTTACGCACAAACGGTGCGTATGCCTTTGCCATCTGAATCGCTTTTGTAACGCTTCCGGCAGCGCCAATGTGGTTATCCTTTAAAAGAACGCCATCGGAAAGATTGTATCTGTGATTCTGACCTCCACCGACACGCACTGCATACTTTTCAAAAATACGACAGTTCGGTGTTGTTTTTCGGGTATCAAGAAGTGTTACGCTGCTTCCTTTTAACAGTTCCACTACTTCATGTGTATAGGTAGCGATTCCACTCATTCTCTGCAGATAGTTTAAAGCCACGCGTTCACCGGATAAAAGAACCCGGATATCTCCGGTCACGACTGCAAGCAGCTGCCCTTTTTTTACTGCATCACCATCTGCACATTGAAACTCAATCTGCGTATCCTCATCCAGAAGTTCAAATGTTCTCGCATACACATCAAGCCCCGCAATGATTCCATCCTGCTTTGCAATCAGATCCACGCTTCCCTTCTGTGCTTTCGGCATTACCGCATTGGTAGATACATCTTCACTCGTAATATCTTCCTCCAATGCCATCTGAATCAGTTTGTCCGCATGCAGTTTCATTGTTATTGTATTCATATTCTTACTCCCATCTTCTTAATTTCATTCCGCACCATATGATGATATCCGGAAAGTATCTCCTCCCGGTTCTCATATTGTTTCATGTCCGGTGTCTGTATCCGTGCATGATCCGGTCTGGTTCCAAAAATAATATCATCTGCTGTTCTTCTTGCAAATACCATGGATTCCAGAAGTGAATTGCTTGCAAGGCGGTTCTTGCCATGTACACCATTGCAGCTGGTCTCTCCACAGGCATACAGCCCTTTCATGGATGTTCTGCTTCCAAGATCAACCTGAATCCCTCCCATAAAGTAATGCTGTGCCGGCACAACCGGAATCGGCTCCTTTCTCGGGTCAAAGCCTTCTTCCAGACAACGCTCGTAAATATTCGGGAAATGTTCCATAATCGTCTTTTCTCCAAGAGGTCTCATATCCTCCCAGACAAAATCCGTTCCATCTTTCTCCATCTGTTTATAAATTGCCTGGCTTAAAAGGTCTCTCGGCTGAAGTTCTTCTGTAAAACGCTGGCCGTTTTTATCATAGAGTAAAGCGCCTTCACCTCTTACCGATTCGGAAATCAAAAATCTGCGGCCCGGCTTTTTGGAATATAACGTTGTAGGATGGATCTGTATGTAATCCAGATGTTCCACTGCAATTCCGTGTTTCAGTGCAATTCCAAGCGCATCTCCTGTAATATGCGGAAAATTCGTAGAATTGTGATAGAGGCCTCCCAGTCCGCCACAAGCCCATACGACATACGGCGCATAGACCGGATAAACCTGATCTTTTTCGTCCATCACAATCACTCCCTGACAGACATTGTCCTCCGCGATCAGATCAACCATCGTCATATACTCACAGATTTCTATGTTATCCCGTTCTCTTGCACGGTCCAAAAGCGTCTGTGTGATCTGCTTTCCTGTAATATCCTCATAAAAAAGGATTCTTGGCTTCGAATGAGCACCTTCTCTCGTAAACTCAAGTTCACCTTCTTCATTTCTGGCAAACGTCACTCCGCGGTTCAAAAGATCGCGGATAATTGTATTAGAACTTCTGATCATCAGATCTACCGCTCTTTTGTCATTCTCATAATGACCTGCTCTCATGGTATCTTCAAAATAGTCCTCGTAATCTTCCTCACCACGAAGCATACAGATTCCGCCCTGCGCCAGAAATGAATCTGACTGATCAGCTTCTTTCTTTGTGATCATAAGAACCTTTTTTCTTTCTGGAAGGTTCAGCGCACAGTAAAGTCCGGCTGCTCCGGTTCCAACTATAATGGCATCATAATACTCTTTCACTTTTATCCTCTTTCCGGTCTTTGCCGTTTTTATTACTCATTTTTTGCCATTATACTCTCAGTCATTACAACTGTCAAGACAGTTGTAATATATTTTACCATTCAGAAGTTGCAGACATCTTTTCTTCCACAAATCCTTCACACAGAAATTCTTTGTCTTCTCTTCGGATCGTCAGCTGACCGGATTTCATTGTATAAAAAACAGAACTTTTCACTTCCTTCAGACGCTGTATGGTTTCTTTGGCAGGATGACCGTAAGAATTATCCCTGGCGCACGAAACAGCCGTAATTTCCGGTCTGATCTGCTCCAGAAGCAACCCGGAATTTGATGTTTTTGATCCATGATGAACTGCTTTCAAAAATTGCACATGTGTAAGCTCTGCCTGTTCTGCCAGTACTTTCTCCCCGGTAGCCGGAAGATCTCCTGCAAACAACGCACGAAAATCCCCTTCTTCGTAATACAACACCTGCGATAGTATATTCCGGTCGTTATTGCAACCTTTGGCATATTCCTTTGTCGGGAAAATATTTTGCAGACAGGCATTCCCGATCTGTATCGTATCTCCGGCACCAAGCAGCAAGATCTCTGTCCGGTTATTCTGTGCTGCAATGCAGAGTTTGTCATACGCCTCATCCTTTGGCATTTCCTCTGAAATCACAAGATAATCTACAGGATAACCGCTCTCAAGCACTTCCAGCAGTCCTGAAATATGATCTTCATCGCCATGTGACACAAACCAGTAAGATATTTTCTTTTCTCCATTATATTTTAAAAATGGAAGAATACGATATTTACCAACCTCTTTTACACTCGTGCTCCCCCCGTCAAAAAAGCAGCCGGTTTCATCTCCGGTTCTCAAAAAAATCGCATCTCCCTGTCCAACATCAAGTACCGCAAGTTTCCATTCTTTTCGTGGTCCGGACAATATAAGCACAAAAAGCAGCACTACAAGTCCTCCTGAAAAAACGATCTGATTCTTTCTTTTCCGCTTTCTTCTGTTCCATAACAGGATTGTGCCAAACAGAACTGCATAATAAAGAAACAGCTTCCATTTGTCCGGTGCTCCACAGATATATTGTGCATTTGGAAGCTTTGCTGTCAGTCCACACAATCCTTCATACAGTTTCAATATAAGACTGCATGGAAGAAACAATACTCTGACCAATAACGACCGGTAGACCGGTATCTTTAAACTTTCAAGCAATATCCCGCATGTGCCCCCAAGAATACCAAACAGGATCATATAGGTTAACAGTGGAAGGACAAAAAAGTTTAAAAGCATCGCATACACCGGAACTTCATAATAATTACACGCCACAATTGGAACTGTCATAAGCTGTATTCCAAGGCTGGTAAATAAATTTTCTTTTAGCTTCTGTTTCCATGTTCTTTTACCTGTTTCTTCCGCTTTGGCAATACTGTGTCCAACAATTCCAATTCCCATGACCGCACCAAAAGAAAAGATAAATCCGGAATATTCAAACAGGAATGGATTTTCCCACACAAGAATCACTGCGAGGATTCCCATTGCAGTCAGAAGATCATAGCTTCGTCCGACAACAGCTGCAAAAAGGCATATCGCGAGCATTCCTACTGCTCTTTTTACCGATATTCCGTTTCCCGTCATTTGTGCATAGGACCATAACAAAAAGACGGATATCACTCCGGCTGTCAGATAAGTTCTTCCTCTTTTCCTTAAAAAGCGATAAACCGTAAGCCCGATCATGGATACATGAAGCCCTGATATTGCGAGAATATGCGAGATGCCACCATTCTGATAGAGCTGCCGGACTTCCTGATCCATCTCCGACTTATCCCCCAGGATCATTCCCGAAATCGTCCCTGCTTCTCTCTTGGAAAGATATTCTTTAAATATCCGTTCCATACGTTTTTGCAGCTGATACAGACCTTCCCGATACCGGTCAGCCTTTCCGTATACCTGATCAATTCTACAGGACTTAAGTGCATAATCAATCTTCTGGCTTGCATAGAAACTGGCCGGATCAAAATTTCCTTCGTTTCTGGCTTCGTCAAACATTTTTACTTTTGCATGAATAATAAGGATCTGACCGATCGAATAATCATCGGTCTGAAGATAGGCAATCACATCATTCGTTGATATGGTGCCTTTTGAAATGACTGCATAACAGTCTGTCAGATAATAAAGATATTGTTTGTTTTTATACTCTTTTTTGTACAGCGTTCCCCGAACCGTAACCGGCATTTGTTCTGTCATCTGTGACAGATACTGATCTTTGTATTCTATTTCATTTTCCGCATGTTCTGCTGCCATCAGGAACAAAAAGACGGCTATTCCGATCAGAAACAGCCGCCCTTTCCATCGTCTCCATTCGGTATGCGTACCTATGAAATAAACACACGCGGCCAGCATAAGCACAACTGCCTCCATCCGCTTTCCCATTCCCCACAGATTTCCAAGCAGATAGACACTCGCCATACAGAGTAATGGCCTTCTTTTCACTATTTTCCCCCTGTAGTGATCTGTGTTTCCTCCGTTCCTGCCTCAGGCTGTGAAGTCTCCTCCTGCGTATCCTGTACCACAATTGACTGGTCTGCCGTATACATGTTGGAAAGATCATACGTATAACGACATTTGCCTTTTGTATCTCCATTAATGGAAATCTGTACTTTATTGACCGTCTGCAGTTCGGTCAGTGAATCAACGATCGAATAAAGCACAACTGCCTCCGAAATCTCTGCATTCTGGTTTTTGAAAGCATCGTCCAGATTCACATAACAGATTCCATCCACTACGGAAATGGTGATCAGTTTTGTCTCCGATGGAATCGCAGACTGAAGTCCTTTGGTCTTTGGTCCCTCTAAAAGCTGTTCCATCACAAGTTTTTCCATAGAGATATTGGAGCTGTAGTGAACCACCCTGTTTTCCTTTTCCAGCTGTGTTCCATCCGATGAAGCAAAATACAAAGTCAGCGTCGTTGTAAGGCTTGTGTTGATCTGTTCTCCAGGGTTCTCAACAAAGCTCTCATTGTTCATTCCCCCGACCACTTTTCCCTCTGCGTCCTGCAGGTACTCGGAATTAACGGTAAATGCCACGTAGGAAATTCCCTTGATCTGAAGCAGTGTCCGGACAATCGCAGCCCTCGAAAGCACTTCCTCTGTTGGCGACATATCATGATATTCCTCACTGAAATCCACTGTCAAAAGATATCCGTTATAATCATATCCCTGAACCGAAACATCCTTTGGAATCACTCTACGGATATCATTTTCTTCCGGATCAGATGCCAGTTTATCCAGTAACTCTTCAATCTGACCCTCCGTATCCGATGCCTTCAGTTCATAATCCACCGGAACAATCTTGGTCACATCCATATTCAAATAAAACAGCTGTATTCCGCCACTTTTTTTGTTTCCTGCACACCCGCCAAGGATCATGGAAACAAGCATAGCCAGAATCAGACTTATACTTATCATTTTTTTCATATACGTCACCTATGCAATATAATTCAAAGGAATCCTTACATCAAAAGTTGTTCCTTCATTCAGCACACTATATACTTTGATTGCACCACGATGCATCAGAATCGAATTTCTGGTAATCGCAAGTCCCAGACCCGTTCCACCGATCTCTCTCGAATGTGATTTATCCACACGATAAAATCTTTCGTAAATGTGCTCTAACGATTCCTCTGGAATTCCAATTCCGGAATCTTCTACTTTGAGATAGAAATACTGATGATCCGCATTTAAAGAAACATGGACCCAGCCCTCTCCATCATTTTTGTTATACTTGATCGCATTTTCGATCAAATTGGTAAATGCAAGTGTAATCTTCACTTCATCAACCTCTGCACTTACCGGCCGGAAGCTTTCCAAAACAAGTTCCACCTTCTGCTTGTCTGCAATTGGCTGTAACCGTTTTAATATCTGCTCTAAAAGTTCATTGATATTCACGGTAGTGATATTCAGATCAGCCGCAGATTTATCCATTTTTACAAGCGAAAGAAGATCATTGATGATCTTTGTCTCACGCTCGATCTCATTGGTGATATCTTCCATAAATTCCTGATACAGTTCCACCGGAGCATCCGGCATACTGTTTAAAGAATCCGCCAATACTTTGATCGATGTCATCGGTGTTTTTAATTCATGTGACACATTGGATACAAATTCCTGTCTGGAATCATCCATTACTTTCATACGTCCAAGCATGGCATTAAACTTCTCGCAGATCTGAATCGTCTCTGTATAATCATTCACCTGAAGGCTGTCATCCCCATAACCGGTCTGGATTGACTCAATGGAATCCGATAATTTGTGAAATGGTTTTACCAGTCGAAGTGAAATCAGAATTCCGAAAAATGCGATTGCAACGCCTAAAACAACTTCAATGATCAAAGCGATTACCCGCAGATATTCGAGGTTCAACTCAATATTGTCTGTGGACACACTGATAACCATCACTCCAAGTATTGTATTTTTTTTATCATTGGGATCTGTGATTGGAATCGCCATCTCAATATAATGATTCTCAGAATCCACATTTGTAATCTCCTGTCCATTCAGACTCTTGATTACTTCTTCGGAAATGATCGTTTTGCCATCATCCAGATTGTATGTATCATGGATGATACGAAACGCGTCATTCACAATGATCACTCTTCCATCATAGATCGTCGTCAACATCTCGATCTGTGCATGAATGATATCGGATTCATCTCCATCAATATAATCACTGGTTGCAATCTGATTTGTCAGGATCTTTGCCTGACTCAGAATCTCGCTCTCGCGGATAGAAACTGCTCTTGATTCGTAGGACTTTAAAATTCCCACTCTGAGAATTATGCCAGGAACAATTGCCATAATTATAAAAATAATCATGAGCCGGCACTTAAAACTTTTGATAAATTCAATGAAACGTTTGCTTTTTGGCATGACAGGGTTCCTCTTATTTCTGACTGTAATAGTAACCTACACCCCATTTTGTGTGTACGTACTTTGGTTCACTTGGATTGATCTCGATCTTTTCTCTCAATCTCCGGACATGAACATCAACGGTGCGTACATCCCCGGGATATTCATATCCCCACACCATATTAAGCAGATTTTCTCTGCTGTATACTTTATTTTCGTTCTTCATAAGTAACTCAAGCAGATCAAATTCTTTTGTTGTAAGATTTACTTCTTTTCCGAGAATAAACATTCTCCTGCTTTCGCAATCCAATCGGATGTCTCCTTTTTCGATTACATTGCTGTTTGTTTCTTTGACTCTTGTACCCGATGTACGGCGCATGATCGCTTTAATCCTTGCTTTCACCTCAAGAATATTAAACGGTTTCGTGATGTAATCATCTGCTCCATACTCAAGGCCAAGTATCTTATCCATATCATCACCTTTTGCTGTCAGCATTACGATCGGCATATCTGAAAACTCACGAATTGCCTGGCACACTTCAAAACCATCCATTTTCGGAAGCATGATGTCAAGAAGAATCATATCATACTGATTCTCTTTCGCCATATTAAGCGCTTCTTCTCCATCATATGCGCAGTCGACATCCATTCCGTCCTGCTCAAGGCTGAAACGAATTCCTTTCACGATCAATTTTTCATCATCAACTACAAGAACTTTTTTTGCCATTTTCTGAACCTCATTTAATCATACTGTGGACTTAATCTCCAACAGAGATATAATCCTTAATTTTTGCGTACATGCCTTCCTTGATTCCAGATATATTCATCACATCCTCCGTCGACTGAAACATTCCCTGCTCCTGTCTGTATGCAATGATACTGTCTGCTTTTGATTCTCCGACACCCGGAATCGTCATAAGCTGATCTTTGGATGCTGTATTCAAATTAATTCTTCCGTCACTGGTCACGCCTTCTGCGGTTGTCTGTGCCTCACCGGAATTCCGATCCTCTCTTCCAAGTTCTTCTGCCTCTTCTGTTGTCGGAACATAAATCATTTCTCCATCCGAAACTTCTCCGGCAAGATTCCAGTATTCCGGACTTGCATCTTCTGTCATTCCGCCTGCCGCCTCAATCGCATCGCACACACGGCTTCCAGAAGGAAGCTCAAATACTCCCGGCGCAGCCACCTGACCACAGACATAAACATAACAGCTGACATTTTCATTGCCAGCCGTCTCTGTTTTTAATTCTTTCTTTTCCAATACTTCTGTTTCCGACTCGCTGTCCTGACGGACCAGTACAGCTTCCTTTTGTGAACAGGCGGTCAGTCCCGCAAGCATAAAAACAATAAGAATCCCAGTTAAACGATAAAATTTATTTGTCATATCTGACGCTCCTTTCCATCCAGGAAAGGAGTCTCAACGTCTGATATTTATTTTAACGAAAAATTACAAGTATTACAAGTATATTTCAATATGATTTATGATTTGTTCTGTCTTTTCTATGCTAACTGGTCTAATGTAAGTTCAAGTTTCTGGATCATTTCATCCACATGCTCTTTTTCGATCACAAGTGGCGGAACAAAACGAAGCACATTACTTCCTGCTGTAATCAGGATCAGTCCATTTTCCAAAGCCTTTGCGGAAACCTGACCAACCGGAATCTGGCATTCCACGCCCTGCATAAGGCCTTTTCCACGATGTGCCGTAAGACATGGATATTTTGCCACCAGCTCATCCAGCTTCTGTTCCAGATAAGGTGCAATTTCATTGACATGATCGATCACATGCAATTCTTCAAAAAGATCAAACACTTTGGATACTGCTGCGCCAACAAACGGATTGCCGCCATATGTTGTTCCATGATCTCCAGGTGCCAGAGACTTATCTGCCACCTTCTGTGTCATAAGAAAAGCTCCAACCGGCACTCCACATCCCAGTGCTTTTGCTGATGTCATAATATCCGGTTTCACATGATAATGCTGCCATGCAAACATCTTTCCGGTTCTTCCCATACCACACTGAATCTCATCCAGAATCAGAAGAATATCATTTTCATCACAGAGTTTGCGTACACCTTCTATGAATTCAGGCTCTGCCGGATAGATTCCGCCTTCTCCCTGAACGGTCTCCATAATGATTGCACAGGTCTTATCCGTAATCTGTGCTTTTACACTTTCCAGATCGTTATAATCCGCAAATTTCACTCCCGGAAGCAGAGGTCCAAAAGGCTCCTGATAATGCATATTTCCGGTTACAGAAAGTGCCCCGATACTTCTTCCATGGAAAGAATGGTTCATTGCGATAATCTCATGTCCTGCATGTCCGTCCCTTGTATATGCGTATTTCTTTGCAGCTTTTATCGCACCCTCGATTGCTTCTGTTCCACTGTTTGTAAAGAAAATACGATCCATCCCGCTTGCTTTTAAAGCTTTCTGTGCAGCTTCCATGGTCGGCACATTATAATACAGGTTGGATGTATGAAGCAGTTTATCAATCTGGTCTTTTAATGCCTGATTGTATTCTTTATTGCCATAGCCAAGTGCCTGAACTGCAATTCCTGCTGCAAAATCAAGGTATTTTTTTCCATCTGTATCATAAAGGTATACGCCTTCGCCATGATCAAGCACTAATGGAAATCTGTTGTATGTATGAAGAAGAGCCTTTTCTGCGCCCTCGATATAATCCTGTTTATTCACGATAGAAACGATCCTCCTTATCATCTAAGATAGCTGTACCAATTCCTTTATTTGTAAAGATCTCAAGTAAAAGACAATGTGCAATTCTTCCATCCAGAATATGTACTCTTGATACACCGTTTTCAATTGCATCAATACAATTGTTCAGTTTTGGCAGCATTCCGCCTCCAATATAGCCATCTTTTATGAGTTCACGTGCTTCTGATACCGTAAGTTCAGAAATCAGGGAATCCTTGTCATCCGGATCTTTATATACGCCTTCAATATCTGTCAAAAATGCCAGTTTTTCTGCCTCCACTGCTCTTGCGATCGCACAGGCTGCATCATCTGCATTGATATTATAAGAATTATAATGATCGTCCATACCAATCGGGCAGATAATCGGAAGAAAATCTTTTTCCAGAAGATCATAAAGAATCTTCGGATTTACTTCCGTAACATCACCGACAAACCCAATGTCTTCTCCATTCGATAATTTCTTTTCAACCTTTAAAAGGCCACCGTCTTTTCCACTGATTCCGATTGCATTTACACCAAGTTCCTGAACCATCTGTACCAAAGACTTGTTTACCTTATTTAAAACCATTTCTGCAATTTCCATGGTTGCTTCATCTGTTTTGCGGAGTCCGTTAACAAAAACCGGTTCCATTCCAACTTTTCCAACCCACTTGCTGATTTCTTTTCCACCGCCATGTACAATAATCGGTTTAAAACCTACCAGCTTTAACAATGTCACATCCTGGATCACATGTTTTTTCAGTTCTTCATCCACCATTGCTGATCCGCCGTATTTTACAACAATGATCTTGCGGTTAAAACGCTGTATATAAGGCAACGCCTCAATTAATACCTGTGCTTTTTCCATAACAGACTGCATATTCTGCTCTTCCATTTTCATTACTCCTTCTATAATTACTGATTGAACCGGGTGATATTTGCTTCATTTAACGTAAAATCATACGAATTGATATCATCACGGAATTCCCACCCTGCTTCTTTCCAGAAATGATTTCCGATCTCATTGCTCTTAAAGGCAATCAGAGATACTTTATTGATCTTTTCTTTCTGCAGGGCTCTCATGCACGCAACTACCATTGCTTTTCCAATTCCATGTTTGCGGTATTCCTCTAATACACAGACATGATACAGACATCCTCTTCTCCCATCATGTCCGCAGAGAATTGCTCCTACAACTTTGCCGTCCCATTCTGCGACAACACTTGTTGTAGGATTTCTTTTGAGGAATCGCTCTACGCCTTCCTTAGAATCGTCGATCGAACGGATTCCAAATCCATGAATGGTCATCCACATATTGTAAACCTGTTCATAATCATCCATCGTCATTGTTCTTATTTTATATTCCAAATTATCCATTGCTTCTATCTTTTCTTTCTTTTTATTACGGGAACATTGGAACCATTTCAAGGCCCTCTGTCTCCTTAAATCCAAACATCAGATTCATGTTCTGTACAGCCTGTCCTGCTGCACCTTTTACCAGATTATCCAAAGCACCCATCATTACGATTCTTCCGGTTCTTTCATCAATAACGAAGTTCACATCCACATAATTACTTCCCTCTACCCATTTTGTTTCCGGGCATACTCCCTTCGGAAGGACACGAACGAATTTTTCTTTTGCATAATACTTATCATATGCAGCCTTCACCTCATCGTATGTTGGAAGCGAGCCATCGGCTTTTTTCTTAAGTGTTGCATATTCTGTAGCAAGGATTCCACGGTTCATCGGAACCAGATGTGGTGTAAAGTTGATCAGAATCTGTTTACCTGCCGCATATCCAAGCTGTTCTTCAATCTCCGGTGTATGTCTGTGTGTAGCAACACCATATGCTTTCATATTTTCATTCACTTCACAGAATAAATTCTGTGTTTTTGCGCCTCTTCCAGCGCCCGATGTTCCGGACTTTGCATCAATGATCAATGTATCCGCATCGATCAGTCCCTCTTTTACAAGCGGATATGCCGTAAGAATGGAACAGGTTGTATAACAGCCCGGGTTCGCTACAAGTCTTGCTTTTTTCACAAGATCACGGTTTACTTCACACAATCCATACACTGCTTCTTCAATAAACTGTGGACTCTTATGCTCGATCTTATACCATTTCTCATAAGTTGCCACATCCTTGATTCTGAAATCCGCACTCAGATCCACAATCTTAGTTTTGCTTAAAATAGACTCATTTAAAACGCCTGCAAGAAATCCCTGTGGTGTTGCTGTAAAAATCACATCAACCTGCTCTGCAAGTTCTTCCATATTATCATCCATACATTTTGCATCAACAATTTCAAACATGTTACGATATATATCTGCATATGGCTGCTCTACATAGCTTCTCGAACCATACCACTTAATTTCCACTTCTTTATGATTCATCAATATACGGACAAGTTCTGCTCCCGCATATCCAGTCGCTCCAATAACTCCAGCTTTGATCATATCTAATCCTTCTTTCTCTGTATGTTCTGTCAGAAGCTCTGCCTCAGCAATTTACTTCCGGCATTATCTTCCTTCACTATAGCTCTTTCTTTCCTTATAGTAAAGAAGTTTTCTCTCAGCTTTCTTGTACATTGCATAATTATACATTCATTCATTTTAATATGCAACCCTGTTTTTACATTTTTATTGCATTTTTATATAATTGCTTGTTATGAAAGCTATTCTTTATTGCTCTAGTTGTGTATTTTTATTAAATATAAATGTATATTTTTTCGCTTGCATATTATTCATGATTGTTGTATATTGAATTTAATAACGATAAGAAAAGAAAGGAATCATCAAAATGAAAGAAAAAGTTGTTTTAGCATATTCCGGTGGTCTTGATACAACAGCGATCATCCCATGGTTAAAAGAGAATTATGATTATGAAGTCATCTGCTGCTGCGTTGACTGCGGTCAGGGAGAAGAGTTAGACGGATTAAACGAAAGAGCAAAATTATCCGGCGCTTCCAAATTATATATCGAAGATATTACAGATGAATTCTGTGATGATTATATTGTTCCTTGTGTTCAGGCAAATGCCGTTTACGAGAACAAGTATCTGCTTGGAACATCCATGGCCCGTCCTGGAATCGCCAAGAAATTAGTAGAGATTGCCTGCAAAGAAGGCGCTGTTGCAATCTGTCACGGTGCAACCGGAAAAGGAAATGATCAGATCCGTTTTGAGCTCGCAATCAAAGCTCTCGCTCCTGACATTAAGATCATCGCTCCTTGGCGTGATGACAAATGGAAAATGGATTCCCGTGAAGCAGAAATTGAATTCTGTAAAGCACATGGTATCGATCTTCCATTCTCAACCGATTCCAGCTATAGCCGTGACCGTAACTTATGGCACATCAGCCATGAGGGACTTGAACTTGAAGATCCTTCCAAAGAGCCAAACTATGATCACCTGCTTGTATTAAGTGTAACACCGGAAAAAGCTCCGGATGAAGGTGAATACGTAACCATGACTTTTGAAAAGGGTGTACCTACTTCCGTAAACGGAAAGAAAATGAAAGTATCTGATATCATTCGTGAACTGAACCGTCTTGGCGGAAAACACGGAATTGGTATCATCGATATCGTTGAGAACCGTGTTGTCGGTATGAAATCCCGTGGTGTATACGAGACTCCGGGAGGAACCATTCTTATGGAAGCACATCAGCAGTTGGAGGAACTTGTTCTTGATCGTGCTACCGCAGAAGTCAAAAAAGATATGGGAAACAAACTTGCCCAGATCGTATACGAAGGAAAATGGTTCACTCCACTGAGAGAGGCTGTTCAGGCTTTCGTAGAATCTACTCAGGAATATGTTACCGGTGAAGTTAAATTCAAACTTTACAAAGGAAATATCATCAAAGCCGGCACTACTTCTCCATACTCACTTTACAGTGAATCACTTGCAAGCTTTACAACCGGTGATCTTTATGATCATCATGATGCAGATGGCTTCATCACCTTATTCGGTCTTCCACTGAAAGTCCGTGCTATGAAGATGTTAGAGCTTGAGAAAGAGAAAAACAAATAATTTTCTTACATAATGCAAAATGCCGCTGATTCCATTCTTAAGAATCAGCGGTATTTTTCTGTTTG
Source organism: Roseburia porci (assembly GCF_009695765.1). Classification (GTDB taxonomy): domain Bacteria; phylum Bacillota; class Clostridia; order Lachnospirales; family Lachnospiraceae; genus Roseburia; species Roseburia porci. The sequence continues at coordinate 50,302 of NZ_VUNI01000010.1, forward strand.
TTTTTATGCAGTGCCTTCATGTAAAAGTGAAGGATAAATAATAAAAAGTACAGCGCCAAGTATCAGATTAAACAGAATCTCAAGCAGCAATCCAATCTCAAGACTGATCAAAAGTGCTCCAACTGCCAAAATAATTACAATCACTGCAATCATAATAAATTTCAGAACAAGCTGCAACATACTCTTTACAATATCAAGTGCTGTAGCAGGGAATAACACTTCAAGCATCATTCCAACTGTGGAAAGCATAAAATCCATACTTACGATCATCACAAACCAAAGCATTACAATCCATGGTTTTTCCGGTGTCAGAACCACTCCGATGACCAGTGCCGGCAATACGTCCAATGCACAGGATACTGTTCCTGCTCCCATCGCTGCAAATACTTTGCGATACGGATTGTCTGGCACAAGAAACAGCCAGTTCATCGATGTTTCCGCCGCAATCGGATTCCCATAGTTTCGGAAAAATGCGATTCCTGTCAGAATTACTGCGATCACCGTAAATTCAGAAACATGAAGAATTCTCTCACAGAAAAGCGCCGTAACTACTGCTGCCGCCAGATAGGTGAGCATCGTATTCGTAAAAATTCCAAAACGGGCAAAACGTCTTCTGTTATACATTTCTTTCCAGAAAAACGCGCTTCCTCCCCATCCTTTCATTTCAGAATTTCTTGCAATTTTTTCGGAACGTTCTTTCTTATTGACGACACGGCCCTCCTGAGCTGCAATCATGGTATTTTCTCTGTCTGCCGCTCCGGAAAAAGCATCTTCATAGAAATCGGCTTTAATTCTCCAGATTCCAGCAAACATGACTGCCATAAGAAGCACAAGGAGTATTCCATAAATCAGCGATTCCAGTGCATTACCAGACACCGCCGCCATGATCATCCCCTTATACCATCCAATCAGAGGGATCACTCTTGTCCATTTTGCTCCAAATGTGCCCGCCATCGTCTGTTCCCAGTTCTGTCCGCTCTTCAGATATGCAGTTCCAACAATCACTGCAACAATTCCTGCGATCAGAATAATCAGCGGACGGACATATTTTTTCAGTTCTGTATAGGTTGCAGTTAACGTATAGCTGAGTACCGATACCAGCTTCTGTAATAAAAGAAGAAAGATCCATGCCAGGAAGATCGCAATGATCGCCATCCAGCTAATTCCCATATTTTGTCTAAGATTCGGAATCTGAAAAATCAGATAAAAAGAGCCAAGTATCGTCGTAACCATCTGAAATGTCAACCGAAACATCAGAACCGACTGTGGCTTTAACGGAGCTGTAAAAAGGAAATTCACATCTGCCATAAGGAAGATATCCGAGCCGTTTTTGCTTCCTCCGTATATTCCCCACAGCAAAAAGGCGATAAGTACAATTGGAATTCCAAACTCGAAGCACAGCTGCATAAATTGTGTATCCTCGAAGGTAAATTGGTTGTCATCCTCTGCACTCTCATCGGTATCCTGTTCTTCTTCCGTCCCGCTGTATTCCTCACTGGAATATTCGGTCTGATTCTCATTTTTGGAATCCACAATATCTGCAACAAGCCCTGCCGAAAATCCAAAAATCACTCCGATTGCTATGACTGCCACAAAGATAACAACAAACGTGCTCCGAAATATCTTCTTTAGGGAATTTAAAAATGTATGCCATGCGTAATATCCTACCATCTTCATACATTACACCCCTTCCTTCGGAGCTTCCGTGATCTCAAAGAAAATATCCTCCAGGCTCTTATCCGTCTCGCCGATATCCTTCCGGTCCACAGTTGCAGCAATCTGACCATCTTTCATGATGTACGTTGTATCCCACAGTTCTTCGATACTGTCGATCATATGCGTACTAACCAGTACACAGCATCCTTTTTCTTTCAGTTCTTCAAATACTTTCTTCAATTCTTTGATCGCATGAGGATCAAGTCCGATCATTGGCTCATCAAAAAGAATCAGCTGTGGTCTTGGAAGAAGTCCACAACAGATGCTGAGTTTCTGCTGCATTCCTTTCGACAGTTCATCACCGAACTTCTTTCGTTTATCCTGAAGTTCAAAGCGTTCCAGCAACTGCTCTTTATATTCTTTATAATCTTTTAACTTATACGCTCTGGCGATAAATTCAAGATGTTCATCAACCGTAAGGTTTGGATAAAGTGACGGAATTTCCGGGACATATCCCATATATCTTTTTGCTTCTACCGTTTTATTTGAACATCCATCAACGGTAATCTGTCCATCATACTTTAAAAAACCCATAATACATTTGATGATCGTACTTTTTCCAGCACCGTTTGGTCCTAACAAAATTCCAATCTGCCCATTATCAATCGTAAGATTGATATCATTGTTCGCAATTACTTTACGATACTTTTTTGTGACATGTGATACGACTAACATTGTGTGTTCTCCTCTTTCCATTTGTATTTATTTCTAACTACAAATATCATTGTATCACACACAATTCCTGTATGGTCTTAACATTGCCTTAACGAATACTGATTTTCTTATTATTGTGCAGTCGTAAGATAGCTTGAAATACAATACAGCGTCTGACCATTATATTCCACTCTGGACCATCCGAATTCCTCATTGATTCCTGTTCTTGTCACGGTTTCCCCATTCGTCAGAACCGCAGCCACAACAGCATCCGGGTTCGTAACACTTGGGATTGTCCTCAGATTTACTTCAATTTTGGCGGTTACAACATCATTACAGTCTGTGAATTTTGTCTTTAATCCGTCACCACTTCCACTGCCTTCCTGTCCTGCTGCCACATAATTTAAATCTGTAGTCAAATAACTGGATACTGCATAATATGTGGTTCCGTTATATTGCAGGCGTGACCATCCGCTGTCACTGATGCCAGTCCGCGTTGCGACATCGCCATTATTTAACGTAAGTTCCACCGTGCTGTCGGTATCCTGACTTGGAATATTTCTCAGATTTGCAGATTCTTTTGCTGTAACACTCTCGTTTACATCCTGAAACCTCATGGTTGCTTCCGGATCGGCACTTGCGGCATCCGGTGCTTCCCCGTCCTTTGCCTGTGCTGTTTCATCATATCCAAAATATGCCACATTCAGATCCACCGTAGTCCCAATGCCTGGAATAGTTCCCTGATTGGTATACTGCCACATTGCATGCGTTCCGGAATAACTGGAAGATGCAGTATCCGGATATGGTGCTTCCGGGTACTGGGCAACCCATATTTTATAACTGTTTTGTATTGCATCAAGGTTCCAGTCCGCACTATCCTGCAACTCTCCGGATGCAGCATAAAACATCGGTGTGTAACCTTTTTGATAGATTTCATCCATAAATGCAACCGCTAATCCGGTACGTTTTTCCCTGTCTAATCCGGACTGACGGCTGTCTGGATCCTGGAATCCTTCACAGTCAAAGGCTACTGGATACGTGATCTGATATTGTGAAATATAGTCAGCGACCCAGTCCGCCTCTTCCTCTGCTTCCGCTTCTGTGATTGCTGATGAGAAAAAGTATACACCTATTTTGATTCCATTCGCCTGTGCTTCCTGCATATTGTACTTGGCATTGGTGTCGACACACATTTCCCCTGTTTTCTGCGTCCGATATCCCACACGAATCATTGCAAAATCAATTCCCGATGCAGCAACTTTACTCCAGTCGATGGTTCCCTGATATTTTGCGACATCAATCCCAAGCGTAATCTGATCATTTTCCGCAGCACTGCTCGCAGTCAAAATAGCACTTGCATCAACCTGGGCACCGCTTTCCTGCCCCATTGATCCATTTTCCGGATCATCTGTATCCTGCTGTTTTGTATCCTGCTCCGTAGTCAGATCTCCCACGCTGCCCATCGGATCTTTATTCTTCTTTTGCATCCAGATTCCAGCCAAAAGCGCGGCTCCGACAAGTACAATTATCACAACTGCTATTATAATCCGGGTAATATTGCGAGAACCATAAGTAGAATCATCTAGTGAATCAAATCGTTTTTTTTTCATTACAGCCTCCTCAAAATACGTTTATTCTGAATTATTGTTCTTCTTTTTTCAAAGCTTCAATAATCTCTTCTTTCATATCCAGTGCTTTGTCTTTCATCTTGCTGCTGGCTGTACGTGATACAAGGATCGATGAGATCATCTTAGACGCAATATCATATTTCTTCAGGCGGAATGCCATAGCTGCCAAAAGACAGTCTAACGTGTTCTGATCCATTCCACAGATTGGATACATTTCATTGGCAATTGCCTCAACGAATCCATCATAGGCTTTCTCATAAAATTCATCTGCTTCTTTGACGCAGGCAGCCTTTTTCTCCAGTGTCTTTTCATCTTTTCCTGTCAGTTCCTCATTCTGTTCATATAACATCCATGCAAGTTTCAGACAGGTATATGCCTTTTCACTGATCTTGGCTTTTTTAACGATCGAATTATACAAAGATAATTTGTAACGTTCTACCGCTGTATCATAATCATATGCTTTCAGCTCTTCTACATTCAATGCATTATGCGCATTAAATTTATCACAGACATTCTCCTTGATCAGTTTTCTCTGCAGGCTGGACATGGAATCAAAATATCTGCTCATTGCGGTATAACCACAGTTTGGACATGCACAGATATCATATTTCAGAGTGTCGATATAATAAAATCTCGGTCTCAGATCCATATCCGGTTCTTTTCTTCTAAGTCTTCCCGATTTTACAGAAATCATTTTAAATTTGTGTTCGCACACCGGACACTGAACACTCTTCAGCAATAAAAATTCTGTTTCTTCCGGAATCTTTTCTTCCTTTTTTACAACCTCTTTTTCCACTGGTTTCTCATCTTTTTTCTCGTAGATCTGCATCTCATCCGCCTGCAGTCCAAATTTTTCTAACCCTGTTAATAAACTCATATACATCCCTTTCTTTATGATCAAATCAATACTTTTCCAAGAAGTAAAAGAGATTCCAGTTCCCCCGGAATCTCTTATCTCTATTCTTATGCATTTGCTTTTGGAAGCTTAAAGGAACTCTTCAGAGAAACAACTCTGTTGAATACCGGCTGTCCTGGTTTGGAATCCTTGCAATCTGCACAGAAGAATCCCTGTCTTACAAACTGAAAACTCTCATATGGTTTTGCTTCCATAAGTGCCGGTTCCACCATACAATTTTCAAGTACTGTAAGCGAATTTGGATTCAGATTCAGACTTCCGTCTTCATTATACACTCCAAGTTCTTCGTTTACAATGTTTTCGTAAAGACGAACCGTTACCGGTTTTGCATATTTTGCAGAAACCCACTGGATCGTTCCTTTTACCTTACGGCCATCCGGGCTGTTTCCACCCTTTGATGCTGGATCATACGTACAATGGATCTCCGTAACATTTCCATTCTCATCCTTTTTGAAACTCTCACATTTTACAAAATATGCATTCATCAGACGTACTTCATTACCTGGGAACATACGGAAATATTTCTTTGGAGGATTCTCCATAAAATCTTCCCGATCAATGTAAAGTTCTTTTGTAAACGGAACCTCTCTTGTTCCAAGCTCCGGATTCTCAAGATTGTTTGTTACTTCCAGCTGTTCTACCTGATCTTCCGGATAATTGTCAATAATTACTTTAACCGGATCAAGAACTGCCATCATACGAGGACGTTTCATCTTCAGATCCTCTCGGATGCAGTACTCTAACATTGCATAATCTACAGAACTGTTTGCTTTGGAAATTCCACAAAGCTCCACAAAATTGCGGATTGATTCCGGAGTAAATCCTCTTCTTCTAAGCGCAGCAATCGAAACCAGTCTCGGATCATCCCATCCATCTACAATTCCTTCTTCTACCAGACGCTTGATATAACGCTTACCGGTCACAACGTTGGTAAGATAAAGCTTTGCAAATTCAATCTGCTTCGGGGTATCATCTTCGTTCTTCTTATATCCAAGTTCTGTCACAACCCAGTCATATAATGGTCTGTGATCTTCAAACTCCAATGTACAGATAGAATGTGTGATTCCTTCAATTGCATCTTCGATTGGATGTGCAAAATCATACATTGGGTAAATGCACCATTTATCTCCGGTTCTGTGATGTGTCATATGCGCTACACGATAGATAACAGGATCTCTCATATTAATATTGGACGATGTCATATCAATCTTAGCACGTAACACCATTGTTCCGTCCTCAAACTCGCCATTCTTCATGCGTTCAAACAGATCCAGATTCTCTTCTGCGCTTCTTTCCCTGTTTGGATCATTCTTTCCAGGCTCTGTCAGTGTTCCGCGATACTCTCTGATCTGCTCTGCTGTCAGATCCGATACATATGCTTTGCCGTTTTTGATCAGTTTTACAGCAGCTTCATACATCTGGTCAAAATAATCAGAAGCAAAGAACAGTCTGTCTTCCCAATCTGCCCCAAGCCATTTTACGTCTGCCTGAATGGATTCCACGAATTCCACTTTCTCTTTCGTTGGATTTGTATCATCAAAACGGAGATTAAACTTACCGCCATATTTCTTTGAAAGTCCATAATTTAAAAGGATCGACTTTGCATGTCCGATATGAAGATAACCGTTTGGTTCCGGTGGGAATCTTGTAACGACAGACTCACAGTGTCCTTCCGCTAAATCCTTTTCTATGATCTGTTCAATAAAATTTTTGGAGACTGCTTCGTTTTCCATTGCCTCTCTTCCTCCTGTTGCTAATATTTTTTAATTATAGAGTGCGTACGAAGCTTTGTCAACCTGCCCACAGCTCTGCCATTTTTGTTTCTGCTTTATTCTTCCACAGTTTCTTCTGCGTTTAATTCCGTGATTCCATCAATGCGAAGTGTAAAATACGGTGCTGACCGGTATTTTGACTCCGCAAAATACGTACATCCATCCTCCGATGTAATTGCCTCCACAGTTTCTCCCGGATAGACCACCTCTCCATTCTCTTCATTCAGTAAAGAAAGATCTACTTTTGCTTCTGAAACACTCCCGCCGCTCACGGTAAATGTCGATGTGTCAAAAACTTTACATGTTCCATCTGAGATTGCTGCTTCAATTTCTTCGACTTTCGCTTCAGTTCCATCCGCAGTCTCCGGTCCGAGCTGCGTGATCTTCACTGCATTTTCAGCATATCCACCGCACCAGTCCTGCGGAAGTTTTTCCTTATGTAATGCCTTTTTAAAAAGTTCAAGATAATATGTTTTCCAGTTGCTTACTGCACTTGTCAGGGAAGCCGTCGGTGCAGTCTCTGACAGATCTGCGTTGCAACCCACATAATAAATAATCTGTCCCGCATCTTTTCTTGCCTGGATTGCTGCCGGAACTCCGGTTGATCCATCGTGCTGTCCAATGATCACGCATCCCAGATTCATAAGTGTGTCTGCTGCTGTTGTCTCAAGTTCCATATCATAATCCGTATGTGTATACTCGACATTCATGACCACATTGGAAACCACAGATTTTATTCCCAGATAAAAAGCGGTATAATCGGAAACATTCTCTGCATCCGGATAAGAACCTACATATCCGATCCGGACTCTACCCTCTTCATCCATACTTCCTTCCGGAATCTGATTGCCTTTTAGCATTTCCTCCAGTTTCATGCCTGCAACCACACCAGATACATATCTTGCTTCATAAATATCGGTATATGCGTTGTAAAAATTATCGATCTGCGAAATCGCCGCATAATCTCCTCCTATACATACAAAGTTTACGTCCGGAAACTTTTCTGCGGCTTTCTTTATGTAATCCTGATGTACTCTGCTGTTTGCAATGATCAGACTGCATCCATCCTCTGTAAGCGACTTTGCTGCATCATAGCAGACATCCGATCCATCAATTCTGGTCTTCCATTCAATATTATTTTCTGATATTCCAAGTTTCTTTGCTGCTGCCTGAATGCCATTAATATGAGCTTTTGTATAGCTTTCTGTTTCATCGCCATTTAAGATCACACCAACTTTAAGTTCTGGCAAAGCCTCTTTCTTTCTGACATTTGCCCGTTCAGCCTGAATGCTTCCTTCTAATAATGCTGCGAATAACACAACGACCAGCAAAGCACTTACGAATCTCTTCATTCTGATACTCTCCTAATTCATTCGTTTTACATGCTTATGTGTAAACAGATGATCCTGACAGTATTCATAATTGCCCTCACACTTTGAACAATAACGGAATACCAGATTTGGATCATCTAACTCCGTGCGGCCACAGATTGCACATTTATGTTTGCTGATTCCAGATCCCGGTCTTGGTTCAGCTGCAAACTGCGCACGAAATTCTTTCTGTCTTTTCTTTTGTTTTCTTGAGACACGCTGTTTTGTAAAATAAAAGAAAAGTCCAAGGTTGATCAGTGCAAACACAATCTGGGCACTTAGCACAACTCCCATGATCATACCAACATTATGCCCAAGAACAGAGCCAAACTGGCTTCCAACACGGAAATTTTCGTAAATCTCATAAGCCAGATCTGCGAAATAAAGAGCCAGCATCCATTTCATTTTAATCGGCAAAACAAAATACAGATTCACGGTCGCATCCGGCATGCATAATGCAAGCGCCATAAACGTGGTCAACAGTAAATAATAGGTCGTCAGGCTGACATTCACGCCGGAAAGTCCGGTCAGAAGATAACATACAAAATATGTGATGAGACCTCCAATATCACTGAGAATGATTCCACCTATGAAATAAACATTCATCTTAAAACTTCCAAAGATCTGTTCCAGTGTGTGTCCCATCGGAATCAGGCAGATCAGAAACAGCAATGTGAAAACAAGTTTTCCTGACGGTGGAATCAGAATCCATGTCACAAGCCTCCAGATCTGACCATGTAAGATCGCATTGACATTGAATGTCAGGAAATCAAACAGACCACTTGCAAGATAACTGATTGCATAGCCGATCAAAATTGCAATGATCAGATATCTGTGTATATCCGGGATTGCATACCTTCCCCATTTTCGCTCTAATTTATCCATCCAGTTCATATAATCTCTCCTGTCCAGCAACGTTATGATGCTGTTTTAAAACGTATTTTATGCAGATTTTATTATATCGACTTCTCCCCTCAATTGTCAACGCAGCAGCACATTCTTCATAAAATGTTTAGAAACCCCGTATTGTTTTTTGCATTTTCCTATCGTATAATGTAAGGAGTTTGCTTATAACATATAATAAGTAGAAAAGCATAAAAGATACTATTACGATACAAGTACTTTCCAGGAAGTACAACGGAGGATAATATGGAAAACAATACGTTACACAAATTGGGTATTGACATTGGTTCAACAACCGTAAAAGTTGCAGTACTGGATGATAAAGACGAACTGCTTTTTTCCGATTACGAACGTCACTTTGCCAATATCAGGGAAACTCTTTCTTCCCTTTTACAAAAAGCCTTTGATGCACTCGGCGATCGTAAAGTTGCACCAATGATCACCGGATCTGGTGGATTGACCCTTGCCAAGCATCTGAATGTTCCATTTGTTCAGGAGGTAATTTCCGTATCTACCGCATTACAGCATTATGCTCCGCAGACAGATGTTGCCATCGAGCTTGGTGGCGAAGATGCAAAGATCATCTATTTTGAAGGTGGCAATGTAGAACAGCGTATGAACGGAATCTGTGCCGGTGGAACCGGTTCCTTTATCGATCAGATGGCATCCCTGATTCAGACAGACGCAACCGGTCTGAACGAATATGCCAAAAACTATAAAGCGATCTATCCGATTGCAGCCCGCTGTGGTGTATTTGCCAAAACAGATATCCAGCCACTGATCAACGAAGGCGCAACCCGCGAAGATTTATCTGCCTCCATTTTCCAGGCAGTTGTAAATCAGACAATCAGTGGACTTGCCTGTGGTAAACCAATCCGTGGCCATGTCGCATTTCTTGGAGGACCTCTGCATTTCCTCGACCAGTTAAAAGCCGCATTTATCCGCACTTTGAATCTGGACGACGAGCATGCGATCACCCCTGAGAATTCCCACCTGTTTGCAGCAATTGGTTCTGCCTTGAATTATAAGGAAGATCATGTCACAACACTTTCTGATCTTGTGAACAAGCTTTCTTCCGATATACATATGGAATTCGAAGTTGCCCGTATGGAACCTCTTTTTGCCGATCAGGCTGCTTATGATGAATTTACCAGACGGCATCAGAATAACCATGTAAAAACTGCAGATCTTTCCACCTACGAAGGTAACTGTTACCTTGGAATTGATGCCGGTTCTACCACAACCAAAATCGCACTGGTCAGTGAGTCCGGCGACCTTTTATATTCGTTTTACAGCAACAACAACGGAAGCCCGCTTGCAACTGCGATCCGTTCTATCCAGGAAATCTACTCCCTTCTTCCAGAGAAGGCTCATATTGTACATTCCTGCTCTACCGGCTACGGAGAAGCTTTGTTAAAAGCAGCTTTAATGCTGGATGAAGGAGAAGTTGAGACGGTTGCACATTATTATGCGGCTGCATTCTTTGACCCTAAGGTAGACTGTATCTTAGACATCGGTGGTCAGGATATGAAATGTATCAAGATCAAAAATCACACCGTTGACTCTGTACAGTTAAACGAAGCATGCTCTTCCGGCTGTGGTTCCTTTATCGAAACGTTTGCAAAATCATTGAATTTCTCTGTTCAGGACTTTGCAAAAGAAGCATTATTTGCAAAAAACCCGATCGACCTCGGAACACGATGCACCGTATTTATGAACTCCAAAGTTAAACAGGCACAGAAGGAAGGAGCAACCGTTTCCGATATTTCCGCAGGTCTTGCATATTCTGTAATTAAAAATGCATTATATAAGGTAATCAAATTATCCGATGCGAAGGATCTTGGTGAAAATATCGTTGTCCAGGGTGGAACTTTCTATAACGATGCGGTTTTGCGAAGCTTTGAAAAAATTGCCGGTGTACACGCTACCCGTCCGGACATTGCCGGAATCATGGGTGCATTCGGTTGTGCTCTGATTGCAAGAGAACGTCATGAGGAAGGCTATCAGACAACAATGCTTACCATTGATCAGATCAATCAGCTGACCTATGAAACCAAACTTGCAAGATGTCAGGGATGTACCAACCACTGTCTGCTCACGATCAACAAATTCTCTGACAACAGACAGTACATCACCGGAAACCGTTGTGAACGCGGTCTTGGAAAAGAAAAAAATAAAGAAAACATTCCAAACCTGTTTGAATATAAAAACAAGCGTATTTTTGACTATAAACCGCTTTCCAAAGAAGAGGCAAAACGTGGAACCGTTGGTCTTCCAAGAGTACTGAATATGTACGAGAACTTCCCATTCTGGGCTACATTCTTTACAAAACTTGGATTCCGTTTCGTACTCTCACCACAGTCCACTCGTAAAATTTATGAACTCGGAATCGAGTCCATTCCAAGTGAATCGGAATGTTATCCGGCCAAACTTGCACATGGTCATGTTTCCTGGCTCATCCATCAGAATGTAGATTTTATTTTCTATCCGGCAATTCCATATGAACGCAAGGAATTCCCGGATGCAAACAACCATTACAACTGTCCGATCGTTACCTCATACTCTGAGAACATCAAAAATAATGTGGATGAGATCACCTCCGGACAGATGCGTTTCCTGAATCCATTTATGGCTTTTACAAACGAAGAAACACTCTCCCAACAGCTTGTGGCATGTTTCACAAAAGAATTCGGCATTCCGGAAAGTGAAATCCGCAATGCAGTATCCGATGCATGGAAAGAGCTTGAAGTCGTACGTCTGGAAGTCCGCCAGAAAGGGGAAGAAGTCTTAAAATATATGGAAGAGACTGGAAAACGTGGTATCGTGCTTGCAGGCCGTCCATACCATGTTGACCCGGAAATCAACCACGGTATTCCGGAACTGATCAATTCCTATGGAATCTGTGTTCTGACCGAAGATTCTGTATCACATTTAGGTAATGTAGAACGTCCTCTTATCGTTATGGATCAGTGGATGTACCATTCACGCCTTTATGCGGCAGCAAACTTTGTAAAAACAAGAGATGATCTTGACCTCATCCAGTTAAATTCCTTCGGATGTGGTCTGGATGCTGTTACAACCGATTGCGTAAATGATATTTTATCCGGTTCCGGCAAAATCTATACCTGCCTGAAGATTGATGAAGTCAACAACCTTGGTGCTGCAAGAATCCGTATACGTTCTCTTCTTTCTGCCATCCGTGTCAGAGAAAAGAAACACGAAAAACGCACGATCAAACCTTCGAATTATGAGCGTGTAATATTCACAGAAGAAATGAAAAAAGCAGGATATACGATCATCTGTCCACAGATGTCTCCAATCCACTTTGAACTTCTTCTTCCTGCTTTCCAGGCTGCCGGTTATCATTTATCCATCCCGGATATCCCGGCAAGAGAATGTGTGGACGTCGGATTAAAATACGTAAATAACGATGCCTGCTACCCTTCCCTGATCGTTGTCGGTCAGATTATGGCTGCTGTCATGTCCGGTAAATATGATATGAATAAAACAGCAATCCTGATCTCCCAGACAGGTGGCGGATGCCGTGCGACAAACTACATCGGTTTTATCCGCCGTGCCCTGATTAAGGCCGGATATCCGGATGTTCCGGTTATCTCGATCAATATGGTAGGACTTGAGAAAAACCCTGGATTCACCTTCACGCCAAAGCTGATCCAGCATGGACTTTATGCACTTGAATTCGGAGATATCTTCATGCGTTGTCTGTACCGCGTAAGACCATACGAAGCAGTACCAGGATCTGCCAATGCACTGCACGAAAAATGGAAAAAGAAAGTAATTGAATTTGTCTCACAGGATAAAATTCTTTCTCACAGAACTTACCGTAAGATGTGCCGTGAGATCATCCGTGACTTTGACAATCTGCCAATGCTCGATATCAAAAAGCCTCGTGTCGGTGTTGTCGGTGAGATCCTCGTTAAATTCCATCCGGTAGCAAACAACTACGTTGTTGACCTTTTGGAATCCGAGGGAGCGGAAGCAGTCGTTCCGGATCTTACAGACTTCCTGCTCTACTGCTGTTACAACCAGAACTTTAAAACAGATTATCTTGGTGATTCCAAGAAAGCGAAACGCATAAATAATCTGTTAATCAAATTCTTTGAATGGCTTAGAAAAGATGCACGTGATGAACTTGCAAAGAGTAAACATTTTGAACCGACTGCCTACATCCAGGATACCGCAGAATCCGCCAAACATATTGTTTCCATCGGAAACCAGACTGGTGAAGGCTGGTTCCTGACCGGTGAAATGATCGAACTCATCCACCAGGGAGCAACCAATATTATCTGCGCACAGCCATTTGCATGTCTGCCAAACCACATTGTTGGTAAGGGTGTTATCAAAGAACTGCGCCATGAATATCCAACTGCCAATATTGTTGCGATTGACTATGATCCAGGTGCATCCGAAGTTAACCAGCTGAACCGAATCAAGCTGATGCTTTCTACTGCACAGAAAAACCTGAAAAAAGAACTTGAATCCGGACAGCACAACTAATACATAGCAAGAAGCCCTGGTATGGCGACCAGGGTTTCTTTTGATTTACACTTTATTTATTTAAGGATTTAACTATGGCATAACGTTTTAAAGCGAACGTTATCAAACTTTATTTATGCATTTGCTGCAAGCTGCTTACCTAAGTTTTCGCAATCAGCCAATACATCGCTATCCGGTGTTTCATTGCAGATCAGACCTTCTCCGTTTAATACGGTTGCGCCCGCACTGCTCATGCGGTCTACCCAGTCTCTCATCCACTGTCCGTCGCCCCATCCATAAGAGCCAAACAGAGCAATGGTCTTGCCTGAAACATAAGCGCCTCTAATTCAGTTACAAAAGGCTCCATCTCGCCTTCTTCGAGAACTTCTGCGCCCATTGCCGGGCAGCCAAGTGCGAAGGCTTTTTCATTTTTCAGTTCGTCAATTGAAGCGCTGCTTACGTCGATGACGTCTGCTTCCTGTCCCGCTGCAGTAATTCCAGCACCAACAGCTTCCGCCATTGCCTGTGTATTTCCTGACTGTGACCAATATACAACACTCACTTTACTCATCCTGTGATGATCTCCTTTCCAATGATCTTCATTTATATCATACCTTATCACTGGGAATTTTCCGTTTGATATACAACATTACACAGCTTTTTTTAACAGATCGTTCCCATAATAATGTCTGATAATCTCTTCCATATGAATTCCGGATGCAAGCAGTTGTATCAGTGTCTCTTTTGCAGTCTCATACTGCTCAAAAAGGCGTTTTTTTGCTTCCACATCCTGATACACTTTCCAGTAGCCGGAATACAGATATTGTTCACCTGCGTGATCAATAAAACCACGAACATCCTCGATGGGATAACCCAAAAGCAATCCCATCTCATGAGGAAATGTCTGTTCTCTGGTCATATATGAATGATAGCGAATCTGAAATGTTCTCAAAATGTATCCAAGTCCGAACTCTTTATATCCTTCTCTTTGAAAAAAATTACGGATATCTGTTCTGTTTATGTACTCTTCCAGCAGGTTTCTTCGAAAAAGAAGGAAGGTAATCCGATCTTCTAATTTCAACAGGCGGTAGAAACAAATGCCGGTATGCATAAGCACAGCTCGCAGGACTTTCTCATTTTCAGCAGGAATAATCAAAAGGTTCGAAATTTTTATACCGGTAATCAGTGGGGCACACTGTAATGCCAGCTGGGTCTCAATGCTCTTTCGATCCATTCCTTTCACAATTTCAAAAACTTCCTGACACATATGATCTCCTTAATTCGTGTGGTTAGTTATTTCTAACTTGTGTTTATAATACCTAATTTGTCATTTCGCGTCAAGAGGTGTTAGTGAGACTATGTATCATTAAGTTTATTTATAAAGCTCTGTATATGTAAAAACAGGGTGTGATCCCAAAAATCACACCCTGTCCGCAGACATTATATTTTCTAATTTTCTTCTTTCTTTGCTTCACGTTTTGCGATCATGGAATCGTAATTTGACATCAGCAGGTTCAGACCAAAACCAACGATCAGCGCCCATGCAGATCCTTTAAACGCAAGTACTGCTGCCATGATTGCTGCAATACTCTTGTCCGTCGCACTCTTACAATACTCCATACCAATCCTTGCACATACATAAGCCTGGAACAGCAATGTGATTCCGGATCCTACCGGGACTACCGGATTCATAAAGGAAACCACCGGAACAATGATCACACTGATAAATGTAGCAAGGCGGAAAGAAGCCATTCCACCCATCAGCGATTTCATTGCTTCTTTTCCCTCTTTATAACGGACGGCAACCGATACCGTCATACCAACCCATAATGGACCGGAAAGTGGAGGGAAAGGTGCAAATATCGCAAGAATCAGATTGCGAAGTCCACTGATGATATTCGATCTGTGGCGCAGCAAGCTCCCTGAGAATTCTGGACAACAGCGTCACACATATCAAAGCCTTTGGCTCTGGCGACGGAAAAAAAGAACGCATTCCCCCCCTGTTTACTTTGTAATGATCTCGTATAATATGGCAACGATCCGGTCAATGTGCTCCAGATCGATTGAAGCATAGTTCATAACAAACGTGTTGTCTTCCAATACTTTCCTTGTCCCCGCATGGTAATAATCAGACACCGGAACCATGCGGATTCCTCTTGTTTTTGCCAGCTGGACGATCTCCGACTCTTTTTTGCCGGTCATAATATGCATCAGAAAATGGATTCCGGTCTCTTCTCCAGATATCGAGATCAGCTTTCCAAGACTGCTTTGCTGGAAAGCCTGGAGAATCTGATCCCTTTTATTCTGATAATAATTCCGCAACCGGTTAATGTGCTTTTCAAAACTTCCATTTTCGATAAACCTTGCCAGCGTATACTGCTCAAAGTTTGAAACTGTACAGGAATAAAACGAAAGCTGCTCATAAAATTCTCTGGTCAGCGACTGCGGCAGTACCATATAACTGATTCGCACAGTGGATGCAAGCGTCTTGGAAAAAGTATTCATATAGATCACCTTTCCCGCTACGTCAATACTCTGAAGCGTCGGAATCGGCTTTCCCGTCAGCCGCAGTTCACTGTCATAGTCATCCTCGATAATATAGCGCTCCTGTTTTTTGGCAGCCCATCCAAGAAGCTCATATCTTCTGCTGATCGGCATGACAATTCCGGTCGGGAAGTGATGGGATGGTGAAATGTGTACAATATCAGCGCCTTCCTGTTCCAGTTTTTCCACCGAAATCCCTTCAGCGTCCATATCAATATACCTGCATGCCACTTTCATACTCTCGTAGACTTTTGCAATCTTAAGATATCCAGGATTCTCTACCGCATAGACTCTTCTGTTTCCAAGCAGCTGGATCAAAAGACCATACAGATATTCTGTTCCGGCTCCGACAATGATCTGTTCCGGTTTTACGTCCATACCGCGAAAATCCTTCAAATAAACCGCAATCGATTCACGAAGTTCCCGGATTCCCCCGCACGGTGAATTTGTCATCAGTTCGATTCTGCTGTCACTGAGCACCTCCCGGATTGTCTTCGTCCATATGGTAAAAGGGAAAATGTCACTGTCCGTCTGATTGCTGGAAAAATCTGCAAGATACCCCTGTGTCATTTTTTCGGTTCTCTTTGTTTTTACAGATTTTGTCTTTTTTCTTTCTCCTGACACATCAAGACCTGAAAGTGCATATTTCAGATCCGAAACGTAAAATCCCTTTTTTACAACTGAATAAATATATCCTTCTGCCCTCAGCTGTTCATAAGCGCCTTCTACCGTAATGACACTTATACCCAGATTTTTTGCAAATGTACGCTTCGATGGAAGCTTTGTACCTGCCAGCAGATTCCCCGTTACAATATCATCCCTGATACATTTATATAAATATTCATATAGAGAATCTGACCCTATATTTTCAAAACTGTACGTTAACATTTCTTTTTAATCTCCAAATCTGGTATTACTGAATATATTTATTTTGACCATTTATCCAAGGTCACACATTCATTATAATCATAGCCATATCAAAAGTAAAGAAAATCCCGCAGGATTTAAAGGAGGAAACCTATTTATGGAAAATACAGAAAGATACCAGTTAAACAAACAGCTCGCACAGATGTTAAAAGGCGGTGTCATCATGGATGTTACCACTCCGGAACAGGCCAAAATCGCAGAAGCAGCCGGTGCCTGTGCTGTTATGGCTCTTGAACGCATCCCTGCAGATATCCGTGCCGCCGGTGGTGTATCAAGAATGAGCGATCCAAAAATGATCCGTGGAATTCAGGATGCTGTATCCATCCCGGTCATGGCCAAATGCCGAATCGGTCACTTCGTTGAAGCGCAGATCCTTGAGAGCATCGAGATCGACTATATCGATGAAAGTGAAGTATTATCTCCAGCCGATGATGTATACCATATCAACAAACGAAACTTTAAAGTTCCTTTCGTCTGTGGTGCCAAAGATCTTGGCGAAGCACTCCGCAGAATCAACGAAGGGGCTTCGATGATCCGTACCAAAGGAGAACCTGGAACCGGAGATATTATCCAGGCAGTCCGCCATATGCGAAAAATGAACAGCGAAATCGCACGTCTTACAAGCATGCGCGAAGATGAATTATTTGAGGCAGCCAAACAGCTTCAGGTTCCTTATGAGCTTGTTTCATATGTTCACTCCAACGGGCGTCTCCCGGTTGTAAACTTTGCTGCCGGCGGTGTTGCTACCCCTGCTGATGCCGCACTGATGATGCAGCTTGGTGCCGAAGGTGTCTTTGTAGGCTCCGGTATCTTCAAATCCGGAAACCCGGAAAAACGTGCAAATGCCATCGTAAAATCCGTAACCAACTATACCGATGCCGATATGATTGCAAAATTATCCGAAGATCTCGGCGAAGCTATGGTTGGAATCAATGAGCAGGAAATCTCTCTGATCATGGCAGAAAGGGGCATCTAATGCGAATTGGAATTCTTGCGGTACAAGGGGCTTTTGCCGAACATGAAAAAGTTTTGGAACAGTTAAATATTCCATACATTGAACTTCGCAAAGCAGAAGATCTGGATACTCCCTATGACGGGCTGATCTTTCCCGGTGGCGAAAGCACGGTTCAGGGCAAATTATTAAAAGAACTGGGTATGTTTGATAAGATCCATGCACAGCTTTTAGATGGTATGCCGGTTCTTGCGACCTGTGCCGGCATGATTCTTCTTGCCTCTTCGCTCGACAACGACACACACCATTACTTTGGAACACTTCCGATCTCTGTAAAACGTAACGCCTACGGACGGCAGCTTGGAAGCTTTCATACGATATCCGAATGCAAAGGACTCGGTGATATTCCAATGACATTCATCCGTGCCCCATATGTTTCATCCGTTGATGATTCCGTCGATGTACTTTCTGTTGTCGATTCCCATATTGTTGCCGTACAATATGAGAATCAGCTGGCAATGTCCTTCCATCCGGAACTGGATGATGACCTTCGCATTCACCAGAGATTTCTTGAACTTGTACAAAATCATGCATCCTGAATGCTTTAAACGGTCTGATACAACGCCAAAACCCCGACAGCCATTTTGACTGCCGGGGTTTTTATATTTTCCGGATTAATTATTATTTTCCGTTTCTCCTTTTTTCCGTCTGGTACAGCTGATTGCTGCCATGCCTGCGATTCCGCAGAAACACCAGAAGCTGATTGGAGCATGATCTCCTGTATCCGGAGTTGTCTTTGCCTTCTGATCGGTAATTCCAGCCGGAAGTTTTGTATCTGTCACAATATAGTCCGAACAATGTGTCATGGAAAAAGTCACCTGTCCGCCTTCAATTGTAGATGCATCCACATATTCAAAATATCCTTTTTCTGCATTGTAATAATATAAATACAATGTTGCATGATCTGCAAATCCTGCCTCTGCAAGAGAAAGTGTCACCTTCGCTGTTCCTGGAAGCGCTCCGTTATGCGCAAAGGAAACCGTGATATATTTCATTTTATCCGGGAGTGATGCCTTCTTTAACAGGTCTTTTACTCCCTTTATTTCCACGCCTGTCTTTACCATTGGATTAAAATCCATTTCTGTATCAATTCTGTCAAATGCCCATCTGACTGATATGCCGGCTTTTGATTCTAAAATCAACCGGATTCCTTTTTCCTTTGCTTTTACTAAAACAGCACGGGATACGACTTCCCCGTCTGGAACTGTTTTCGTTACCACATCCCCGGAAGCGGCTGCCTCGATATCTGCAAGCAGCTGTTTTTCAAAACTTACCGTTTCCTCTCCAGGTCCTGCAGTCTCAGAAGATGTACTTTCTGCTCCCTTACTCTCTCCTGTTCCCGGTGTTTTTCCAGATTCTGGTGTCGGTGTTGGTGCCGGGTCTGGAGTCGGAACTGGATCTGGCTTCGGTGTTGGATCTGGCGTTGGTGTCGGATCCGGTGTAGTTTCTGTAATCGCCGGAGTTCCGATTGCATTGTCCGTAAGAATCAGCTGATCCTCATTTTTCATAGCAATCTGTTCATCCGTAATCGTTACAGCACGGATTGCATCAAAATAGATCGTAGAATCAATGTTCACACCTGTTCCGGCCGGATAGGAATTACACCAGATCGCGAACTTGGTAATATTCGATGTATCTAACGTACCACCCTGTTTTCCTTTAAATGCACTGAATGGAACTGTTACAAACTGTGCTTTTGTGCCTTTCACAAAGTTTGTGAGGTAAACTTCAAATTCTTCGCCGGAGCCATCCGTTAACTGTACAACAAGCTTCTGTCCATTTCCGTCCGGCTGCACCCACATCTGAAGTGCATTATAAGCAGAGAAATCATGATTGGACAATTCGGTTTTAATTCGTCCTGTCCATACTTCTTTTCCATCTGTTTTTAATTTGTAATGGAATGCGCCTCCATATGTGCCATTTACTTTATGGTCAGCATCCAATGTAAAGGAAGATTCACATCCAGCTGCTGAATTCGCAGTATAACCTGCATCTAAAAGTCCGTCACTTCCAGAATAATAGTCAAAGTCCTCTACGACATTTTTAGGTGCTTTTTCTTTTTCTTTTCCCAGACTGATATTTTCAACTGTCGATAAAATCTGACCATCCGCCTTCAAAGAAATCTGTGCAACATCCGTCTTTCCAACACGCTCCATATCCGCGGTTGTAAGCTTTGCCGTGTAAAGTTTTGAAACACTATTTTCGCTATCCTGTGAGGCTGCTTCCAGCTCGATCTGTTTTCCTGTTGCGGTATCACGGATCACAAAGCTTACCTTGGAAGCATTTTTCACATTTGCCGATAAAACAGTATCTGTTAAAAGTGTGTCCAGATCAAACGGAGCTGTCATATAGCCGTATACATTGGTAAAATTATGAACCGTTACCTGATCTGCCAGCGTCTTCACATTCTGATAAAAATTCGTTCCATCTCCAAATACAGAAGTAGAATCATTATAATAGCTGATAAAATCATTGATCATTTCCTGACCATATTCGGAATTGTATTTATATGGCACATAGAAATTGGTATCTCCAAAGTTTGCCCATACCAGATAATATGGCATGTGATTCTCTTTTGCAATATTGCTGACACTCTGATACCAGTTCGATCCGGACTTACCAGATGCGACCGGATTACCTTTTACAAGAAGTCCCTCATTATCGGAGCCGTTTGCTTTCATTACACGAACTCCGCACTCGGAGATTGCTGCAATCTTATTTCTTTTCTCTGCAATGGAAGAAACAACTTTACAGGTTTCATTCAGATGTGTGAAATAAGAATCATCCGGTTCTGCAGGGTAACTATTGTAATCATCATAATAATCAAATGCCAGAATATCGACATACTCATCTCCCGGATATCTGGTCAGATATTCATCTTTTGAGGTAAGCGGACCATTTGGCGAATATACATAAAGCATATTGTGCACGCCTTTTGCTTCCAGATAATCTCTGGTATAACGGTACAGACTCTTATAGCTTTCTACAGAGTTCGAAGATCCCCACCAGAACCAGGAACCGGTATTCTCATGAAGCGGACGGAAGATAACCGGGATACCGTCCTCTCCCAGCTGGTTGGCATAGTCTGCAATAATATCCAGATATGCATTAAACACCTCATTGTACTCTCCGCCTGTGAGAATCTTTTTCACACTGTCGTTACTGAGATCTTTTGCCTCAGCAAAGTCACATTCATGGAAGTCATAAGAGCCATCCGAATTCTTTTTGATCTTATCACTTGTAAAATTCGGCATATGTGTGGACAATGTGATCAATGCACCATTCTCTGCAGCTTTCTTACTGTATGCAACTGATTTTTCCAGTGCATCCGCAGAACTTGTTCCTCCGGCTTCAGAACCTGCAAGTGCAAGCGTATCAATTCCAAATACACCACTGACAGAACCGGTTATGTCATATACATCCCCAAGCTCTGCCGAAGGATTGACCGATTTGGAAACATCATTCTGATGTCCGAACAGAACCTGTCCGCTTGCGGAAAGCCCATTCAGATAAGAAGCAAGTGCCTTTGCACTGTCATCCGCATTCTCATCTGCAATGGTTACCGTTTTTGCTGCCTTTGTGATGTCTGCCTGGGTTCCATCCGGATTTACAGATTCTGTTATTTTTACATAATCAGCAGTCTCATCCATCTGTGATAAAGTCAGATTATCCAGATACACATCACCTTTAAAATTGCTGTTTGACCCGATAATTCCGATTGCCAGCTCCTTTAATGGTGCTTTCGATGGCGAAAATCCCATGGTTACCGTCACTTTCTGATAACCATTTGAAAGCTTCTCAGCATTTGAAGTATCAATTTCTGTATCCTTATTAATAATCCCATCGGAAAAGAACTTCAGCTTACTGATGTTCGATCCGCTTTCCGGATAGATCAGATCAATGCTGACCTGATTATACTGGGAAACATCCACGCCTGCATCAGGTGCAGTATATTTTACCTTTGCCTCGCTCCATCCTTCTGAACTGTTTGCAGTGTAATCAAGATTTACCTTTAACTGCTTATTTTCTGCATCATACAAAAGATCCGGCTGCGCATTGGCATCTCCACCATGCCAATACTGATACCCGGTCTCGCCCGACCAGTTATTCATCTGTGCCTCTTCTTCAAAATCAGAAAGCACAGTTGGCTCTTTTTCTTCGAGTTCCGGTGTGTCCTTCTCAACGTTCTCCACAGACACATTGTCAAATGTCAGTGTGCCCTTAAATCCAACACCCACGATCTCATAATCAATCTCCATGAGCTGATCCGGGGTCTTGTCTTTAAATTCTACTTCTGTATCTGCATAGTATTTTCCATCTTCACCCTTCTGGAATGCATTTCTGTCGAGATAAGGCCATGAATCGCCTGTTGTATACGTCCAGTCACTTCCAAGCTTTACAACACCCTGAAGCTTTATATGATTTCCATCTTGGGCAAGTGTCTGGTACGCAGTTTCATCGATCGATACCCTTCCCTTCAGCTTAAAATCTGCCAAAACGGATACATTCTGACCATTTGTATAGTCATATGTAAATGATGCTTTCCCATTCGCCCAGTCTTCTTCTGACAGCGCAGAGAAATCAATCTCATCTGTTTGTTTTGCCGCACTGCTCTCATAAATCGTGTTCTGTTCTGCAGCCATTACCGTTTCCTGTGTAAACGGTAATCCTCCCGGCGGTGTCAGCGATCCCATCATCGCAGCCGCCATAACGATTGCTACAATCTGTTTATTAATCCTTCTCATTTCCTTTAACCCTTTCTGAATCTCCTCGTATCTTAGTGCCCTCCCCCCTTTCCGACACTTTTTTATTCGAGTTAAATTAATTATATTTTCATTGTTTATTTAAGTCAATTGTACTTTAATTATGTTGTTTATTTTTGTTAATTATTACTTTATTTTATAGTTTTTAGTCTGTTTTTTAATCATTTAACTGGAGATTTTTAACAATGTCTTTAGTACTAAAATATAGAGCAAAAAAAAGCAGCTGCCTCATATTCATGAAGCAACTGCCCTGTTGTTTGATTTCTTTTATGCAAGAAGCCGTTCGAATTCTTCCTGTGGAAGTGGTTTCGAGAAATAAAATCCCTGTATAAAATCACAACCATAATCTCTTAAGAATTCAATCTGTTCTTCGGTTTCTACTCCTTCCGCAACAACCTTCATTCCAAGCCTGTGCGCCAGTTCAATAATCGAAATCAGGATATTATTATTCTTTTTACTTTTTCCAATCTTATGTACAAATCCCATATCCAGTTTAATGATATCGAATTCAAAATCACGTACTGTGCTGAAGGAAGAAAGTCCGCTGCCGAAATCATCCACCAGCATTTTCACACCATACTTTCGTAACTCCGTCAGAAATTTATTACCGGTTTCATTGATTTCCGCATATGCAGACTCTGTGATCTCATAACGGAAATTCTCTTTCGGAAGCTTTGATGTTTTTACATCATGGCGTATTTTATCCATGATGTTGTTATCCATAAGATCCATTCTGGAAAGGTTCACGGCAACCGGAACAATCCGTTTTCCCTCATGAAAACGTTTCTCCATAAATTCATGTACACGGCTGTTCACCAGCGTATCCAGTTTGGTTATATGGCCACTGTCCTCTAATGCCGGAATGAAATGCTTCGGAAGAACTACCTCGTCGTCTTTGGATATCCATCTGACAAGTGCCTCTGCAGAAACGATCTTTCTTGTCCAGACATCAAAAATCGGCTGGTAATATACGTGAAATTCATCATTTCTCAATGCATTTTCCAACTGTATCAATGCTATACTGCGCTGCTCATACTCTTTTCGCATATCGCCGTTAAATACAGCATATGGCTGGACATACTGATTGGCAATATATGTTTTTGCAAGCTTTGCACGGTCACACATATCTGACACGCTGAGACTGCAGTTCTCCGGAATATAATAAATACCACATCTTGCATAGATATCAATTCTCATATCATTGCGGTACAGAATTCCATGAAGGACTTCCGGGAGTCTGTCCAGTTCTACATTGTCAGCTTCTGTAAGTAGTGTAAAATGATCCGCCTCTACACGTCCGACCACCAGAGGCTTTAAATAACACGTCTGCAACGCATTCATTGCATCACACAGTACGTCATCTCCCACTTCATATCCAAACAGATCATTAATTGCTTTAAAACGCTGAATATTAAAATATAGGATTGCAAACCTCTTATCCGGATTGTTTTCAATAATCGCTTCTGCCTTCTGTGAAAATCCAGCCCGGTTTAAT
The DNA here is from genome assembly GCF_009695765.1 of Roseburia porci. GTDB lineage: Bacteria > Bacillota > Clostridia > Lachnospirales > Lachnospiraceae > Roseburia > Roseburia porci. The sequence goes on from NZ_VUNI01000010.1 coordinate 74,499, forward strand.
GCACCTGTAAGCGCATCTGTTTCCGACGCTTTCGTCATATCATCAACAACAAATAAAAGCAGTCTCCGCTTTTCATCAAACCAGTAATAAGTGTATCGCTCCACTTCATGGGCGGTATTGTGTACGGTAAACGAAAATTCGCCTGTCATTGACATATTGTCACTCAGATAATCCAACGATGTACAGCGTGCAAACTGTTCCCGGTCTTTTTCGAAAATACGCTGTCTGCACATTTCCTGTACAGATTCATTATAAGAAAGCACGGAGTCATCCGCCAGTTCCATTTCATCAAAATGATTGGATCTCATATATAAAATCTGTTGATCGAGTTCAATCAACCCCAAAGCTTTATAATCTGCCTGATAAAGAATATCCCGAATCTGCTCATCAACGTATTTGCGTGTATAATCTTCCCATGTTGCACATGCCTCAATATGACCGTTGGCAGGATTCTGGAACATATTTACATTCACGCGGTAACAACAGATACGGTTTCCTTTTTGAAAACGATGCTTTGTTCGCAGCTGCGGTTTTCCTTCCTGAAACGTCTGAATCAGATTGGTACGGGAAAATTCTCTGTTAAATTCATCCCTGCTTTCCTGATCAGGAATATAAGGATAGATATTTGCTTCCAGCCAACGATAAACTTCCTGTTCTGAAGTCTCAATGGTATTCCGCTCATATCCATCCCACAGAATCCGGATCAGCTGGTCCTGCGTTACATCAATATAAAGCGCACCAACCTGATCGGATCCTCCTGACATCAAAAAGTCTGTTCTTGCCTGATAGGTCTTCTCTGAATTCCACTGATTGTGAACAACGGAACTGCTATTGTTCTTTTTCTGACTATTCGTACCCGTCTGATTCATATACTCTTTCTCCCTTCAAGCGTCAGCATCCCAGTTATGAAATTCGGAAGAACTTCAGATCTGTTTCAAGCTTCTCAGCCATCTCTTTTAATTGTGCTGCCTTGTCTGCCAGATTTGTGATTACCTCATTCAATTCCAGCATAGATGCTGTTGTCTGCTCTGTAGAAGCAGCATTTTCTTCGGAAATCGAAGACAGATTTACGATAATTTCTTCTACCTTATTACGTGCATTATCACAAATCTCGGTACACTCTTTGATTGTTGTTGTCTTCTGATCCGACTCTGCAATACCATTCTCAAGAACATCGAATTTTTCCTGGGTTGCAACAAGTTTTTCCTGCTGTTCCTGTACGATCTGAGTTACCTCATCAACGATAGAAACCGTACGTTCTGCCTCATTTGTTAATTCTTCGATAATCTCTTTGATAATGTCAGCAGATGAGCTGGACTGTTCTGCCAGCTGCTGGATCTCTGTTGCAACGACTGCAAATCCTTTTCCTGCTTCTCCTGCTCTTGCAGCCTCAATGCTTGCATTTAAGGATAACAGATTGGTCTTATTGGCAATCGAAGTAATCAGTTCTGCTGCTTCACGAATCTTCTGAACAGACTCATTTGTTGTATATGTCTGCTGAACCACCTGTGCAAATGCTGTGGAAGTCTTTGCATTGGCATCGCTTAATTCTTTCATGAAACGTGCAGATTCGCTGCTTACCTGTTTCATTTCTTCTGATGTTTTTCCAAGATCATCAATATTCTCAACAATACTTTGGAATGCTGTAGCCATTTCCTCAATTTCGCTGGATGCAGTATCGATCTCTTTTGCCTGTGATGTTGCTCCATGCGCGATCTCTTCGACTGACTTTCCGATCTCGCCAGATGTCTCATTACTCTGCATTGCCATATGGTCAAGTTCTTCTCCGGACTGGTTTACGGTTGCAGAAATGTCCTGTACACTCCTCATGACATCCGTCAGTTTATCAAGAAATCCATTTACGTGAGCTCCAAAAGTAGAAAACTCATCTTTTCCTTTGTCATAAGCTTTTACTGTCAGGTTACCTTCTGTCATCTGAGAAAGTGTATCTTTAAATCTTCCAATGCTGACATTCATGGATCTGCTTACTGCAAGTGTGATCATAATGATTACGCCCATTCCAAGTACAAGAATGATTGCCATAACGACAACCAGCTGTGCTTTTGAAGCATCCGTATTCTTTTCGATACGCTGTCTTAAATCGGATGTGACATCACTTAATGTGCTTGATAATTTGGTATTATCCTGTTTCAGTGAAACAATCTGATTATCCATATCTGACATTGTCTGATATGCGTCCTGTTTGTCTTTGATCAGTTTCGCAATGTTTGCATTCTGATCACTGTCTGTAACGTAAATGTCCAGATTATCAGTAATGTCCTTAAACATTCCTGAAATTTTATCACTCTCATCCGCAATGTCTTTGCCCTCTACAACAAGACGACAGTATGCTGCAAATTCTGTATTCAGATCGGATAATGCCTGTGCAAAATCAAACTTCTCAGAAAATGCACATGCCATCTGGAAATCAGTTGGGGCAGATGAAGCATAAAGATCATAGGTTACGCTGTCATAGTCCTGCATTTCCACATCTTCCATTGGGAATTTCAGTGCGATTTCTTCCCATTTTGCATTGGCTGCTGTAAAAGTACCATCCAGGCAGACACTGTCTTTTCCATCATACTGCACAAGACTGAGACCATTTAATGCCTCGCCATAAGAACCGGAAAGATCTGCCTCTGTAAATTTTGTCAGATCAATGCTCAGGTCCTGATCTCCCTTATGGAATACGATATTATTGACATAAATCTTGTCATTGTACTCTACGCCTGTTCCACCAACTCTCACATAGAAGTACAATCTTTTTCCTTCTTTTGGAATGGCTGTATTATAGGTATTTTTCAGCATAGCGCTGTCTCCCACCTGTACATTCTGTGCACCATCCCCGATGTTTACCCATCCTCCATCGATCCAGGACTTATCATCTTTCACATCTGCAAATGCAGAACTCAGTTCTTCATCACCTGCAAGGAATTTCTGGTATTTTCCTGCGTCTTCCGTAAATCCTCTCTGTTTGCTCAGGTCAAGGATCTGTGAGTAATTATCCTTTGTCTGACCCAGAGAATCTTCCATCTCGGAAATATCCTTTGACCAGGAAAGACCGGCCTTTTTCTTTGCTGTCTGTGCATCGCTCTCCATGTCTCCAAGATTGGCAACGATCTTGTCCAGATAATCTGTATCCAGGTAATAGCAATATGATGTATCCAGTGCCTGATTCTCATTCTGTGACAGGTTCACCTGATTGATTTCCTTTAAAATATCGTTATTCCGGCTTGTCTTATTCAAAGCGGTAATTCCGGATACTCCAAGAATAAGTGCTGTTGCAACGGCAACTGTACTAATCAGAATGATTTTGCCTCTAATCCCTCCAAAAGCGGCAAAATTGAGTTTATTGGTGGTTTGAGTTTTTAGTTTCTTTTTCTCTTTCTTTCCCACAAATATTTCCCTTTCTTTCTCTATATATTATTCATTTTCATAGTTCTATTTTAGCACTTTATCCCTAGTTTTACCAGTCTTTCCTTCATTTTGTAAATAATTTGTAAAATAAAAGCGGAATATGTAATGCTATGCTTCCGCACACTGACACGGCATAGCCACTACATTTTTGATCTTCTGTCCACGCATATAACCGCATTTTTCCAGTCCTGCCTGAATAATCTGGTGCCACTGGATTGCTGAAAGTTCCACCACTGACTCGTCTTCAAGTTCAATGGTGCAGGCTTCCTTCACTTCACATTCCTCTCCACATGCAATCTTATACATATTCTTTCTGCTGATCGCACCGATCTCCTCTAAGGTGTTGATCATGCGGTACACCGTAGCCGTTCCAATCTTTGGATCTCTTTTGGAAGCCCGGTAATAAATTTCTTTACAGCAGGAGCAGTCTTCCTCAAGAATAATATCAAGAAGCATCTGTCTTTGCTTTGTAATCCTGCATCCCTCTTCCTTCAGTCTTTGTATGATCAGTTCCTTTTGCATCTGTGTTCTTCGATAATCCTGCATAACAACCTCTTTTCTGTCAAACTTCTATTTGCAACGTTGATAATTGTTTTCATCTACCGTAAGTTAGTATATTCTAACTCTTGTTAGAAGTCAATAACATTTTTGAGAAATTATTGCAATTTTATCAATAGAATGTCTCTTCCTTATTTATGCATTACGTTTTGCATCGGCTTTAGCCTGGAACTTATCCTCGAAAACAATAAAGCGTTCATGTTCGCCCTCACCGATCAGTCCACATTCATCATATGCTTTCACCGAAAACGTAAGCGCACGTCCATTGATCTTAATCAGTTCAGACTCGCATGTAACTTTCATTCCCACTGGTGTTGCTGCCACATGTTTTACATTGAGTGCAGTACCAACGGTACCGCTTCCAGGTTCCAGTTCTTTTTCCACACTTGTGTATGCGGTATTCTCCATAAGTGCGATCATTGCCGGTGTTGCAAAAACATCCATCGTTCCGCTTCCCATTGTTTTCGCGGTATTTTCCTGTGATACCACCAGTTCTTTTTTTCCTTTGATTCCTGTTTCTAACATTGTGTTCCTCCTTTAGTTCATAGCTTGTTTCTTATGCCATATCGTATCATTTTTCACAAAGGCTGTCCATATTTTCCAAGTTTATAAACTTTTCATAATTTCAGAAATGCCTTATTTTCAATGATTCCGCGTGTTTTGTTAGCACTCATTCAAAAAGAGTGCTGATTTTCTATTGACTTTTCCCAGAACTGGTAATATCATTTCAATTGATTCTAGTATATGATTCAAAATCAGATACGTTTCAGGAATGTGCCTGATGTCTGATTCAATTTATAATTAAAGGAGTTGTTGACATGAGTAACAAACATGGAAATCTTTCAATTGACAGCGATAATCTTTTCCCGATTATCAAGAAATGGTTATATTCTGACCATGACATTTTTTACCGTGAGTTAATTTCAAACGGCTGCGATGCGATCACCAAGCTGGCAAAGCTTGATATGATGGGTGAATATACACTTCCTTCTGATTACAAGGCAAAAATCCAGGTAATCGTGGATCCGGAAGAGAAAACTTTAAAATTCATCGACAATGGTCTCGGAATGACTGCAGATGAAGTTGAAGAATACATTAACCAGATTGCTTTCTCCGGCGCAACCGATTTCATCGAGAAATACAAAGATAAAGCAAATGACGACCAGATCATCGGACACTTTGGTCTTGGTTTCTACTCTGCTTTCATGGTTGCCGATGTTGTTACCATCGACACCCTCTCCTATAAAGAAGGTGCTACTCCGGTTCACTGGTCCTGTGATGGCGGAACCGAATTTGACATGACAGACGGAACCAAAAATACTGTCGGAACTGAGATCACGCTGTTCCTGAATGAAGACTGTCTCGAATTCGCCAACGAATACCGCGCACGCGAGGTTATTGAGAAATACTGCTCTTTCATGCCGACGGAGATCTATCTTTCCAAAGCAAATGCTCCGGAAGAATATGAAACCATCGATAAAGAGGACAAACTTGATACCGACACAGTAATCGAAGAGATTCACGAAGAAGCCAAAACAGAAGAGAAAGAAAATGAGAACGGCGAAAAAGAAACCGTTGAAGTTTCTCCTGCAAAAGATAAATTAAAAATCGTGAAACGTCCGGTACCGTTAAACGATACAAAACCTCTCTGGGCTAAAACTCCAAGTGAGTGTACCGACGATGAATACAAAGCTTTCTACCGTAAAGTATTTATGGATTACAAAGAGCCGTTATTCTGGATCCACCTGAATATGGATTATCCGTTCAATTTAAAAGGAATTCTGTATTTTCCGAAGATCAATACCGAATACGATTCCATCGAAGGAACCATCAAGCTTTACAATAATCAGGTATTTATCGCTGATAACATCAAAGAAGTTATTCCTGAATTCCTCATGCTGTTAAAAGGTGTGATTGATTGTCCGGATCTTCCTCTGAACGTTTCACGTAGTGCACTTCAGAACGACGGATTCGTTAAAAAGATTTCTGAATACATTACCAAAAAAGTTGCTGATAAACTAATCGGACTTTGCAAAACTGAGAAAGAAAGCTACGAAAAATACTGGGATGACATCAGCCCATTCATCAAATACGGCTGCTTAAAAGATGAGAAATTCTGTGATAAGATGAACGATTATATTCTGTTTAAGGATATCAACGGAAAATATCAGACACTTCCGGAACTCTTAAAACCAGTTGAGGAACCAGAAGATGCAAAAGAGACAGAATCTGATGTTGTCAATGCAGATGGCAGCGATGCTGCTCCAGAAGAGAAAAAAGACGACCGCGCGATCGTATATTATGTAACTGACTGCAACCAGCAGGGACAATACATCAATTTATTCAAAGAACAGGGTATGAATGCCGTTATCTTAGATCACAATATTGATACCTCATTTATCACTCAGTTGGAACAGCGCAATGACCATTATAAATTCATGCGTATTGATGCAGATCTTACCGAAAGCCTGAAATCCGATTCGGAAACTGATTATACCGAAGCTGCTTCTACTCTCTCTGATCTGTTTAAAAAGACATTAAACAATGACAAGCTCACTGTAAAAGTGGAAGCTCTGAAAAACGACGGAATCGCATCTGTGATCACACTTTCCGAAGAAGGACGCCGTATGCAGGATATGATGAGAATGTATGCTGCAAATGGTATGGGTGGTATGGATCCGAATATGTTTGCTGCCGACCAGACACTGACCTTAAATGCAAACAATGAACTCGTAAAATATATCCTTGAGCATAAAGATTCCGAGCATGTACCAATGTTCTGTGAACAGCTTTATGATCTTGCAATGCTCTCTAACCAGCCACTCTCTGTGGATGCCATGAGCAAATTCGTAAAAAGAAGCAACGACATTATGTTATTACTTACAAAAGAGAATGCATAAAACGCAACAAAAAAAGCAGAGCCCCATCAGGAGTTCTGCTTTTTTTGTATATAACGCTTTGTTAAATAATTTACAATCAATGCGGAGCCGATTCCGATTACCATTCCGACTAGCACATCCGTTGGGAAATGTACAAAATTATATAATCTTGAAAAAGCGATCAGAGATGCCAGAATAATCGCACAGATTCCCAGCTTTCTGTCATTGCAGAATATAGTCACCGCCGCTGTAAATCCGTTCATTGTATGTCCGGACGGAAATGAATAATCCAATGGACTTTTCACAAGCAGCGCGATCGATGGATCGATCCAGCACGGCCGGTCTCTTGCTACCAGATTCTTAAGGATCAGATTGCCGATAATAAAGGTAAGCAGCATTGCTGCAAACGTCTGAATCCCACATTTGCGATATTTCTTTGAAATCGTCATAACTGCGGCAACAATCAGCCAGAAAAGACCGATATTTCCCAGATCTGACAAATGCGCCATCCACCAGTCCAATACCGGGTTATGGATTTTCTGCAGCCCATATAATATGTCAAATTCCCATTCCATAAAAAATCCCCCTCGTTATTTTAATCTGTCTCCTCACTCATGCAGTTGTCATATACCGCAAAGAACGTATCTGTTGTGATGGCAGAACTATCCTCAATCGTTACTTTTGACCACATCTTCTCATTCAACTCTGTCACAGCTTCATCCACATATTGATTATACATATCTTCAAACTGTGCTTTCTCTTTGTTTGTCAAAATCTTCTGTTTATTTTCCTCGGTCAGCGCAACATCGAATTTATTCACACATCTGAAAAAATAATAACCGCCATCTACATCAATCCGGTCTGAGACCTCACCATTATTCATTCCAAAAGCTTTGTCTTCCACGTTCTTTGGACATTCCCCTCTTGCAAGTGTTGTTTCAATACCAGATGCCTCATTATAAGCAGCTGCCACTGTTTCAAAGTTCTCTCCTGCAGCCAGCTTCGATGCGACCTCTTCTGCTTTGTTCAGATTCGATACATAAATCTGCTGTACCTGCATCACACGTGCTTCATCATCGCTGATTTCCTCATCCACTCCACTGATTAACGTGCGATATAATTTATCTGCAAGCGCATAGTTTGTATAATATTCTTCGATGTGTTTCTGACTGATCCCCATATAACTGATCTCTTCTTTGGAAAGAGATTGGTAATATTCTTCCGCAGCTTTTTTGACAACCTTTTTATCATCTGCATCAAGTTCAATCCCCTGTTCCTCTGCAAGAAGATCCATACACATGATCCGGCTTAACTCGGATAATGTTACTCCCTTTACATACTCCTGAAGGGATTCATCTCCAAAGTCATAATCCCACAAATCGACGCCATATACATTACCGTATAGATTTTTATAATTGCATAAGTATAGTCTGGCTTCTTCCAGACTGCACGCATGATTATTTATCGTAAATACCGATTTGCTGCTCATTACCTTCGTGTTAATTACAAATTCTGTATTTCCAACCCGGCATCCAGTCAGACATCCGGATGCCAGCACGATGGCCAGCATCATTGCGACTATCTTTTTTTTCATTTTGGTTTATCCTATCGTTTGATTATGAAAGTTTTTCCAGAATGCTTCTTGCAACAGAAATACCATTTGCAGAAGCCTGCTGCAGTCCTCTTGTCACGGAAGCGCCGTCACCAATTGCACGAAGTCCGCACACACTTGTCTCGAAATCTTTGTTTACAACAACTTTATTTGAATAGAATTTCACTTCCACTCCGTATAACAATGTTTCATCACTGGCAATTCCCGGAGTAACCTTGTCCAGTGCCATGATCATTTCCTCAATGTCCACCATGATCCGGTGTGGAAATACAAGGGAAAGATCGCCCGGAACCGCATCTTTTAATGTCGGGATCAGGTTATTTCTGCAAAGACGTTCTTCCGTTGTCCGGCGTCCTCTTTTGAAATCTCCAAAGGTCTGTACCAGAATCTTGCCGTCACAAAGCATGTTGGAAAGCTGTGCAATCTGTTTACCATATTCGATTGGAGTCTTGAATGGTTTGGTAAAATTCTTTGATACCAGTAATGCAAAATTGGTATTATTAGTCTTCATATCCGCAGATTTATAAGCATGGCCGTTTACCACGGCAAGTCCATTATCATAATACTCTGTCGCAACCTCTCCGGAAGGATTGGTACAAAACGTACGCACTTTATCATCAAATGTCGGCGTATGATATACAAGTTTTGCTTCATACAGGTTTTTATTCAGGAAATCCATAACCTCATCCCGGACTTCAACACGGACACCGATATCTACTGTACCAACCTGTGTTTCAATTCCATGATTGTCACAGATATGGGAAAACCAGTCTGCTCCTTCACGACCGACAGCGGATACGATCTCATCTGCATAAATGGTCTCACCTTTATCTGTAATGACACCTTTTGCGCAATTATCTTCGATAATAATGTCATCGACCATGGTATCAAACAGCATTTCCACACCACTGTTTAACAGATGCTCCTGCATTCTCGCATAAATCTTATATCCTTCTTCGGTTCCAAGATGACGGATCGGGCATTCAATCAGCTTTAAGTTCGCAGTAATTGCCTTTCTGCGGATCTCACGGATCTCCTTTTCTTTATCGACACCATACACTTTGGTATCCGCACCAAATTTCAGATAAATATTATCGGATTCCTTTAATAATTCAACGGTCTTGTCGTATCCTAATATTTCCGGAAGATTTCCACCTACATCTGGAGAAAGTGATAATTTACCATCCGAAAATGCACCAGCTCCGGCAAAACCGGTCGTAATAGAACACGGCTTACATCCAACACATACCTTGGTACGTCTCTTTGGACATTCCCGCTTCTCAATTCTTCTTCCTTTTTCTATAATCAGAACTTTCAGATCCGGTTTCTTTTCCATCAGTTCATATGCACAAAATGCCCCTGACGGTCCTGCTCCGATAATCACAACATCATATGTATTACTCATGCTTCTGCCTCTCTATCCTTCTACAATCAGATACCGTCCTCCCGGCACTTCAAAAACTTCACTCTGCTCTTTCAGTTCCTCGTCGGTCATGCCGGAGATATCGGTTCCTTCTTCTTCAAAATATTCTTTCACTTCTTTAAGACTGTCCACAACAACCGCCATGCAGTCCTCAAGAAATGCCTCAGCCTCTTCTATATTTTCTGCTACATTTTCTGCGAAAAGCTGACTTTGTTTTTCCAGAAACGCCTGTAATACTTCCTCATCATATTCGTACATATTTCCCCTCCTCTTTGTCATTAACAGAGATTTCAGTCGTTCTTATTTTACCATAAATATAAGTCGATTCCAATACCGAGAAGTTCCTGATACAGACGGCTTACCGGAAGTCCTACCACGTTGTTGTAATCACCGCGGATTTCTTTCACATGGATTGCGCATCTTCCCTGAATCCCGTAACTTCCGGCTTTATCCATCGGTTCCCCGGTATCCACGTAACGCTGAATCTCGGTTTCCGTCATTGGATACATTGTCACATCCGTTTTCTCATAAAAAATATGTTCCCCGCATCTTCCTTTTTTGTCAATGAAAACACAGGTAACCCCTGTATATACACTGTGCGTATGTCCGGAAAGCATTCTTAACATTTCCATGGCATGCTCCCTGTCTTTCGGTTTGCCAAGTATCTGCCCGTCATAAGCGACAACGGTGTCTGCTCCGATTACCAGAATATCCTGTGGTGTGGTAAGTTCACTGTGGTTTTCTCCATATGCGGACACCATTCCCGCCACTTCTTCCGCTTTTTGTCTGGATAACTCCATGACAACTTCTTCCGGTATGGTTTTCGTAATGATCTCTTCGCCCTTTGCCGGACATATTTCAAACTCCAGCCCAATCTGTTCTAATAATTCCTTCCGCCTCGGTGATCCGGAAGCAAGGATAATCTGATTCATACTTTTATAACCTCCTGTAGCCGGAAGGAATAGATCAGACATTCCTTCACTGCTTTTTCCTGTTCTTCTGTTGAAAATACCCGTTTTAAAGCATCTGCATACAGGCGGAGCTGTGTCTCATAACGTTCCACCAGTTCCTCTGCTTTTTTTACCCGGTCGGTTTTATAATCCATTAATACAATATGTCCCTCTTCCAACCAGAACACATCGATAATTCCCTGAATCAAAGCTCCTTCATAATCCATTACAAATGGTTTCTCACGGAAAAGCAAGCCTGCCTGATCTGCAACAGCCATCCGAAATGCCAGATCTGACTGTACAAAATGAATAATAAGCTCCGGAATCACAAGCATTCTCATATCCTTCGTGATCTTCTCTTCGCGCTCCATTCTGTCCAGTTCTTTTGAAACAAATGTCCCAACTGCCTGTATATCCGTTCTGTCAATCTCACAGATTGAAGCAAAATCCAGACATTCCATCACACGGTGCACTGCCGTACCACGAAGTGCTCCCTGAGCTCCTCCCTCCTCTTTTTCTGAAGTTTCCTGCTGCATAAAAGCAGGAATATAGCTCTCTTTGTCTTCCTTCAGAAAATCCGGTGTTTCCGCTTCCTGCGCATCATAGGTAAGCACCATGGAGTCATGTTTTAATTCGGATACAGAATACTTACTCTTTTTCCCGGCTTCGCTCTGATACGGATATTCATAATCAAAATCTGCGGTAAGCTCCTCCATCAGGTGTTCATCTGCATTCTGTACATTTTCCATCAGTTCCTGATAGCCAATCGTAACCTCCGCCATCTCCAAAGCCTGTTCCATAACAATCTCCGACGGATCAGCGATCGTAATGTCGTATTTCCCCGGATATGACAAAAGTGCCGGAATAATCCAGTCCATATAGCTTTTTGCTCCGATCCGCTGCCCATATCCCAGCTTTTGTCTAGGAAGCGAAGCTCCTGTGTATTTCTGCAGGGTCTGCCCGGCATCTTTTACCGTTCCTGTCAGGATCAGCTTCTCTTTTGCTCTCGTAAGTGCAACATAAAGAACTCTTAATTCTTCTCCAAGATTCTCAGAAAGAATACGGTTCGCAATCTCGTTTCTGACAAAGCATGGACGCTTCATGCGGGGGGCACAGGTCTGCTCATACAATCCGATTCCAAGATCCGGATGCAGAACCATGGCATCTCTTGTATCCATCTGGTTAAACTGTTTGTTTATGCCGGACACAAAAACGATTGGAAATTCAAGTCCTTTACTTTTATGGATCGTCATGATATGGACAACATCCTCCTGTTCTCCGATTACCTCTGCCTCTCCAAAATCCACATCGTATTTCTGAAGCTGGTCAATATAACGAACAAAATGGAATAACCCTTTATAGCTGGTTGCTTCATAAGCAACTGCTTTTTCAAGAAGCATATTTAAATTTGCCTCTCTTTTGATTCCAGCCGGAAGTGATGCCGCATAATTACCATATCTGGTCACATCAAGAATCTCCTGGATCAATTCATGGATCGGTGTATCGGACACCAGCGCACGAAGTTTTGTATACATGTTCCAGAATTCCAGAAGTTTTCCTTCTTCCGCTTCCTCACAGCTTAAAACTGCCGCTTCCGCAAAAGACAGATCCGGATGAAGGATACGGATTTCTGCCAGTTCTTCATCCGTCAGACCTGCAATTGCAGATTTTAAGACAGCCGCCATCGGAATATCCTGATATGGATTATCGAGAATCTTTAACATATTTAAGACGGTCTGTACCTCACTCGATGCAAAATAACCAGTGGAAGATTCCACGTGTGCCGGAATCCCGCATGCTTCCAGTGTCTGGGCAAAATCACTGCCCCAGTCCTTTAAGCTTCGGAATAAAATAACAATATCGGAATAGCGGGCCGGCCTGAGTTCTCCTGTCTTTTTATCCGTCACCTGCCCGTTTTTCATCAGCTTTTTAATACGTTCTGCAACCATTCTGGCCTCAAGCTGTCTGGAACTTAAATTGCTGATATTCTCCAAAAGCTCTGCCTTTGTATCAAAAAGCAAAACCTCTGTATGCATATTCTGAGATTCCGGATAATCCGCTCCATAATATAACGCCGCATCTTTATCATATTCAACGTTTCCAAGATCACTTCCCATAATCTTGTAAAAAATATCATTTACCGCTTCCACGACTTCTTTCCGGCTTCGGAAATTCTGATGCAGATCAATCCTTTGCGTCTCACTTTCGCAGGTATCATACGAAGCATACTTTTCCATAAAAAGTTCCGGTCTTGCAAGACGGAATCTGTAAATACTCTGTTTGACATCACCAACCATCAGCATATTATACTGCTGCTTCGACATCCGGGAGATCGCACACATAATCTCTTCCTGAACCTGGTTACTGTCCTGATACTCGTCGATCATAATCTCTTCAAACAATTCCTGAAATTCCTGTGCTGTCGGACGTTGTTCTCTGGTCGTCTCATCCACAAGAATATTCAGTGCAAAATGCTCAATATCATTAAAATCAGCAATTCTTTTCTCCCGTTTGGTTTTGGCAAGCGTATCCATATATTGAACTGCCACACGGACAAGTTCTTCCACCACAGGCCGCATCCGGTTGAGCTGATCCACCATCTCATCCAGCGAAATCATAAAATATTTCTTTTTGATCTCGTCAATAGATGCCTTGATTGATTTACGTTCGTTCTGTACGCGCTCCTTTTTTGCTTCATCTCCAGTGAAATTTCGTATCGCACTTAAATTTCCAAATGAAAGATTCTCCAGAAATGCGGCAATCTGTCCGTATTCTTCCAATTCCTCTACATTAGATAGAAGTTTTACATCATTTTCCAGTGTTTCATAATACTTCGCCGGCCCGTCTTCCGCCAATGCCAGAGGGAACAATGCCTGAAAGCATTCTCTTGCATCGATCAGCATCGTTTTTGCATATGCCGTGATCTCTTTTATCAGTTCTGTCTGAAGCAGCGCTTCGGCAGAATCCACCCGATACAGGCTGCAAAGGTCTTCCATCCAGCTTTTCGGCCATGGATTACTCTGCGACAGATGATATATTTTTAACACCATATCCTGAACAGCCTGATCATTCCGCTTTCCGGAATATGCATCAATCAGATATAAAAAACGTTCATTGTTTTCGGATGCATAGTTTGCCTCAAAAACTTCACTCAGTACATCTTTTTCCAGAAGCTGGATCTCACCCGGATCTGCGATCCTGAAATTCGGGTCCAGATTGATCTCCTGAAAATGATTCCGCACAACATAAAGACAGAAACTGTCAATGGTTGTGATCTGCGCATTATGGATCAGTGTCAGCTGACGTTCCAGATTCACATCTTCGCTCTGTGTTTCCCGTAACTTATCAATGGCCGCACCGATCCTCTCTCTCATTTCCGCAGCTGCTGCCTTGGTAAATGTCACAACAAGAAGCCGGTCAATGTCTACCGGATGCTTTGGATCTGTAATCTTTTGTATAATTCTCTCTACCAGAACAGCCGTCTTGCCTGAGCCAGCAGCCGCAGATACGAGAATATTCCGATTGTCTAATTTAATTACCTGCTGTTGTTCTTTCGTCCAGTTCATACTCATTCTTTTCTGCTCTCCTGCACTGCCAGTTCTGTCTGCATCCGGTCAAACACCTCATCTTTTTTCAGATTTTCAAGTGTTCTTACACGATACCCCGGAATCTTCGGGTCCAGTCCACATACGCCCTGATACGGACAGTAATTACAACTGCTTTCCATACCTGATGTATATGGATTCACACTGATCTTTCCCTGATAAATTTCCCTGCCGCACGTTTCAATTCTTGAGCGCACGAATTTCTGGATCAGATCAAATTCCCTTGTCTCCGCCACTTTGGAATTCCGCTCATGAATGGTTCCCTTTTTCGTCAGCTGAACCGGGATCACATCGGATTTTTCTTCAAATTCATCATCCATCGCCCGGTAAACATCCTCATCCCTGTTCACAAGCCCATCCGGGCACAAAGCCTTTAAGATTGCCTGTTTATATTCTTCCTCTGAAAGATCTGATTGTTCCTGCATTTCAATAACCGGATCGTCAATATGATAATAAAATATTGCGCCTGGCACCATTTCAAGCTGTGGATGTGCTTTTCTTTCAAGCTCAATGGCTGCATTCATATAGACAACAAGCTGAAGCTGCATTCCCTGATATATTTTTACGAGATCAAACTTTGTATTTCCCGATTTATAATCAATGACCTTCACAAATAACCTGCCATCTTCCTGACAGACATCAAGGCGGTCAATCCTTCCCGTCAGTTTCATCTGTTCCTCTTTATCCAGTTGAAACTGAATTGCCTCAAGATCTTCTTCCCTGGAAAAAGAGATTTCAAATTCCGATGGAACAAATCGCCCTTTACGCACCTGCTTTGTCAGAGCCCATATCGTCTGCTGCAAAATATGCTGCATGCGCTCCAGCTGATGTCTGCTTTCCGCTGCTTCATATGCTTCCGGAACCGAATACTCTGCGACAGCCTGTTCAAATGCTTCTTTTGCCATGTCATCCCGGATCTCTTCCGGAACTGTGAACCAGTCATATTCCGATTCTTTCAGATGCACACTGTAAATCTGCAATGCCTCATGATAGATATTTCCCATATCCATTTCCGCAAAACCACAGATATCACGTTCTCTTAACCTCAGTCCGTATTGCAGGAAATGGGCATATGCACACGCTGCAAAACGCTCAAGTCTTGTGACAGAGCCTTCCAGTGTTCTTCCGTATATTGCCCTGGCAATCGCCCTGCTGATCGGCTCATCTTCATAATGGGCAAACTCTGCCGTAAGAATCTGTTCGAATGCCTCTTTTCCTTTCTCACTGTCATCCTTAAGAAACCATTTTGCCAGCGCATACCAGTGTTTTTCACGCTCTCCACGAATCAGATAATCCAGTGCTGCTTCGGGTGTCACATGATCCAGAACCGTTGTAAGTTCCTCTTCCATCTGCACTTTCATATCCGGAAACATTCTTAGTACCGTTCCGATCAGATAGGAAGGGCGAAGACTCTTTCCATCACGATCCACACAGGCATACGAAAGGTACAGCTTTTCGGATGGCTTGGTCAGGTTCAGATACAGGTAGAATTTCTGTATAAATACCTGTTCTCTCGGTCCTGGTGCAAGCTCCATATCATTTTCTGAAAGAATCTGCCTCTCATATTCGGAAATAATGCCGCCCTGTGCTCCTGCTTTTGGAATAATTCCATCATTAACCCCGATAAAAAACAATGCTCTTACATGATTCAGACGCGTTCTTTCAATATCTCCGATCGTCACACTGTCATATCCGGGCGGAATCACTGCAACCTTTGCAGCGTCCAGTCCGGCATCCAGTACTTCCACAAATTCCTGTATCTCCATATGGTCTTCACCAAGAAGACTGTAAATCTTATCAAAAAGATCCATGACAATGCGATAAATCTGTCCGTATTCTTTCGCTTTTGTCTGCATCCCGGCTTCCAGATACTGCTGTTCCCGCTCGCCAAGCTGCGCTTCGATTCCAAGTTCTTCGATCAGATGATATAATGCCGTCAGCTGTTCGCCAACGGTAGATTCTTTTTTGTGAAAAACCTGATAGACTGGTGCAAGTGCCCCATAAATCTGTCCCCGAAGTTCCTCCATACGCTCAAGATCCGTATTTTGCTTATTACGTGGCATTCTGAGAAATTTTCTGCTCCAAACAGATTTCCCCCGGATTCCTGTTGCAAGCACGTAATTTTCCAAACGGTCAATATCTGCTTCCACGATTCCGCAGAAGCCGCACCTTAAATAACGGAACACGGCCTGGTATGAAAAATCACTTGAAACAATCTCCAGTGCCGCCCTGATAAATTCAATAAACGGATGAAACAAAATCTCTCTTGTGCGGTCCAGGAAACATGGAATCTGATATTTTGCAAACACATGCTCCACATAATTGCCATATGTATCCATATCTCCCGTCACGACTGCAATATCTTTATAACGATACCCTTCCTCTCTTACGAGATGACAGATTCTGCGCGCCACAAGCAGCATCTCTTCTCTTGGATTTTTCACCGCTGAGATGCCAATCTCCTGAATTTCACCGAATTTTCTCTGATAACTCGGACGAAACAGATTCTGTTCCATAAAATACAAGGATGGGGCTTTGGCGAAACGCCATTTTGCTCCATCCGAAAGAATGACAGGTTCCCTGACCTCGACATTCAGCTGTTCACACATCTTCTGCAATGCCTGTATTGTTTTCTTCGGCATGTGAAAAAGCTCCTGAACGCCCCTGCTCCGGTAAAAGTCTTCCCTGGCATCGATTGTAAGTGCTACCCAAACAGAATCTGCAAGCACCAGAAGTCTTTGCATAAGTTTCATCTGAACCGGAGTAAAACCGGTAAATTCATCAAAAACGATTACACTGTCACGAATAATTTTCGACTGATCTGCCACATCAGAAAGAACCGTCAATATCTCTTCCGCAGTAATATAGCTGTCCTTGATATATTGCTCAAATCCCTGGTACATCGTAATGACATCTGTCAGTTTTGCTGAAAAAACCTGGGAGCCACGTCCACTTTCCACAAACGCTTTCAGGCATTCCGGTGTAATATTATACTGCATCAGTTCGGACAAAAGTGATTTTAATTCGCTGATATACCCCATCCGGTTCAGGTTCGGACGCAGTATCGTCAGTTCTTCTTCTTTCTGCTGTGCAACCTTGCGCAGCACAAGATTCTTTCCTGTCTCTTCCAAAACAGTCAGATTCTTCCTGCCCAGCTCATCAAAAACACGGTATGCAAGACGTGGAAAACTCACTACATCAATATTCATGATTGCTTTGTTCGGCGCAAGATCTACCAATTCACGCTGCGTCTGCATCGTAAACTGCTCCGGAACTACAACAAGATAGGTTTTTGTCGGATTGGCTCCTGCTTCTTTCACAAGCTGATGATACATATATACGGATTTTCCACTTCCGGAATTTCCCAAAACAAATTGTAAAGACATTGACCCTTTCTACCTTTCTGATAACTATATTTATTATCTCACTGCCGAGTCAATATAGTCAATCAGAACCTTTAATGTATGTTCTTCTCCGATCCGGTCCGTATCCAAACACATGGTATAGTTTCTGCCATCTCCCCAGTGCTCGCCCGTATAATATTTATGAAAAGTACTTCTTTTATCGTCCACTTCATCGATCAGACGAGAGGCTTTTTTCTCATTCAGTTTCTGAAGTTCCATTGTTCTTTGTACCCGATGTGTTCTGTCACTGTGAAGGAAAAATGACAGACAATCGTCTCTGTCCTGATAGATATAGTTACCGCATCTTCCGATCAGAACAAATGACTCTTCTTCAATCAGACTCTTTAAAATATCAAATTCCTTATGCCAGGACTGATCCGTACCATTTTCGATCGCAATTGCATAAAGCAGGCTGTTCATTGGTTTTTCAGAAAAAAATGATTCCATTTCATCCAGAATCCCTTTTTCTTTTGCTTTTTCTACCAGAATTTCTTTATCATATAATGGAAGATGATAATGTTCTGCAAGTTTTTTCCCGATCTCATGTCCGCCACTTCCTGATTCTCTCGCAATTGTAATAATCATATAAAATTCCTCCCTGTATATCCTAATAAATTCCTGCATAAATCATGGACAAAACTACCGTGATCAGTCCGGACACTGCAATCGAAAGACTGCTCATTGCCCCCTCGATCTCACCAAGTTCCATCGCTTTTGCCGTACCAACCGCATGGGATGCTGAACCGATCGCAATTCCTTTTGCAATTGGCTCCTCAATCCGGAACAGTTTACAGATAAATTCTGCTGTAATATTTCCAAATACACCTGTGATGATAATGACAGCCACGGTAATTGTTACCACACCACCAAGCTCTTCGGAAATTCCCATTCCAATTGCTGTCGTAATTGACTTTGGAAGAAGTGTCACATATTCTGCATGGCTTAACTTAAATAACATCGACAGAACAAGCACACAGGTTACACTTGTGAGTGCTCCTGACACAATGCCAGCCATGATTGCCCGGATATTTTTCTTTAAAAGTTCAAACTGCTCATATAAAGGTACTGCAAGACATACCGTTGCCGGAGTCAGCAGATATGACAGATATTTTGCTCCATTGTTATATGTGTCATAATCAATATGACATACAAGCAGAATAATAATCACTGCTGCAATGGAAAAAAGCAGTGGATTCAAAAGTGCAATTTTTGTCTTCCGCTTGCACCATACACCAAGTTCATACATCGCAATACTTATCATAACCCCAAAAAACAGGGACTGCATCATTAAATCGTTCATCCTAATTCTCCTTTGCTGCCTTTGCTTTCTTCTCTTTACGGATCACCGCCTGTGTAACCACTCCGGATACTCCCATAACAATAATGGTTGAAACCACCGTGATTACAGCAACCGGAAGTAAAACCGGCTGTAATACGCCCCAGGATTCCAGCAGACCAACACCTGCCGGAATAAACATAAGCGGCATGATCTCAATCAGGAATTTGGCCGTATCTTTGACCGCTGAAAGCTTAATGATTCCGGTCTCTAATGCAATAAATAAGATTACAAGTCCA
Organism: Roseburia porci; assembly: GCF_009695765.1. Taxonomy (GTDB): domain Bacteria; phylum Bacillota; class Clostridia; order Lachnospirales; family Lachnospiraceae; genus Roseburia; species Roseburia porci. Next base: position 93,922 of record NZ_VUNI01000010.1, read on the forward strand.
TAAATACTTGCCGGAATCGGAAGTGGGACGATGTATTTTAACACTTCTCCGATAAATGATATGGCAAGTATGATCATAAATTGTCTCAAAAATTTCATAATTATAATCCGCCTTTCTGCGAAAGGCACCAATGCGTCATGAAACACTTTGGCTAACTTCCGCTTTTCTAATTTATATTCCTTCTGATATTATTTACCTATAAGACTGACACACTACAGAACA
>NZ_VUNI01000011.1 GCF_009695765.1 Roseburia porci
CTCACCCGTCCGCCACTCAGTCACAGAACAATCACTCCGAAGAGATCAAGTAAAGTGCTTCGTTCGACTTGCATGTGTTAAGCACGCCGCCAGCGTTCATCCTGAGCCAGGATCAAACTCTCATGTTAAAAAGTTTAATCATGTTCAAAACTTAGCTTGGCTAAATTTATCCTTTGATTTAATGTTTAAAGGTGCATCTTTCGATGCTGTTCGTCAAATCTTTTTGATTTGCCTGAATAATTCTCATTGAATCTTTCAAGGTTTTTCACTGTTCAGTTATCAATGTTCTTTGTTATTGTCTCATCAGCGACAACTTCTATATCCTATCATAGAGTTGCAAGCTTGTCAACAACTTTTTTATTTTTTCTAACAACAAAAACCTGTATTTCTTCGGCTTCGCTGTCAGCTCGATTATAATATCATGGCGACCATACAAAGTCAACAATAATTTTACATTTTTCTATAAGTTTTTACATAATGTGTTTTAGACGAAATTCATTATCGTATTCAAAATGAAATTGTTCTCATACAGCCATGTTAATACCGGAGCTTCATAAATATAGCCAGTCATATAACTTCCAAATTCTGTTGTGCTTAAAAATGCTACAACTGTCATAAATATCCAGACTCCGATCACACCTTTGAGCACCCCTGCACCAAGTCCAAGGAACTTGTTAACTCCATTAAGGATCGGGATATAATCCACAATTTTGAGTGTTCTTCCAATAAATCGAAAAATGATTCCAGATGCAATAAGAACAAGGATATATGCGATTCCTTTTATCACAAGTACAGCCATATTATGTGCTATAAGCGTATATGCTCCAGTCTGATCTAATACCTGGTCAGCTAGCTGATTTGTATTTAAAAGCTGTTTGCTGACAGGTTCCGGGAATTTGATTCCAAGTCCTGCCAGCCATTCCTCAGCTGCCTGCGGCTGTGTATTCGTAGCATCAACAGAAGTATCGGAGTTCGTCTGGTCTTTTATTGTATTTGTCAGCCATTCATTACAGCCTTTTTCCACACTGCTTTCTATCGCCTCATTCTGCATCAGCACATTAGTAACATATGGCGTTGCCCATGTAACAAATGCAAGAACCAGCACCCATTGAACCAGATAATATATCGTGCGTAAAAATCCTTTTGAATATCCAGAAACAATATGAAACGCTATAAACCCAATTACTGCAATTAATAACCAATTCATTTCAGTCGTACCTCTTGTGTCTCACCGTCCATGATGAATGTGTATCTTCTACTTGTTACACCTGACATGATCCGGTATATTTTATTATCAAATGTATATGCGAACTTTTTAATACTGTGTATCGTAAATAACTCACATTCATGATCATTTCGAATGCAAATGTCATTATTCTGCAAAAATTCCACCGCAGTATAGGCAAGTGAAGTATCATTTTCCATAATTACTTTTCCATTTTTGTCATAAACCTGAATGTGATGTGAAACTTCTTCTCCTTCGTTCGCTGTAACAATGCCTATGTATTTATCGTTATAAAATACGCTCTCAACCTCTTTGTCAAGGGAAATCTCCTGCTCGACCGCCGGCTTCTGAGAGCCGCCAAACACGATAATTTCGTTATCTCCGATTGCATACATCCGATTGTCTGATATGTATTCAATATCCGGTATCAGCATATCTGAATATGAAAAAGTTCCCACGTTGTTGTCGATCTCATTCTGTCCTACAGATCCAAAGTTGTAAAAACTGATCGTGGACTTAATATTTCCATCATTCACGTCAACCATATCCACTGCCATTTTCTGTGCATCGTCCGAAAGTGCAATGTCCACCGGGAAACCTCCCTGGTCTCCGTAGAATTCGCCACTTGCAAGTTCTTTTCCATTTCGGTCGTACAGTTTGACATAGGAGATATTGTCCGACTTCATCAAAACGGCGATTGTTCCCTGTCCCGCAATATTTACGGTCTGAATCGGCATGTTTGTATCAATCTCCTTTTTCAGGCCGGTCTGATCCATAATATAGATAGAAGTTCCCTGCTGATCATAGATGGCAAGATATTCCTGACACATATCAAGTTTCGGACGTGTCATCTCATAGGACTGATTCCAGATCAGTTTATTGGAATTATCCATGCAGGAAGCTCCATCATTGCTGTATTTAATGATTTTCCCACTGAATTCTTCAAATTTAACTGCCTCCGAATCGTCTCTCTGCTGGGTACTGATAACTTCATAAGAATCATAACTTCGCAGTGCCATCCACAATCCAAACAGAGCGGCAGCAATTATCAAAACAATTATTATTTCAACCACACGTCGAAATATTTTTCTTCTGTGGGCATGTATTTTTTCATCTAATTCTTCCAGATTTGTCTCTACGGTACTGAAACCGCTATTCTTTATCTCCGGCATTTCTCTTCCTCTTAATCTGTGCATTTTCCGCCTGCCAGCAGTCGAATTGACGTCTGGGCTCAGGCAAAAGTCCGGAAAACCTCCGGTTTTCTGCCTCACCGCTTGCTCATTTACTTTGCTCCGCAGTGCAAGCTCGCAAACGCTTCGCGTTTTCTCGCTGGCGGGCAGTCGCCCTATCGCCAGGAATCCAACGTCTTTTCCGCCTGCCAGCAGTCGAATTGACGTTGGATTCCTGGCGGCACTGCTCGTTGCTTACGTCATTATACCATGTTTCTAATTTCACTTCATCTATTTTATTTATTGTGGCATTTTCAGGATTTGTCCGTCATAGATTGCATCCGGATCCGAGATTCCATTCAGACTGCAGATTTCCGATAGCCTGTCCAGGTTTCCATAGCGTTCCCTGCAAATAGAACGGAGTGTATCCCCTTTTTGTACACAGTAACTTACAGGTTCTTCACTTGGTTTTGCAAGGGCAGCATCTCCGGACACTTCCTTTTGCTCGATACCAGGTACTTCGTCCACCGGAATTGACATTGTTTCCGTAGACTGCGTTTCCGTACTTTCCTGCACTGATGTGTCTGTGTTGTCTCTGTTTTCCGTTTCCGGCTGCTGTTTTACTGCCTCTTCTGTATCCTGTTTCTGAAACGATATCGTGTTGATTGCATGCTGTAGATCATACATCTGGTTTCTGGTCCGGTAAGCTCCCACACCAATAATTCCAATAAGAAGTACAACAGCTGCACTCATCACATAAGAAACAGACTGGTGTTGTTCGGGTTTCTTTTCATTCTGTTTCAGCATCTGCCTGTATTTTGGCTTTTCCCGTTCTTTTGTCTGTGATTTTTCCCGCTTTTCCATTCGGCGTTCCTGTGTCGTTTCTTCGTTGTCCACACGCCAGTCTGGGATATGATCGCTGATTCTCCAATCGGATGCATTTTCCCGTTCATTGCGGTCTAACGTTTCCAGTTCTACATCCACACGTCTGACATACTCCGGTTCATAATAAATATAAAATCCCTGTTTTTGGCGAAGATGATTTTTGCATGTGATATAAAAGAATTCATCCCGTTCCATGGAATCCAGTAGGAAAAGAACCTGATGTGCCCCGCCAAACTGTTCCCTGTGCACTGCCTCCAGTTCCATGCTGATTTTTGGCGGCATTCCTTTGATATCAAGTGCCCACCCGACAATGATATAAGATTCATATGCACGCTTAATATCCCGGAACACTTCACTCCAGGAATGATTGTTCCATTTTGGAATATTTTGCACAAACTCGATATCCACGACCGGAATCGCAGCTTCTACAAAAGTCGCATACCTTCCACCTGTACATTCTGTATGCCCCATCAGCACAAATACCCGCTTGTCCTGAAGTTCTTCCCGATGTATTCTGTCGTAAGCACTTTTTTCTATGTAGATTTTGTCTTCTTCATCCGGGGAACCGATCTGTTGTATGTTTTTCAGGTTCCGCTGCGTAGTCTGCTGGATATCACCCATGATCACCACTCCTTTTTCAGCATGGTAGCATATGTTTTCTGCAAAAATTGATGAATGGTTGTCCGATTCCAGATAATTTTTCGACAAAACGGTATACGTTGAACGTAGACTTGCAAATTTGATTTATCGGGTTAGGGGGCTAAAGGTGGTTTTTATTTTTGGACCGGCAATTGCGCAAAGCAGTGCCTATTGTGTCCTATTGTACGAAAATAAGACACTCTAGGTTTGCCTGATTTAAATTTTCTCGAAATGACGCGTACGTCTTAAACGTCCCGTCCATGGACCGTTAAGACTTTTGCAGCCATCCATGGCTGCAAAACACTATGCATAAACAGGCAAACTAAGATTGTCTAATTTCCTCCCAAATCGCCAAAACAGGCACTGCTTTGTGCAATTCGCCTGCTTCCAAACCCTGAATCACCTCTAGCCCCCTAACCTGATAAATCAAAAGGCGGGTGCCTAAGCACCCGCCTCCGGTCAGATATTTGATTTATTTTACAAACGCTTTTACTTTCTTGTAAATTCCTTCTGCATCCAGTTCATATTTATGGATCAGCTCTGTTGCAGGGCCAGATTCTCCGAATTTGTCCTCTACACCAATGCGCAGAACTTTTGTCGGAGCTTCCTCGCAAAGCACTTCGCATACGGCACTTCCGAGTCCACCATTGATCCAGTGTTCTTCGACAGTTACGACTTTTCCGGTCTTCTGAGCTGATTTTACAACCAGTTCTTTGTCTAATGGTTTGATGGTATGAATGTTGACTACTTCGGCATTGATTCCATCTGCTTCAAGCATTTTTGCTGCTTCTAATGCTTCGCTTACTTCAAGTCCGGTAGCAAAAATAGATACATCAGTTCCTTCTTTTAATACGATTCCTTTTCCGATCTCGAATTTGTAGTCTGCATTGTCATTGATAACCGGAACTGCAAGACGTCCAAATCTCATGTATACAGGTCCTACATGCTCATATGCAGCTTCTACTGCTGCTTTTGCTTCGATATCATCGGATGGATTGATCACTACCATTCCCGGGATCTCTCTCATCAGAGCAAGATCTTCCAGACACTGATGTGTTGCGCCATCTTCTCCGACAGAAATTCCGGCGTGTGTTGCACCGATTTTTACGTTTAAGTGTGGATATCCGATTGAGTTACGTACCTGCTCATATGCACGTCCTGCTGCAAACATTGCAAATGTACTCATAAAAGGCACTTTTCCACAGGTAGATAATCCTGCTGCGATGCCTGCCATATTTGCTTCTGCGATTCCACAATCCCAATGACGGTCAGGGAATGCTTTCTGGAATGTTCCTGTTTTGGTTGCGCCAGCAAGGTCTGCGTCCAAAACGATCAGGTCTTCATGTTTTTTACCAAGTTCTACTAATGCATTACCGTAGCTCTCACGGGTTGCGATTTTCTTAACGTCTGCCATTACTGCTCACCTGCTTTCTCTAAATCTGCCATTGCGATTGCATACTCCTCATCATTCGGAGCTTTTCCATGCCATCCTGCATTGTTTTCCATGAAGGATACACCCTTACCTTTGATTGTCTTTGCAATAATTGCGGTAGGCATTCCTTTTGTCTCACGTGCTTCTTTGAAAGCAGCGCGGATCTGATCGAAATCATTGCCATCGATATTGATTACATGAAAATTGAATGCTTCAAATTTCTTGTCGATCGGATATGGAGAACATACCTGATCGATTGGTCCGTCGATCTGAAGGTTATTGTTATCTACGATGACAACAAGGTTATCTAATTTACGGAAACCAGCCCACATTGCTGCTTCCCAGATCTGACCCTCCTGGATCTCTCCATCACCGGTCAGGCAGTATACACGATTTGATTTTCCGTCAAATTTTGCTGCGGCAGCCATACCAACTGCAGTGGAAAGTCCCTGTCCAAGAGAACCGCTGGACATATCAACACCTGGAATATGTTTCATATCCGGATGTCCCTGTAAATAAGATCCTGTATGACGTAATGTCACAAGATCCTCTTTCGGGAAAAAGCCTTTTTCTGCAAGTGTTGAATAATATGCAGGTGCTACATGGCCTTTGGATAATACGAAACGGTCACGATCCTCCATTTTGGGATTAGCCGGATCAATGTTCATCTCTTCAAAATACAGATAAGTAAAAATATCTGCTGAGGATAAAGATCCACCTGGATGTCCGGATTTTGCACTGTGAACAGCTGTTACAATGCTTTTGCGAATTTCATTCGCGGTTTTTGACAGTTCTAAATTATTCATGTTGTCTCCCTTTCTATAATTCTGTCCTACCTTCCAAAGCCCTGAAAAGTGTAATCTCATCAATATATTCAAGATCACCGCCAACAGGTACTCCGCTGGCAATTCTGGTCACTTTGATTCCGGTAGGTTTTATCAGCTTACTTATATACATCGCGGTAGTTTCGCCTTCAAGACTGGAATTCGTTGCAATGATCACTTCATCCACATCACCCTGGAGGCGCTGCATCAGTTCTTTTAACTTAATGTCATTGGGACCGATTCCAAGCATCGGTGAAATTGCGCCATGAAGGACATGGTATACACCATTGTATTTTCCTGTCTTTTCATAGGCTGCAAGGTCTCTGGTATTCTCCACAACCATGATCGTTTTATGATCTCGCCCTGCATCTCTGCAGATTGGACAAAGATCACTGTCCGTCAGCGTAAAACACTGTTTGCAGTATTTCACGTTGCGTTTTGCATGAATGATCGCATCAGAAAGCTGTGCGACCTGTTCTTCCGGCATATTCAGAATATGAAACGCCAGACGCTGTGCCGATTTGGTTCCAATCCCCGGAAGCGAGGAAAGTTCTTCAATCAGCCTCGATATCTCTTTACTATAATAATCCATGAATTGGACAGCTCCTGTTCACCGTTTCTTAGAATGGTAATCCTGCTCCAAGTCCGCCTGTGATCTTAGACATAGATGCCTGTGAATTCTCATCGATCTGGCGTAATGCTTCATTGGTAGCAGCCATGATCAGATCCTCTAACATTTCGATGTCATCCGGATCTACAACTTCCTCAGATAATTTTACTTTTTTGACCTCGTGTTTTCCGGATACAGTAACTTCAACTGCACCGCCGCCGGCTTTTGCAGTAACTTCCATTTCTTCAAGCTGCTTCTGAGCCTCTTCCATCTGTTTCTGCATTTTCTGGGCCTGTTTCATAAGATTGTTCATGTTTCCCGGCATTCCACCTGGGAATCCACCTCTTTTTGCCATTGTCTGTCATCCTCCTAAAAATTCTCTTCTACTATATCAAAATGGATCAGATCTCTCAGATCCGGAACGATATCTGCTGCCGCTCTTCCCGACTCGTTTTTCTTCAGCTGGACTTCTATTTCCTTACCGGTTCTCTGGGCAAGTAACTCCCGCAGCGAATCCATGCATCCCGCTTTATTCTCATAGAGATATTCGTATGCATTCGGATCATCGAACAGCAAGATCAGTTCTCCACTGCTTCCAAGTGTCGGAACGCCTTTATTCAGGTATGTTTTTGCAATCGCACCACATTCGGAAATAATGGATTTCCAGTTGCCGATTGCTGCTGCAACGTCCTCCGGTATTGCCTTTGGAAGCTGCGGCTTTTCCATTGGTGCTCCTGCTGCCTGCGTCTGGCCAGCTGCTGCATTTCCACTTTGTGGCGCTACAGCCATTGGAACTCCGTTTGCAATCTTTTTCTCAAGACTGTCGAGCCGGTCAATGATGGAGGAATAATCCTTCTCCATCTCCGGCTTGCAGAGCTTGATAATTGCTATTTCAATCAAAATACGTTTCTGTGTCGCATATCGGATCTGGTTACTGAGGTCCGAGAAAATACGGATATAGCGCATCAGCACTTCCGCGTCAACCATTTGTGCCTCTTCCTTTAAAACAGCCAGATTATCGCTGGAGATGTCAAGCACATCCTCCATGCCGTCTGAACTCTGTAAAAGAAGCAGATTCCTCATATACCAGGTAAAATCATTTACAAACTGTCCTAACTCCCTGCCTTCCACCACAAGTTCTTCTAAAACAGCGATGGCGCCTGTAATATCCTTATCCAGGATCTTCCTGAGAAGACGCGAAAACACATCCGTGTCTACCGCACCGAGCACTTCAAGTACATTGTCATAGGTAAGCGTCTGTCCAAGGTAAAAAGCAATACACTGGTCAAGAAGGCTTAATGCATCACGCATGGAACCGTCTCCGGCTTTTGCCACATAACGCAGTGCCTTTTCCTCCACGTCTACATGTTCTTCGTCCATCAGTTCCCGAAGCCTGTCCGTAATGGTATCAATAGAAATCCTCCGGAAATCATATCTCTGGCATCGGGAAAGAATCGTGATCGGGATCTTGTGTGCCTCCGTAGTTGCCAGAATAAAAATAACATAGGATGGCGGTTCTTCCAGTGTTTTCAACAATGCGTTAAACGCACCTATGGAAAGCATATGAACCTCGTCGATAATATAAACCTTATATTTGCCCTCAGTCGGACGATAGGTTACTTCCTCGCGGATCTGTCTTATATTCTCCACACCGTTATTGGAAGCAGCATCGATTTCAATCACATTCATGGATGTGCCTGCTGCAATTGCCTTGCAGGTCGGACATTCCCCACACGGGCTTCCATCTACCGGGTGCTCACAGTTTACTGCTTTTGCAAAAATCTTTGCGATTGTTGTCTTACCAGTACCTCTGGTACCGCAAAACAGATAAGCATGTCCTATTCTATCGGCTTTGATCTGATTCTTCAGCGTTGTTACAATGTGATCCTGTCCTTTTACATCCTCAAATTCCTGCGGACGGAACTTGCGGTATAATGCCTGATATGACACGCTTTCACCAACTTTCTAATCTATCTGATATTAATCGGATCAGTCACCAAAACTGATACCGATTCTCTTTGCTTCTTTGATCATCTGTCCGTTTGGATCTACTGTCTTCAACTTACCGGCAACTTCTCCTAACGGAACTCTCTTCGTCCTGCCATCGATCATGGCAATCATATAACCATAATCTTCATCCATGATAGCCTTTGCTGCTGCAGATCCAAGTCTTGTGCAAAGTACACGGTCATATGGACATGGGCTTCCGCCTCTTTGTGTATGTCCCGGAACGGCAACACGCACCTCCACACCACAAATCTCCTTGATCTGATCTGCGATCTCATAGGAAACGGATGGGTATTTGCGGCTTGCAGCCTTTGCTTTATATGCCTTCTTCGTAAGTTCGGCATCTTCCTTTGAGATAGCACCTTCGGCTACAGCAAGGATTGTAAAGCCTTTTCCTGCGTTGCTGCGCTTCTGGATTGCTTCCACAACTTTATTGATATCATATGGAATCTCTGGCAAAAGTATGATATCAGCACCGCCGGCAATTCCGGCATAAAGTGTCAGCCATCCAACTTTGTGCCCCATAACCTCTACGATAAACACACGGTTATGTGATGCAGCCGTTGTATGGATACAATCAATTGCATCTGTCGCAATGTTGATCGCACTCTGGAAACCAAACGTAACGTCCGTTCCATAAATATCATTGTCAATCGTCTTCGGCAGATGAATGACATTTAACCCCTCTTCCCGGAGCAGATTTGCTGTCTTCTGTGTTCCATTTCCTCCAAGGATGACAATACAGTCCAGCTTCAGCTTACGATAGGTATTCTTCATAGCCTCAACCTTGTCCAGACCGTTTTCATCCGGAACTCTCATCTGTTTAAATGGCTGGCGGGAGGAACCAAGAATCGTTCCACCTTTGGTCAGTATTCCCGAAAAATCTGCGGCTGTCAGAATGCGGTACTGTTCATAGATCAGTCCCTTATATCCATTCTCGAATCCATAGATCTCTAATTCATCTACATTCTCTACAAGACCTTTTACCACACCGCGCATCGCTGCGTTCAATGCCTGGCAGTCTCCACCGCTTGTTAACATACCAATTCTCATCATAAGCATATCCTTTCCTGGAAAAGTCCATAGTTCTCGCTACATTATAATATAGTTATTGTTCTTCCGTCAATTGTGAAAACTCGCAAATCCCTGCACAAAATACAGCAATTTATTTGCAAAATATACGACTTGTGATATGATATAGAGGTTGTATCCATCTAATTTTATGGAGAGTTGTCCGAGTGGCTTAAGGTGCGGCTCTCGAAAAGCCGTGTACCCCGCAAAGGGTACCGCGGGTTCAAATCCCGTGCTCTCCGTTATAGTATTGATACCAACTAGCATAAGAGCGAATCACTGCAAAGTGGTCTCGCTCTTATTTTAAATTATGAACATTTTGTGTCCTGTATATAAATTTCATAAAATAAACACAACTTCATATTAAATTCTAAAATAGATGTAATTTACATATATGGAGGTTTACCGATTATGAAAAAGACTACTGACCAGAAACCGGAGTTCACTCTGGATGCCCTGAGTGAAGCAATCCGCACTTACGCCCGGGAGGATGTTTCCTATTTACTGCAGAAAGGAATTTTAAAAGAGATCCCTGAAACAGATAAAATGCATTATCACCGCCAGCTTGTATCACTGCAAAGCCTGGATATTGTTTCCGCGATTGCCAGACAGGAAGACCATCTTGACCCCAAAATTTTTCTTGAGCAGTCTGCGTCATCCCAATGGAAATCCTTTGTTGGCCAGTGCCTTACAAAATTTCACAAACGTTTTCAATATGATGACCGCGAAGTCTGTGACACTCTGTTCACCCTTTCCCTGCAGTGTGGTGTAAGCAGCATGTTAAATACACTGCTTGAAAAAGGAAAATGCAAAGACCGTTATCCGGAGATTGGCAGCTGCTCCCTCGAAATGTTAAAAGGACTTCGAAAATTCTCTCCGGATACCATCCACAATGATGATCTGGTGCAGTTCTATCTCATAGCAGCCACCACACAGGAGCATGAGAAAAAACTGGATTATCTGAATAAAAAGGGATTTGATTTCTTTCTGAAAGACAGCACTGGAAAGACCGTCATTGACTATCTGAACGAACGCATCACCAGCGGCAGATACGAGAAGAACCGCCATGGCAGCCTGCTTCAGGTAGAAGATAAAAAGATGTATGGCAAATTAAAAGCCATGAAAGAAGAAAAAGAACATCCTGCTTCTTCGAAAAAGCTTTCCACCAAAACACTTGCCTGCATTATCGCCTCTGTCTGCGTTGTGGTTGCCCTGATTCTGATCGCAGTCATCCCGAACCTGAAAAAATCATCAGATTCCAATACCGTAACCAACACAGAAACCAGTGCTTCCAATAACACAGCAGACTCCACAGAAGCTTCTGACACCAGCTCCGAAAGCACCGATACAACCGCTTATCAGACTGACAGCAGCCTTACCGTTGCCGATGGTGACAAAGTCAATATCGATTATGTAGGTTATGTGGACGGAACAGCATTTGACGGCGGTGATACCAAAGGACAGGGAACCGACCTTACAATCGGGTCAGGAACTTACATAGATAACTTTGAAGAGCAGTTAATCGGTGCACATCCAGGTGACACGGTCACTGTAAATGTTACCTTCCCGGAAAACTACGGTAAGGAGAACTTAAACGGAAAAGATGCCACCTTCGATGTCACCATAAATGGAATTTATAAATAATTACTTTGTAAAGTTTTCTGAGACAGGGCATTTTAAATAAAATGCTTTGCCTCGGAACTTAGTTCATCAGCAACCGTTTTATTCTGCATAATTCTTCCTGAAATGTCACTGATTTCATTTGAGAGATCTAATGTATTGGCAGCTGCAAGGTTAATTCCTTCCGAACTCTCTTTTACAGCTCCCAAGATATTCTCCACATAATTCATAATATGAACCGTCTTTTGTCTCAATTCGTCGGACATCTGATAAAAATCACCCACAACTTCATGAATATATACGGCATCTTCATTATACTGTGTTCCGGCAGATACGAATTTGTCGTAATCTGGAAGAATATTGTTCTGAATATATGTTACAAGTTCACTAGAATTTTTAATTAATTCCTGCACTGTTTCTACAACGGTTTTATTAATTGCCTGAATATTGACTGCAGCATCTCTGCTGGATTCTGAAAGCTGTCCAATTTCTGATGCAACAACCGCAAATCCTCGACCTGCCTGTCCTGCTCTGGCAGCCTCTATGGATGCATTTAGCGCCAGAAGATTTGTCTGATCGGCAATATTTAAAATATCATTGGTAAGCTCGCTGACTTTTTCAACCTGTCTACTGTCCTCAATTGTTTTCTGAAGTCTTTCAATAATATCATTTGCCATCCGATCCGTGTTCTGCTTATTTTCCACTGCATCATTTTTCAATTCATTTGCCATCTGATCCATATTGTCTGAATAATCCAGCATATGATCTGAGCGTTCTGCAAGTTTCTTTGTGCGCTCTTCTATTTCTTTCATATCATCAGAAATACCAGATACTGTATCTGTCATTGTCTGCATTGAAGCAGATAATTCTTCCATAACTGCAGAAATATCATTTGAATTTTCATTAGAATTCTGGATTTTAACATTTACCTCAGATACGATCTCATCCATCTGACGCGAACTGTCAGAAATTCTTTCCATAACATCCTGCAATGTCTGGATAAATGCATTTACACTTGTTCCAACACTTCCAATCTCATCTTTTCCAGAAATTTTAAGACGAACGGACAGATCCCCTTCATTGTTCTCAATGTTCTTAATCAGCTTCTGAAGTGTTTTACTGATATACTGCATCGGGGCAACAATTCCTTTCATACAGATATACATCGCAAATACGATCATAAAAGCAGAAATTGCGATAAAAACAATTGATGAATTTCTTGCATTATTGTATGCCCTCTGCTGTGCATTTAATGCCTCATCCATTGCCGTTTCCCGCATGTTGATCAGACTCTCAATCTTTTTAGAAAGGTAATCCTCTGTCGGTTTCTGTATAACATTAATTGCCTCTATCGCCTCATCTGAATTTCCCTTTGAACTTGCATCAAGAACCTGATTCATGCCGTCTTTGTATTTGTCAAATTTCTTTTCCATTGCGCCAAAATATTCTTCTTCGCGATTTGTCAATGACTGTTTTTTATACTCATCAAAATAGGATTGCATCTTTTCCATTTTCTCGTTGATCACCTCAGAAAAGCTATCCTTTGTGATTGAAGTATCCGCATCACAGTGACCATACATATTTTTTCCCATCGACTCCAGTTCCGCAGACATATTCATAAGAAGTTCAATGCTCTTTGTGCAATCATCTGAAATCACAATCCCGGTATTCCTGAGATGCCTGGTATCTTTCAGACTGAATATGCTAGCAAGCAAAACAACAACACCAAGAATCACAATTGGAAACATTACTTTAAATTTAATGCTAATATTATTTAATTTTTTCATAATATTCCGCCTCCTATTCTGATAATTCCGGATGAAGTGCCTTCATTCTATTGTAAAAATCCTGAAGGGCTTCATCATAAGTAATGTCTCCATCAAAATACGGATGAAACGCTTTCTGAATCTGTTCATTACAATCCTTATCATAATCTGTTGTATTACTCATATCAATCTTCTTTGCAGCCTCAGCAAAAAGTGCAATATGATTCTGCCCGCCAAGGAAATCTGAACTATAGTCACTCGCTGCAAGTTCTTCCATAGCACTCTGATTATTCGTATAATCCTGCGTATCCTCTGTAATCTGCTTCATTGTGTCTGCATCACACGATAAACGATACATAAGGTCCCGAACGAACGGAATATTATCTGATCCCTTTGCGGCACACATCCACGTTCCGCCCCAGTAATATGCCTGTGGTCCTTCACATACCGCATAATCACCGTAAGCACCATTTCCTTTTTCCTCCGGAGCCGAACTGTCTGCAAGAGAATTACCCATCAATGTAAAATTGATTCCCCATGTAGAATAAAAAAAGCCAAACACTTTTCCATCTGGTCCTTGATCCAGACTCCACTGAGGACTCCAGAGTGTTGTGCGGTTCGAATAATTATTGTCAGCATATTGCTTCGACTGCTCGATCCATTTTTCAATACTTGGATCAATCTCTATTTTTCCATCTTTTACCCACGGAGATGACACATTATTGGAAAATGTACGGTAAGAATCATCATAGCCCGATAACATATAGTATCCGTTATCATGCATTTGTTGCGCAACCTGATCAAATCCCTCCCAGCTGGAAAGTTTCTCCTGTACCTGTTTGGGATCATCGGTTCCAAGAACCTGTTTTGCAATTGATCTGCGGTATGCAAAAAGCCCAGGTGTTGCCTGCCATGTTGTTGCTTTCTGTACTCCATTATCGCTCACGATCTCTTTTGTATAATTATACTGATCTTTCAAATCATCTTCTGTAAGTCCAACATCACTGACTACATCTAAGACATAGTCCGATTTTATGTATTTACCAGCATAATCTGCTTCGATTAAGAACATGTCGACCTTATCATCATCGATCGCTTCATCCTGTTCCTCCAGAGCCTCGTCCAGATTAATCTGATATGCATTGTTATCACTGGAGATTATTACAAAATTCACTTCTACACCATGCTTTTCTTCCAGATCCTTTGCATAGACTTCATAAATTTGTTTGAATTCATCATTCCAGCAATAAATATTGACAACTTTTCCTTCCTCTTCAGATGTATCAGCCACATCACTCTCTGTTCCCAGGTTATTTCTGTTTCCACAGCCTGCAAGAAGAGTTGTACCGGTTGCCACCAAAATCAACACACTTACTATTTTCTTTTTCATATGTGCTCCTTTCTGATACCATCCCTAATAATGTCTGTCTTTTTTGCAATATCTTATTTGTATATCAAAAGGAACGCTATTAACTTTTCCAATTCTGCCATAGCGTTCCTTTTTATTGTTTCTCTATTTTATTTTTATGTTCAGTTTCTCTATTCCTTCACACCGCCAAGCGTTACTCCGGCAATGATAAATTTTGACAGGAACAGGTAGATCACAATGATCGGTACGATTGCAACCGTGATCATCATATAAATCTTACCCATATCAAAGTTCATATAATCTGCGCCACGAAGTGTTGCGATCAGAATTGGAACTGTCATCTTATTCTTGGACTGAATAATAAGTGCCGGTACAAAATAGTTATTCCATGATCCTACAAACGTAAAGATTGCCTGTACTGCGATTGCCGGTTTCATAATTGGGAGAACAATATAGTTGAATGTTTTAAATTCACCGGAACCATCGATTCTTGCAGCCTCTACTAAAGACAACGGAAGAGATGACTCTAAATAACTGTACATAAAGTAAAATACTGCCGGAGATGCAATGGATGGAATGATCAGCGGAAGCCAGGAATCATACATTCCCATTTTGGTGATCAATCTTAAAAATCCCATTGCTGTAACCTGTGTCGGCATGACAAGGATTGCCATAATAAATGTAAATGCAGCTTTTTTCATCTTAAAATCATATGCATAAAGACCATATGCCGTCAAAGATGAAAAATATGTACAAATTGCTGCGCTGCTCGCAGAAATGATCAAACTATTCACAATGCCGCGGATCATCGGAAAACTTCCGTCTTTTGCAACATTTTTCAGATTATCCAGGAAATGTGTCCCTGGAAGTGCTGAGAATCCTTTCTGCAATTCTGCATGTGAACGCGTTGCATTTACAATCAGAATATAGAAGAAGAACAGACACAAAAATGATAAAACAATCAATACAATGTGTGCAAAAATACTGCGAAAATGCTTTGCTTTATTTGGTTTCACTTTTTATTTCCTCCTTCTTCTTTCTTCTCGTGCAGCCTTTTTTGCTGCTTTTTTAGAACCATCCGGGTCACTGTCATTCGTCATACGATATACGATAAAACATAAAATTGCACTGATAATGAACAGGTAAACAGACAACGCACCTGCCATACCATAGTTTTTACTCTTCAGATGATTATTTAAGAACATGATAAGTGTCATGGATGACCGATCCGGATTACCCTGTCCATTCGTAAGGATCTGCGGTACATCGAACATCTGCAGACCACCGATAATAGAGGTGATCAATGTATATGCAAGGATCGGACGGATCATTGGGAGAGTAATATAAAGAAAACGTTGTATGCTGTTACATCCGTCCAGATCACATGCTTCGAAAATTTCTACACTGATTCCGTTTACTGCAGCAATCAGCATGATGGTCGTATTACCAAACCACATCAGGAAGTTCATGAATCCAATCAGTGATCTGGTACCAAAAACCGATCCCATAAAATCAATTGGCGTATGAATGAGCCCAATCGACATTAAAATGGAATTGACCGGTCCGCTTGTTGAGAATAATGCAAAGAATAACATTGCAAATGCAGATGCCATGATCAGGTTCGGAAGATAAATTACAACCTTGAAAAACTGTTTGCCACGGATTTTCAGGCGGGCATCTGTAAACCAGCATGCAAGCACCAGTGCGATTACGATCTGAGGAATAAATCCGATAATCCAGAGAATCAATGTATTTGCACCATATTGCAGCATGTCAGATTTCAAAAGGCTTGCATAGTTTGCCATTCCTACAAAATTTGGTCCGATCTCTTTGATTCCAGAACGATAGTATTCGTAAAAACTATATCTGACTGTATCCGCCAGCGGAATCAAAGAAAAAATGAAATATGTGATGAAAAATGGGAGAATAAAGATATAGCCCCATTTTGCATAGCTGACGGTTCTTTTCTTTTTCTTCATGAAACTTTTCCTTTCTATCAAGCTGGTTATGCGGAGCATAATCATTTACGCCCCGCAAATCAGCTTTTTATTCTGGCCAATTAACTTGTTTGATATCCGGATAACGTTCTTCAATGGATGTCTCAAAGTTTGTCTTAGCTTTATCAAAGTCTACATTACCCTGTAAGTAATCGCTGAAGGAATTCTGGATCAGTTCAACGCATCCCTGGTCGTAAGATGAAAGCGGCGCAATCTTAATATTCTCAGCAACTGGTGCAAAGTATGCAAATGGGTTCTGTCCTCCAAGGAAATCTGATGCATAGGTTGCATCATCCATAGCAGCTTCCTGCATTCCTGATTTTGTATTTGTGAAATCAGAGTACTCTTTGGAAATCTTTAATAAATTATCTTTGTCTGCCGTCATAGCAAGAATAATGTCTTTTACATGTTCCGGATTATCTGTTCCGGTAGCAGCATGGATGTAAGAGCCACCCCAGTTGTATTCCTGTGGAGGAGTTGTAACAGCCCATGATCCATCAGCACCATCCCAGTTTGGTTTCAGTGTAAAATCAATACCCCATGCCGGGAACAGGAATGCGAATACTTTTGACTGGGAACCCATCGCTTTGTTCCAGTCATCATTCCACTGGCCTTTAATGTTTGCATCAATATACCCGTTATCCAGCCATTCTTTGGAATCATCTACCCAGTTCATGATCTTCTGGTCAACATTTACCTGATCTCCGTCCGGCTCAACCCATGAATTGTCAATGCTGTTTCCATACAAACGGAATGTATCTGCATAAGATGCAAATGTATAGTATCCTTTTTCTTTTAATTCTGCTGCTGTCTGTTTGATGGTATCCCAGTCTTTCACTTTCTCGCCTACTGCTTCCGGATCGTCAGTTCCAAATACATCCTTTGCAATATCACGGCGGTATACTAAAAGTCCCGGGCAACACTGCCATGTAGAACCTCTCTGCACTCCGTCCGCATCAGAAGCAGTTGTTCTTGTAAAATCATACTGATCTGCAAATTCTTTATCGCAGTCGATTCCAAGGTCTTTCAGAGGCATTGCCACATCTGCTGCTGCATCTGTGTATTTAAATACATAGTCTGTCTCAGATAAGAAGATATCTACCTTATCATCTGCAGCCGCATCAGCCTGACGTCCTAATGCTTCATCTAATTTCTGCTGATATACACCATCCTGATTTGGATTGATGATCCAGTGAATCTCTGTTCCATCATTTAACGTCGTTACCGTGCCATCATCCGAAGTCTCTTTTACTTCTGGATAAACAGCCTCTAATCTCTGGCGGAACTCGTCGTTCCATGAATAAATGTTGATTACCTTTCCTTCCGATGCATCGGCTCCATCACCGGATCCTTTTGATGCGCTGCCACATCCCGCAAACAATGTAACCCCCATTGCAACGGTCAGTAGCAAACTGATTGCTCTACGCTTCATATTTCATTTCCTCCCTTTATAGATTAAATATGATTGAGATTACGTTTCTTAATTCCTTTTGGCTTTTTCGATCCGTCCATCTCATTTACAAGTCATATATTACCCGAATGTAACGCTTTATTATATTAAATCAATTGTAAAAATGTCAGATTCGTGTCATAATAACACTATTCTGACATACATAAGGAGCGATACCATGGAACATACAAAAGAATGGTTTCATACAGAACTTGAAAATAGCGAGCTGGAGACACAGCACCGCTCGCTAAATATCGAATATTCATTTTATAATGCTGTAAAAACCGGAGATATGGATGCCGTGATCCAAAACTGTAAACAGGATGCTTTCATCGATTTAAAAGGAACTGGTGTCCTGTCCAGAAATCCTCTTACGAACATCAAATATCATTTTGTTGTCACAACCGCTATGGTGACACGTTACTGCATTGATGGCGGTCTTGAGCCGGAACAGGCTTACCGTCTGAGCGATTTCTATATTCTGAAAATGGACACCTGCACTACGATCCGTCAGGTTGCCGATCTGCATCATGAAATGGCAAAGGATTTCACTGGAAAAATGATCCTCCAGAAAAAAAGTTCCATTTTGTCAAAGCCTGTCATGCAATGCGTTGATTACATTTATAGCCATATCAAGGAACGCATTACCATCGCCGTGCTCGCAGAACACACCGGTCTTTCTGAGAATTATCTTTCACGTGTTTTCAAACAGAATCTTGGTGTTTCCTTAAGTGATTACATCCGTGAGAAAAAGATTGAAAAAGCAACACATCTTCTGCGTTATTCCGACAAGCCGATTGTCGACATTGCAAACTACCTGTCTTTTTCATCCCAGAGCCATTTCATTCAGATCTTTGAAAGTTATACCGGACTGACACCGAAGAAATACCGCGACAAATATTACAAGTCCATGTGGTAGGAAATCGTTACATCAATTCTGTGACTCTTTTCGGAAGAGAGTGTATCAATTACTGTTTTTGGCAGATACACACTTCTTTCATCGTGTTTCTCCATGTCTGTTCCATCGCACTGCGCCTTTTGGATTTTCACTTGATCCGGCATAAGTTTTTCCGGATTATGAATGAAAATATCAAATTTCTTACCTGCAAATTCCATGTGAAGTGCTGCATCTCCGGTTTCGTCAAACTGTTCCGGCATAAGAGCAGGCGCAATCACCAGATCTCCAAGTTCGCCGTAAACACCATAGGCAGAGGTGATCATTGTAAGCATAAACCAGCTTGCCGCACCTGTCAGATATGCATAAAGTCCTCTTCCGTCATTATCAAAATATTCCGGGATTCCCGGATACATAACGCTATTTTCCACACGCATCGCAGCATCCAGCAGAGTTTTCAACACTTTATACCCTTCCTTGGCATATCCCTGTTTATAAAGTGCATTTGCGTACATAACTGCCATATGTGAAAATACTGCTCCGTTTTCTTTTTCTCCGTAAGCAAATCCAAACATACGTCCCAGATCAAATTTTTCTTCTTTAAAATCTGTATTCAGGCGATATCCTCCAGCTTTTTCATCGAACAGATAACGATCTGCGCTCTTTATAATTGCCTTCGTCTGATCTGGTTCTGCCGTACCACTCATGATTGCAAACACCTGTCCCGTCAGCATCATACGTACATCCTGATCTTTGCAATGTTCAACTGCCCTCCCATGATTATCATAATAACTGTTAAACCATCCTGCATCATTCTGATCTGCAACCCATTCCTGCTCACGGATATGTTTCATCATCCAGTCTGCTTTTTCTTCAAGATTGTCTGCAACCTGATCCAGTCTCAATATTACGGTATGTCCTGTGATATTATGTGCACAACAGTCTGAATATGCTTTCAGCAATTTCTGTTTTTTCATCGGATCATCATAAAGTTCTTTACCATCGGACAGAAGATATTCCATCTCTTTTGCAATCTCGATCTTACTGATTCCAGTCCGGTTTTCCAGCTCTCTGCAGATTTTTGCAATATCTTTCAGATTACCTGCATAGGCACAGGTGAATGCCACACTTTCTCCTTTTTCCCATGCCATATCCAGTGCGTCATTCCAGTCTGCTCCATGAAGACGCATTTCGTTATGCTCTCCCACATCATAAAAAGCACAGAGATTCTGTAAAAGAATGTGCTCCAGCATGCTTCCGAAATAAATTTCTCCCGATTCCGTACACTGTTTTTGTCCATATCCGCTGTTCCACAGCTCGTCATGTGCAGTTCCGCGGCATGACTGAAGATCTTTAAAATATGGGATTTTTTCAAACAGTATCTCCATATCTCCGGTCTGGTCGATATAAAGCTTTGTTGTAACAAACGGCCAGAATGCGTGATCCATCCATACTCTTGTAATATTATTACGGTCTGCAATGAATTCCCCCTGCTTTTCACCAATGATCGTAGCATTTGTTCCATCAATGCGAACGCCACCATAGTTATCAACGATCATCTGCCGTACAACGGATGGCTCCATGATCAGAAGCGCCAGACAATCCTGCCACAGATCTCTCCATCCGCGCCCACCTTTTCCGTAATCGTGATACGGAAGGAAAGAACAACCATAGATTCTTCTTAACACAGGTTGGAAACAGATCCACTTTAGGTAATTGTCAACCTCCATATCTCCAGTTTCAAAATCAACATTTACTTTTTCTGTCCAATGTTTTTTCACTTTGGAAAGAGCTTGTTTTACTTGTTCGAACGTACGATATGATGCTGCGATCCTGTCTGCCTGTTCTTCCTGTTCTGCCATTCCTGCAAGTACAATATACCGTTTTGTGTCTCCTGGCATAAGTGTCACATTATGATAACGGATTGCTCCAACCGCTTCTTTGCCCTGAATCAGCTGCCCAGCCAAAATACCTGCTTTCTCTGTGCGCACAGCTTCCGGGATCAAAAAAGAACCTCCTTCTCCGATAAATTGCGGAACCGTAGGATAAAATGCCTCTGGTCTTTGCCCATCTTCTTCAGATCCATATACAAAATAAGTTGTCTCATTTTTCTGATGTCCCCTCTCGTCAAAAGAAAGAACCGGTTTCACCTCCACCCCGTATTCTGTGGTTTGAATCCTGTGAAGCAGAGAAGTAACATGTCTGTGGTCTCTGATATTATCAGCGCTTCTTCCATAAACCGGAATTGCAGCAATTGGTGTGAGTTCCAGCTCCTCAGCTGCAATATTTGTCAGTTCAACAAGCATAACCTCCATGCTTCCATCCACAGTTACGAAAGAAGTGGTTTGTGCTTTTAATCCATATTTATTTGAAATTCTTGTAAGCTTCTGCCACATAAAACCTGCTTCCAGTGTGCTTTCTTCCTGTTCTCCGGTAAACCGGGCAAGCTCCTGTTCTGCAGAATTGCCGCATACAGACCAGTATCCTTTTCCTTTTACACGACACCAGAAATTTCTGGTGTTACGATTATTATGCAGGTTTTCAATACTGACCGGTTCCAAAAGGAAATGGTTCTGATCTGTTTTGCTGTCGCCTCCAAGAACAGGTGTAATGCTTGATTTCAAACCACGTTCCCCGGCAAGAGGCAGATATAATCCCGTATAATTTTCTGGGTTATGAATCATAAATGTTCCGTTTTTATCCTGAAATTCAATCTGTTTCATGTATAACTCCTTTTGTCATTAATTATGAAAGATACAGTTCAACTACTGTCTCTGCTGTTAAGATTTCTTCCGGAATATAATTTCCTTCCATCTCCTGTCCGTTAACCAGAAGCTTTTTACATCCGGATTCGGCATGATTCGGATTTTTTACCGTAATATGTAAGTGACAGCCACGGAAATCTTTGTCAATTTCGAATTCATCCCACGCTTTCGGAACAGATGGTGCAATATGAAGTCCATAGAAATCCGGACGCATGCCAAGAATTCCTTCCACACAGCCTACCATCACAGTAGATGCTGTTCCGGTGAGCCAGTGTACATGGGAACGTCCAAAATTCGGACTTGCCTTTCCTTCTGTAAACTGTCCATAACAATATGGCTCCAGTCTGCGGATCTCAGCCCTGTCATTCTGTGCTGCCGGTGCATTTTCCATAAAATATTCAAATGCACGTTCTCCATGTCCGCGAAGTGCTTCTGCAAGTATGATCCACCCCTGTGACTGTGAAAAAATACCTGCATTTTCCTTTGTTCCTGCATTGTAAATTACAGCAAGTGCTCCATCAAACGCATGCGCATGATATGGAGGGTCCATAAGAATTGCTCCGTACTCTGTATTTAAGCGGTCATATACCTGCTGCAATGCAAGATCGCCCTGTTTTTCATCTGCAAGTCCACTGATTACCGCCCAGCTCTGTGGATTTAACCACATATTTGCCTCCGGATCGTCACGTTTTCCGATCACTTCTCCATTTTCTGTAAATCCACGGATGAAACGATCTTCGTTCCAGCAAAGATCCTGTATCAAGTTTCCAAGATTTTTCTGGCATTCATCCAGATATCCAATATAGCTTTCATCTTTTTTATATGCTGCAAACTCTTTTAAAATCGTCATTGCATAATAGAACTGCAATGCAACAAATGTAGATTCCCCATCCTTTCCAAGGCGTAAACAATCATTCCAGTCCGCATACAGTCCTGCTGGCATACCATGTTTTCCAAGATGATTCATGGAAAAATCAATGGCCCGTTTCAAATGCTCATATACCGTTCCTTCATCCTTATTGGCAAATGGTATTACTTCATCAATAAAATCCACATTTCCGGTCTCCGATACATATTTATATACCGTTGGAAACAACCACAGTGCATCATCTGCACGATATGCCGGATGACCGGTTTCCTGTACATAAGATGCATCATCCGGCGTGTCCTCATGACCAGGATTATGTGTGAACTTAACAAGCGGAAGCCCGCCACCGTTATCTACCTGTGCTGAAAGCATAAACCGGATCTTCTCAACTGCCATCTCCGGTGCAAGATGGATCACACCCTGAATATCCTGTACAGTATCGCGATATCCATATCCGTTTCGCAGTCCACAATAAGTAAAAGATGCCGCACGCGACCAGATAAATGTCATAAAGCAGTTATACGCATTCCATGTATTGATCATGGTATCAAACTCCGGACTTGGTGTTTTTACCTGAAAGTGAGACAGCTGTTTATGCCAGTAAGAAATAAGTTCTTCAAGTTCTTCCTTACATACGGATGCAGTATCCGTATAAGATGCTACAATCTCTCCTGCTTCTGCATCATCTTTCATCCCAACAAGAAATGCGATCTCTTTCGTCTCACCCGGAGCAATCGAAAGTGCTGTAGTCAGTGCTCCGCATCCGTTCTCATTATAATTTCCCTGATTATTCAATTTTCCGTTTATTACACCCTGCGGATTACCGTAACCGTGATATCTTCCAAGAAATTCTTCTTTATCCCCGCACCAGCTCTGGACTTCTGCACCTGCAAGTCCAAAGAACCGGTTCACTACGATCTTATTATCAACTTCTTTCCCATTTTCGATCTGATCAAGGTTTGCGTGGATCATCTGACGTACACGATTGTCGTGAAATACACTCTTTGTAATAAACTGGGAATACTGTAAATTTACCTGATCCTGCTCATAATTGCTGTTATTGGTAAACTCTGCATATCCGGTCACATTTACGCTTCTTACCTTATCTGTGTCATTCGTAATTGCGAGACTCCATACCTCATATGATTTTCCAAGTGGAACATAATATCTGACTTCTGAATGAATTCCACTGTAATCGGCCATCATTTTCGTGTATGCAGTTCCATGGTGACACTCACTTTTGTATTCGCTTAAGTCCTTTCCAACCGGCTGCCAGGATGCA
This sequence comes from Roseburia porci, assembly GCF_009695765.1. Classification (GTDB taxonomy): domain Bacteria; phylum Bacillota; class Clostridia; order Lachnospirales; family Lachnospiraceae; genus Roseburia; species Roseburia porci. The sequence goes on from NZ_VUNI01000011.1 coordinate 23,875, forward strand.
GACCAGAAATCCCGGCTTTCATTGTCTCTGATATAAATATATCTTCCCGGCTCGTCAAACTGATTAAATACATATCTTAATATCCGTCCGTTTGCTCCCGATTTTGCAAAACTGTAACCACCTGCATTATTTGATACAATTGCACCATATTCCGGTGAACCGAGATAGTTAACCCATGGTGCCGGAGTATCCGGTCTTGTAATCACATATTCTTTTTTTTCATCATCAAAATATCCATATTTCATATTTCATGCTCCATTCTTTCATTTTCCGTTTTCAACTGTATATCTCTGTTTCGCCTATACTATAGCTTTTTATCCAGTCAGAAATATACAAGATTATTCCTGAAAATGTCAGATTCATGACCTAGTCTTTTCACACATTGCAGGTACATTTTTTATGAAATTTAAAATCCCGGAATTGACGTTTGACGCAATATAGTTATAATTATAACTATATTACAAAAAGAAGGGATGAGCCATGGCGCAGGAATGGATCGCGCATACCCAGAAAATAAAAACCTTTTACAACTGGTCTTTTCATGATCTTGCAAAAGAACTTGACCTGTCACAGCTCGAGATCGATATTCTGCTGTTTTTACATAACAATCCGGAGAATAATGTCGCACGGGATCTGTGCAATCTCCGCGGAATCGCGAAGTCCAATGCCTCCAACGGAATCCGGATTCTCGAAAAGAAGGGGCTTCTTATCAGTTCCGCCGATGCAGACAGCCGCAAGATCCGCCGGTTGAACCTTACTTCTGCCGGTCAGGGCATTGCAAAAAGACTTGCTGCGAAACAGCGTGATATTTTCGAAACGATGTTTGCGGGAGTTTCCAAAGAACAGATCCAGATTGTTCAGCAGATTATGGATCAATGTGAAAAAAATATGGAGGAACAAATGAAATGGAACTTTTTATAAAATTTGTGATATGTTTTATCGCCGGAATCGGCGCAGGACTTGGTACTGGATTTGCAGGGATGAGTGCTGCCGCTGTCATCAGCCCGGTGCTCATCACTTTTTTAGATATGGACCCTTATATGGCAGTCGGAATCGCACTGGCCAGTGATGTTCTCGCCAGCGCAATATCTGCCTATACTTATAGGAAAAATAAAAACCTTGATATCAAAAACGGAATTATTATGCTTATTTCCGTTTTATGTTTTACCATGGTAGGAAGTTATGTGTCGAGCCTTGTACCAGGCACGGCTATGGGTAATTTTTCAGTGTTTATGACCATGCTGCTCGGAATCAAATTCCTTGTCAGACCGGTCATGGCACCAAAAGCCTCCTTTACCAATGCAACACCAAAACAAAAGGTGATCCGTTCCATCCTCTGTGGTGTACTGATCGGTTTCATCTGCGGTTTTATCGGTGCAGGCGGAGGCATGATGATGCTTCTTGTTCTGACCTCGGTTCTTGGATATGAGTTAAAAACCGCAGTCGGTACAAGCGTATTTATTATGACTTTCACTGCTTTTACAGGGTCTGCAAGCCACTTTATCCTTGGCGGCATTCCAGATCTCTGGGCGCTTTTGTTCTGTGTGGCAAGCACACTGCTCTGGGCCCGCATCGCTGCCGTGATCGCCAATAAAGCTTCTGCCAAAACATTGAACCGTGTAACCGGTGTCGTTCTGCTCGTACTTGGCATCGTCGTTCTGTTTGTTTAATCACACGTTACTACAAGAGCCTGATATCCACAAAGTGTGATCTGATCTCCGTTTCGATCCACAATATCGGTGTTATTCAGCAGAACTTTCCACTCTGCATTCTGATCTTTGGACGAGAACCTAACGGTCTGCGGTTCTTTCTGGAAATTCACAAGCACAAGAATCGTCTGATCACCATTCTTTCGTTCGTACGCAATCAGGTTCTTTTGTTCACGTTCAAATGGGTGAAATCTTCCAAATGTCAGCGTGTCATGATACTGCGGATCTTTGTACAGTGCGATCATTTTCTTATAAAATGCATATACTGAATCCGGGTCATGAAGCTGACTTTTCAGATTGATACGCTGATAATCCGGATTCACCATAATCCATGGTGTGTGCGAAGAGAATCCCGCATTCTCCTCGTCGCTCCACTGAACCGGAGTGCGGGCGTTATCACGGCTGAATGTGTGAGCCAGGTTAAGTGCCTCTTCCTTTGTGCAGCCTGCATCCAGGCATACGCGGTATTCGTCCATCGTACTAATGTCATCATAATCAGAAATATCCGGAAAATCACAGTTTTCCATTCCGATTTCCTGTCCCTGATAGATGAATGGTATTCCGCGCAGGAAGAAATATGCACACGCCAGCGCTTTTTTACTTGTATCCGACAGATCTTCTGCCGGAATAAAACGACTTACGCCGCGTGGTTCATCGTGATTTTCAATGATATTGGATAAAAACCCGATCTCTCCAGTGGTCATCTGGCTGTCAAAAATCGCATTTTTATACATCTCTGCGGTAACCGTTTCATGCTCATACCAGCCGCCATGTTTTCCACACATTTCCGGTGCAAAATCAAATTTCGATGAAAAATGTCCGTTCTCTCCAATGAATTCCCGAAGCTCCGATTCCTTATCGTTAAATACTTCGCCTACGGTAAATGCATCGTATTTTTCAAAGGTCTCATGTTTCATCTCTTCCAGGAATTCCCCAATACCTTCTGCCTCTTCTAACATCCGTCCGATATAAACAAGTCCGTCATCTCTGTCCGGTTCATAATCCTGAAATGGCAGTTTCTTTTTGATGTTGATGATCGCATCAATACGGAATCCAGCAATTCCACGCTCCAGCCACCAGTTCATCATTTTATAGATTTCCTGTCTGAGTTTCGGGTTTTCCCAGTTCAGATCCGGCTGTTTGCGGTGGAAGGAATGCAGATAATATTTATCCGTGCCAGGGATAGGTTCCCATACACTGCCTCCGAAATACGATCTCCAGTTGCATGGCAGCTTTCCGTCTTTTTTCTCCGCAATATAAAAATACTTTCCATATTCTCCATCAGGATCTTTCATCGCTTTCTGGAACCACTCATGTTCATCTGAGCAGTGATTAACGACTAAGTCCATTATGATATACATATCACGTTTTTTCGCCTCTGCGATCAAACGGTCCATAGTTTCCAGATCACCAAACACCGGATTGATGTCATAATAATCGGATATATCATATCCCTGATCTACGAGTGGAGAACGGTAAACTGGTGAAATCCAGATAATATCCACCCCAAGATCTTTTAAATAATCCAGTTTTCCAATAATGCCCTCGAGATCACCGATGCCGTCTCCGTTGGCATCGGCAAAGCTTTTCGGCCAGATCTGATAAGCAACTTTTCCAATCCACCATTTCTGCTTCATGTGCTGCCTCCTAATAACGGTATACCTTCGCCTCATATGGGCGCAATGTCTGTCCCATATCATCTGCATAGTTTGCAATCAGTTTTTCTGCCCCATCCGGAATCTGTCCCATGACAGCATCCGTAACCGATACCTCATGATCCGTAAAATTGCAGAGTACCATTAAATGTTCATTTTCATAGGTTCTCTTATAGATAAAAGTCTCTTCACTCTCTGCTTCAAGCAGTTCATAATCCCCGTATACAATGATCTCATTCTCATGACGCAGGCGGATCAGTTTTTTATAGTATGAAAATACGGAATCCGGATCATTGACCTGCGCTTTGGCATTTACCTCAGGGTAATTGGAATTTACTTTGAGCCACGGTGTTCCCGTTGTGAATCCTGCGTTTTTGCTGTCATCCCACTGCATTGGAGTTCTTGCATTATCCCTGCTGATACGTTTGAGATATCCCATCATTTCCTCATGGGAGACTCCGCATTGTTCTGTGAGTTCATGGTATGCATTGATACTTTCAATATCACGGTAATCTTCAAGATTGTCAAAGTATGCATTGCACATTCCAAGTTCTTCTCCCTGATATACATACGGCGTTCCCTGCATCATGTGAAGGCAGGTTGCAAGCAGTTTTGCAGAACGTTCACGATATTCTTCACTGTCGTTTCCGTATCTGGATACGGAACGCGGCTGATCATGGTTGGACAGATACAGACTGTTCCATGCCTCATGGGAAAGCCCTGTCTGCCATTTGGATAAGTTCGCTTTCCACTCCGGAAGCGGCATCTTATGTCCATCCCATTTTCCGTAATGGGTTTTCTCATGTTCGCTTCCGCTGACATGTTCAAACTGGAATACCATGTTAAGCTCACTGCCGTCTGCATTGGCATACTTCTTTGCTTCTTCGAGTGTAACACCTGCTGCCTCACCAACGGTGATCAGGTCGTATTTTGAGAGCACTTTCCGGTTCATTTCCTGCAGATATTCATGGACATGAGGTCCGTTGGCGCATCCGCTGTCCGCATATCCGTTTTCTCCCGGAATTCCATCCGGAAGTCCTTCCGGTTTGGAGATCAGGCTGATGACATCCATACGGAATCCGTCAATTCCCTTTTCACACCACCAGTTCATCATATCAAATACATGATCGCGCACCTTTGGATTATCCCAGTTTAAATCCGGCTGTTTTTTAGAGAAAAGATGCAGGAAATACATATCGGTCTGTTCATCATATTTCCATGCGGAACCACTGAAGCAGGATCCCCAGTTATTTGGCTCTTTTCCGTCTTCTTTGCCTTTTCTCCAGATATAAAAATCACGGTATGGATTATCCACACTCTTACGGCTCTCCACAAACCATGCATGTTCATCGGAAGTATGGTTTACCACAAGATCCATCATGATCTTGATTCCAAGCTCATGAGCGCGCGCGAGCATCCGGTCATAATCTTCCATCGTTCCAAATTCTGTCATGATCGCCTGATAATCGCTGATGTCATATCCGTTGTCATCATTCGGTGACTGATAAACCGGCGACAGCCAGATCACATCGATTCCAAGCTCTTTTAAATAATCAAGTTTCTCTGTAATACCGTTCAGATCTCCGATTCCATCTCCGTTTGAGTCCATAAAACTTCTTGGATAGATCTGATATACAACCGCTTCCTTCCACCATGCTTTTTTCATTGTTATTCCTGCCTTTCTGATTATTTATTATTGTTGATTCTCTGCTGCCGGGGTGTCCGTTTCCTTTCGCAATCCCTGGCATTCTCTTTACATTAATCGCATAACCTTCCTCTTGAAATTAGCATACTGTGCCAGGAAAAGTCAAAGGTTAAGCGCATAACCATGAAAGTGCATAAAGCCTGCCTGTATTTTTGTAAAAAATACACAATTATATATTGTCGAGTTTTTTTACCGATTCCCGTTCTACAAGCCGGACCGGAAGTCTCCAGCGCTCCTCTGAAATGTCTATCGATTTTTTATTTTTCCGGGCATCCTGCAGATATAAAAGCGCCTCGACCGCCATCCTGGCTTTCTTTGCGATATTCTGGCTCATCGTTGTAAGCTTCGGCCGCGCAAGCCGCGCATAGATCAGATCATCAAATCCGGCTATGGAAATGTCCTCCGGCACACGGATTCCCTTACTCTGTAAAAAGGAACTGACCTCAAGCGCATAAAAATCCGATGCCACAAATAATGCCGTGTACTCCCGCAGCTTCGGAAGAAACTGCTCCATCTGAAGCTCTCTCACCGGCTCACTGGAAGAAAAGATAAAGTGATCCTGCTCCGACAGGGAAAGTCCCGCTTCCGTCATTGCCTGCATAAGTCCCATCCATCTGTGATGATCGACGGTTGCATCGTTGTCCGCAAGCATGGCGATCTTCGTATGCCCCTGGGATATCAGATATTGTCCCATCTGATATCCGCCGCCAAAATCGTCCGTTGAAATATTGATAAAATCCGCCTGATTCTGTAGATAAGAGTCTATGGAAACGATTCCTCTGCGATACTTCTGGTTCAGACTTTTCAGTTCCTCCTCCGACATGTTGCATACAATAAGTCCCTCCAGATTCCATGCGATTGCCTGACGGATAATCTCTTCCTCCGTCTGTTGCGCAATCAGATACATATAGCAGTCATGTTCCCGGATCTCATATTCCAGGTTGCCTAAAAAAGCACTGTAATAAGGGTCCTCGAGCACAATCTTAACGCCCGGCTTACACGGAATCACAAGCCCGATCATATTCGAGGACGTCTGCGCTAACATCATGGCAGAACGGTTCCTGACATACCCCATCTCGTCTAATGCCGTCTGGATTTTCTCCCGCACTTCCTTTGAAACCCTCTGCTCTTTTCCATTGATCACGTTAGAAACGGTGGCTGTGCTCACGCCGACCGCTTCTGCTACATCTTTGATTCGAACCATGCGCTAAACCTCTTTCTTCCTGTTCCGCCCCAAATCATTGCTATGCTGTCACTCTGTGTCCCCTATAAAATTGCGGATTTCTTTACTGATGCAAACACCAGCGTATGTTTTCCCTCGCCTTCTGCATATAAACTCCACTATGTCTGTCTGCCTTTTACTTTTATATTTCCATTTTTAATGCTTTTACGGTGTCCTCAAACGCATAGAACAGGTCAATGTACTTTTCCACAATAACATGACAATTTTTTTTCACAATCTCACAGTCATAATCGTGTGCAAGTTCATTTCTTACTTTTAGCATTTCCATCCAGGATTCATCTGAAATCAAATTTGCCTTATAGGCTTCCCTGAGTACTTCTCTTGGCGACCCTGCCACAAAACCGGTGATTGCATAATACTGTACCAGAATATCTTTCATAACTTTCCATGACAAGTCAAATGTGATGCTAAATTTGGCACTTGTTCCACTCAGAACAAAAGAATCTGAAAGATTTCTCTGTTTTGCTTCTGCTAAATCATCCACACCTGTTACTGCTATATCAATATCGCTCCGTTCTCTTGCAGTTTCTTTGGCTCTCGATCCATATAAGATGACTTCTTTTGCATGAAACAGTTTGCAAAGTTTTGCAACTTCTTCTATGACTTCTTCTGCGCTCATGATTTCTCCCTCTTCTTAAATGTATTTTGAAGCTTTTTCTATTGTATCATTTGAAATACCAAAAAGAAACGGTTACACCTTGCAAATTAAAAATACAAATAGCCGCAATTTACTGTACCTGATCATAAAACTTCCGTATCACATCTTCTGCCGGTTTCCGATAGATCTCATAATAGCGGTGCTTTTTTGCCTCTTCTTCGGAATAGAGCTGTCCGTGCCAGGACCAGACTGCCATTCCTTCCACCCATTCACGGCGGCTGATTGCTTCCGTCATCGCCTGATACCACGCTGCCTGTCCTTCCAGATCGATTCCACCCTTTACTTCCCAGTTGTTCGGCACAAGGTTGGAGCCCTCCGTTGCCATACAGCCGGCTTCCGCAAAGAAAAACGGCTTATGGAACTGTTTTACTACTTTTTCGATCCGGTCAAGCTGATTGTCCCAGTCATCAATCGGATAATATCCACTGGATGATATCACATCGACTGCATCCCACCATGTGATCTGGTTTTCCTGATATTTATCTGTATTATAGCTTACCAGGCCTGAATATACGCCACGGATATCTGTAATCAGTTTACGCCATTCTTTTTCGCGGTGCTCTGACATGACCATCTCGCAGCCTGCAATAAACATTTCACAGCCAGTGCGTTCTGCGATCTTTGCATAATGCAGCTGAAATCTGGTGTATGACGCAAACCAGTTACACCATTTCGGCTCACATGGAACATCCAGATCAAAAAAACTGATATGTGCTCTCCATGTTCCGTTTACGCAGTTGACCGTAGGCTTTAAGATTACCCTGAGTCCAAGTTCTCTAGCATAAGCGATCATCTTCTCAAGTTCTTCATCGGTCACGTTCCGCTTATGATCAAATGAGATTTCTTCGGAATGCGCCGTCTCCTGCAATCCACATGGCACAAAGATCACGGTATCCGCATGCGTCTGTTCTTTCATCACCCGCAGACTCTCCTTTGTCTCCGGCTTATTGAATTCCCCTCTGGATGCAAATGGTGCAAATGTAATTCCTTTGATATATTTCATATTTGTTCTCCTGTTTAAAACAGGCTGCAAAGCGTCGATGCACTTCGCAGCCTGCGTGACTTACCTGTTCTGTTTTTCTCTGTTGATCCCGTTTCTATCGTGTGGATGCGATGATCTGCATATTTCCTTCAAAATTCAGAGATTTGCAGTCTGCAGGTGCGATAAAATGATCACCCTTTTTCAGAAGATGTCCGTTTACTGATCCCTGTCCGCTTACAACTGTCATAAGCAGGAATGGATATTTCTGCTCTACCTGTGTATTTCCGGAAACTTCAAGTTTGAATACGGAATAGTAATTGCAGCTGTATAACAGATTCAGACGGTTGAGTGGAAGTCCGTTTACAGAACGTACACTTTCTCCGACCGGTTTTGCAGGAACTGTGATAACATCAATACTCTTCTGTACATGAAGTTCTCTTGGCTTACCGTTTGACAGACGATCATAATCATATACACGGTAAGTAATATCACTGTTCTGCTGTGTCTCTAAGATCTGGAAACCACCCTTGATCGCATGTACGGTTCCCGGATCGATCTGAATGAAATCACCCTTCCTGATCGGAATCTCACGAATCAGTTCTGACCATCTCTTCTGTTCGATCATCTCTTTTAATTCTTCTCTTGTTGATGCATTGTGACCGATTACAAGGCTTGCATTTTCCGGACAATCTAATACATACCAGCACTCTGTTTTTCCAAGAGAACCATTCTCATTCTTTAATGCATATTCATCGTTTGGATGAACCTGGATACTTAAATCTGCTTTTGCATCAATAATCTTGATCAAAAGTGGGAAACGATCCTCTGTCGGATTTCCGAATAATTCCGGATTTTTTGCCCAGAGTTCAGAAAGATGCATGCCTTTAAAAGCACCTTCACGGATTACACCATCTCCGTTTGGATGTGCTGAAATTCCCCAGCATTCTCCGATATCATCGCCTTCTACCGGATAACCATACTCTGTGCGGAGTTTTGATCCTCCCCAGATATTATGTGTCAGAGCCGGATCTAAAAAGATCAGTTCCTCGGATGTCTTTTTCGCCTTGTGGGAGCCGGAAACGATGACAGAGATCAGATCAAATCCATTCTGATCTTTCTCAGATGCCTCTACAATGCGGATATCAACGGTATGAAGCTTGTTCTCCAGATGCTCTGCAACCGTCTCAAGTTCCAGTTTATCGCCCCATGTCTCATCAAAATTTGCATCCAGACGGTATGCATGCTCTGTATCTCCATCGATAACTACTTCTGCTACCGGAGCTGGTTTGTTCATTGTTTTTCTGTACTGTACAGCGATGCTTCCGCCTCTTAATTCAAAACGGATGCTGTCTCCGACTTTGGATGCACTCCATCCGTTTTTGAAACAGTCGGTAATTCCTTCCTGTTTGGAAGTATCTGCGGCAAATCCATTCAGTTCCGGTTTGCTGTTTCTGTTGTCATAACGTACGGAATCCTCATAATCGTTATAAGTAAATGGTGCACGAAGTTCCGGAGCCGGAAGTTCTGCCTCGTCCATAACATCAAATACTTTGGAAAGGAAATAAGTAATCACAGAAGCCACCAGGCTGTGTCCTGCATCATTTGGATGAAGATCATCCTGTGTAATCTCACGGTTTGGAAGTCTTCCTGCTTTTACTTCTTCATAAATTGTGCTCTGCATGCTGACAGATGGCAGATCATAATATCTTCCAACACGTGCATGCATCAGCTGTGCGTTAGCACCGGTGTCATAACATACATTATGTACAAGAAGCATTGCCGGTTTTGTCTCAGAATCATAGATTTTGCGGACAAGACCTTCATATGTCTCCATAAAATGCTCTGTGCTGTCATCATTTACGGAAAACTCCACAATGACAAAATCCGGTTTGTAGCTTAAAAGATCACTCTGGGCACGTGCCACACCAAACTGTGAAGTTGTTCCGCCGATTCCGGCGTTCACATACTCAAATTCAGCTTCCGGAAACTGTTTTTTCCACCACTCAAATACATGATATGCATAACATGTCTCCGGTGTGGAAGAAAGGCATCCCTGTGTGATTGAACCACCAAGAAAACCAAGTACCAGCTTCTCGCCGTTTGCTGCCTTTTTCATCAATTCTTTCATACGGAAAAGGTTTCCGCGGTTTACGATTCCCTTTTCATAATCAATCTGATATCTCATCTTTTATTTCCATTCCTTTCATTCTGTTTCGATTATCATACGCTCTGATTCTGCGCATTCCAGTTCTATGCGTTCTGGTTCTATTCATTCCAGATTCCATCGCCCAGAGATTCAATGTAAGCAGTTAATTCTTCTGCCATTTCCTCTGCCTCCGGAATTCTAAGATGTCCCGGTGTTCCTGCCCCGTTTCGTTTGTACATATAATGATGCACACGTGGATCCTGGATCTGTCCGCAGACCTCATCGATTGCGCGATCCCAGTTTGCATCATGCTGAAGAAGTGTTGTCTGCAGGATGATCTGGGCTTTTGGATAAAGTCCCATGAGACGCTCTACAAATGCCTTATAGTGTACTCTCCAGTTCTCAGCCTTTGCACCATCATAATCTTCTGCCATATAATCCTCCGGATGATTGTCATTCTGGCCGATTGCCACAATCACAACATGCGGTGTATAATCTGCAAAATTCCATGGTTTTACCGGTCCCATTTCCGGGTTGTATTCTAATTTGTCATAGCAGGATTCCACTCCGTAAAAATGAGGATCCACAAACCAGCCGGTGTGATCTAAAAGCGCAATACCGCCCTGTGAAGTATCATGCAGTTCTGCGTGAAGCTTACGAGCTGTAATCCAGGAATAGGAATACCAGCTGTTGGAATACTCTCCATTATGCTCCGGATCTTCTTTTCCGACATACTGCACTGCCTCGGATACTTCTCCACAGGATACGCTGTCACCAAATACTTCGATTCTTCTCTCCGGCTTCGGTGAAGGCTCCATTATTATAGCATTCTTATCCAGTTCAAGTCCATATAATGTAAACATATGGCAGATATCCTGTCGTTTAAACAGGATGAGTTCATGCTCCTCATCCGCAAGATGCTCTGCAAGAATATACGTATGCAGCTGTTCATCTTCTTTCAATGCGATCTTCGTCTGTTTTCCATCAACGATCACGCCAAGATAGTTGCTCCAATATGCATGGTTATTGGAAATAACTGCTTTTACACTTGTTCCGTGAAAACGGATTTTTACATAGCTTGCCGCATAGATAAATACCGGCGCTTTTTTATCTTCAAAATCAATTCTTCCACTATACTGTAACATTGGATGATCTGGTGTAATATACATAATTATTTTCCCCCCTGTTTATAAATAAAGAGCCTGCTCAACATAAATGTCTGCAGGCTCTTTGACTTTATTATCGAATACCGATTTCTGTATCTGACTCTGTCACTACACTGTGCTCTTTGATGTAATCAATGATCTCATCAAGCTTTGTGAATGCAAGTCCAACGTAGCTGTCAGCAGCTCCATAGTAAATTGCGATCTTTCCAGACTCTGGATCATGGATTGTTGCGCATGGGAAGCATACGTTTGGTACGAAACCACGCTCTTCATACCACTCTTCCGGAGTAAGAAGGAATGTTTCACAACGATATTTTACAACGGATGGATTGTCAATGTCTAAGATTGCTCCACCGATGGAGTATACAAATCCGTTACATGTTCCACTTACACCATGGTAGAATAACAGCCATCCTTCAGAAGTCTCGATTGGAGCAGCACCGCCACCGATTTTAACGGACTCCCACCATTCGCTTCCTTTGCCCATAACATGTCTGTGTTTGCCCCAGTATGTCATATCCGGGCTTTCGCTTAAGAAGATATCACCAAATGGTGTATGTCCACTATCGGATGGACGGGAAAGCATTACATAATTGCCGTTGATCTTTCTTGGGAATAAAACAGCATTACGGTTAAATGGAATGAATGGATTCTCTAAACGTACGAATGTCTTGAAATCGGTTGTTTTTGCAAGTCCGATAGAAGCTCCGTAGAAATCCTGACACCAGATAATGTAATAGGTATCTTCGATCTTAACAAGACGAGGATCATATGCGTATACCGGCATAAATTCTTTTCCGTTCTGATCTACGAAATGGATCTTCTCTTTGTCAAATTCCCAGTGAATTGCATCGTTACTTCTTCCAAGGTAGATGTAAGGAATTCCGTTTGTCTGCTCACCACGGAAAACTCCGATGAATCCATCTCCGTAAGGCATTACTGCACTGTTAAAGATACGTGCAACACCTTCTACCGGGTTTCTTCCGATAATCGGGTTCTCTGTGTATCTCCATACTGGTGCACCTTTTAATCCTTCTGGTTTCTCCTGCCATGGCACATTTGGTACTGCCGGCGCAATCATCTTATATTTGCTCATTTTATTATCCTCTTTATTCTCTCTAATCTTATTTTAATAATTCCAGGTTCTTTTTGATCAGGTCGCATCTCTGTGCTACGCACTCTACGCTGCGTCCCGGATCTTTTGGTGTGTTGAATACATAATCAACCAGCTTATCAAGTGTTGTGGTTGCAACATGCATTCTTGTATCCGATGATGCATAGTAAATGAATACTTCATTGTTCTCATTTACGATTGCTCCGTTTGTAAATACAACGTTGCTTACATCGCCGACACGTTCCTCTCCTCTTGGTCCAATGAGAAGTCCGGATGGCTCTGCGATAACCTTCGAAGGATCATCCAGTGCTGTTGCGAATGCATAAATAACATAACGAAGTCCGGCTGCTGTGTTACGAACACCGTGTGCGATATGAATCCAGCCCTTATCTGTTTTGATCGGAGTAGCTCCTGCACCGTTTTTCGCTTCAGTAATTGTGTGGTATTTACGTAAGCTTGTCATTTTCTCTTCATCGATGACTGCATGTGTAATATCATCGCACAGTCCGAATCCGATTCCTCCGCCTGATCCAGTCTCAATGAAATCATCCATTGGTCTGGTGTAAAATGCATATTTTCCATTTACAAATTCAGGATGAAGTACAACGTTTCTCTGCTGTGGGGAGTTTAAGGTAACAAGGTTATCCAGTCTCTCCCAGTGTTTTAAATCTTTTGTACGAACGATTCCGGCTGCTGCAACTGCTGCTGAAAGATCGTTTACAGATGTATCTTTGCTCTCTGAACAGAACACACCATAGATGTATCCATCTTCATGTTTTGTCAGACGCATATCATATACGTTTGTTTCCTCTGGACAGGTATCGTCTAAAAGGATTGGATAATCCCAGAAACGGAAACCGTCTACTCCGTTGTCACTTTCAGCAACTCCAAAGAAAGATTTACGGTCATTTCCCTCGATACGTGCTACCAGATAATATTTTCCGTTCAGCTCGATTGCTCCGGAATTCATAACGGCATTGATTCCAAGACGCTCCATGAAATATGGGTTGGTCTCTTTATTCAGATCATATCTCCATGTAAGTGGAATATGCTCTCTTGTTAATACAGGATATTCATAACGGTCATAAACACCATTATAGAAATCACTCTTTACATTTTTTCTGTTTAACAGTTCTTCCTGTTTTTTTAACAGCTCATAATATTTTTCATGAACCATGGCGATTCTCCTTATTTTTATTTATTTGTTCATACCAAGTCTGCGGATGATTTCCATACACATACGTCCGTTGTGATATGGACATTTCCAAGGCTCCACGATCGGCTTACCAACAACTGGTTTACCTTCCTGTGTTACAAGCCAGAACCACTCAGATCCCTCTCTCTTATCGATCACATGCTCTTTGATGAATTCCCAGACCAAAAGTGCTCCCTCTAAGTATTCCTCATGTTCCGGATCCTGCTGCCATCCGTTTACGAAACCGACAACGGTCTCTGCCTGAACCCACCATACACGGTTTGTGTCTACTTTGCCTTTGTCACATTCATTGGAAAGTGAATGTCCATCAAATGCAATGTCATAAATCTGTCTGGTCAGTACCTTTGTGATCGCATGCATTTTATCACGGTATTCTGAGCTTCCAAGTACTGAAACTCCACGATCTAAAAGCCAGGCTGTTTCGATGTCATGACCATAGGAATACAGATCAATGATGGAATGATATTCTCTGTCGAAGAACACTTCCTGTCTCTTCAGAACCGGATTGTATACCTTGTCTGCAACAGTATCCATGATCCACATTAAGCGTTCTTTGACTTCTTCATTGCCTGTCACGCGAAGTAACTCTGTATACGCTTCAAACACATGAAGAAGTGTATTCATTGTCTTATCCGCCAAGACTCCGTTCTCGGAAAGCTTTTCGTTTGACTCCGGCTTAAAGTCTCTTGTGAATGCTTCCATATATCCAAGATCATCGGTACATTTATCCTCGATTAAATGGAATAACTGGAATGCAAGATCAAGCGCCTCACTGTCACCACTTGCTTCATAATAAGATGCAAGTGCGTAAATGCAGAATGCCTGATTGTATGTATGTTTTGTAGTATCTTCCGGTGTACCGTCATATTTAAGTGACCAGTAGATTCCGCCGAATTCTTTGTCAATGCATGCATTTTTCAGGAATTCATATCCATGCTCTGCCTCAGCAAGAAGGCTTTCATCTGCTTCTCCAAGTGCTTTGGACAATGTGTATGCGTTGGCAAAGAACCATGTGATACGGCTGTTTAAAATGCATCCCTTGACAGCCTTTTTGTCAAGCTCGAGATCATAGCTCAGCCAGCCATAATAGCCGCCGAACTCATCATCACGAAGTTTTTTCCAGAATGGGATAATTCCATTCTGCAGATGGTCTTTCATTTCGTTTGCCATCTGAACCGCTTTTTCCCGGTTGTCCATCGTAACAGCTCCTTTCATATTTTTATACGATTAACCTTTTACAGCTCCTGATGTGATTCCACTGTAGATCTGTTTCTGACAGCAGATAAATACGATCAGCGCTGGAAGTAAGGAAATGATGACACCTGCACAAATAAGGTTGTACTGGCTTCCCATTGGTCCTACGAATGTATACAGTGAAATTGCGATTGTGTGCAGCTCTTTTTTCTGAAGATAAAGGTTTGCTGCATAGTACTCGTTATAAACACCAACACCCTTTAAGATACAGGATGTTACGATTGCCGGTTTTAAAAGTGGAAGCATGATCTTCCAGAAAATCGTCCAGTAAGAAGCTCCATCGATAATTGCGGACTCATCCAGAGACAACGGTATATTTTCCATAAACTGAATGAAGATGTAAATCGAAATAACGTCCGTTCCACAACTCATGATGATATATCCATACAGACTGTTTACCAGATGAAGATTTGTCATGATCTGGTAAACAGTAACCTGCATCGCAACTCCTGGGAGAAGAGAAGCAAATAAGAATAAGTTACGGATCAATGCATTTCCAGGAAACTGGAAACGATTCAGTACAAATGCCATCTGTGTTCCGACGATTACGGAAACAAACAGTACAATGACCATAACAAGCAGGGAATTTAAAAATGCTCTTCCCATATCGGCTGTCTGAAATGCTTTGATGAAGTTATCAAAATTCAACCAGCTCTGTGGTAATGTCATAACATTCGTATTTGCGTATTCTTCGTTTGTCTTAAATGCTGTGATAACACACGATACGATTGGAAGTACTGCACAGATTCCAAAGAAGATCAGTGATGCATACTCCACGATCAGCCAGATAATATGACCGGCTGAATAGTTTTTTCTTCTTTTCTTGTTCGATGTAACTGCCTGACTACTCATTATACAGCCGCTCCTTTCTTCTGTGCCTTGATACGCCGTTTTTCTTCTTTCATACGGGCTTTTTCAGCCTTCATGCGTGCCCGTTTTGCAGCATAGGATTCATCCATGCTTTCCGCATCCCGGAAGATATATTTAAAGAATAATTTCTGTAAAATCGTACATGCGAAGATAATCAGTAATAATACAACTGCCATTGCAGATGCAAGACCTACTTTCTGACTTGTATGCGCGATCTCGTTCATGATTACGAAATATGTTCCTGTTCCGTTTGCACCACTTGTGATTACGTATGGCTGTTCGAATGCACTTAAAGATCCTGTGATAGAAAGGATAACATTTAACGTAACGATTGTTTTAATACTTGGTAAAATAATATGTTTGAACTGTTCCCATTTATTTGCACCGTCAAGCTCGGCTGCTTCATAAAGATCTGCATCAACAGACATGATCGCACCTATGAAAAGAACCATGTTCTGTCCGAAGTATCTCCATACAGATGTTGCAACCAAAGACCAGTTATTTACGGACTGATCTTTCAGCCAATACGGAAGATTGTCGATGTTAAATCCACACCACTGTAATACGGTATCAAACACATATCCTCTGGTGTAGAAGAATTTAAAGATAAAACCTACTGCAATACCATTGATCAGGAATGGGAAGAACATTAATCCTTTGAAAAAGTTTCCTCCTTTTACCTTAAAGCTCAAAATGGTTGCAAGATAAAGGGCAATTACCAACTGGATCAAAGCTCCGACTACATAGTAAAGACTGAGTTTCAAAGCACTGAAGCAGTCATCCCTGCGGAATACATCAATGTAATTTTTTAACCCTACAAAAACCCGTTTGTCTACCGGGGTAGAATATTTCATTTTGTAAAAACTGAATTTAATCATTTCTCCGAATGGGAGATATGTAAATGTAAACAATAGCAGCAATGGAATAATCATAAATGCAACACCTATGATCAACTGCTGTCCCTGTCTACTCTTCGCCCATTTCACGAGATTAAACGGCTTTTTCTCTTTTTTTGTTTTTGCTGCAGTTGCTGCCATAATCACGTTTCCTCCATTTTTCCAATTATTTCAAGTGTAAGAGTTTTTATAAGCACTGCAGCAGTGTGACTGCTACAGTGCCATTTTGTCATTCAGATCTAGCTTAATTCTATTAATTAGTATTTTACTTCAATATCGTTTGCCTGTTGTGCATCATCCCATGCTTTATTCCACTCAGACATGATGTCATCGAAACTCTTGTCTCCGTTTGCAGCGTGCTCAACAATCTCCTGAATTCTTGTATCTCCACCATTGTTAATGTTTAACTCAGATTCAGAGTTCATGTCGTTCAGGTAATCTTCCTCACCGTCAAGAGCTGGCTGATCCTCTAAGAGATCTACACCTGTGAAGGCAAGTTTTGTATCGTTCAGGTCTTTAGCAACTGGAAGTCCATCTTCGTTGTATGAGAATCCAGATTTCTCTGTCATCCATTTTACGAATACCATAGCTGCTGTCTGCTCGTCTGCTGATGCGTTTTTACTGATACCATAAGAGTAGTCAGCACCTGCTGATGCGTACTGTTTTCCGTCGATTGTGATTGGGAATGGCATATATCCGATGTCTGCACCGTTGTCACCAGCTGCTTCCATCTGTGGGTAAGCCCATGAGCCAAGTACCATACATCCGATCTTTCCATTGTTAATCTCAGCTTTGCAGCCTTCCCAGTCAGTTGTTGTATAATCTTCTTCTGTCAAGCCTTCTGCAACTGCATCGTAAAGGATCTTGTATACTGCGTAAGCATGTGTATCATCGCCGTAATCTTTGAATGGATCTTTGGTGTGAACAAGCTGCTGGTTCATATATGTATCATCACCTGTTGCGTTGATTCCGATGTAAGCATCCCATGCTCCCATTGTCCAGCCAGCAGCATAGTTTGTGTAAAGTGGAATAGCGTCTGTCTTCTCTTTGATCAGTTTCAGATCAGCAATGAACTCTTCCGGAGTTGTTGGAAGTTCTGTGATTCCAGCATCTGTAAATACTTTCTGGTTGTAAACGATACCCTGTGTTGTTGCTGTAGAAGGTACTCCGTAAACTTCTCCGTCATATGACCATGCATTTACATAGTTGATCTCGTTTGACATGGTATCCACATCACCGTAAGAGATGAAGTAGCTTGAGATATCTTTCTTATCTACTGCCGGAATCATCATGATTGTCTCATAATCGCCAGACTGTAAATGTGTTAATGCATCGTCTGCATAGTTTGTATCCGTTGTGATTGTTACATGGATGTCTGGATATTCTTTATTGAACTCTTCCAGATACTGATCCCATGTTGTTCCCTTATAATCATCTGACTGAAGATCAGTACGATGATTGAACATTGTAATATCTGCTTTGAGGTCTGTGTAATCCTCTCCTAATTTGATGTCTGCGTATTTAACGCTTGTAGCAGAATCCCCATCTGCTCCCTTTTTGTCTGACGATCCACATGCTGCCATGCTGACTGCCATTGCTGCAACCAATGAGATTGCCAATACCTTTTTCAACTTCATATTGTTGTCCTCCTTTATTTCGTTACCCTTTTGTAACTTAATTTAATTATATTATTTTATTTATTTTAGTCATCACTCATTCTTGTTATTAATCATCTATTATTGTTTTCGTATCCATTTTCGATGTTATCCCCAAAAATGTGTCATGTTTTTTGTGCACATTTACAATATTATTTTTCCGTTTTCTTTGTTTTAAAGATTAATTTAAGTTAAATTCAAGTCATTTTTCATTTTTAAGTTATATTTCATTCTTGTTTTATCACTCATTTTTGCTATAATATACTTAAATTAACATAAAAAGGAGAAGTTTATGGAGTCGTTGGCACAGGTTTTTGACAATTTCAGTGAAAAAACAATCGAAGATCACCCTTTTTTCTTTTGCTTCGATTGTATCGAACCCATCCACACCGACCGCCCTTTCCAGTGTAAGAATGTAATATTACCATCTGCGTTCTTTCTATATATAAAGTCCGGGCGCATCACACTTGAGATTCACTCACGCGATAACGCATCCCATACGAAAGAATTAACCGAAGGTGACATTGTTTTCTTATATCCGGATACCTTCTTTTCCCTTTCTTCGGATGCCGCTGTAACAGATTTTATACTGCTTGCACTTCATGGGGTTCTTTTGCAGGATTATCTGCTTTCATCCCATCACAGCAACCGTTATTACGTACTTGATAATTATCTTCCGATTCTTTCGAACCAGATCGAGCACATTGAAGCAGATTTCACCTCAGACCTTATGGCACATTGCAGTACCGAAAAACGGATCTTTTTAATGCAGCAATATGCAACGGATCTCATGACATATTTCCGGCAGTCACTTGTTCTGCCGGCAAACCAGATGGCACGCTCTGTCCCTTCCTATCTGAAAAAAGTCCGCAGACATCTGGATGAGCATTATGCGCTTACCTTTGTCCTGGATGACGTTGTGGAATGGTATGGAGTAAGCAAATATAAATTCTGTCATGATTTTAAGGAGTTTTACGGTCAGCCTCCACTCCAGTACTTAAACGAACAGCGTATCCTGCACGCAAAAGACTTTCTTCTTTCTACCGATGTTCCGGTACATGAAGTCGGCTCTATGGTCGGCATTGATAACACGAACCATTTCATCACGCTTTTCAAGCGTTGCACCGGCGTAACCCCGCTGCAATACCGGCGTGAGCACCTTTCCATCGACTGATCTCTGATTCCGGCATCGAAAGATTCCAAAAACAAAACGAGTGAATGTATCTCATGATTCCGAGATACATTCACTCGTTTTTATTTGATCTTATTCAGGTTCTTTACGCTGTCTTTCACAACCAGATGTCCTTCTACAATTGAAATACCCTTGTGATAAGGATCACCGTTCATCTTTTTGATCAGGATGTTGACGCCGCGGCGCGCCATTTCCTTCAAATCAACTTCATATGTTGTAATTGCAATGTCACTGAGTCCCGGGAACAGATAATTATCATATCCCACTACGGAAATATCCTCTGGTACACGATATCCAAGGCCCTCCAGTTTATGGATCAGTTCATTCGCACACAAGTCGCAGTTACATACAAATGCCGTTGGCATATCTTCCGGAAGCTGCATCAGGTTCTCCGGATCGATCTGATCATTCGAAGGATCACGATCCGGTATTACCCAGTCATCATGCACCGTAAATCCATGTTCAAGCATAGATTTGCAGTAACCGAAATAACGGTCGGTAATACTTCCGGTAGCTTTTAAAGTTCCTACGTATGCGATCTTGCGATGTCCCATTTCAAACAGATAATTGGTAAGCTTATAAGCGCCATAATAACTGTCTGAAATGATTGCGTCGCAGTCTTCATTTTCATTGCAAAAATCCAGATACACCATCGGGACATTGGAATTTTTCTCCAGGCTCTGAAGGTAACGTTCTCTCTGTCGTCCAATTACGATCAGTCCGTCTACTTTCTGTTCCTGAAGAAGCATTGGAATCTGATTTGTCTCTGCAGCCTCGTTTGTAATGACTTCAAGTAATGTAAAGCATCCCTTTGCTGAAGCCTTCGTCGTTACCATCTGGTACATCTGCCAGTAGAAGGAGTCATATTTTCCCAGGAATACCTCGGAAATGATAATTCCAATATTATAACTTTTCTGTGCTCTTTCCTTGCGAAGTGCCGATGGTTGTTTATACCCCATTTCATTCGCCAATTCTTTAATTCTCGCCCTAAGCTCCTCGCTAACTCCCTTCTGGTTCGACAGAGCTTTTGACACGGTTACTGTACTGACATTTACCTTCTCTGCAATGTCAGCAAGTTTCACTGCCTTTGCCATGAGTCCTTACTCCTTTTTATCCTTTCACTTCTACCAAGTGAATTAATTCTGCATGATAATCTCCAAATACGCTTGCAACCAGAAGACCACCGTTCATCAGTGCATCTCCTCCAAGAATCTGTTTCTCATTCTCGCGGTTTTCATATGAGATCTCATATTTTGCATCTGCCTTTAAGCCCTGCAGACGAATCTTTCTGCTATGGCAGTTTGGTCTTGCAAGTACCTGGACAAATGTAACCAGTGCTTCGGACTGATCTTTTGCAGTCACTTCATAACAATCATATTCATGATTCTCATTGTAGGATGCGATTCTGTAGTAATCGCCCTCTCTTACCAGATCATTATACTTGTGATACATTGCGATCTGGGACGGAATCATATTGCGGTCCTCTTCCGGAATCTTTGTAACGTCAAGCTCATAACCAAATGTTCCGGCAAGCGCAACAAATCCACGTGTTTCAAATGGCGTTACTCTTCCAACGGTATGGTTCGGGCAGTCAGATACGTGAGCTCCCATAGAAGATAATGGATAAATCAGGGAAGTTCCCTCCTGGATCTTCAGCCGCTCTACCGCATCGGTGTCATCAGAGCACCAGATCTGTGGGCTGTAGTATAACATTCCCGGATCAAATCTTGCTCCTCCACCAGAGCAGTTCTCAAGCAGAAGATGCGGGAACTCATGGATCAGGCGCTCCTGCAGTTCATATACACCAAGCACATAACGATGGAACAGTTCTCCCTGTTCATCTGCTGCAAGTACTGCACTTCCGATATCTGAAAGCTGACGGTTCATATCCCATTTTACATATTCAATATTGGCGCTGTGCAGAATGTCTGCCACACAGTTATATACATAATCACGTACTTCTTTTCTTGAAAGATCAAGTACATACTGGTTTCTTCCAAGGCTTGCAACTCTTCCCGGAATCTGGATTGCCCAGTCGCTGTGTTTCTCATACAGTTTGGAATCCGGTGAAATCATTTCCGGCTCGAACCAGATACCAAACTTCATTCCAAGTTTGTTCACCTCATCTACGAGATATTTCAATCCGCCCTGGATCTTATTCTCGTTGACAAACCAGTCTCCAAGGCTGGTATTATCATCATTTCTGTGTCCAAACCAGCCGTCATCCATAACGAGCATTTCAATTCCGAGTTTGGAAGCCTGACGTGCGATGTCCAGAAGTTTCTCTGTTGTGAAATCAAAATAAGTAGCTTCCCAGTTGTTGATCAGAATCGGACGTTTCTTGTCTTTATATTCTCCGCGGATCAGATGTTTACGGTACATATCATGGTAGTTGCGTGTCATCTGTCCGATTCCATGATCAGAATAGGTAAGAACAACTTCCGGTGCTGTAAAGGATGCTCCCGGTGTAAGTTTCCATCTGAAGTTCTCAGGATTGATTCCCATCGTCAGTCTGAGAAGACCAAACTGGTTCTTTTCTACCTGTGCAAGGAAATTGCCGGAATATACAAAATGCATTCCGTATACTCTTCCCTGTTCCTGTGTTGTCGTTTTTTCCTTTAATGCGATAAATGGATGTTCCTGATGTGAACTCTCGCCTCTGACAGATCCAACACTCTGTTTTCCATAACCGATGCTGCGGTATTCAATCTGGCGTTCTCTCGCCCAGGAACCATGTAATGTGATCATCTCATAGTCTTCATCGTCAATATCAAAGCTGCTGGAATATACCTTATCCAGATATACATCTTCAGCTCCGTCGTTGCGCACGATCACGCTTCTTGTAATTACGTCTTCTTTTTCAAAAACGGTGTATAACAGATCAATTGCGACATTCAATACCTGATCTCTGCAATGAAGGATCAGGGTCTCTGTCTCTTCTTCCCCTGAGAATGTGGAAGGCAGTCCTTCTAACTGTGGTTTGTCTTTTGTAATCTCATAGGATTCATAAGTTACAGAAACCGCAGTATATCCTGCTTTGGTGCAGATCTCGATTGCGCTCTCCCTGTAATCTCCTAATCCATTTCCCGGATACTCCATTGGAAATGCATCCAGAAATGATGTCCTGTCACGGTTATTCTTTGACGGAACAAATGGTGCTTCATATATTCTCATTAAATAGCTCAGATCCTGTGGTTTGATCCTGCTGCCGTAATATACGTGTCCAACAAAATTCTCCTCATCCACAATTCCGATCACATAGCTTGTGTTGTCTGTATCCAGCTGGAACAGTCTGTTTTTTTCGTTAAAATTAATTGCCATATTATCCTCCATGCATTATGTTTCATTTGTAATATTTAAAAAAGAAAATGGTTCCTTCTCATTCAATTGTAAAAACTGGATCAGCAGATATCCTGCCCGGATTGAAAGTTTTTCCTCATGCAGTATCCGAAGCGCCTCCTTCTTATCTACGAAGCAGACCTCGATGTCCTCGCTGTCCTCCATCTGTTTTCGATCCACACTTCCGCTCGCATATCCGAAAACCATGCTGTCAAGTTCGTCCGAAAGACCCTGTGCCAGATAAAACGGCCGTCTGAGATCCGGGTTTCCCCCCTCATATACCGTAAGATCAAGTCCTGTTTCTTCTTTCATCTCACGAACTGCGGCCTGTGCATCGGTTTCCCCTTCCTCGATCAGTCCCGCTGGAAGTTCATACAGATATTCATCCATCGGATAACGATATTGCCGGATCATAACAAGCCGGTGCGGGCTCTCCTTCGTCACCGCAAAGACTGCCATCCCGGAAGCCCTGTTCGAATGCGTATTCAGCTTGATCCTGTCCTCCGGTTCTCTTGACGCAAAATAATAATGAAATGACTTTCCTGTACGTGTCAGGGCATCCATCTCATAAAGATTCAGGAAACGGTTGTCGGTCAGTTTCCGGAATGCTGTATATTTCTGATGATCTGCCATAAGGTTCCCCCTAAAAAGCTAATTTAACTTAATTATATAGTTTAATTAGCTTTTTGTAAATTAAAAAAGAGCAAATATTAGATTTTTTCTAATACTGCTCTTTTTCTACTTGGAACTGCACATATATGATGCTATACTGTGACTGCAAAAATATTTGTTATACACAGGAGATCCTAAATGAATACACAAAAGCAAAAAATCACTCATGAACTCAAAAACTATACACTGATCACCATCAGTATTTTTATTATGGCTTTCGGTGTCTATTTTTTTAAATTCCCAAATAACTTCGTATTCGGTGGTGTGACCGGATTTGCTGTCGTTGTTGCACAGATTACGCCACTCTCGGCCAGCGTATTTTCTTTTATCGCCAATACGCTACTGCTCGTTCTCGGTCTGATATGCCTCGGACGTTCTTTTGCACTGAAAACCACTTATGCAAGTATGCTTTTATCCATTCTGCTGCTTGTTTTTGAACATGCATATCCGATGGAGCAGCCATTATCGAATGAACCGATGCTGGAACTGATCTTTGCGATCGCACTTCCCGCCATTGGCTCCGCAATTCTGTTCTATATCGGTGCTTCCAGTGGTGGAACCGACGTACTTGCCATGATCATCAAGAAATATACCCATGTAAAAGACATCGGTATTGCACTGTTTATTACCGATTTGTTAATGATCATCTGTGCCTGCTTCGTATTTGACATCAAAACGGCACTGTACTCGTTTGTCGGTCTGACCGTTAAATCCTTTATGATCGACAGCATTATAGAAAATATCACCCTCTGCAAGTCCATTATGATCATCTGTGATGATCCGGAGCCAATCTGTAAATATATTACCGAGGGGCTGAACAAAGGCGCTACGATTGTTGATGGAAAAGGTGCCTACACGCATTCCTGCAAACACATTGTCTTTACCACACTGACCCGCAGACAGGCGATCGTACTCCGAAACCATATCCATGAACATCACCTGAATGCTTTTATCTCTGTCTCAAGTACCAGTGAAGTATTCGGAAACGGTTTTTCCAATATCTGATCCGGTATACATAACTCCATAAGCTGCCTGCATACTTCCGCAGGCAGTTTATTTTTGTTCATTCTGTTTATTTGCGTCCTGATTTCTTGGTGTACGCTCCTTTTTTCTTCCTATGTATACATTCCATCTGGTGTATGCTTCCTGGGAATTTCTTGATTTGTAGATCACATTCTGTTCCTCTTCACTTACTGTTTCAATAATGGAATAGCTTCCACGATCATAAGTAAAACGTGCGTTTTTTCCTTCTACCTCTTTCTCTCCAAGGACAAATTTATTGATTGTGCTTCCTTTTGCCTGCATTCTTCTTTTCCTCTTCCTGCTGCAACACAAAGTTAACAGCCGCCTGTAATTTCTGATCTTTTTTTATCTCTTCGCTCTCCGCCAGCTGCGCAGCCTCTTCTTCTGAAAACAATTCTCTCAGCTGTACCTGATGATTGTGCACAGGAATATAGGACACCTGTGCATCCTCATACACCGGCTTCAGAACATAGTATGGGATCTCAGGTCCTTTCCCCCGTCTCAGCTGAACGATGTTCTCCACGCGGCATAATCCCTGCGTCTCGCTGTATATATACTGTTTCTTCTGAAACATGCATGATTCTCCTAATCCTATAATAGATAATTTTACATTTTATCATACCATTGCCCAATGAAGAGTTCAATAACCAATGCCCGAAGCTTCCTTCCAAACCACTATATAATAAATTTCTCTACATTTTTCTGAAGTTCTTCCGCAGATGCACGTGCAGCTGCAGCCTTCTCTTTAATATCAGAAGCTTTCTCCACTACAACTGCTGTTTTCTCTGCAATATCTGTTGTACCTGTTGCACCCTCGGTTGCTGCTTTGCTGACTTCTGTAATCGCATCCATAACGCCTCCGATCGATGCCAGAAGCTCCTCTGAGGAAGCAGAGAAATCCGTCACAAGAGCATCCACATTAGAAGCATCCGATTTATAAGACTCTGCCATATTTCCAAAGTCTGCAAGACTCTTCACAACATCATTTCCGACAAACTCGAGAAGCCGTTTTGAATCCTCCGCCAGATTCTCGACTGCCTTGGTAACATTCTGTGTTACCTCCTGGATGTTGCCGACTGCTGCCTGCGACTGTTCTGCCAGTCCACGTATTTCATCCGCAACAACAGCAAACCCCTTACCTGCTTCTCCTGCGCGTGCAGCCTCTATGGATGCATTTAAGGAAAGCAGATTCGTCTGTCCGGTAATGTCCATAATGGATTCTGCAAGAACCCCGATCTGCTCCACAACCTTAATGTCTTCCAGTGCTTTTGTCAGACTGCTCTCAATTTCTTCATGGACTTCCTTTGTCCGTTTATCGTTTTCATCAGAATCTTCCTTAATCTTCATTGCACGCTCACGGATATCATCTGCTTCTGAGGCTCCATCCTGTGATCTGGTCGCAATTCCTTTGGCAGCATCCTCAATCTCATGGGACATTGCATTAATTTCTTCCGAAGACGCTGCTGTCTCCTGCATTCCTGCTGCAAGCTGTTCTGTTGTGGCTGATACGTTTTCAATTTCTTCTTCTAACGCTTTCACATTGGCATCAATATCCTGGATCATTCCGGTGATCCCAACTGCTTCTTTTTTAACATCCCCAATTAAGCTTCCCATCTCCGATCTCATCGATTCCAGAGAAACGGAAAGCAATCCAAAATCATCCTTTCGTTCCAGAAGATCTCTGTCCAGTGGCTGCGAGAAGTCTCCCTTCTCCATTGCATGGATATACCCCAGACTTCTTTTCAAAGGTTTCACAATACTAAATGTGATCCAGATCAAAAGTGCAATAAAAACGGCCTCTACAATACCTGCATATGCTATAAATTTATTTCTTGTACTATCGATGTCTTTTGTAAAATCATCTTCAAGCGCAGCAATCTGATCATCGATGTGATCCGTATAATTTCCAGTTCCGATTACCCAGCCAAACGGTTCAAAAGCTTTGCTGTAAGATCTCTTCGGAGATGGCTCCGTCTCTCCCTCTTTTGGAAATACGTAATCCGTAAATCCACCGTCTTCCTGCTGACCGACTGTAATAATATCTTTTACCATCTGATATCCATTTGCATCCTTTGCATCCATACGATTTGTGCCTTCGGTATCGCTGCCGAGCAATACCACGTTGGTTCCATCATATTGGTCTACCCAGAAATAACCACTGTCACCATAGCGCATTTCCCGAATCTCATCTGCTGCAAGCGTCATTGCCTCCTCCTCCGTATATATGCCTGCCCGATACTGGTCATAGATGGTCTGGCACAGGGATATCGCACAAATGACCTGATTCTTGATCTCCTGGTCATAAGAATCTCTCTCATCCTGTTCCATCACCTTTAACGCATTATTCTTCATGTGTTCCATGTTATAAGTTGAATAAACAACACAGAATGTCAGGGCAACAAATGCTACAATCATTACAATCAATAATTTCTGTTTTACCTTGATATTATTCATAACACATCCCCCTTGTAAGTCATTATTACTATTTCTTTCTTACTATATTACCACTTTCCTAACATATTGTACATATCTTCTGCAGATAAAGTTTTTTTTGTATCGTTTTTTACAATACAGAGTAAGAATTTCTATCTATAATCAGACTCAGTTAGACAAAGGCGTCAACCAGACCGGTTGGCGCTTTTTTTATTTGTATAAACGAAGGAGGATTGGATTATGGGAAGAATTGAAAACCATCCTATTCTTGGACCTGGTCCGGAAGGGAAAAAAGTTACCTTTTATTATAATGGCACTCCAATGGAGGGACTTGAAGGCGAGCCGATTATGGCAGCACTCAAGGTCAACGGCGTCATGGTACACCGTTATACCGCCAAAACACACGAACCACGCGGTGTCTTCTGTGCGATCGGCAGATGTACCGATTGCGTTATGATCGTCGATGGAAAACCGAATGTCCGAACCTGCATCACTCCTTTAGAAGAAGGAATGAAGGTTGAAACACAGTACGGTGTCAGTGCAAAGGAGGCTTGAATATGGAAGTAAAACGTTATGATATGATCGTTGTCGGTGCAGGTCCTGCAGGACTTTCCGCAGCGATCGAAGCAGCAAAACATGGTGTAAAACCAATCGTATTTGATGAAAATGCAAGACCAGGCGGCCAGCTTTTTAAACAGATCCATAAATTTTTTGGTTCCAAAGAACATAAAGCCAGGATCAGAGGCTTCAAAATTGGTGAAGAACTTCTTGCCGAAGCAGAGAAATACGGTGTCGATGTTGTCTTAAACGCAACTGTCGTCGGATTGTATCCGGATAAAGAAGTCACCGTCCGTATCGCAGGTGAGGTGAAACACTTCAAAGGCGACAGCATTCTGATCGCAACCGGAGCATCTGAGAATATGGTAAATTTCAAAGGCTGGACACTTCCAGGCGTCATCGGTGCCGGAGCTGCCCAGACCATGATGAACCTGCACCATATTCTTCCTGGCAAAAAAGTTCTGATGCTTGGCTCCGGAAACGTTGGGCTTGTTGTAAGTTTCCAGCTGATGCAGGCAGGATGTGAAGTCGTAGCACTCTGCGATGCAGCACCACGAATCGGCGGATATGGAGTACACGCAGCAAAAGTTGCAAGATGCGGAGTTCCATTCTATCTGTCACACACGATCGTGGAAGCGGAAGGCGATGAATATGTAACCGGTGTCACAATCGGACAGGTCGGACCAGACTGGAAGGTCATTCCAGGTACAGAAAAACACTTTGATGTTGATACGATCTGCCTTGCAGTCGGCTTATCTCCAATGTCACAGCTTCTGGATCAGGCAGGATGCAAAATGAAAGATACCAGAGGCGGTTTTGTCCCGGATTGTGACGAAGAAGGTCAGACGAGCGTCCCTGGAATCTATGCTGCCGGCGATGTATCCGGTATTGAAGAAGCAAGTTCCGCAATGATCGAAGGACGTATCAGTGGTATCACGATTGCTGAATACCTCGGATTTACGGAGGAAGCCGAAAAAGAAGCACGCATCAAAGAGCTGGAAACCCAGCTGGATACTCTCCGCCAGGGTATGTTTGCTCCATGCAACCGTGGGAAGAAAATTGAAAAAACAGAGGAGGGCATCGATATCTCCCAGAACCTTCTCACGAACGGCTTCGTTGATGATGATGAGATCGGCCGTTTCCCTGGTGTTACCAGACAAAGAAAGATCCATCCGGTTATGGAATGTACACAGAATATCCCATGTAACCCTTGTCAGGATGCCTGCAAACGTGGATGTATCACCATCGGAAAGAATATCACCTCTCTTCCGGTCGTTGACAATGAACACGAATGTATCGGCTGCGGTATGTGCGTTGCAAGCTGCTCCGGTCAGGCGATCTTCCTTGTCGAAGAAGATGTAGAACCTGGATATGGAGAAGTTACCATGCCATATGAATTCATGCCGCTCCCAAAAGCCGGGGATAAAGGAATCGCCTGCGGCCGAAACGGAAAAGAAGTCTGTGAATGTGAAGTTACCAAAGTACGTACGAGTCCTGCTTTTGACCACACCAACCTTCTTACCATCAAAGTTCCAAATGACATGCTTATGAAAGCTCGTTTCTACAGAGCGAAAAAGGAGGCTTCATTATGATTGATATCAGACAGAAATTAGACGAAATCGGACCTTTTGTTCCTGGTGCAGACGACGGCTTATTGGTATGCAGATGTGAAGAAGTCACAAAAGGTGAAATCCGCCGCGCTGTCCACGAAGGCATTTTCACGATCGAGGAAATGCGCAGATATTTAAGAAACGGAATGGGACTCTGTCAGGGACAGACCTGCAGCAGACTGGTCAAATCCATTATGGCTGCCGAATTAAAAGAGGCTCCTGATTATGTAGAACCAGCTTCTGCGAGAGCACCAATGAGACCTATTGAAATGGAGATTTTAGGAAAGGATCAGGGTGGCAAGCATGAATAAAACAGCAGATGTGATCATTATTGGCGGCGGTATCGTCGGATGTGCCGCAGCCTACTACCTTGCAAAATCCGGAACAAAAAATGTAATCGTGCTGGAGTCCACCAAAAGCATCGGTCATGGTGGAAGCTGCCGTAACGGCGGCGGTGTACGTCAGTCCGGCCGTGATGTCAGAGAACTTCCTTATGCAATGTACGGAATCGAGCACCTGTGGCCGACACTTTCTGAGGAACTCGGCGTCGATGTTGAATATACCCAGAAAGGCAACTTACGCCTTGGCAAAACAGAGGCTCATCTGAAGAAATTACAGACACTTGCCGACAATGCCAAAAAAGTCGGTCTCGGTGTTGAAATGGTAGATGCCAAAGAAGTACAGGAGATCTGCCCTTACCTTTCCAAAGAAATCATCGGTGCAAGCTGGTGTCCAACCGATGGTCACGCCAATCCACTGACCACAACATTAGGTTATTATAAACGTTCCCTGGAGCTTGGTGTTTCCTATTATACGGATGCCAAAGTCGCTTCCCTGAAAAAAATACGCGGAAAAGTACGTCAGGTCATTCTGATAGACGGAACTGTCTTTGAAGGAGAACAGGTCATTCTTGCCGCCGGATATGAAAGCCGCGCAATTGCAAGAACTGTCGGTGTAGATCTTCCAATGACACGACTGATCGACGAGATGTTTGTAACCGAGATGCAGCCACATATGTTTGATATCATGCTTGGTACTGCTGCCGCTGACTTCTATGGTCATCAGGCACATCACGGCTCTTTCGTATTCGGTTCCGAATGTGGATACGAAGAAGTAACCGACATGGACGATCCTTCCAAATTATATACCAACTCCATGACACTTTCCGCAAGCTGTCGTGCCGTTATGGACTATGTTCCATGTCTGAAGGATGCCAAAGTTGTACGCAGCTGGTGTGGATGGTTAGACAATGCTTTCGACGGAGTTCCATTCATCGGACCTTGTCTGGATGCCGAAGGACTGATCGTTGCATGCGGATTTACCGGACACGGATTTGGAACAGCTCCTGCAGTCGGCCTCATGCTTTCACAGATGGTTCATGGAGAAAAAACAGTTGTAGACCTGAGTGCACTTGCTCCAAACCGTTTTATGCCAAACAAATAAAAATAAAGTCAATATCGTTTTTTACAATACATAAACGATAGGATGCGTTAATATAATAAAGAATTATACTTGAATTACCAAATAAAATATGGTAAATTAAAGAGGACGAAGGCGTCAGATGCAAAAGCATCTGGCGCCTTTTTTCTCTTTTACAGATCTGTAAAGGAGGACTTAACTATGGATACAAAAATTGATTTTCTCTACCTCTCCGAGCCGGATATGATAAAAGCCGGTGTCAAGGATATGAGCAAGTGTGTGGACTGCATGGAGGACCTTCTGGTCACCTTAAATAAAGGAGACTATATGATGGGCGGTGAAAACCACAATTCTCACGGATGCATGATCATGTTCCCGGATGACCCGAAATTCCCGGGCATGCCAAAGAACGGACCTGACCGCAGATTCATGGCAATGCCTGCCTACCTCGGTGGCAAGCACCAGTTAGCAGGTATGAAATGGTATGGTTCAAACATCGAAAACAAGGCAAAAGGACTTCCACGTTCTATCCTTATGATGATGTTAAACGACAAAGATACCGGAGCTCCACTCGCACTGATGTCCGCCAACCTGGTCAGCTCATACCGGACCGGTGGAATTCCAGGAGTCGGCGCAAGATATCTTGCAAGAAAAGACTCCAAAGTCGTATCCATCATCGGACCTGGTGTCATGGGCAAGACCTCTCTTGCCGCATTCATGGCTGTATGTCCGAACCTGGAAACACTCAAGGTAAAAGGCAGAGGTGCCAAATCCTTAGACGACTTTGTTTCATGGGCAAAATCAGAATTTCCACAGTTAAAAGAGATCATTGTCTGCAAGGACAATGAAGAAGCAATCCGGGACAGCGATATTATCAGTTTTACCACAACCGTATTGAACGATGTTTCCACATTCCCTGAGATCAAAGAGGAATGGGTGAAAAAAGGTGCTCTCATCTCCATGCCATCCGCAGCAAGATTCGACAGTAAGGAATTTGTTGCAAAACGGACAAAAATGGTCGTAGACAACTACAGTCTGTATGAAGCATGGGAGGAAGAATATCCGTATCCGACTTACGATACCGTATGTATCGTCGGTTCACTTTTCACCGATCTCGTACATGATGGTCTGGCAAAACGCGAAGATATTATCGACATCTCTGACATTATCACAGGAAAGCATGTCGGTCGTGAAAGTGATGATGAAATCATTATCTTTTCCGTGGGCGGTATGCCGGTTGAAGATATTGCATGGGGACATGAAGTATACAAAAATGCACTTGCAAAAGGAATCGGCGTAACTCTTCCGCTGTGGGACAAACCTGACATGGCATAAGAGGTGCTATTTATGAATCTACTGCAGCCATATGTACAGAAAAACGCAAAAGGATATCAGAGTATGCGTGCAAAAAGCAGCCATATTTTTGAGTATTATGCTTTTGAGGAGGAACCCGCGGCACAGCCCATAAACGCTGTGCCCGATGGCTGCGTAGATCTTCTGTATGCAATCGGAGAAAACGACGTCCACTGTTTTCTTGGTGGAACCGTCTTAAAGATGAAATACTGGCCTTTTGAAAAGAACCGTATGTATTTTGGCATACGTTTCCAGCCTGGACAGTGTATTCTTCCAAAAGGTATTTCGATCGGAGATATCATCAACACCGACATCGAGATTCCATCCACTGCATATGGTGCAGATATTGATGAGCAGCTCTCTCATACAGAGAGCATGAAAGAACGTGCAGCAATGATCCATAAGGTGCTTGCGGATGCCCGTCAGTCACAGTCATCCCCAAATTCCAAAGAAGGCATTGAGGCATATATAAGAAACAGAATTTATGAGACGAAAGGAACTGTGTCCATCAAAGAAATCTCACAGGACACCGGATATTCGGAATGTTATGTGCGCAGGGCATTTCATGAGATGCACGGCATCAGTCCAAAAACCTTTGAAAAGATCGTACGCTTCCAGAACACACTCGAAGAAATGGCACTTCACAAGGATATGGCTTTTTATGATATGGCACAGGAAAGCGGTTATTACGATCAGTCTCACATGGTAAAAGAATTTAAAAGTTTTACGGGGCTTACACCGGAAAATTATCAGAGATATATGGCAAATGTATAAAAAAGGAGGACACACTATGGCTACAGGTCTATCAAAAATCGAAATCATAACAAGTTTTGCCAAATTTACAGAACTTCAGAAGGAACTCAGCCACCTCGGAGTAAGAGGAATGACAGTAACACAGGTTATGGGATGCGGAATTCAGAAAGGTTCTGCAGAATATGCCGTGGAGGAAAACGAGGAATTCGTCCTTCTTCCGAAACAACAGATCAGCCTTGTGGTTGAAACCAGCAAAGTGCGGGAAATCGTCGAAGCCGTCAAACAGATCTTATATACCGGTCACATCGGAGACGGTAAGATCTTTGTATACTCCCTGGATAACGTAATTAAAGTACGTACCGGCGATGAAGGTGCAGACGCACTGTAGGAGGCTGCTTATGGAAGAGAAAAAATTAGGACTCGGAAGTGTTATATCCACTTCTGTAGGTCTTGTAATCGCAACCAGCTGTCTGGTCTCACTCGGTCAGGGTGCTGGTGAAGTCGGAATCGTATTTATCGGAGCCATGGTCGTGGCCTGTCTTTTGAACCTGACCACAATCGGTTCTTTATCTGAATTAAACGCATTGATGCCCAATATAACCGGCGGTCTTGCGCAATATACATTAGCCTGCATGGGACCACTTCCTACGATCGTATCCATGGTCGGCGGCTATCTGATCTGCAATATCCTGTCTGCCGGTGTTGAAGCCTCCATCTTTGCATATGCGATGTCACAGGTTATTCCACTGCCGATCCCAAGTATTGTATACACGGCAGTCATGATGATCATCGTCATGGTTGCGAACCTAAGAGGAGTTGACATGTTTGCCAAGCTCCAGGATCTGGTCGCTTTTCTTCTGGTTGGCTCCATGGTTGTCATGGGACTGATCGGAGTCTTTAAACTTGGAACCGGTCAGGTTGTAACCCAGCCTGCCAATATGGCAACAAGTCCGTCGCAGGTCATCTCCATGACCGCAGTTGCATTCTGGCTATTTATCGGAGCTGAATTTGCAATTCCAATCTCCAGTCAGGTCAAAAATGCGAAAAAAAATGTACCACTTGGCATGTGCCTCGGTCTGATCATTATCCTGATCATGCAGTCGATCATGGTGCTTGGATTTTATCATTACACCCCATGGACAGAACTTGCAAACTCTGCTGCACCACATATGCTTTACGGAGAACTTCTTCTTGGAAAATACGGAAAGATCTGGATGGCACTCGTTGCTGCACTCGCCGTTATCAGTACGCAGAACTCCGGTGTCAACGGACTTGCTTACATTGGTCAGGGCATGGCAAAAATGAACATGCTGCCTCAGATTTTTGCAAAAACCAATAAACATGGCGTTCCATTCTTTGGAGTCATCTCTATTTCGGTATCCATGTTTGTATTTGCCTATATCAGTGACGGTTCTTCTGATATGATTGAGTTTCTGATTCTTGTCGGTTCCGTTTTCTGGATGATTACATACATTTTTGCACACATAGATGTACTGATCCTCCGTAAAAAAATGCCAAAAGCACCGAGAAGCTTTAAAGTCCCTTGTGGTCCGCTGTTCCCGCTCATCGGAATCATCGGAACCTCATATATGATCTTCTATATCTCAACCGATCCTCACGAAAGACTGATGATCTGGCTGATCACAGGAATTACGATCATAGCTCTTGGTATTTATGCATTTTTCTGGACAAAATACCGTATGAAAATGCCTGTATTGAAAGCTGTTCCGATTGAAAAAGTTATGGCTATGGATAACGAGCTGTACTATAAAGCGCGGAAAAAACATGGCATCTGGTAACCAGTTTCCCGGTTTTATCTGAGGCGGTTCTCATTGATTGCCTGAATCATCATCTGTGCATCCAGAGGCTTGGATACATGTGCATTCATGCCGGCTTTCAGGCTTCGCTCAATATCATCTGAAAACGCATTGGCGCTCATGGCAATGACCGGAAGCGCCTTTGCGTCTTTTCTGTTCATGCTCCGGATCTCATGTACCGCTTCAAGCCCATTCATCACAGGCATCCGAATATCCATAAACACAATATCAAATGTCCACGGCTCTGTATTTCGTATCTGTTCTACCGCTTCTTTCCCGTTCCATGCTCCGGTGACCATTGCCCCGTGTTTTTCCAGAATGAATCTCAGAATTTCCATATTCAAGTCATTATCTTCTACCAGAAGGATATGAAGTCCCTGTATGGATTCCATTTGATCCGGCTGCGTTTTTTCCTGCTGGTTCTGGCTGTCAATCTCCAATGGAAGTGTGATCGTAAATGTCGTTCCTTTTCCAGGTTCACTTTGAAAACGAATGGTTCCTCCAAGCTGATCGACCAGCTTCTTTGTAATGGCAAGTCCCAGACCAGTTCCGGAGTATGCTGTCCGTACGCTGCTGTCTTCCTGGGCAAATGGTTCAAATGCATGCACCTGGAATTCCTCGCTCATTCCTTTTCCATTGTCTTCACAGGTCAGTTCAATCATTGCCGTTTCTCCATCCGAATAAAGTTCTTTACATCCGACGGATACCCATCCATTTTCATGATTGTATTTGATTGCATTGGTTCCGATATTCTGCAGGATCTGGCGCAGATGCAGCGAACTTCCGATATAATGTGTATGTATCAATTCCGGTTTTAATTTGATAAATTCCACACCGTTCTCCCGTGCCTGAATGTCCAGAAGATTATCCACATCGGTCAAAAGGGTCAGAAGATCAAATGGCTTGTTCTCAAGATGGATTTCCCCGGATTCCAGTTTATTCATATCCAGCACATCATTCACCAGATCAAGCAGAAAACCGGACGCAGAAACAATTTTATCAAGACATTCTTCCTGCTTTTTGTGGTCGTCCATATAATGCCTGCATATTTCAACCATTCCCTGGATTCCATTGATCGGTGTGCGTACATCATGGCTCATTCTCCGAAGGAAATCCGTTTTCGCTATATTGGCGCACTCTGCCTGCTGGGCTGCTTCCTTCAGCTGCTGCATGTTTTCACGGATCAGCCGGTCTCGAAACAGCAAAAATCCCATACAGCCAAATGCATACAATCCCTCTCCCGCAACAAGTATTTTATTTCGGAATGAAAACACCTCAGAACGTGGAAAAAACACATAGATCTGATAATTTTTTATTTTTTTTCTGCCGCCATACCAGCGTCCGCTCTCAGCTTTCAGGCGGACCAGGCTATTCGCATCGGGCGTAAACCTCCCTTTATATAACGTTCTGCATTCTTCAACAGATCTGTCCTGAAGCGTTTCATCGTTGGAACTCAGCACATTCACGCCATCTGTGACGACTACTACACCTCCCAGTTCAAAGGTAAATCCCTGAAACAGCGTTCCAATTGCGATGTCTCCGTTTTTTCCATCCGGAATCCGTTTTCTTTCATAGGCAATGACAATGCCAGGGGCATCTTTTCTTGCCACAGCTGTAAAATCATAGTCATTACCATCCTTTTCGATACGGGTCATATAAGTTTTCTTTGGATATTGCAGAATATCCCGTACCACATTACTTTGGATCAGATCACTCCAGAACGTATACGCATCATCCATCTCTCCTGTCTGGTATGCACAATCCATGTTTCCATCCAGAATCAGGATTCCACTCAGTCTCTGATCATACAAATAATCTGGAATCATTTCTTCCCAACAATAAGTCTCTTCTTCCAGTTTCTGGCACAGTTCGGTTGTCTTATCGAGAAGACGGTACAGACTTTTTACCTCGTCATTTTCCTTATATGCATCGTATCTTGCTACACGCTCCTGTACAAATGCATATGTCTCCAGCTGTACATGGTGCATTCTTGCAAGATCATAACAGGTAAATACTTTATATCCGGTCACAAAAAGAAGAAGCGCAATCATTAGCGGAATCAGGACCGTTTTTTGAAATTGCTTCATGGTTCTGTTTCCTCCACGATCATGTCACTTTCGAGGCCATATTTTTGCAGGATCGTCTGCATCGTTCCATCTGTCCGCATTTCCCGTAACGTGTCCGTCAGTTTCTCTGCAAGTTTGGTATTTGTACCCTTTTGAAATGCTACTCCAAGCTCTGAAATATACAGACTCTGATCTAACATGCGATATGCATTCGGATCTGACTGCACGAACGTATTCAGCGCACTTTTATGTCCTGCAATGGCATCTGTATATTCTTTCCGAAGGCTCGCGTACAGTTCCTCCATTGTTGACATGCTGTAAACCGTTCCAATTTCCGGGATTTCAGGATCATCTCCGTCCAGCAGAACTTCCTCCGGCTTACTCGTTGCCTGGACAGAAATACGCTTTCCAGCAAGATCCTGTAATGTCCAGATGTCACTGTCTTTTGCAACAACAATGACCTGGCTGCTGTGCAGATACGGTCCTGCCCAGTCATACTCGTTCTCCCTTCCCGTCATGGTAAAACCCCCCCAGAGGCAGTCTACTTTTCCACTTTCAAGATAGTCATTTTTCTGTTCCCATGGAATCTTTTTAAATACCGGCGCATATCCCATACGCCGGCACGCTTCGACAGCAATCTCCACATCAATTCCCGCTGGTTTTCCGTCTTCATCCTGATAATTATATGGTTCATAATCATCACTCCCTATGATAAGCTCCGGAAGTACTTTTTCCGGCTGAAATGTCTTCTCATTTCTGCTGTCTCCATCGACTGGAAACGTCACAAAAAGCATGATTCCGACCATCATGCATATCCAGTATTTTACAAATTTTCTCATGTATTTTATTGTAGTAAAACCCCTGTGCAAAATCAATTGCACAGGGGTTAAAAGTCATCGACAAATACCGACAGAATATGACGTTTTTAAAAGCCGAGGTTCTCGTCTACCAGAATAATCTTAAAACGGCCTTTTATGCGGCTGAACCTTGTCGTCAGTATCTGACAGCAGATACACTGTGGGCTCTTGCAGTCAAAGCAGGTTCCATTCTTAGAGCATGGTGTATCAATGCCAAAACGCTGTGCATTAATTGGTGCAGCCTCATTTCTTGCCCTGCTCATCGCGTCTGCCTCTGTTTTTACGATCTTATTCATTCCCACGATCAAAAGCACATTCTTTGGTCCATAGGCATAGGCAGCCACACGGTTTGCATTGCCATCGATATTAATGAACACACCATTTTCACTCATGGCATTCACGCTTCCTAAAAACCAGTCTGCCGAAAAAGCCCTGAGTGCAATCTCTTCTTTCTCCTCCTGCGTATTGACACGGTCTCTGTCATAAAATACATAATCTCCGTTTGAAACTGCATCATAAAGTCCGCATTCCTTTACGGAAGCCGCTCCACCCATGGATATCGTGCTTCCTTTCTGGATCAGCTCCAGTGCTTTCTTTACCGCCTCTTCCTTTGTCTCTACGTAATAAGCCTCCATATTTCTGGATTCCAGTGCCTGTACTACACGTTTTCCAAGCACTTCATTTCTCATCTGTCTTACGTCCATCTCTTCCCTCCTGATTTCCTGTTTCAGGAATTATTTTACTGAAACTTTTTCTCAATTATACAATGTTTTTGTGCATTATAAAAGTCCCTTCCTCTTGTTCTTCCATGAGGAAAGGACTATACTGTTCCCAACAAATGAATTTATCTGAATATGGAAGGAAGTGTTGTCGTATGGCAACAGAATTTACCGAAAAAAATCATATGGATATTTCCTGGCATGACTATGTGGACCAGATGACCAACTGCCCAATGAAGGATGCTCCTTTAAAGGAAAAAGCTTCTTTCATCGGCCGGACCGGGCTTATGCTCCTTTCCTGCGGAACCGGTGCCTGGAGAGTCCGCAGTTCCATGAATACACTTTCCAAGGCTCTTGGAATCACCTGCTCTGTAGACATTGGGCTCACCTCATTAAATTATACCTGTTTTGACGGTGAAGCATGCTTTTCCCAGACGCTGTGTCTTGTATCCACAAGTGTAAATACATCCAAGCTCAACCGTCTGGAACATTTTATCAATGATTTTCCGCAAAAGGGAACCATGCTTTCCGGTGAGGAACTGCATTCCCAGCTGGATCACATTGAACAGGTACATGGTCTTTACTCGCCACTCCTTCTTGGACTTGCAGCAGCTTTAGCCTGTGGCGCATTTACCTTTTTACTTGGTGGCGGTCCTGTGGAAATGCTCCTTGCATTTCTTGGTGCCGGTGTCGGAAATACAATCCGGACCAAACTTGGGAAACACCATTTTACCCTGTTTTTCTGCATTGCAGCCTCCGTGTCCATGGCCTGTCTGGTATACGATATCTTTTTTAAAGCCGGAATTTTCCTGTTTCACATCTCTCCACAGCATGAGGCGGGATATATCTGCGCGATGCTTTTTATCATTCCGGGATTTCCGTTTATCACAAGCGGTATTGATCTGGCCAAACTGGATATGCGCTCTGGTCTGGAACGGCTTGCTTATTCCCTGATCATTATCTGCGTAGCCACACTGACTGCCTGGATCATTGCGCTCCTGTTAAAGCTACAGCCGGTAGACTTTCTGCCGCTTCACCTGAGCACGGCCGCTTTGATTATTTTCAGGCTGATTGCAAGCTTCTGTGGTGTATTCGGATTCTCTGTCATGTTCAACAGTCCCGTCCGTCTTGCTGCTGTCGCAGCAATCATTGGAGCCATCTCCAATACACTGAGACTGGAACTTTATGATCTCGTCGGTTTTCCGCCCGCAGTCGCCGCTTTTCTCGGTGCTTTCTGTGCCGGACTTTTTGCTTCCCTGATCAAGCGAAAAGTCGGATATCCGCGTATTTCGATCACGGTTCCATCCATTGTTATTATGGTTCCCGGCCTTTATCTGTACCGCGCAATCTATAACCTTGGAATCATGTCGCTTGGAATCTCAGGCTCCTGGTTTGCATCCGCGATCCTGATTATAGTTTCCCTGCCGATGGGACTGATTTTTGCCCGGATGGTTACAGATAAGATGTTCCGTTACTGTACGTGATTGCAAAAATTACAGAGTAGTTTTCTATAAAGATCAGAGGGTAAAAGGTGGCATTCATCTTAATGGCCAGCAAATTGCACAAAACAGCGGCTGATTTTCTTATTTTCGGACAATGGAACATAATAGGCACTGTTTTATGCAATTTGCCCGGTTTCGAAATAAAAGCCACCTTTTGTCCTCTGATCCTATAACAAAAAAGCATGTTCCGATGAATCTGTTTCCATCGGAACATGCTTTTTTATCAGCTTTCCTTTATAATGCGGTCGGCTTCTTCAATACTTTTCTCGAGCAGCTTGTAAAATTTATGGATTGGAAGAAATACGCCAAGCTCATCGTACTTTTCTCCCTTATCCTCCAATGCATCCTGTCCATAGTACACCAGAGATCTCGGCAGTTTCTCCTGAAGCTTCATCATGATATTCCATACCTCAGCATATGCCTGAGCCTCGGTCTCCTGTTTTTTGACCGTGTCCGGAAGTTCATAGATCATGAGCACACCGATATGGGCTCCCATCTTCTCTTCCACGACTTCCATGGTGTCTTCGTCATAACTGTGTTTCTTACGATAACCATACGCAAGATACATTCTGCTTTTTCCTTCTTTTGTATACACAGCCTGAAAACGCTCATAGTCCTTTCCACTGACCTTAACCGGCGTATTATGCAAAAGCTTTCCATCGTCATCGGTCAGCAGGATCGGATTCGGCTTTCCATCCTGGTTGAAACGAAACGGTGCAAGAAATGCATTCCGTAAAAGATCAAACATACTGTTTCCGCAGATTGTCATAAGGAAAGAGGAAAGATCCCGCTCTTTATACGCCCTGAGCAGCCCACAGGTAAACTGTTCTGCCGACAGTCCTCCCTCGATGTCATCCTCACCGGTATTCAGCGCCTCATAAAAGGTATCCATAAGTCTCCTGCATGCCCTTGGATTCTCCAGAATCCGGTCAAATAACAGTTCTGCTTTTTCTTCTCTCGGAAATAATGTAGCCATAAAACCACGCTCCTTTTCATTCCGTTTGTTTTTCCGACCTCATTATAATACCAGTGTTTCCAAAAGTAAATGCTGCCTCTAGTTTTCTTCGCGGATGATCTGTGCTGCCTGAACCAGATTCTGAAGGCTTGCTTTTGTCTCGCTTTCTCCACGGGTTTTAAGTCCACAGTCCGGGTTAACCCAGAGTTTATCCGGCTCAATCTTATGAAGCATTTTATGCAGGGCATCCACGATCTCCTGAACGGAAGGAACACGTGGAGAGTGAATATCATATACACCTGGTCCGACTTCTGTCTCAAAATGGTTCTCGCGCAGTGCATCAAGGATCAGCAGATCCGAACGGGAAGCCTCAAAAGTAATTACGTCAGCATCCATCTGATCAATTGCAGGAATAATATCTGTAAACTCACTATAGCACATATGCGTATGTATCTGTGTATCCGCTTTTACTCCGCTGTGTACAAGGCCAAACGCCGGGATTGCCCAATCCAGATACTTACTGTTCCAGTCGGATTTGCGAAGCGGAAGTTTTTCTCTTAATGCAGCCTCGTCAATCTGGATCACGCGGATTCCATTTTTCTCAAGATCTAATACTTCATCACGGATGGCAAGTGCAATCTGTGTAACGGATGTTTCCGGTGCAATATCTTCTCTCGGGAATGACCAGTTAAAGATGGTAACCGGACCGGTAAGCATACCTTTCATCGGATGGTCTGTAAGTGACTGTGCATACACAGACCAGGATACCGTGATCGGATTTTTTCTGGAAACATCGCCCCAGATGATTGGCGGTTTTACGCATCTTGTTCCATAGGACTGCACCCATGCTTTCTCTGTAAACAGATATCCATCCAGAGATTCTCCAAAATACTCTACCATATCATTTCTTTCATATTCCCCGTGAACAAGAACATCCAGACCAATCTCTTCCTGCAGTTTTACGCACTCTGCAATCTTATCCTGATTGAACTTTACATATTGCTCATTTGTGATCTCGCCCTTTTTCCATGCCGCACGGTTGGCCTTTACCTCTTTGGTCTGAGGGAAGGAACCGATCGTAGTTGTCGGGAAAAGTGGAAGATGAAGTTCTTTTTTCTGAAGTGCCTGTCTCTCGGTTCTCTTTGGCAGACGCTCATAATCTGATTTCCGGATTTTTGCCACACGCTCAGTAACTGCCGGGTTCCTGCATTTGCGGTCAGCTTCAAATAATGCCTTATTTTCCTGATATTCCGGACTTGATTCATAATCTTTCCAGTCTGCTAATCCACCAAGTTCATGAAGTTCTTTCAGTTTTTCCACAGCAAAAGCAAAATATTTTGTATAATCGGTGGAAAGTTTTGTCTCGTTTGCCAGTGTAAACGGAACATGAAGCAGAGAACATGATGTACTTAACACCGTGTTGATTCCAGCCGCTTTTAATCCACTGAGTGTTTTTAATGTTTTTTCATAATGATTTTTCCAGATATTCTTACCGTTGACGAGTCCTGCAAATAAGATCTTATCTGCCGGGAAACCATTCTTTGCCACAAGATCTGCAGTCTGTACACCCTCTATAAAATCCAGTCCGATTCCGTCAACATCAAGTGCTGTCAGATCCTTGTAAACATCCCTTACATCTCCGAAATAGGTCTGAAGTAAAACCTTCACGCTGCCTTTTCTGAAAAGGAGTTCCTTGTACATCTGAAGGAAACATGCCCTGTCAGCTTCGGTTACATCCTGCACGAGGCATGGCTCATCAAACTGCACCCAGTCTATACCGCGTTTGTCTGCTTCCTGCAAAAATGTGCTGTATGCAGCAACCAGTTCATCCACATAGGAAGCCTTATCTCTGTTTCCAACGGTTCTTGCCAGTTTTAAAAATGTATATGGACCTGCGAAAACCGGCTTTGCATTGATTCCAAGTGCTTTTGCCTCTTCCCACTCAGAAAATACCTTGCTTCCGTCAAACGCAATTCGGGCATCATCTTCAAATTCCGGAACAATGTAATGATAGTTGGTATTAAACCATTTTTTCATGGCAAGCGCTTTTACATCGCCGTCTGCTGCCTGATGTCCTCTGGCCATTGCAAAATATGTATCCAGTGGAGACGCCTGAAGCGCACGGTATCTTTTCGGGATCACACCAAGCGCATATGCGGTATCCAGTAATCCATCATAGAAGGAAAAGTCATTACATGGAATGCTGTCGATTCCAG
The DNA here is from genome assembly GCF_009695765.1 of Roseburia porci. Taxonomy (GTDB): domain Bacteria; phylum Bacillota; class Clostridia; order Lachnospirales; family Lachnospiraceae; genus Roseburia; species Roseburia porci. The sequence continues at coordinate 66,628 of NZ_VUNI01000011.1, forward strand.
CTGTTTTTAACAGTCCCCAGTGTTTTTTTCTTAAGTCCTTCGCTGTATTCTGCAGTTCTTCCTCTGTGATCTGCTTTTTAAAATATTTTTCGGTCGTAAACTTTAATTCTCTGAGAGCTCCGACTCTCGGAAACCCAATAACAGATGTTTTCATAGTGTGCATTCTCCTTTATCCAGAATCTGTGTTGATTTGTTATCACTATTCTAAACAGAAAATGCTCCATCTGTATAATACATAAAAAATGCCGTTTGTCATAGATTTTTCCTATAACAAACGACATTTATGTGATGTTTTACAATTTTTTCCGTAATCAGTTCCAGATCAGTATGGATCGGATGACTGCACCGGCCAGATACTTCCCTCATCCAGTCCCTGTGCCGTCAGCCATTCATCTTCAACATTGAGCTGTCTTTTAGCACCAGTTTCATTTTCAAGCGTAACCAGACATTTTTGCTTTTCTCCAGGCTGCCGTTCCTCACATCCATATTCTCCATCAAAAATCTGTTTGATCTTCCACATGATCACTGCCTTCTTTCATACATTGTTAATCTTTTAAACACGCTTTTTTCACATTCTCCCAGTATTATAAATAATGTCGAAAGGACATAAACAATAATTTTTTCATAATCTTTTTCATAACTCCTTTATAGATCCGGACCATCCCCCATGGCCCGGATTTTGTCATACCAAAGACTATAAAAGTTCACCAAGCGTGATATTTCTCAGCTTTCTCGTCAGACTGAATGTCCCCGAATCCTTTTTCTGTGTACCCATCAGAACCGTCAGATCCTCATTCGGGAAATTGGCAAAATACATGCCGAGCCATCCATCCCAGCCGTACTCGCCAGATGCACACAGATTCCTGTGACGCTCCGGGATCACGCATCTTCTCATCAGATTGCCATATGTAAAACCGTCAAGACCGATCCACTGATCCATCATCATCTGCTGGTGCGGAAGCAGGCTCTGCGATGTCATAAACTGAACGGTTTTTGTATGCAGGATCTGCTCACCATTTCCACATCCGCCATTTTGCAGCATACGTGCAAACTTCATATAATCGTCCAATGTAGAGGCAAGTCCTGCGCCTCCTGCTTCATAAGCCGATGCCTTTTTCATGTCATTTCGGATTGCAAGATTATTGCCTTCATAGCGGATCATCTTCTTATCCTGCCCCTGCCCCACTGTTTCATAAGCTGTTGCAAGTCTTTCCTGTTTTTCCTCAGGAACCCAGAAAGCAGTGTCGTTCATGCCAAGTGGCTGAAAAATCTCTTCCTCCAGAAATTGTGAAAATTTCTTTCCGGAAACCACCTCGATCACAGCCCCGAGTACGTCAGCAGATGTTCCATACTGCCAGGAACTTCCCGGTGTATATGCTAACGGACATGCTGCCAGACGGTCTGCAAACTCCAATGTTGACATCGGATTTTCTGAATCCAGACGTTTCTCCGCTTCCGCGTACACCTGTCCCACTGCCAGACCAGCTATCGTCTGCTCATCCGGATACACCAGCCCGGATGTCATGGACAACAGATCATTTATGAACATCGGTCTCTCCGGTGTCATAAGTTGTCCATCCCTGCACACTTTCTGCTTTGCAAATGCCGGCAGAATATCTGCTACCGGCTGATATAATTCTAACATTCCACGTTCCAGAAGTATCATCGCCGCTGCGGATGTAACAGGTTTTGTCATGGAATACATGCGAAAAATGGTATCTCTGTTCAGTTTTCTTCCTGCTTCACGGTCTGAGAACCCTTCCTCACAATATACGATTTCGTCATTTCCTCTCCTGACAAGGAAATTAACCCCCATCACTTCCTGCTCATCGATTGCTTTTTTCATTGCATCCTTAAGCAGATTCCCCAATTTCTTATACATAAATCAATTCCTCCAGTGATTGGCTTTGTACCCTGATCTCTCAGTTCTATCCCTGTGCATATCTTGTCAAAAACTGTTTTGTACGTTCTTCCTTCGGATGATCGATCACCTCATGTGGATCACCCTGTTCCACGATCACACCATCATCCATAAAGATTACCTGATCTGCTACATCTCTTGCAAAAGCCATCTCATGTGTAACAATGATCATCGTAGTCTTCTGTTCCGCAAGTGAACGAATTACCTTAAGCACTTCACCGGTCAATTCCGGGTCCAATGCAGAAGTTGGTTCATCAAAGCAGAGAATATCCGGTTTGAGTGCAAGTGCACGGGCAATTGCGACACGCTGCTGCTGGCCTCCGGAAAGCTGATGCGGATAATGATCCATACGCTCAGCAAGTCCCATTCGTGCCAGAAGTTCTTTTCCATGTGCATCAATCTCTTCCAGAATCGCCTTTTTGTTCTGTTTAAAATCAGCTCTTTCCTGTGCAAGCAGACGTTCTGCCAAAGTTACATTTTCAAGTGCCGTATACTGCGGGAAAAGATTGAATGACTGAAATACCATTCCAAAATGAAGACGTTTTTTGCGAAGCTCCTCGTCCTTATCCTTCTCACTTTTTCCAGCATCAAATAATGTTTCTCCATTTACGCAGATCTGTCCGCAATCCGGAGTCTCCAGGAAATTGAGGCATCGCAGAAGCGTTGTCTTTCCGGAACCGGATGAGCCGATGATTGCAAGCGCAGTTCCTTCTTCCATGGAGAAGCTGACATCCTTTAATACATTGGTCTTGCCAAAATGTTTTCCGATATGTGTTACCTCTAAGATTGCCATGTCATCCTCCTACTTAAAGTAATCCAGTCTGCGTTCAATATAGTTGAACAGCAATGTAAGTAATCCGACAAAAACCAGATAAAATACGCCAGTATAGAAAAGCGGCCAGGTCAGTCCGTCGGATTTCATAAATGCCGCACCGGCAAAAGTCAGCTCATACGCAGCAATAATACGCGCCAGAGACGTATCTTTTACCAGAGTAATGATCTCATTCGACATTGGTGGAACAACTCTCTTGATCATCTGAAGCAGTGTAATCTTAAAAAAGATCTGGCGTTTTGTCATACCAAGCACCTGTCCGGCCTCTCTTTGTCCAGCCGGAACACCTTCAATCCCGCCTCTGAAAATGACGGAAAAATAGCAGGCATAATTGATCACGAATGCAACAACTGTAGCCGTGATACGCCCTGCTTCATTGCCACTCCAGATGGTTCTCCCCAGCCACAGGCCCGGTCCGTAAAAAATGATAATCAGCTGCAGCATAAGCGGAGTACCGCGAATAATCCATACAAGCACCTGAACCAGACTCCTCAACGGGCGGAATCTGCTCAAAAGTCCAAATGCCAGCACTAAACCAAGTGGCAGTGCAAATATGAGTGTCAGAATAAATATCTCAAAAGTCGTTGCCAGTCCACCAAGCAACGACTGTGTAACTGTCCAAAACATGTTATTTCTCCTGTGGTTTCACTACAACCTGTGCATTATTGCAATAAGCATTTGTGCATTCCATTGCGGAAGTAACTTCATTGGTAAGTGTCATACCATTCCATACTACATCAATGCTCTTTGCATCCAGTTCCATTACTTTATTATCCCAGTCAATGACAACAAAGTCAGCTTCTACTCCAAGCTTCTCTGCAACCAGTCTTGCCATATCTGCATCAAAACCGACCCATTCATCGCCATCTTTGTAATCCATTGGCTCAAATTCGGTAATTCCTACAACCAGTTTTCCTTTGTTCTTAATATAATCTACATCGCTGTCACTGTCAGACTGCTCGAATTTTACATCTGCATCCTGTTCCAGAAGAGCCTCCTGAACACCATATTTCTTTGCGATGTCCTGCATGGTTCCATCTGCATAAGATTCCGCAAACACCTGATTGATATAGGATGCAAGATCAGAACCCTTTCTGCAGCCAACTCCATACTCCTCTGTTGTCAGTTTATCTGTATAAGTCAGATCCGGATAACTGGTTCCCTCACCGATCATCGCACCAGCCATAAGAAGATCAATAATTGCTGCGTCTGATGTGCCTGATTTTACTTCCATCAGCGCATCTGCCTGAGAAGAAACGGAATTATACTGGAATCCGTTCTCCTTTGCAGCCTCTTCTCCTGCCGATCCTGCCTCTACTGCATATACCGTACCATCGCCCTTACCAGCCTCGGTACTTCCACCGTTATTTCCACTGTTTTTGCTTCCACAGGCAGTCATTCCAAATGCCATGGCAGCCACTAATAAAACCGCAATTGCTCTTTTCATATGATTCCTCCGTTTGTATCGTTCTATGTGTTTACCATATTACCAAATTATCACGCTAAAGTAAAGAGAGAACCGTCTGTGAAACCGGCGCTAAAACAGTACCTGATAGCAGAGTACCATAAGCGGCATCGTAACAATCGCAAGAAGTGTTGTCATAACGTTAATCGCGCTGGCATACTGTGAATCATTGCCATAAACCTGACACATCTGCGTCACCGTAGAAGCCGATGGTGTGATCACTGCAAGAAATACTACAAGAAGGATATTCCATGCATCTGTGTGCCATGTAATCATTCCACTTACTTTTAATAAAACAAGGGCAATTACCGGAATTACAATCAGCCGGAGCAATGTAACAAAATAGACTTTTTTGTTCAAAAAAACAGCTTTTAAATTCATTCCTGCAAAAAGCATTCCTGTCACGATCATGCTTGCCGGTCCGATCATACTGCCAACTGCACTTAACGTATCTCCGACAATCTCCGGAAGACGGATTCTCGTAAAGAAAAGAATTACGCCTATGAAAATAGAGATCATATTGATATTGCACAGAATTTTTTTCCAATCCATTTTCTCTTCCCTGCTTAGTATTCCTCTGCAATGTGTCCACAAAAATACAAGCTGCACACTCATAAATACACAGCCATACAATACCCATTCCTTTCCAAGAATATAGGTTACCAGTGGAACAATCAGATTGCCTGAATTTGAATAATAAATAGAGGCAGTCTCCACCTCATTCAATTTCAGCACCTTTCCCATTCCCCATACGACCAGAAGCAAAAGCACCTGTAGCAGCACCGAGGCTGCCAGTGCCAAAAGCAGTCCCCGCACCGTTTCCGGCGTATAGTCCACCTGAAACGCATTGATGATCACACAAGGGATAATCAGGTATAATACAATTTTTGAAATAACCTTACTGTCCTCATCCTTTACGATCCCGGTCTTCACGATGATATAACCCATGAGAATCATCAAAAATAATTCTGCGATCTGCTCCATAAGCAATAAACTGATCTGCATATCTGTTTTCTTCCCTTCTACTTGTTATGCCTTTATCTACTCACTATGGAAAAAGGCAGGTTTTCCAATCTGAAAAACCTGCCTCTTTGCTTATCATTCTGTTAATCAAGCCACTGATTATGCCTCAGCAGCTGCGCCATCTTCATCTGCATCTTCATCTTCTGTATCATTATGAGATGCGATAACGCTGACAATTGTTGCATCCAGATGTGTCTGGATATCTACATTCTTGTTCTTTGCAAGATCCAGATCGCTGACCTTAATACTGTCACCCAGTCTTAAGTCACTGCAATCGATATCAATCTTGTCAACCAGATCTTCTGGAAGTGCCTTGTAGGAAATCTCCTCAAGCATCTGCTCCAGAACACCTTCCATAACCTTCTCTTTGTTATGAAGAACGATCTCAGCAACAGAATGTACTTTCTCGCCACTGACTAAAGCCTGAAAATCCATCTCGATAATTGCTCTCTTCAGTGGATCATAATCTAATTCTTTGATCAGAACATCATATTTCTTACCTTCAACATCCAGCATGATCTGACTGCCTTTCATGCATTCACGTTGAATTCTCTCAGCCTCTCTCTTCTCAATCTTCAGAAGAATTGAGCCCTCGATCTCTTTTCCGAAAAGATTACCAGTTACATAACCTTCTCTTCTGAGTTTCTTTGCCTTGGTTTCCATGTCTCTTTTTTGCGCTTTTAAAGTATTCATTTGTCTTTTCCTCCATGCTACAAATTAAGAACACAGGGATGTTTGCGGAATGTCATTAACCAAATGGCGTTTCGTTTCTCTCGTTCCAATGCTGTTATAGTCCTTTTTGTTTTAAAAATCAAGAGGGAATTTTAAATTTTAAGGTAAATAGCTTGTAACGTGCGGGGTTCTGAATAGTTGGTTACATGTCACTTATCAATTCCATATTTCTTATACATTTCTTTTCGGGCTTTTTCATCAGCTGCGGCAAGCTGCACCTCATCATTTAAACCATGTGCGATCAGATAGGTGATCAGCTTTCCTAAAAGATTCTCCCCTTCGGATCTGCCCTCAGCTAAAAGTTGTTCCGATTTCAGTTGTAATACCTTTCCTCCCATAATCTCATCCACCTTTCGTTTGATCTGGTTTTTATCCGGGATTACATATGTGTTGATTTTCTGAAGCATGTCTGAAATGTCATAGTAAAAATCTCTAATTTCTGATATATTTTCATCCTTCAATTACCCGTATACTAAAAAAATAAAAGATTCAAAGGAGCTGCAATTATGTTATATGAAAATTTTCACAATGGTCTCAATCTTGGCGGCTGGCTTTCCCAATACGAATTTGTCGACAGCCAGTCACTGAAAGATGAGTAGCATGACATGAAAAGTTATTCACCTAATGTCTCATTCATACTTCCCATTCGATATCCCTGCAAATCCATCGTCACATAGGTAAAGCCATATGCTTTAAATTCCTTTACGATCTTCTGGCAGTTTTCCTTTTTGATCAAATTGGAAAACTCGTCCGGAAGAACCTCAATTCTTGCAATTGTGCCATGAATTCGTACTCTCACCTGATGAAATCCCATATCCAGTAAAAGCTGCTCTGCCTGATCTACCATATGCAGCTTTTCTTCGGTGATTTCCTCTCCATACACGAATCTTGAAGAAAGGCATGCAAAAGATTGTTTATCCCATGTTTTCAGCCCAAGAGCCTTTGAACGTTCACGGATGTCATTCTTGGTCATTTCGGCATGGCGAAGAGGACTTTTTATTCCAAGCTCATCAATTGCAATCAAGCCGGGTCTGTAATCACCGTTGTCATCCATATTGGATCCTTCAACAACAGCCTGAATTTGTTCTTTTTCTGCAACTCCAAGTAATTTTTCAAATAACTCGCGTTTGCATAAATAACAACGGTTTTTCGGATTATGCTTAAATCCTTCAATCTCAAGTTCTTCAGATTCACAAATTATATGACGGATTCCGTTTTCGCTGCAGAATTGCTCTGCTTCTTTTAATTCACGTACAGGAAAAGAACATGATCTGGCAGTTGCAGCAATCGCCTTATCTCCTAATTCTTCATGCGCAACCTTTAAAAGATAAGTGGAATCCACTCCACTGGAAAATGCCACAACAACGCTTCCCAAATCTCTTAAATATTTCCGTAAAATTAATTCTTTTTCTTCTGCGGTCTGTTTCATCTCTTTCTCTCCCCCAATCTGTTGATCTGCGAAGCAAGATATCCGGCTCCGTAGCCATTATCGATATTCACAGTTGCAATTCCATTTGCACAGGAATTGATCATCGTAAGCAAGGCTGCAACTCCGTGAAAACTTGCTCCATAACCGATGGAGGTCGGAACCGCTATGACCGGAACATCTACAAGTCCGCCAACCACACTTGCCAGAGCCCCTTCCATTCCAGCTACAGCAATTACGCAATTTGCTTTCTGAACTTCTTCCAGGTGAGATAACAGTCTGTGAATGCCGCTTACACCGACATCATATAATCTGGTTACCTCATTTCCGAAAAACTCCGCTGTCTGGGCAGCTTCTTCTGCAACCGGGATATCAGCAGTTCCCGCACTGCATACCACAATATTTCCAATCTTCTCTTTTTCTTTTTCAATCTTCAGAATTTTGGAAAGCGGATCATATGTTACATTTTCACAGTGTTCTTTTACCAGTTCATATTGCTCTTTTGCTGCCCTTGTTCCCATGACCTCGCCGTTTTTTTCATACAGCTTCTCAAAAATTTTCACAAGATGCTCATCTGATTTTCCGCTGCAGTATACAACCTCACTGTAACCGGATCGGATCTCTCTATGGGTATCCAGCTTTGCAAATCCCATTTCCTCAAATGGTTCTTTTCGAAAATAAGCTTCTGCCTCTTCTACCGAGATTTCTCCCGTTTTTACCCGATTCAAAATATCCCTTGTATCGATCGTAGTCCCCTCCCTTGTTACGATATCTTATGCTCTATGAAGACTTTAACATATTTTTCATAAGAAAAAAACAAGGGTATCAATATAAATACTAATCTTTCTCATCCAGCATCTCCTGCATTGTATGCCAGCCTAAAACTGCACATTTTACACGTGCAGGCATATGCGAAATATCCTGAAGCACGGACGCCTCCTCAAGCTCTTCGAGTTCCTCGTCTGTCACTGTTCCTTTGATCATTTTTAAAAACAGATCTGCAAGCTTTAACGCCTCATCTTTGGTTTTTCCGATCACCAGATCTAACATAATATCAGCAGATGCCTGGGAAATTGCGCAGCCATCCCCTTCAAAGGCTCCATCTACGACAATGTCATTTTCGACCTTGAGTTTCAGCCAGATATCATCTCCGCAGCTTGGATTGACTCCCTCCAGCACAAGATTGGCGTCATCCAGCGCATGTTTATGCTCGGGATGAAGATTATGCTCTGTTAAAATCTCATTGTAAAATGTTTTATTCTGCATAGCCCATCTGCCTCCTTATCTCTGCCAGGCTCTTTAAAAATGCATGGATATCTTCCTCGTCATTGTATATTCCAAGGCTGAGTCTCGTCGCCGAGGAAATTCCAAGATGCTTTAAAAGCGGCTGCGCACAGTGATGTCCCGCGCGTACCGCAATATGATCTGCGTCCAGAATGGATGCCACATCATGTGGATGAACGCCATCCAGTGTAAATGTAATAATTCCATGATGGTCTTCGGCTTTCGGTGATCCTACAACATGCACGCCATGGATCTGCTTCATGCCTTCCATCGCAAGTTTCGTCAGTCTGCTCTCTGTTTCTTCCACCGTATCAAACCCGATCTTTTCGATATATCGGATTGCCTCTGCAAGTGCGCATGCACCTGCGGCATTGACTGTTCCGGCCTCAAATTTATGTGGCACCTCAGCCCACACTGCGCCTTCTCTTGTAACGGAATCGATCATTTCCCCGCCACATAAAAACGGAGGCATCTTCTCCAGAAGTGCACGTTTTCCATATAACACACCGATGCCCATCGGTGCAAACATTTTGTGTCCGGAAAATGACAGGAAATCAACATCCAGATCCTGCACATCCACGGACATATGCGGTACGCTCTGTGCTCCGTCTGCCACGAATACAGCTCCGTGTTCATGCGCAATCTTTGCAAATGTTTTCAGATCATTTTTACAACCGAGCACATTGGATACATGCGTCATCGCTACAATCTTCGTGTGGTCTGAAATTGCCTTCTGAAATGCTTCTTCCGTAAAATGACCATCCTGTGTACATTCCAGATACACGACTTTTGCACCGGTGCGTTTAGCAGCCTGCTGCCACGGAAGCAGATTGCTGTGATGTTCCATGATGCTTACAAGGATTTCATCCCCCGGCTTTAAGATTTCGCTGCCAAGACTGTATGCTACAAGATTCAATGCCTCCGTTGCATTTCTCACAAAGACAATTTCTTCCGGTTCTTTTGCGTGGATAAACTCCTGCACCGTCTGTCTCGCTTCCTCGTACTTCTCTGTTGCCATTTCGCCAAGCTCATGAATCCCACGAAATGGATTCGCATTGTATTTTTCATAAAATTCGCTTTCCGCCTTTAACACGCATTCTGGTTTCTGCGAAGTGGCAGCCGTGTCAAGATACACGATACTGTTGTCACGTAACAACGGAAAATCTTTCTTTCTATCTGCTCTCATACCTGTTCTTCTGCCTCAAATGTTCTTCCCTGAAATTCAAATATCTTCTTGCGTGTTTCCAGATCCGGGATTTTTCTGCTGATCTCATCGATTCTGGCCTGTGCCATCATCTCATAAACTTCCTCTTTTGTCAGTCCTCTCGATTCCAGATAGAATAACAGCTCATCATCCAGCTTTCCGATCGTAGCTCCATGATTGCCTTCCACGTCTTCTTCTGCGCAGAGGATCAGCGGAATTGTGCGGTTTACAACCTCTTCGTCCAGAAGAAGTACGTCTTCCTTTTCATTTCCGACTGCACCTTTTGCTCCCTTTTTGAAATCGATCGTTCCACGGTACAGTTTCTTTGCCTGATCCCGTAAAACTCCTGCTGCACGCATGTCACTGGTTGTTTTCTTTCCCTGATGCTCAGCTACATAGTTCATATCGAGCACTCCGTCATTCTCTACAAGATATCCTGTTTCTGCCGACAGATTACTGCCTTTTCCAAGCAGTGTGGCCTTGCATCCCAGATATGTGTTTTCTCCGCCTAATACGAGCTGGAGCACCTCTACATCTGCGCCATCTTTACACAGCGCGCCGATGTCATTGAGCAGGGTAAATTTGTTTCCAAGCCGATCGATCTGTACCAGTCTGACTTTTGCATTCTTTTCTGCCACAATCTTCGTCTGCACAGCTGCCTGACCGGATGCAGATTTATCCGATGTATAATCCATGATCACCGTCACTTCGCTGTCTTCTTCCGCCCGGATTCCAAGTGCACTGACCTCACATGCTCCTTCTTTATAATCAAACGTCAGTTTTACCGGTTCTTTCGTCTTTTCCCCGGTCGGTGCCTTGTATACATGAGTGGCTGCGCCGGATCTTTTGATCAGCGTATCCATGTCTTTTCCCATTCCACTTGTGATCTCCTGGAATGTTTTCCAAGCTTCGGTATCTGTTTTCCACTGTTCATCCGTCAGTGGTTTTTCTTCCGGTATCTGTATATTTTCAAGCTGCGTATCGTTCATGTGAAGCCAGTTCCATGTTTTCGATGGCAGTTCGTTGATTGTCATATTGAGTCCTTGTTCCACGATTCGTTCTCCTTTCTCCTATCCGATGCTGCCCTTCATTTCCAACCGGATCAGGTTGTTCATTTCAACCGCATATTCGAGTGGAAGTTCTTTTGATACGTTGTCGGCAAAACCGCTGACGATCATTGCCCTTGCATCCTCTTCCGAAATTCCTCTCGACATCAGATAAAATACAGCATCATCACTGATTCGTCCGATTTTTGCCTCATGTCCGATGTCCGCATCCTGCGTACGGATATCCATTGCCGGGATTGTATCGGATCTGGATCTGTCATCTAACATCAGCGACTGACAGGACACAGCGGATTTGCTCTTTTTCGCTTTCGGTGTCACAACAACAGAGCTTCGGAATGTACTGATTCCTCCATCTTTTGAAATGGATTTGGTGTTGATATAAGAAGAGGTTTCCGGTGCATTGTGTACAACCTTCGTTCCAGTATCAAGGTTCTGTCCGCCGCCTGCGAACGTAATTCCGGTAAACTCTGCTCTTGCACCTTTTCCATTTAATATGCTCATCGGATAAAGGTAGGACACGTGGGAACCAAAAGAGCCTGATACCCATTCGATTGTTCCGCCTTCCTCTACTTTTGCCCGCTTTGTATTCAGGTTGTACATGTTTTTGGACCAGTTCTCAATTGTGGAATACCGCAGTTTGGCATTTTTTCCAACGTACAGCTCCACGCAGCCCGCATGCAGGTTCGCAACGTTATATTTCGGGGCAGAACAGCCTTCGATAAAATGCAGATAAGCACCTTCTTCCACAATAATAAGTGTGTGCTCAAACTGTCCGGCTCCTGCTGCATTCAAGCGAAAATACGACTGAAGTGGAATTGTTACTGATACTCCCGCCGGCACATATACAAAAGAACCGCCGGACCATACAGCTCCGTGAAGTGCTGCAAATTTATGGTCTCTTGGTGTTACCAGTTTCATGAAATGTTTGCGTACAATATCTTCGTACTCACCGGTCAGTGCGCTTTCCATATCGGTATACACAACGCCCTGGGCCGCAACTTCTTCTTTTACATTATGGTAAACAAGCTCCGAGTCGTACTGCGCGCCAACGCCGGCAAGCGATTCCCGCTCGGCCTTTGGAATACCAAGTTTCTCAAAGGTGTCCTTGATATCTTCCGGAACATCGGACCACTTTGCGCTCATACGTGTATTTGGTTTGACATAAGTTGCGATCTGATCGATGTTCAGTCCTTCAATGGATGGTCCCCATTCCGGGACTTTCATCTCGTTATAGATCTGTAAGGACTCCAGCCGGAAGTTTGCCATCCACGCCGGATCATGCTTTTTCTCAGAGATTTCCTGTACGATCGCCGGTGTCAGCCCCTGTTTGATGCGGTAAGCATCTTTCTCATCGTTTCGGATGTCGTATATGCTCCGGTCCACATCTTCTACATAAGTCTTTTCACTGTTGTCTCTCATCGTATCCGAACCTCCTTTATAAGAACCGCTCGAAACCGTGTTCATTGATCTCGTCCACAAGCGATGCGTCGCCGGATGCGACGATCTTACCTGCAACCATGACATGTGTCTGGTCTACATGCAGGGATTCGAGTATTCTGGTGCTGTGCGTGATAATGAGAAGTGCACCCTTTTTGTCCTTCTGATATTCTTCGACACCCTTGGAAACCATCCGCACGGCATCAACATCGAGTCCGGAATCTGTCTCATCCAGAATTGCCAGTGATGGTTTTAACATCAGAAGCTGCAGGATCTCTGCCTTTTTCTTTTCACCACCGGAAAATCCGACATTTAAATCACGGTCTCCATAGGATGGATCCATCTGAAGCACTTCCATGGCTTTTTCCAGTTCCTTTTTAAATGTCCAGAGTTTGATTCTTGATCCGGTTCTCTGTTCCACAGATGTACGGATAAAATTACGAAGAGAAATTCCAGGCACTTCCAATGGGCTCTGGAAAGACAAAAAAAGTCCGTCCTTTGCACGCTGATCTGCTGATTCTGCAAGAAGGTCTTTTCCTTTGAACAGGACTTCTCCACCTGTCACTTCATACCTTGGACTTCCCATAAGCGTATAACCCAATGTGGATTTGCCCGCTCCGTTTGGTCCCATCAGTACATGAGTTTCTCCTTCATTTATGTTTAAATCTATTCCGTGAAGAATCGACGTATCTTCTACTCTCGCCGACAACTGCTTCACCTGTAATAACTGTTCTGACATGTTGCATCTCCTATCCCCTAGTGTATTACTAGGATTTTATAAGCCTATTATATCGCCTTTTATTAAATATACAACATGCAATTCCTACAAATCTAGTATGTTTTATTCTCCTTAATGTGAAAAATTGCTCAATAACTGTTCTGCAATAGGCAATTGCGAAACTCTCCCGATATTTACACCAGCATGTACTGCAAATGCAACTGACTGCAGTACATGCTTATCTTAATTTTGTGAGTTTCACAATTGTCTTATATGTAATACTGCTTGAAAGGACATTTTATGATTTCAAGCAGTATTTGTTCAAGCTCTCTAACAGTTGGGAAAATTATTTACTGGATAATAGAACGTTTTGGGATTTTAAGCAGTATTTATTAAAACCTTCTAACCATTTGAGGGAATATTTACTGCTTAAAGGAACTTTTTTATGATATTAAGCAGTATTTGTTTATGTTTTCCATTCATTTTAAAGTGTACATACTGTCTAGATCAACAAAATAGAGATTTAAGAAGTAAAACCGAAAATCCCGGTTTTCGCAAACACTCACTAAAACAAAATATACGCCTGTCGCACACTTACGCGCCCGAGCGGTATGCGAAGCATTAACTTCTTCTCTGCGAGGTGCGCATCCTACCCGAAAAGAAAAGAGGGATTCTCACCGTCTGGCAAGAATCCCTCTTTTCTATCTTTTCTATCTCTTCTGTTTTATTTCTGCTGCTCTTTCTTTTGTTTTTTTTCTTCCTGTCTCTCTTTCCAGAGTTTATTCGCTGTAGGTGTCCAGTTGCATGCATAGGATTCGCATTTCTCGCAAAGATGTTCTACGCTCTCCGGAGACTGCAGATCTGTGGATTTTGCTCCGGTCTTTTCTACGATCTCTTTGATTTTCTCCGGATTCTCAAGCATCGGGCATGGACGCAGATGATTGTCATTAAATGGCTGACCATCATGATATGCCATGAAGATTGGGCTCTGCATTACCTCTAATAATGACATGTCATGGATGTTCGCATTAGAATAATGGATAAATACACAAGGATCGCAATCTCCATTCGCATTGATATGCAGATAACGTCTTCCTCCTGCAATACAACCGCCGACATACTCACCGTCATTCTGGAAATCCATTGCAAAAATGGACTTCTCCATACGCATTTTACGGATCTGATGGAACATGTATTCTCTCTGCTCCGGTGTTGGAAGCAGTTCTGTTGCTGCATCATTTCCGACTGGCATATAGTGGAAATACCATACAAAACGCGCGCCCCATTCGATCATCTGATCAAAGAACTCCGAACTACTGATTGAATCAATATTCTGGCTTGTATAGCATGCACTGATTCCGAATGGAAGATGCTTTCTTTTTAAGATCTCCATTGCTTTTACAACTTTGCTGAAAGTTCCCTGTCCACGGCGTCCGTCTGTTGCTTCTTCAAAGCCTTCAACGCTGATCGCAGGCATGAAGTTCTTCACTTCAAGCATTGCATCCGCAAATTCTTCATCGATCAGTGTTCCGTTTGTAAAGGACAGGAACTGACAGTCGTTGTGTTTTTTGCAGAGTGCGATGATGTCCTGTTTACGGACAAGTGGTTCTCCGCCGGTATATATGTACATGTAAATACCCATTTCTTTGCCCTGGGTAATGATGGAATCAATATCGTCAAAAGTCAGATTCAGACGATTGCCATATTCTGCTGCCCAGCATCCTGTGCAGTGCAGATTGCATGCTGAAGTAGGGTCCAGTAACACTGCCCATGGAATATTACAGTTGTATTTTTTACGATATTCCTCCTGCTTTTTCCAGCCGACAAGATTGCCGTTTACAAAGAAGTTCTCAAAGATCTTCTTCATAACGCCCGGATCTGTCTCCTTTAAAATACTCATCATCAGCTTATAGTAATTGTTCTGAGGATCATCCAGAACCTCTCGAAATGCTTTTCGCTGGCCAACAAAATTATCACCAGCAAGACGGTCTACCCAATCCATTAATTTAGGCAGATTCTGTTCCGGGTTTTTCTCAATATAACCAAATGCTGTCTTCAAACCAAACTGTACAACTTTACTTGATGTATCCATAGAATCCCTCCGTTTATCTTGATAAAAATGCTCATTGAGTATTCATTATAGAACATTATGCGCTCTATTTTCTCAATAAGCAATCAACAAAACGGAGGGATTGTATACGGTAAATCTACATTATTCTGTTTATGAAATTGCGTCCAGTGCGTTGGAAATATCAGCAATCAGATCTTCTTTATCTTCCAGTCCCAGGCTGATACGAATCAACTCCGCCGGTACTCCTGCCTCTTTCAGCTGCTCATCAGTCATCTGTCTGTGCGTTGATGTTGCCGGGTTCAGACAGCAGGTTCTGGCATCTGCAACATGAGTCTCGATCGCTCCGAGTTTTAAGTTCTTCATAAATACGGAAGCTGCTTCACGTCCGCCCTTTAAACCAAAGGATACGACGCCACATCCGCCGTTTGGAAGATATTTTCTGGCTCTCTCATAGTATTTATTGGATGGAAGTCCCGGGTAATTGACATAAGCGACCTTTGGATGCTGCTCCAAAAATTCTGCAACTGCCTGTCCATTCTCCACATGTCTTGGCATGCGTACATGAAGCGATTCCAGTCCCAGATTTAAGATAAATGCATTCTGCGGTGACTGCATTGAACCAAAATCACGCATGAGCTGTGAAGTACATTTTGTGATAAATGCTCCTTCTTTTCCGAATTTTTCTGCATAGGTGATTCCATGATAGCTTTCATCCGGTGTACAAAGTCCTGGATATTTGTCTGCATGTGCCATCCAGTCGAATTTTCCGCTGTCAACGATGGCTCCACCTAATGCTGCTCCATGTCCGTCCATGTATTTTGTCGTAGAATGCGTTACAATATCTGCGCCCCATTCAAATGGTCTGCAGTTGACCGGAGTCGGAAATGTGTTATCCACAATCAGCGGTACACCATGTGCATGCGCAACCTTTGCAAAAAGCTCAATATCCAGAACTGTAAGTGCCGGGTTGGCAATAGTCTCTCCAAACATGACTTTGGTATTTGGCTGGAATGCTGCATTTAATTCTTCTTCGGTTGCATCCGGTGATACAAATGTTGCAGTGATTCCCATTTTTGCCATGGTAACTGCGATCAGGTTAAATGTGCCTCCGTAGATGGAAGAAGATGCCACAATGTGGTCCCCGCATTCACAGATATTAAAAAGTGCAAAGAAATTGGCTGCCTGTCCGGAAGAAGTCAGCATCGCTGCTGTTCCGCCTTCCATAGCTGCAATCTTGGCTGCAACATGGTCATTGGTCGGGTTCTGCAGACGACTGTAAAAATATCCTTCTGCCTCAAGATCAAACAGTTTACCCATATCTTCGCTGGTGCTGTATTTAAAAGTCGTAGACTGTACGATCGGCACCTGTCTTGGCTCGCCATTCCCAGGTGTATATCCCGCCTGTACGCATTTGGTTCCTATTCTGTATTCGTTCATGATACCCCTCCTCGGTTTATTTCTGTTTTAGGATTAGGGTGTCCAAAAGTGCCTTTTAGCTTCGGGGCTGGCAAATTACACAAAACAGTGACTGATTTTGTGACCTGGGAGAAAATTAGAAAATCTTAGTTTGCCTGTGTGTAACCAGTGTTTTGCTGCCACGGACGGCAGGCAAAAGTCTTAACGCCCCATGGACGGGGCGTTTAAGACGTACACGTCACTTTGAAAAATACAAATCAGGTAAACTTAGATTTCCTTATTTTCGAACAATGGAACATAATAGGCATTGTTTTGTGTAATTTGCTAATTCAAAATCAAAAGGCGCCCTTTGACACCCTAACCCTGTTATATCCATATATTCCTACGGGATATAGTACCATTTGCAATGTCTTTTTTCAAGTAATAAGCCCGGAACATTCGAGGAATGCCCGGGCTTATCGTATTTGCACGCTCTATTTTTCGGCTTCTTTTTGCGCCTTATGCTTTGCAAAAAATGTTTTTGTCTCTTTTACCACGACACCACTTAACGCGAACAGTGCGATCATGTTCGGAAGTGCCATGAGACCATTAAAGATATCTGCAATCGTCCATACTGCACTTACCGTCATGTATGGTCCGATAAATACCGCAAGGATATAGATCCAGCGGAATACTTTCACTGATTTCATGTTACCGCCGCTTAAATATTCCAGACAGCGTTCACTATAGTAATCCCATCCAAGAATCGTTGTAAATGCGAAAAATACAAGGCAGAGCATCAATACGAATGAGGATACCTCTTCCGGGAAAGGAAGTCCCTTCTGGAACGCATATGTGGTTACTCCCACGCCTTCCAGTCCATCTACCTGCCATGCTCCGGTCAGGACAATAGACAGTCCTGTCAGTGTACAGATTACGATGGTATCGATAAAAGTTCCTGTCATGCTGACCAGTCCCTGGCGCACCGGCTCTTTGGTCTGCGCCGCTGCTGCCGCGATCGGTGCACTTCCGAGTCCCGCCTCATTGGAGAAAATACCACGTGCCACACCTTTTTGCATTGCCACAAGCATGCTTCCCACAGCTCCGCCGGTCACCGCTCTCGGTGAAAATGCAGCTTTCACAATAACTTTAAACGCAGCTGGAACAGCTGTGATATTGCATGCAATCAGAACTACCACAAACACAACATAGATAATCGCCATAAAAGGAACAACGATCTGGCTGACGCTCGCAATTCGTTTTACCCCGCCGATCAGCACGGCTGCCACGCAAAATGCAAGGATCAGCGATGCAATAACGACGGACCAGGAATATTTTCCAAGGAATGGAAGCAGTTTCACACAATGCGCATTGTCCGGATCAAAAAAACCGTTTACTGCACTTGCAATACCGTTTACCTGGCTGAAAGTTCCGATTCCAAAAAGTCCGACACACACGCCGAAAAACGCAAAGACTTTTGCAAGCCACTTCCACTTGTCGCCCATACCACGTTCAATGTAATAAAATGGTCCACCAAGACTGTGCCCATCCTCGGCAACTACACGGTATTTTACCGCAAGCAGTCCTTCTGAGTATTTTGTTGCCATTCCGAAAAATGCTGCAAGCACCATCCAGAACAGTGCACCAGGTCCACCTGCGCCTACTGCGGTTGCTACTCCGACGATATTTCCGGTTCCGATTGTTGCACTGAGTGCTGTACAAAGAGCCGCAAAGCTTGAGATCTCGCCTTCTGCTTCCTCTTCGTTTTTGATCATCCATTTGAGTGCAAGGGGAAGTTTCCGGATCTGAAGAAGACCAAGTCTTACGGTAAGCAATAAGCCTCCGCACATGATCAGAACCATAAGCGGCACTCCCCAGACAAAGTTGTCCACCGCTGCAAGAAAATCATTTACTGCATTCCACATTTGTTTCTTTCCTACCTCTCGTGTTTCTTAGGCAGTTTTCTTACTTTCCGGATCTCGTAATTGCGATACACAGAAAATGAATCTTACCTTGGTTCCAATTCATCCTGTGAAAGAAATATCCCATATATGGATTCCATATATGGGATAAGAAGATACGCACTTATTTCTGATAGAAACATTGGGTCCTGGCCCGATCTGTCACAAACTATATCTTCTCTGTCCTGTTGCCTGAGAGATTCATACGATTATGTATGTTGCACCTTCGGCCCCCGGTTCCATCGGGCGTCTCCAGAGAGTCGATCCATTTACAGTTGCACCGGAAATGCCGGCACCTGAGAGTTTTACTCCTTCGGCAGACTTACGTCGTTTTCCTGCAAACTTCATCTCGAAAATTGCTCTATTAAAAAATATAACGTTATTTTATTTACTTTTCAAGTTCTTTTTCTTTACTTTGTTAATTTAGTCTTCTACCAGCTTATCCAGTTCTTTTACATACTCTGTCTCACTGGATGTTTTATGATTAGCCTTGGCGGCATAAAGATTGACTGCTGTCTGGGATTTCTTGATTGGCTGCATGGTTCCGGCTCCAGCCACACATCCACCAGGACATGCCATTCCCTCAAGCAGATAGCCCGGATATTTGCCAAGTGTAGCCATTTTTAAAAGCATACGGCAATCCTTCAATCCTTCTGCATTCGCTACCTTGATCTCACGTTCCGGATGATCACGCTTGATTACATCCACAACGGCCTGTGCAACACCACCTGCAACCGCAAAATTTCTTCCGTCCGTAGAAGCATCATTTACACCGCCAGGATTCTCCTCCATCTCCTCGAGATTTACATCTTTTGCGTCAAAAATGCCTGCCATTTCCTCGAAAGTAAGTACAAAATCCACTTCACTGCGCACGCTCTTGCGCATTGCCTCCAGCTTCTTTGCTGCACATGGTCCTATAAATACCACCTTGGCATTTGGCGTATGTTTCTTGATCAGACGTGCAGTCAGTGTCATTGGCGTCAGTGCCATCGAGATACAGTTTGCATGATCCGGGAACAGTTTTTTCGCCATCATTGACCACGCCGGACAGCAGGAAGTTGCCATAAACGGAAGTTCTTCCGGAACTTCTTTCAGGAAATCCTCTGCCTCCTGTTTTGCACAAAGATCCGCTCCGATTGCAACCTCGAAAACATCTGCAAATCCAAGTGCCTGCATTGCTGCACGGAGTTTCTCCGGCGTCACCTTCGGTCCAAACTGACCTACAAATGCCGGTGCAACTGCTGCATATACCTTTTCTCCGGACTGGATTGCGCGGATTACCTGGAAGATCTGTGACTTATCAGCGATCGCACCAAACGGACAGTTTACAAGACACTGTCCGCAGGATACGCACTTATCATAATCAATATCTGCGCATCCATTCTCGTCGGATGAGATAGCATCCATTCCACATGCCTTTTTACATGGGCGCTCCTGAACGATGATTGCATTATACGAACATACACTTGCACATCTTCCACATTTGATGCACTTGTCCTGATCGATAATGGATCTTCCAGTTGTACGATCCAAAGATACCGCGCCCTTCGGACATACCTCCATACATGGATGTGCAAGACATCCCTGACAGCCGTCTGTTACATGCACACGCTTCTCCGGGCACGCATTGCATGCAAATTTGATTACATTGATCAGCGGTGGTGTGTAATAGGTCTCAGCCTTATCTGCCGCCTCGATTCCATCCGAAATCGGTGCATGCTCGGATGCCCCGCGGTTCTCAAGTCCCATTGCAAGACGAAGTCTTTCTCCTACGATTGCTCTCTCCAAAAATACATCATTACGGAAGTTTCCTTTTTCTCCCGGAATGATCGAATACGGAAGTTCCTCCATCTTCTTATCCACCGGCCATTCGGTATGGTAAGCCATGCTGGCCACTTCTTTAAAAATACGATGACGGATCTCCTGGATTCTGGTTTCTACGCCTCTCATTGTCTATTCCTCCCTGTATGATTTCTTTCTTCTTTCATTTTCATTTTGCATTGGTACATTGTTGCATCTGCGCTTTTAAATATGTCATCCATGTTCTTTGATACACCATGCTCCACACCGATCGCAACCTCGATTGGATACTCTGACTGGATCTGCTCCATATTCCGCAGAAAACTCTGGCATACTTTCTCAAACTGTTCCATTTCAATACCTTCTGCCAGTACACAGAATTCATCGCCACCAATCCGGTAACTCTTTCCAATCTGATCAAATGCCTGCTGCATCATCTCTCCAACTGTACAGATTGCCTGATCACCACTGGCATGTCCATACTGGTCATTAATGAATTTCAGACCATTCATATCAGCGACCATGACGATCACAGCGGTATTCTGCTGGCCTTCGAGCTTTGTTTTATCTGCCTCATACGCTGCACGGTTTGCCATTCCTGTCAATCCGTCTTTGTATGCCATTGCTGCCAGTGCTGCTGTCTCATAATCACCGGCACGAAGCTTTCTTCCCTCCTGCATCAGAGTGATGCCCAGATAACCAATAAATATCAAAAGTCCCATTCGCAGGATTACTCCGCTTTCGCCTCTATTGATCAGGAAAAATTGTATAAACTCACAGATCGTGCTGACGATCAGAATCCAGATCCCATGAATAAGCCTTCTGTCCTGAAACCTCTTTTTGCCTTTTCGCAGAGAAATCAGTGCAATAATAAAGCATACAAGACTTACCATAATATAGATCTGTACCGCGATCTGTGTACGGAACAGATATCCATGTCCGGTAATTGCAGCCAGTAACAGTGCAAGAACGATTGCAATCCCACTGTAATAAAGCAGCTTCATATATTTCTTTTCCCGGAATTCCTCGTAACTTAATAAAAACCGCACAATAAAAATCGGCATCAGGTCATAGGTAATATATTCAAAAAACGAATATACCGCAAGACGCGACATAAACAGCTGCAGGACATGGCTTTCCAACAGCATCCATGCCCCGACATCAATTGCAAAGAATCCAAGGAAACATAGCGAATCGGTTTTCTTCTGATGTTCAAAAAATGCCCCCATAAAAGCAAAATACAGACCGAGCAGAATCAAAAGCAGACTCTGTCCTGCCGCAAGTGCTCCATTCTCTAACACCATATAAAGGAAAGAGGATTCCGATCCCAGATAAACTGCCGGAAGATATCCCGAGACAGCGCTCTGTGCAAACATCGGCTGGATTTCAATCTTAAGTTCTTCTCCCTGCCATCCCGGTTTTAACCGGACACTGTTCCAAAATGAACCATACGCCAGAGGATACGGGGTTGTTGCTGCCTCTCCACTGTCATAGATCATTTCGCCCGCCTGATAAATCTTTATCCGGCTTTGTCTGGAGTACACTAAGATGCTATTGACGGAATACTCCGTCTTCTCCGGAAGCGTCGTCGTCATCGTAATGACTTCTTTTTCCGGGTTCTTAATGCTTCCCGGCAACGTCATGGTCTGTTTCTGACTACCCCATGATACGGTAAATTCATTCCGCATGCGGCTGGTTTCTTCTATATGAAATCCTCTTGTTGTTTTCGGTGCCAACACAAAGAGCAAAATAAAAATTACCAGAATAAAAACTCCCAGTATACCAAGTGGCAGATCTCTGTATTTCCGAGCTTTATCGTTTCTGTTCATATGGTTATCTCCCTTTGAAAGAATGATAAATTTTTCTCAAAACGTGTGATTTTATTATATCAAATCTGTCCTTATTCTTCTACCAGGTACACAAAAAAAAACAGTTCTTTTTCTGAATTTCTTATCTGACCTTATAAATTAACATCAAATTGATACTATTCATATGTTCAGATAAGTGTATACTTCTTGTCATATGAATTTTTGTAAAATTTATGTAAATTGTTTGTCAAAGAAGAGAGGAATTTATTATGAAAAACACATTATCTGTAAAAAACCTGACTCTGACAGCAATGTTCATGGCTTTGAACATTGCACTCAGTTCTTTTGGTGTTCCGGTTCCCGGCGGACATTTTTATCTGAATGACATCGTGATCTGTACTGCAGCAATTCTCTTAGATCCGTTCAGCGCATTTTTAGTTGGCGGCGTTGGCGCATTCCTTGGCGATCTGTTCTTCTATCCGCTTCCAATGTTCGTATCACTTGCAACTCACGGACTCCAGGCAATCGTGATCTCACTGTGTGCCCACAAGCTCAAGATGAAACAGGAAAAAACCGGTGCAATCATCGGCGTTGCAATCGGTGCAGTGATCATGGTTGTCGGATACAGCCTTGGAAGAGCATTCATCTACAGCACTCCGGAATATGCGATCCTGAAACTTCCATATCAGATCCTTCAGGCAGCTGTCGGAGCTATTGTATCCGTTATTTTATGCTACCAGTGCAAGATCCGCACGCTGTATCTGAATTCTTTCGCAGGTCAGGCGAAACAGGCATAAGTTTTATGACATTTTATTATCAGGATAACAATACTTACTAGCTGGCATACTTGCGAAGTACCTCCTGTCTATAAAAATGGGTAAAAAAAATGTTGGAGTAACGAATGATATTTGATATTCGTTACTCCAACATTTTTTGTTAATTTAAAATTATCGTTGCGTATGAGCAGTATACGCTTTATCACACGTTCGAAGCCCATCGATATGTTCAAACAAATCCGGTTTAATAGGGGTTCCTAATGGGTCTGGTATACCATCAACAAGAAGTGCCGTTTTCATATGTATATCTTAAACCAAAAACTCTAGGGTCCGGTCATTCCCATATACTGAGAAACGTACAACCTAGAGTATTATTAACACAGAACCTTTGCTACACGATTATAGTATACGTTGTACATAAATAAGTCGATACTGTTTTACGAATATTAATTAAATTTATTTCATCTTAAATAATGCCAAATAGAACCTACTATGGTCGAGTGAAAGAATGTCTTGCATCTCTTCCAGAATCCTGATTATCTTCTATCATTTTCAGACCCGATTAACAATAATATAGAAAAGACCGGAGTTTTGACCAGGATGTTTCATCCCAGTCGTGATCGAGTGCGATCGAATATACCGGCGCTTTACATTTTTCTTCCAGACCTCTCATCTCAAGAATCATCGCCGTATTCTCATAATCCTCAAAAAAGCTTCACTGTTGATGTTCCAATATCAATACCAAAATGTAACATATAAAATACGACCTCCGAAGATTGACTTTCCATATACGCAAACGTATAATCGTAGTTAGTTTAAATTAACCAATATTATATACAACTAATTCCAAGGAGGCAGTTGCCATGGCAACCAATACACTTTCTTTTGATTTGGATACCTATAAAAAATATCTCCGGAATTCCAGTCTTTTCCGTGGAATCCCGGAGGATAAATATCAGAACGTATTAAACTGTCTGCAGGCTAGAATCGAATATTATCCCGCCGGAACCCCTCTCGTCAATGCCGGTGACAGGGATTTCCGTGCCGGCGTGTTGTTGGAGGGCGGTCTTGAGGAATTTATCTATGACGAGAACGCCAATCCCGTCGTCATCAGCCATCTGAAAAGTGGCTCTGTCTTCGGTGCAGAACTCGCATGTGGCAATTCCCTTGCAAGCCAGTTTTATCTCGATGCCTCGGTTGATTCGAGAGTCCTTCTTCTGGATTTTCAGATTCTGCTCAATCCATCAACACTCACCTGTCCACACCGAATGCAGGTGACCGCCAATCTGCTCCAGGAATTTGCAATTCAGATTACTTTTTTTAATACGAAAGTGCGCATTCTGAGCCAGAAAAAACTCCGCGATAAGATCAAAGTCTACTTACAGACCCAGGAGATTTCCGAAGATGGAACGATCCAGCTTCCATTTTCAAGAAATAAACTGGCTGAATTCCTATATGTTGACCGGAGCGCCCTCTCCCGCGAACTTTGCCGGATGCGCGACGAAGGCGTTTTAGCATTTTCCGGTTCCAAAATCACCATGCTGGATCATTATTTTCTTGCTGGATAAATACGCTTATAGAGAAAAATCAACAAATGTTGCCATAGCAACCGACAGAGGCATGTGATTTCGTTAGAATGTTCAATCGTAAGTTAGTTTTATCTAACTGCGGGTAAAGTATTTAAACCAAAACATGGTAGTGTCAAATAAGATATGAAAAAACTGAGTTAAAAAATTAGGCTCAGATGAACCTTGAAAATTGTAGATATTAGAGGTTGTGGCAGACGTCCGCCACCCTTGACAGCACGAAAAAGAACTGCTG
>NZ_VUNI01000012.1 GCF_009695765.1 Roseburia porci
TCCCCTCACGTTAATCATAGTCTTGCTATGAACAGGACACCCTTGGTCTTGGCTGTATCCTTCCCACTACTAGGGCGGATTAGGAACTTTCATCCATTAGCGACGTGCGCCGCAAGGCGCACATAAAGCAAAAGCACCACTGATCACTCAGTAGTGCTTGATGAGCTGGCCCACAAGGATTCGAACCTTGAAATGACGGAGTCAGAGTCCGTTGCCTTACCGTTTGGCGATGGGCCATTACTTAGTTGTTTGTGTTGTTCGCTTCAACAATAGCTAGTATACATGCTCACCCGCTTTCTGTCAACAACTTTTTGTAAAAATTTTCACATTTTTTTCTACAATTGCGAATTCTATCTCGTCACCCCAGGAAATACGGGCATTTCCGCTTGTCTGCTCTGTAATTTTTTTCTCCAGATCGGCCTTTTTTTCGATCGGAACAAGTACCTGCATCATCACATCTGCCCCATATTCGGAATTAACAATATGAATATTCTCCTGTCCGAACAGATACTGTAATTTTCCAATTCCATTATAATCGGTTCCGACCTCTAAAAGAATGCCAGCCTTCTTTTCAATGATCTGGCTGGCAGCAAGACCTTCCTGCGTTGCTTTCTGATATGCTCTCACAAGACCACCTGTGCCGAGCAGTACGCCACCAAAATATCTGGTTACTACGACTGCTGCATTATGAATTCCTTCCTTTAACAGAACATCAAGCATCGGACGTCCTGCTGTCTGCGCCGGTTCCCCATCATCGGAACAGCGTGTGATCTCCTGACGTTCTCCAAGTACAAATGCGGAACAGTTATGTCTTGCATCCCAGTATTTCTTTTTCATTTCATTGATAAAAGCAACTGCCTCTTCCTCTGTTTCCACAGGACGAACCGTGGCAATAAATCTGGATTTCTTCTCCACAATCTCTCCTTCGCCACCTTTGTATACAATCTTATAACCTTCCTGTAAAGATTCCTGAACCGGTTTTGCCTTTTCACTGCTGTTCTTTGCCATTTTTGTGTTCTCCCTGTATAAAATTACCATTTTCTTCCGATACTTATCCATGACACGAAATTTTCTGTGTGGATGTATGCTTATACAGTATATCATGTTCATCATTCACAATACAATTTTTTCTTTATTATACCGTTATTTTTTGCTATAATATTGATTAAGCGTACTTTTATACAAGCACCGCTTATCAGGAATTCTGCGATTGCAGTTTTCTTTGCACATAAAAATAGAATACAGCGAACTCAAAGGAGGGCCTATATGAATTACGGAAAACGCAGTACCAAGCGTCTGGAAAAACAGGCAGACGCAAAAAGTACGAAAATTCGTAAGAAGTTCGGCATCATTATCTGCAAGGCAGTTTTGATTGGTATCCTGCTAGTCGTGGTAATCGGCGGATGTGCCGGTGTCGGTATTATGAAAGGCATTATTGATTCTGCCCCTGATATTTCCGAGATCGACGTTACTCCTACCGGTTTTTCCACAACCGTTCTCGCAAGCGACGGAACAGAAACCGCTACTCTTGTCGGTTCCGGTTCCAATCGTCAGTACGTAACGATCGACGAGATTCCGGAAGATCTGCAGCATGCATTTGTCGCAGTGGAAGATTCCCGGTTTTACGAGCACAATGGTATTGACCTTTATGGTATCGGTCGTGCCGCAGTAAAAGGTGTTTTATCCGGTGGCGACTTTGATCAGGGTGCCAGTACGATCACTCAGCAGCTCATCAAGAACAATGTTCTTACAACGTGGACCAGCGAGACTACTTTTATCGAACGCCTTCAGCGTAAGATTCAGGAACAGTATCTTGCTGTCAAACTGGAGGAACAGGTTCAGGACAAAGACTGGATTCTCGAGAATTATCTGAATTCCATCAACCTTGGTGCTAATACACTTGGTGTTCAGGCTGCATCCCAGAAATATTTCGGCAAAGACGTATCCGAACTGACACTTTCTGAGTGTGCGGTGATTGCAGGTATTACCAAGAATCCTTCCGGATATAATCCGATCACACACCCGGATGCCAATGCAAAACGGCGTACAAAGGTATTGGACGATATGCTCGACCAGAAGTACATTACACAGTCTGAGTATAACGAGGCAATGGCCGACGATGTTTATTCCAGAATCGCCGAATACAACTCCGTGAACGATGACAGTGTCAATTCCTATTTCGTAGATGCTCTGATCGAGCAGGTAATCGATGACCTCGTCAACATCAAGGGATATTCGGAAACCGAAGCTTACAAAGCAATCTACCAGGGTGGTCTTACCATCAACTCCACTCAGGATCTGAACATCCAGCAAATTGCCGATGAAGAGGTCAACAACGCAGACAATTACAGTGGCAATCCGAAATACTCCTTCAGTCTTTCTTTCCAGGTAAAACTGGCGGACGGCACCTATAAGACTTATACAAATCAGACGATGCTTTCCTACTATAAAGAAAAGACCGGCAATCAGGAATTTTCCATCGATTACAGTTCTGAGGATGAATGTTATGCCGCAATCTCGCAATATGAGCAGGATGTTCTTGGAGAAGGCGACACGATCGTAGACGGAACCGAATCCATTCATATTACTCTGCAGCCTCAGGTTGCAGCAACTATCATGGATCAGTATTCCGGAAAAGTTCTCGCTCTTGTCGGCGGACGTGGCGATAAGGTTGGAAACCGTACGTGGAACCGTGCAACAGACACAACCCGTCAGCCTGGTTCCTGCTTCAAGATCATCGGATGCTATGCACCGGCTCTGGATGCCGGCGGACGTACTCTGGCTTCTGTTGAAGACGATGCACCTTTTACCGTAGGAAGCAAAACCTTCAACAACTATGATTTCCGCTACCGCGGATTCACCAATTACCGTACCGCGATCACCAATTCCATGAACGTCGTAACGGTAAAAGCATTACAGAGAATCGGCGTTGACCTTGGTTACCAGTATGCACAGAGTTTTGGATTTACCACACTGGTCGATCAGGACAAAAACCTTGCACTTGCGCTTGGTGGTCTGACCAACGGTGTTACCAATCTGGAACTGACTGCAGCATATGCAACAATTGCCAATTCCGGTGATTATAATGAGCCAATCTTCTACACCACGATTTACGATCACGATGGCAATCTGCTTCTCGACCGTACTGAGAATCAGGAACAGCACGAAGTTTTAAGTGATGATACCGCATGGCTTTTAACCGATGCCATGAAAGATGTTCTGACATCTGGTACCGGTAAAAGTGCTTATTTTGGCATGAATATGGGACAGGCTGGTAAAACAGGTACAACAACCGGTAACCGCGATACCGTATTTGCCGCATACACTCCATATTACACATGTGCGATCTGGGGTGGATATGATGATAACGCAATGGAAAACGGTTCAACAAACTATCCGAAGGTTATCTGGAAATCCATTATGACAAGACTTCACGAAGGTCTTGAACCAAAAGATTTCACGATGCCATCCACGATATCGACCGCATCCGTATGTAAAGAATCCGGACTTCTTCCACTCGAAGGTGTCTGTGACAACGACCAGCGTGGTTCCACAGTATATACAGAGTATTTTGCAAAAGGTACCGTTCCAACTACACAGTGTGACCACCATACATTATTAAATATTGATAATTCAACCGGTCTGATTGCCAATGCTTTCTGCCCGGCTGATCTGGTAGAACAAAAAGTATTTATTATCGGAGGAACTCCGGGAACAGAAGAAAATGACTTCCAGGCAAGTGAAGAATTCTTAAACCGCACCTGTGACGTCCATAATGCTTCCAATACCGAAACAACTACTACCGATCCGGTACAGACAGATCCTGCTTCGACCGATTCCGGTACAAGCAGTGATTCCACCAGTACCTCAACAACGACAAGTAACAGTACTTCAACAACGACAACCGGAACTTCCGGTGACAACGGAAGTACTGCTACTTCTTCCGATCAAAACGGAAACAGTAATACTCCATCAAACAATGGTAATTAAACAATATGAAAACAGCAAAAACCCCGAAGCCGAAAGCTTCGGGGTTTTTGCTGTTTTGTTGATGTATATAACTAAGGGGATTAGATTCACTAATCTAACCACTAGATTAGTGCTATGTTATTCAACGTCCTGCAATGCTGCAATGTCTTCTTCGCCAGTACGGACTTTTACGACTTTTGCTACATCGTATACGAAGATCTTGCCATCTCCAATATGGCCTGTATAAAGAGTTTTCTTTGCTGCTTCGATCACAGTTTCTACCGGGATCTTGCTTACTACAACTTCAACTTTTACTTTTGGTAATAAGGTTGCATCCAACTCAGCACCACGATATTTCTCACCGGCACCTTTCTGGATACCACAACCCATAACCTGTGTTACTGTCATACCGGTTACACCGATATCGTTCATTGCTTTCTTTAAGTGATCGTATCTTGACAGTCTTGAAATAATAACCACTTTATAGATACCTGTAGCATCATGTGGAACACTGACAACTTTGACAGCTGCATTCTTCTGTACCTCAGAAGCACTCTCATAGTCTGCTGTACCAAGATCTGTGTTCTCGTTTACATCCATTGTCATTGTGTTGGAAACATCCATAATAGAGAAGCCTGCGTATGCAGATGGAAGACCATGCTCCATAGAATCCAGACCAACAATTTCTTCTTCCTCGGATACACGAAGTCCGATAGTCGCCTTAATTACCAGGAATGTAATGGTAATCGTAACAGCAGCCCATGCACCTACGGTAAGCACGCCAAGACACTGAAGTCCGAGTAATTTAAATCCTCCGCCATAGAAAAGTCCGACAAGTTCGTTTCCGTTTGCATCTGCGATAGAATATCCAGGTGCTGAATTTGTTGCAAATAAACCAACTGCAATTGTTCCCCAGATACCGTTTAAGCAGTGAACTGCTACGGCACCAACCGGGTCATCAATTCTTAATACGTTATCTAAAAGCCATACACCGAAGCATACAAGCAGTCCGGATACAACACCGATGCAGATTGCACCGAAACAATCCGTTACATCACATGGAGCTGTAATACCAACAAGACCTGCAAGTGATGCATTCAGACACATGGATACATCTGGTTTTCCATATTTTACCCATGTGAATACCATACATACTACAGTTGCAACTGCAGGAGCCACGGTTGTTACAAGGAAAATTGATCCAAGCTGTGCATTGGATGTAGCTGCTGCACCGTTAAATCCATACCATCCGAACCAGAGGATGAAACATCCAAGACATCCAAGTGGAAGGTTATGTCCAGGGAAAGCGTTTACTTTCACGATCTTTCCTGATTTGTCTTTGCTGAATTTACCAATACGTGGTCCAAGAAGAGCAGCTCCGATCAGAGCGGAAATACCACCTACCATATGGATTGCACAGGAACCTGCGAAATCATGGAATCCAAGCTGTGCTAACCAGCCGCCGCCCCAGATCCAGTGTGCCTCGATCGGGTAGATCAATGCGGAGATTACTCCGGAATAAATACAATAAGATAAGAATTTTGTTCTCTCAGCCATAGCACCGGATACGATCGTTGCTGTGGTTGCACAGAATACCAGGTTAAATACAAAACTTGAAAAATCGAAATTTGAATAGGATGTAAAGATATCAAATCCAGGTTTTCCGATAAATCCAAGGAAATCTTCTCCTAACAGGAATGAAAAACCGATCAAAATGAATACCACGGTACCAATACAGAAGTCCATCAGGTTTTTCATCAAAATATTTCCGGCATTCTTTGCTCTGGTAAATCCCGTTTCAACCATTGCAAATCCTGCCTGCATCCAGAATACAAGTGCAGCACCGATCAGGAACCATATCCCGAACATGTGCTCATCAATTATGTTCATAATCGCTTCTTGTGTCATAACTATGTCCTCCTAACCTATCTTCCAAAATAAAAAATGCGATACATTTCCCTTATTCCACAGCTTTGTGGTTCGAAAATGCATCGCATTCTTTTTGAAAGTGATGTTTAAATATTAATTTGGATTATACCTCGAAGATTAAATCTCCGTAAGATGGCATTGGCCACATATCTTTGTCAACGATCATCTCTAATTTATCAACAGGAGCTCTTAATGCGTCCATAGCAGCTTTTACAGTATCTCTGTAGTAAGCAGCCTGTTCTCTTCCCTCTTCCATAGCTCCGCCTGCTTCTGTAACTTCTTCCAGTTTTGCAAGTGCGGCTTTTGTCTCTGCTAATAATGCAGATGTCTGTACCAGAAGTTCTTTCTGTGCGGATGTATCT
Organism: Roseburia porci; assembly: GCF_009695765.1. Taxonomy (GTDB): domain Bacteria; phylum Bacillota; class Clostridia; order Lachnospirales; family Lachnospiraceae; genus Roseburia; species Roseburia porci. The sequence continues at coordinate 6,261 of NZ_VUNI01000012.1, forward strand.
GCCTCTGCACATGCTGTCTGTACAGCGGTAAGAGAAGTTGCAAGTTCTGTTGTGTATCCGATTACAGAAGGAATGATCTGTTTTCCAGCAACATCGATCATTGTCTTTGCCTCGATGTTGATTGTCTTAGCGTATGTCTCATACTCGATCTCAACACGGGACTCTAACTCTGTCTTTGTGAATACATTGAATTTTTCAAATGCAGCTACGTTCTGTGGTGCTACGTATGCAGGAATTGCATCTACCATGGATTTGATGTTTGGAAGTCCACGTTTTGCAGCTTCTTCTACCCACTCATCTGAATATCCATTTCCGTTGAAGATAATTCTCTGATGCTCTGTAGCGTATTTCTTGATCAGATCATGTACTGCAAGTTCAAAGTCATCTGCTTTCTCTAAGATATCACATGCATCTGAGAATGCTTCTGCAACGATTGTGTTCAGTACGATGTTTGGCTGTGCAACAGAATCCTGTGAACCAACCATACGGAACTCAAATTTGTTACCTGTGAATGCGAATGGTGATGTACGGTTACGGTCTGTAGCATCTTTCATGAAATCAGGTAATGTCTTAACACCGGTCTCTAATTTCTCACCTGATAAACTGTGTGTTGCAGCACCTGTGCTTACCAGCTGTGTAATAACATCCTGTAACTGCTCTCCAAGATATACAGAAAGGATTGCTGGTGGTGCCTCGTTTGCTCCTAATCTGTGGTCGTTTCCGACGTCAGCTGCGGATGCACGAAGAAGATCAGCATGCTCATCAACAGCTTTTAAGATACAGGTCAGAACTAATAAGAACTGTACATTCTCATGAGGTGTTGCACCTGGCTCTAATAAGTTGATTCCGTCGTCTGTTGTGATAGACCAGTTGTTGTGTTTACCAGATCCGTTTACACCTGCAAATGGTTTCTCATGAAGCAGGCACTGTAAGCCATGACGTCCGGCAACTTTCTTTAATGTTTCCATCATTAACTGGTTGTTATCAACAGCTACGTTGCACTCTGCATAGATTGGAGCTAACTCATGCTGTGCAGGAGCTACTTCGTTATGCTGTGTTTTTGCTGTTACACCGAGCTTCCAGAGTTCTTTGTTGACATCGTTCATGTAAGCTGCGATTCTCTCTCTGATTGCTCCGAAGTAATGATCATCCATCTCCTGTCCTTTTGGAGGCATTGCTCCGAATAAGGTACGTCCGGTGAAGATCAGATCTTTACGCTGCAGATATTTCTCTCTGTCAACGATGAAGTACTCCTGTTCCGGTCCAACGGATGGTGTGACTTTCTTGGATGTTGTGTTTCCGAATAATCTTAAAAGACGAAGTGACTGGTCATTGATTGCTTCCATGGAACGAAGAAGTGGTGTTTTCTGATCCAGTGCTTCTCCTGTGTATGAGCAGAATGCTGTAGGAATGCAAAGTGTTGCTCCTGCTGCGTCCTGACGTACAAATGCAGGTGATGTACAATCCCAGGCTGTATATCCTCTTGCTTCAAATGTTGCACGAAGTCCTCCGGATGGGAAAGATGATGCATCCGGCTCACCTTTAATTAACTCTTTGCCGGAAAAGCTCATCAGAACTTTGCCGTTTGGCATTGGAGCTGTAATAAAGGAATCATGTTTCTCAGCGGTTACACCGGTCAGTGGCTGGAACCAATGTGTATAATGTGTAGCGCCTTTTTCAATTGCCCATTCCTTCATCTCGTGTGCGATGACATCGGCTGTCTCGAGGTCAAGTTCTTTTCCCTCATCCATAACTTCGTGAAGTTTCTTGTAGACTTTCTTTGGAAGACGTTCCTGCATTACTGCATCGTTAAATACGTTTTCTCCAAAAATGTCTGCTACGTTGTAGTACTCACTCATTTTCTAAACATCCTTTCTTTTTGTCACAATCAAATCCCCTTGATGTGAACTATATTTGATAATGTGTTCATTCTACGGAAATTTGCCCTGTAAATGAAATGAGGGCATTCCAATCCCATTGGAACGCCCTCGTTCGTGTCTCACATTATTTCTGAAACTAAGATACCTCTTTTCCCTTCAAAAAGCAATATCTTTTTTTCAAAAAATAAAGTTTTATCTAATCTGACGATTTTTCGACACTCCAATGATTTCTTTTGTGAAATTTATCCAACTAATACGTTAGCATAATAAAACAAAAGCAGGGCGTGGCCAAAACGGCCATGCCCTGCAAATATTGCAATCATTATTCTGCTTTGCCAACAGAACCAAATAATTCCATTTTCTCTTTTACAGTTGCTTTGATAGCTTCTGCACCTGGAGCTAATAATTTACGAGGATCAAATCCTTTACCCTCTAAATCCTTACCAGCTTCGATGTATTTACGTGTAGCTTCCTGGAATGCTAACTGGCACTCTGTGTTAACGTTGATCTTAGATACGCCAAGAGAGATTGCTTTCTTGATCATATCAGCTGGGATACCTGTACCACCGTGAAGTACTAATGGCATAGCTCCTGTTTTCTCCTGAACTGCTGCAAGAGTCTCGAAGCTTAATCCTGGCCAGTTTGCCGGATATTTACCATGGATGTTACCGATTCCGGCAGCAAGCATGTCTACTCCAAGATCAGCGATTGCTTTACACTCATTCGGATCAGCGCACTCGCCCATTCCTACAACACCGTCTTCTTCTCCACCGATAGAACCAACTTCAGCTTCGATAGACATTCCCATAGCGTGAGCTACAGATACTAATTCTTTTGTCTTAGCGATGTTCTCTTCGATTGGGTAATGAGAACCGTCGAACATGATAGATGTGAATCCGGCTTTGATGCATTTGTAGCATCCTTCGTATGTTCCGTGATCTAAGTGTAATGCTACAGGAACTGTAATTCCAAGTTCTTCATCCATAGCTTTTACCATAGCTGCAACTGTCTTAAATCCAGTCATGTATTTACCAGCACCCTCAGAAACACCTAAGATAACCGGGGATTTTAATTCTTCAGCTGTTAACAGAATAGATTTTGTCCACTCTAAGTTGTTGATGTTGAACTGACCTACTGCATAATGGCCAGCTTTTGCTTTGTCTAACATTTCTTTTGCAGATACTAACATATTGTTTATCCTCCTAATATTAAGTTATTATGATTATATTACATTTCTCTTCAAAAATAAAGTTAAATTATTGACAATCTTTTGATACTTTCGCAGCCTCTTCTTCGTCAACTACGATACGTATTCTCTGCTGAAGATCGCAAATGGTTACATCATCATGTTCTCCACCGAATTCACCATCCAGTGTCCATGCAACTTTTTCTTTTGACATGATATGTAATTCACTTGTTTTAAAAGTATAAACCATATCTGAATCATCAATCAGATTTGTCAGGCAGGCAAGGATCTCGTTCAGTTCGATCGGATTCTTCGGCTTACGGATCAGAGTTACTTCAAATACTCCGTCATCAAGTTTTACATCCGGACCGGTCATACCCTTAAATCCACCGACCGAAATGGAATTCGATACCATTCCATAGATAAATTCATCCTGGATTCTCTGATTCTCATATTCCACATGCATGACATAGGACGGGATATCTCTTAAATGCTTTGCTCCCTCCAGAATGTATGCAGCATGTCCGAAAATATTCTTTAACTGCTGCGGTGTCTGATAGGACACTTCCGTAAAAAGTCCGAATGCTGCAACATACACAAACGTATCGTCATTAAATCGTCCAATATCGCATGGAAATGGCGTTCCATGTACTGCGGTAAGGCAGGAAAGGCGCATCTCCTTTTCAATTCCAAGTGAATTGGCAAAATCGTTCGTGCTGCCCGCCGGAATATAGCCAAGCGGAATATCCAGATTGGCCTGGATCATTCCGGTAACTACTTCATCCAGCGTTCCGTCTCCACCGCTGCATACGATCTGATCGTATCCCGCACCTTCTTCTAAAACCTTTCTGGTGGCATCGGCTCTTGCCTGTGTAGAATAAATGGTCACATCAAACTCTGCCTTGATCATTGTATCTACAATATCTACAAGGTAGTTTCGGATCAGGCCTTTTCCTGAATGCGGATTAAAAATAAATAATAATTTCTTGTTCATACTTTCCCTTCCTTATCTGAGATCTTCGGCAATTTCTGCGATCTTGCGCAGCCTGTGGTTCACCCCTGATTTGCCCACAGGCGGACTCAGATAATTCCCCAGTTCTTTTAACGGACTCTCCGGATGCTCCAGACGCACCTGCGCGATCTCGCTCAGGTTATCCGGAAGACTCTCGAGTCCGATCGTATCCCGGATCAGTTCAATATCCTGTATCTGTTTCACTGCTGCGTTTACCGTTTTACTGATGTTCGCTGTCTCGCAGTTTACTTTGCGATTGACTGAATTACGCATTTCTTTGAGAATCCGGACATTTTCCAGATTCATCAGTGAAACATATGCCTCCATGACATTGAGCATGTCTACAATCTGTGATCCATCTTTCAGATATACAACATAATGATGCTTGCGTACAACGATCTTGGCATCTGTCTCAAAGCTCTCCATCAGTTCCTGCAGCTGTCTGGCCTGTACCTGGCTGTGACATACAATTTCAAAATGATAAGACTTATTGGGATTACTGATCGAACCGGCAGCAAGGAACATTCCACGGATATATGCCCGCTTACAGCAGGTCTGCTGCACCAGCAGTCCATTCATCCTTGCCCCGCGAAGAGATACGTGATCATGTGCATGCCGGAACATCTGAAGATCATCTGCGATCTTAAGCGCCTGCAATACACGCATGGTATCTGCCGGTGAAAGCTCTTTGGTAATATCCACTTCAAAGATCCGTTTCATTAAAATTGCATATTTTTCCTGCAAGATCGGATTCTCTGATTCAAACTGCAGGGTCAGCGGCTGCAGCCGGATCTGACCTTCCATAAAAACGAGAGCAGCCAGCTCTGCAATCTGACAATGTCTGCTCTTACTGTACTGTCTGGCCAGTTCTGCTTTGACTTCACTTGAAAACGACATCCTACTTTCCTCTCAGGGCATCCTTGCCAATATCCCGGTGCTCGATCTTAAGTCCAAATTCTTTATTGCCTTCAAGTCTCTTGTAGAGCTCATTGGCCAGTGTTACCGAACGATGTTTTCCACCGGTACATCCAATGGAAATAACCAGCTGGTTCTTTCCTTCTGATATATAATTCGGAATCAGAAAGTTGATCATGTCCTCCAGTTTATCCAAAAACTGATGCGCTTCCGGAAACTGCATGACATAATCCTGTATTTCCTTATCATTTCCGGTCTTTGCACGCAGTCCGTCTACATAATAAGGATTCGGAAGAAAACGGACATCCATCACAATATCCGAATCGGATGGAATTCCGTATTTAAATCCAAAGGATAAAATTGTCACAAACAGATTCTTATAATCCTGATTCTGTATAAAGATTTTCTCCAGTTCGCCTTTTAATTCCCTTGTGAGCAGCTGGCTGGTATCAATAATGTAATCTGCAGACTTTTTCAGAAATGCAAGCTCCACGCGCTCTTTTTTGATGCCCTGCTCTATGCGTTCCTGTCCGGCAAGCGGATGGTTTCTTCTTGTCTCTTTATATCGCTTTACAAGGACCTCATCCTCTGCATCCAGAAACAGAATCTCAAAGGTTACATCCGGACCGTATTTTTTCAGTCCTTCCAGCACATCCTCCATCTCACCGAGTCCTACGCCGCTTCTAACATCAATTCCAAGAGCTACTTTCTGTGTTTTGGCTGAAAACTGGTTGGAAAATTCTACCAGCTTCCCAATCAGTGGAATTGGAAGATTATCGATACAGAAATATCCCATATCCTCCATCATTTTCATTGCTGTCGATTTGCCTGCTCCGGACATTCCGGTCACGATTACATATTTCATCCTAAAATTCTCCAATCATTTTCACTTCAGGCTCGATCTGAACGTGAAATTCTTCATACACCTTCTTCTGTACATCGGATATCAACTGACGTACATCCCTGGCGGTTGCATCCCCTTTATTAATTACAAATCCACAATGTTTTTCCGACACCTGTGCTCCACCGACCTGATAGCCACGAAGTCCTGCGTCCTGGATCAGTTTTCCTGCAAAATATCCTTCCGGACGTTTGAATGTGCTTCCGGCGCTCGGATATTCCAAAGGCTGTTTGGTGACACGCCGTTCTCTCAGATCTGCCATCACTGCGCGGATCTGTTCTGTATCGGCTTTCTGAAGGCTCAGTTCTGCGGACAAAACAATATAGTTGTTCTCCGGAATGCAGCTGTGACGATAACCAAGATCCAGTTCTTCCAAAGTAAGTGTCCGCTTCTCGCCTTCTTTTGTAAGAACGGTGACTGTGCGGATCACATCTTTCATTTCACCGCCATATGCTCCCGCATTCATCACTACTGCTCCACCGACAGTTCCTGGAATTCCTGCAGCAAATTCCAGTCCCGAAAGGCCATTGGCAGCGGCTTCATTTGCAGCTTTCGAAAGCATTGTACCTGCTGTTACATGCATTTGTTCCCCCTGAATCACGATCTCTTCTGCCGGTTTTCCAAACTCGATCACAACACCGCGGATTCCCTGATCTCCTACCAAAAGATTGCTTCCGTTTCCGATGATTGTAACCGGAATGTCATAATTTTTACATAATCTGAGTACCTCTGCGGTCTCAGATACCTCAGGTGTAACAAGCACATCCGCGCTTCCGCCAATGCGGAAGGTGGTGTGCTTGTTCATAGGTTCATTGATATAGATGTTCTTCTCCGGAAGTATTTCAGCTAACTGTTCTAAAAACTTCTGATTCATGAATAATCTTCCTTCTATATAATGTAATGGTCTTTTATGCTTCTTTCAGGAATGCTACATATCCTCTTAATGCTTCATACAGATCAACTTTGCTGATGATCTCCCATGGTGCATGCATGTTTAAAACAGCGACACCGCTGTCGATAACATTCATATCATAATTTGCAAGGATATATGCGATCGTTCCACCGCCACCCTGATCTACTTTGCCAAGCTCTGCGGTCTGGAATGAAACATCGTTGGTATCCATGATATTTCTTAATTTGGCAACGTACTCTGCGTTTGCATCATTGGATCCTGATTTACCACGTGCACCTGTATATTTGTTGAATACAAGTCCTTTTCCAAAATATGCGGCATTTCTCTTCTCCATTACAGCTGGATAATTTGGATCAAATGCAGCAGATACATCGGAAGAAAGTACTTTGGAATTCTTTAATGCGCGGCGAACAGCCAGTTCACTGTATGCACCAGTCATGTTCATAACCTCTGCAACACAATTTTCAAAGAATCTTGACTCCATTCCGGATGCTCCAACACTTCCGATCTCTTCTTTATCTACAAGAAGACATACGCTTGTATATTCCGGTGCTTCCACCTCAAGCATTGCGCGGAAAGATGGGTATGCACATACACGGTCGTCATGTCCGTATCCCATGATCATACTGCGGTCAAATCCATAATCTCTTGCTGCTCCGGCTGGTACAACCTCGATCTCTGCGGAAAGGAAATCATCTTCATCCACACCGTACTCTCTGGAAAGAATATTTAAAATGTTTGCTTTTACACGTTCCTTTACTTTCTCTCCATTCTCGTCCTTCTCATCTGCCGGAATACTTCCGATCAGAAGATCAAGATTCTCTCCTTCAATCACCTTTGCACCTTTTTTCTCAAGCTGATCTGCGGAAAGATGGATCAGAAGATCGCTGACTCCGAATACCGGGTCTTCCGGTTTATCACCAATATTTACCTTCACGGTTGTTCCATCCTTTTTGCAGATGACACCGTGAAGTGCAAGAGGAAGAGTTACCCACTGGTATTTCTTGATTCCACCATAATAGTGTGTGTCAAGAAGTGCCATGTCTGTATCTTCGTATAAAGGAACCTGTTTTAAGTCCATACGCGGAGAATCAATGTGCGCTCCAAGGATATTCATTCCCTGTTCCATTGGCTTTTTACCAATGATAAACATTGCAATTCCTTTTCCCATATTGTTTGCGATGATCTTATCTCCGGCTTTTACTGTTGCGTTTGCCGCGATCAGCTCATCCATATCCTGATATCCAGCCTTTTGGGCTTCTTCATAAAGTGCTGCTGTACACTCTCTTTCTGTCTTACATGCTGAAATAAACTTACGATATTCCTCTGCGAATTGGAATACCTCGTCTCTTTTTGATCCTAATGGATACTTTTCCCATGCATTTTTCTTTTCCATATTACTTTTTGTCTCCTTAAATTGCATATATTCTTCAAAACCGCACCGGCAATGCTGCCTGATGCCGATTATCCGCTTATTTATTCGTCATCTTCATCCGATTGTCTGGTGATATTAGCCTGAACACGACGATACAGCTCCTGTGCTGCATTATACCCCATCTTCTTCTGTCTGTGGTTAACCGCTGCTGCCTCACAGATCACTGCAAGGTTACGTCCAGGACGGATCGGAAGTGAATGACATACGACCTTATTGCCAAGGTATTCAATGTATTCCTCTTCCAGACCTAACCGGTCATAATCTGCATCTTTCTTCCAGTCCTCCAGCTTGATAACCAGGTCGATCTGCTGCTTCTCTTTTACACATTCAACACCGTAAAGTGTCTTAACATCGATAATACCGATGCCTCGAAGTTCAATGAAATAACGTGTGATATCCGGTGATGTTCCGATCAGTGTATGTTCATTGATCTTGCGGATTTCAACGACATCATCGGTAATCAGACGATGACCTCTCCGGATCAGCTCAAGTGCAGCTTCACTCTTTCCGATTCCGCTTTCACCTGTGATCATGATTCCTTCACCATAAACATCTACCAGTACTCCATGTACCGTAATACATGGTGCAAGCTGTTCACCCAGAGTATTGATCAGCTCTGCCATAAATTCAGAAGTAGAACGGCTTGTTCCAAGGATTGGTACATTGTTCTCTTCTCCAATCCGGATCAGCATCTCATCCGGTTCAATGTCACGGCAGAAAATGATACATGGAATATCATATTTCATAAATTCCGAATAACGCTCTTTCTGTTCTTCCTCACTGAGCAGTTTGATGTATGAATCCTCAACATTACCGATGATCTGAACACGTGACTGTTCAAAATGATCAAAATAACCGCACAGCTGTAATGCCGGACGATTGACATCTGCAGAATGAATCTTCCGTTTCTTCAGATCCATGTCTGATGTATAATTCTTAAGATCTAATAAATCTGCTATTTTTGCAACACTAACACTGATCCCTGTCATACCTGTTCCTCCTGATCTGTCCTCCGGTCATCGCTACCGGATGGATATATTTACACTGCTGACTCGAATGTCACCTTTGCTCATTGTACCATAATCCGGTAATTTCGTCTATATCCGTGGCTGTTGTTCCACCGCTGCTTTCGAAGCTTCCTGCGTCTCTTTGCCGGAGTGGAAAAACGTATAAACCTTCTCCGCCGCTGCAAGATTCATGGATTCTGTTTCCGCAAGTTCTTCCACACTGGCTTCGCGCATCCGCTCAAGAGACTGATATCTTCTCATCAATGCTTTTCTTCTTGCCGGCCCGATTCCTTCAATATCATCAAGTACCGAATGCACCTGGGATTTGGAACGCAAAGATCTGTGATATTCAATCGCAAAACGATGTGCTTCATCCTGAATACGTGTGATCAGTTTAAAACCTTCTCCATGCGTGTCGATCGGTATCTCTACATTATTATAGTAAAGTCCTCTGGTCCTGTGGTTATCGTCTTTTACCATGCCGCAAACCGGAATATGAAGTCCAAGCTCATCTAATACCTGCAGGCAGATATTAACCTGTCCACGTCCACCATCCATCATGATAATGTCCGGGAAACGATGAAAACTTGCAGCCTCTTCCTGCTTCCGGTTCTCACGGATCTCCTTTTGTTCTTCCATTCCATGCGTAAAACGTCTGGTCAGAACCTCATGCATGGACGCATAATCATCCGGTCCTGTAACCGTGCGGAGCTTAAACTTTCGGTAATCACTGCGTTTCGGTTTTCCCTTTTCATATACGATCATGGAACCTACGGTCTCAAATCCATTGATATTGGAAATATCGTATGCTTCCATACGGTTCAGTCCCTCCATGCCAAGAAGTCCTTCGATCTCTTTCACGGCACCAATGGTTCTTCCTTCTTCACGCTTGATCCGTTCTTTGTCCTGGCTGAGTACAAGTTTTGCATTTTTTTCTGCAAGCTCCACCAGCTTCTCTTTCATTCCTTTTTGTGGAATCCGGATGTAAACCTTTCTTCCGCGCTTGTTGGTAAGCCATTCTTCCAGTATCTCAATATCGTCGATCGGCTCCTGCAGCATGATCTCACGTGGAATAAACGGTGTTCCGGAATAGAACTGTTTGATAAAATCGGTAAGGATCAGGCGTTCCGATTCTTCTGTTCCCACACGTACATGAAAATGGTCTCTTCCGATCAGCTTGCCGCTCCGGATAAAAAATACCTGTACAACGGCATCGGTGTCATCTGATGCGATTGCAATGATGTCCTTGTCTTCTCCATCCGTTGCAGTGATCTTCTGTTTCTGTGCGATCTGCGCCACACTGTTTAAAAGTTCCCGGTATTCAATGGCTTTTTCAAATTCCATCTCCTCCGATGCCTGCATCATTTTATCCTTCAGTTCACTCATAACCGGATTGTAATTGCCATTTAAAAACTCCAGTACTTTTGTGATTTTTTTCTGATAGTCTTCCTTTGTGATATAGCCCATGCACGGTGCTTCGCATTGATAGATATGATAATTCAGACACGGGCGTTCCTTGCCGATGTTCTTCGGCAGATTACGGTTGCAGGTACGTATCCCATATATTTTATTGATCAGCTCAATCGTATCTTTTACCGCTCCCGCACTGCTGTATGGTCCAAAATAACGCGATTTGTCCTTTTTCATCTCCCTTGCAAAAAGTACTCTGGGATAGTCTTCCCCAACTGTCACTTTTATATAAGGATAAGTTTTATCATCCCTCAGCATGGTGTTATACTTTGGCCGGTGTTCCTTGATCAGGTTACATTCGAGCACCAGAGCTTCCAGTTCTGAATCTGTGATGATGTATTCGAACCGTGCAATATGTTCCACCATCTGCTTTTTCTTAATTCCTTCATCATGGCTCGGCTGGAAATACTGACGCACACGTTTTCTCAGGCTTACGGCTTTCCCGATATAGATGATTGCATCACTGGCATCATGCATGATATATACGCCCGGATTATCCGGTAATTTTTTTAATTCTTCTTCAAAATCAAACATCTGTGTCTTTGTTTCCTCTTTTAACGTAAGACAGGAACGCCAAGGCGTTCCTGCTTTTCATATCATAAAATTCTTTCTGTCTCTAATCTTCAAACATGTCTTCGTTCGGCGCAACATACGGATTTCCTGCATTGTCAGGTCCTTTCTCATTCTGCCCGTCTGCCCCGTTATTCTCTGTTTTTGGCTTCACCAGATTCTTATCCGCTGCCGGTGATACCGTGTGCTGTGTTTCAACCTTATCATCCGGGTTCAATCCGCCGCTCTTATGGCTGCTGTCCTCTTCCGGTTCCGGAATTCCTTTCATCTCGCGGAAAATCTTCATGAACTCTTTACCTGTAATGGTCTCCTTCTCATAAAGATATTCGGAAATGTGATCCAGAACATCACGGTTCTCTTTTAACATCTCATATGCTTCATCGTATGCATGATTGATGATGGATAATACTTCTTTATCGATCTGTCCTGCGGTATCTTCTCCACAGATGAGTCCAGCTCTGCCATCCAGATACTGATTCTCTACTGTTGCAAGACACATCATACCAAATCTGTCTGACATACCATACATGGTAACCATCGCTCTTGCAATCTTTGTTGCGTTCTCAATATCATTGGATGCGCCGCTTGTTGCAGAATCAAACACAAGCATCTCTGCGGCACGTCCTGCCATAAAGGTTGTAATCTTGGCAAGAAGTTCATCCTTGGTCTCAAGGTATTTTTCTTCTTCCGGTGTCTGTAAGGTATAACCAAGTGCTCCCATAGTTCTTGGAACAATCGTAATCTTCTGAACCGGCTCTGTATTCTTCTGTAAAGCAGACACCAGAGCATGTCCAACCTCATGATAAGACACGATCTTACGTTCCTTATCACTCATAACACGGTCTTTTTTCTCTTTACCACCGACTGCTACAAGTTCAAATGCCTCAAACAGGTCGGACTGGTTTACAAATTTTCTTCCATTTTTCACTGCATTGATTGCCGCTTCGTTGATCATATTGGCAAGATCCGATCCGACAAGTCCTGCTGTTGCAAGTGCAAGTGCATCCAGATCAACTGTCTCATCCATCATAACATCCTTGGAATGCACTTTCAGTGTCTCAAGACGGCCCTTCAGATCCGGTTTGTCTACGATGATTCGTCTGTCAAAACGTCCCGGACGAAGCAATGCCTTGTCCAAAACTTCCGGACGGTTTGTTGCTGCAAGAATCAGAATTCCTTTGGATGCATCAAAACCATCCATCTCTGCAAGCAGCTGGTTCAGCGTCTGCTCACGCTCATCATTTCCACCACCGTAACGGCTGTCACGGCTCTTACCGATCGCATCGATCTCATCGATAAAGATGATACAAGGAGCCATCTTCTGAGCTTCTTTGAAAAGATCTCTGACACGGGAAGCTCCGACACCGACAAACATCTCTACGAAGTCAGATCCAGCGAGAGAGAAAAACGGTACATTTGCCTCTCCTGCAACTGCTTTTGCAAGAAGTGTTTTACCGGTTCCAGGAGGTCCTACAAGAAGAGCACCTTTTGGAAGTTTGGCACCGATATCACGGTATTTTGCCGGATTGTGTAAGAAATCAACAACCTCCTGCAGGGATTCCTTCGCCTCGTCCTGACCTGCGACATCTTTGAATGTAACGCCTGTGGATTTCTCAACATACACCTTTGCGGTTGTTTTGCCAACGCCCATTGCACCGCCGCCCATGCGTTTCATTAAGAAACCGAACAGAATCCAGATCAGTACAAGCGGAATTAAAAAGCTTAAAATATTAATCAGCCATGCGGATGTATTATCCGGAACCTTTGCCGAAATCTCGATTGGATCTCCATCCGAGGTCTTGGCTTCTTTCAGTTCCGAAATCAGATCCGGATCATCCACACGTCCTGTATAATAGGTCACTTCAAACTGGCTTTTATCTTTGACCAGTGTATAATCAATCTCATAGGTACTGTATTCTACCGTCTTGACATTCTTATCTTCCAGCTGGGAAAGGAACTCCGTATACGTGGTCTCCTTTGAACTCATCTGTGAAAAATGATTGCTGAACAGTGAGAAAATAAAAAGTGCTACAAGTGTGACCATGATAAAACTCATGATCATCTGGCCATTGTGGTTGTTCTTCTTATTGTTGTTGTCATTACCACCATTGCCACCGCTGCCATTTCCATTATTATTCCCGTTGTTCCCGTAATTATAATTATTAGGTCCTTGGTTCTCCATAAATCCTCCATATCTAAACAGACCACATAAAATGGATCTGATCTATCCGTAATGTATAACATCATTATTATATGTAAAAAATAGGGTAAAAGCAACACATTGTTCGTGAAGTTTTCGTTTCCTTTCTAAATTCTTTATAAAATTTTTGTCGTTTTTTTGCAGAAAGGTGTAGCATATTTTTGTTTGAGGCTGTATAATACATTAGTTATTAATTTGAAGCAGTCTGTTCTTTTTCAGGGAAAGGCAGATTTTTATTACATTTTGAATCATTACACATTTTTTAGAGGAGGATTAACCCTATGCCTGTAAAATACGTCTTTGTCACTGGTGGTGTTGTTTCCGGACTTGGAAAGGGAATCACAGCTGCATCCCTCGGCCGCCTTTTAAAAGCACGCGGCTACAAGGTAACCATGCAGAAGTTTGACCCATACATCAACATTGACCCAGGAACCATGAACCCAATCCAGCACGGTGAGGTATTCGTTACCGATGATGGAGCTGAAACCGACCTTGACCTTGGTCACTATGAACGTTTTATCGACGAAAGCCTGACAAAAAATTCGAATGTAACCACTGGTAAAGTATACTGGTCCGTTCTCCAGAAAGAGCGTCGTGGTGATTTCGGCGGAGGTACTGTACAGGTTATCCCACACATTACAAACGAGATTAAGAGCCGCTTCTACCGTGATTTTACATCCAAAGAGACTACCATTGCGATCATCGAGGTCGGTGGTACTGTCGGAGATATCGAATCCCAGCCTTTCTTAGAGGCAATCCGTCAGTTCCAGCACGAAGTCGGACGTGAGAATGCCATTCTCTGCCACGTAACTTTAATCCCATACTTAAGCGCTTCCGGTGAATTAAAAACCAAACCTACACAGGCCAGCGTAAAAGAGCTTCAGGGAATGGGAATCCAGCCTGATATCATTGTGTGCCGTTCCGAGCATGAACTGGATCAGGGACTGAAAGACAAGATCGCATTATTCTGTAACGTTCCGGAAAGTCATGTACTCCAGAACCTTGACGTTGAATATTTATATGAAGCTCCTCTTGCAATGGAAAAAGAAAATCTTGCAAAAGTTGCCTGTGAATGTCTGAATCTGGATTGTCCGGAACCGGATCTTACAGAGTGGAAGAACATGGTTGAAAACCTTCGTCATCCGGATAAAGTTGTTAAGATCGCATTAGTCGGAAAATATATCGCTCTTCACGATGCTTATATTTCCGTTGTTGAAGCATTAAAACACGGTGGAATCCCGGAACATGCAACAATTGATATCCACTGGGTAGATTCTGAGCTCTTAAATGATGAAAATGCCGGAGAGATCTTAGGCGATATGCAGGGAATCATCGTTCCTGGCGGTTTTGGTAACCGTGGTGTTGAGGGAATGATCTCTGCTGCAAAGTATGCGCGTGAGAACAACATTCCATACCTTGGAATCTGTCTCGGAATGCAGGTTGCCATCATCGAATATGCACGCCACGTATGCAAACTCCATGATGCACACAGTATCGAGCTCGATCCAAACACAACACATCCGGTCATCGCTTTAATGCCGGATCAGAACGGTGTAGAAGACCTTGGTGGAACCTTAAGACTTGGTTCTTATCCATGTGTTCTGGATAAAACATCCAAAGCTTATGAAGTATACGGAACCGAAAACATTGCAGAAAGACATCGTCATCGTTACGAAGTAAACAATGACTTCCGTAACATCCTGACCGAAAACGGCATGAAACTCTGTGGTACTTCCCCAGACGGACGTATCGTTGAGATGGTTGAGCTTCCAGATCATCCTTGGTTCATCGCAACCCAGGCTCATCCGGAATTAAAATCCCGTCCAAACCGTCCACATCCACTGTTCCACGGATTCATCCAAGCTGCAACAAAAGTCCAGAAATAAAAATCAAGGGCATAGGAAAAACAAAAACTGTTTTTCCTATGCCCTTTTCTTATTCCTTGTTTATGCTACATCTGATGGCGCACCACCTGGTATTCATCTCCCGATTTATAATATGGGCAGCTTTTATAACTACTCTGCATAAATCTTGCCATATCATCCTCATCCATATTTACCGAGCAGTAATAACATTCATCCTCTTCATCGTACTCGTTATATGCACAGAAATCACAATTTGTCTGCATGTTCTTTCCTCCTAAACAAATTTATTTTGTGCGGGATCATAGGTGTAGTTTATCGCTGCAAGCTTATCTTTGATCTCATTCTCCTCGACCATATATGCTTTTGCGAATTCCCCCAGAGAAGGATAATTGTCGCGAAGCTGGGTATTTACAAAACTGAGTAACATTACTGGATCTTTTGGTATATTCATATCTTTTCCTCTTTTCTGCTATTTTACTGTCCAAACCAAAACGGTCCGCTATTCCCACGTAACCGTAGTCTCAACTACCTTTGGAATCGCAGCCGATTCCACGATAAATCCTACATTATCAATGGATTTTCCGGAAGCAACTGCATTGTTATAGTCCTCCGGAGTGATCGTAATCGTATCATCTGAGATCGCGTATTTTCCACACCAGCTGTTCTGCAGACTGACTTTCTGGTCAAACCGGATGGTAAGTGTCCATGAAGTGCTTGTCTTCTCTTTTGGATTCGTCAGCACCACTCCATACTGTGTGCAGGAAGCCGATCCATTATCCCAGTTATTTACCTGCTCCACCTTTGCATCGGAATCTTCGCTTACCGTTCCATCAGCATCATTTTTCTCCGAATCTGAAGGCTCTGTTGTTTCCTGGGATTCCTTTGAATCCGTGTGTTCTGCATTCTGAGCGGATGCCCGTCTTCCAACAATGCCTCCGATGTGTTCCTTCATCCACGTTCCGCTCTCTGACAGATCTTCGTCTTTCCAGTCTGTTGTCTTTGTGCAGCTGCTGTCGATCAAAGCACTGGTCTCATCCTTATTAGATAAGTTCCACTGAACGCAGCTGATCTGATGATCATTCATCCAGTCCATCCATCGGTCGGCCTCGTCAAGATCATTCGCTCCATTTCCGGATGCATCACAAAGTCCAAACTCACTGACAAAGATTGGAATTCCTGCTTTCATCGCCTGATCGGCCCGGTTCCGCAGCTCCTCTTTATGCGTTCCTGCATAAAAATGTAAAGCATACATGATATTGTCCTGATCTGTAATAGGATCTGCTGCCGCCTGATCTACGTCCTGACACCAGGTCGGAGTTCCCACAATGATGACTGCATCGGAATCATTCTCACGTATCACAGGAATGATCGTCTCCGCATAGCTTTTCACATCAGACCACTGCGTTCCGCCATTTGGCTCATTGCAGATCTCATAAAGCACATTCTCATAATCCTTGTACTTTTCTGATATCTTTGCAAAAAAATCCTTTGCACGGCCAATATAGGTATTCGGATTACCATCCTCGAGAATATGCCAGTCAATGATCACATACATGTCATTTTCAGCCGCGGCTTTAACACCAATATCGATCAGATCCTCCATATACTGTCTGGATCCATCCTCCGAAACACAATATCCACCGGAGCCCGTTGTATACAGTGCAAGGCGGATCACATTGATGCCCCATTTCTGATGCATATATGCAACCGCCTGTTCATTCACATATTCCGGATACCATGCAAGACCATGTGTACTCACTCCGCGAAGCTGCACCGGATTCCCGTCAGCATCCATAAGCTTTGTCCCGTTCACCTGCAAAGGTCCGTAATATCCGCTGTCTGTCCGAACTGCCTCAGCTTCCTGCGTACTTTCTTCTGTCCCAGGTGTCTCTGTGCTCTCCGTGTCCCGGTCCAGATATGCCTGTTTATCTCCGCTTTTCTCACCGACTCTCGAAAATTCTTCTCCCTGTAAGAAAAGGACTCCGGCAAACACCAGGATTACTGCCAGCACCGCCCAAAAGAATTTATGCTTCATACTGAATACCCCTTTAATTTTTTCCTGCGAAGTTTTGCATCGGGCAGATAAGTTTCCATTGTCCTCCAGAATCGTTCATTGTGGCTTGGCTCAATCAGATGCGACAGTTCATGTACGACTACGTATTCCAGACATTCGTACGGAACGTGTGCAAGTGCAAGGTTAAACGTCATATGATGGGTTCTCACATTGCAGGATCCCCATCTTGTCTTCATCTGACGAATCTTAAATCCTCCCGGAATCACGCCCATCTGTGGCGCCCACAGATTTAAAAGCTTCTGGATCTCTTCTTTCAGATACACCCACGCTTTCCACGCCTCTTCCTTTGTCATCTCCGGTCTTTCTTCGGATCTTTCCTGCCAGCGCCGCTTTGCATCCTCAATCCATTCCCTTCGATCCCGGATAAAATGCACAATGTCCCGTTCTCTCATGGAAAACGGAGCACTTACCAGTACGGTATCAGATTCTCCTTTATATCGGAGATACATATTCTTAATGTCTTTTTGGATCAGCTGTACCTGTAGTCCATCTACCTCAAAAAGCTGTGTCCGATTCTGTTTCATTGCAATCCCTCAGCCTGTTTCTTATCTCTCCTTTCCATTATACTAAGATTTCTTTAAATATTCCACATGCATTTATGAAGCATAAACTTTTTTCTTTCTTTTTCCATTTCTCCAGCTCACGATTGCGATAACCATGGAAATAATAAGCAGCAGATAGAAATTCTCCGCGCGGCTTACAAGCATGGAAGGAAGCAGCCATCCTCCTGTAAATACCCCGGAAAATACTGCCTGATACATCAGTTCCGTAATTCCCTGTGCTCCCGGTATCGGCAGCATATCTACTGCAATATAAACACTGGCCTGTAATAAAATAACCGTCATCGGAGCTGCCCCGTGCAGTCCAAATCCCAGATAGATCATATAAGTCAGCACAAATAATGTACTGCGCTGTACAAAAGTGAGAAGTACAACAATACCAATCTTGAGCGGATTTTCCCTCAAAAAATCCACTGCATTCTGATAACTCTGGATAAATCCCTCTATGCTGTCCATTCTGTGTGCATCCGCTTTCCAGATTCCAAGACGGACAAGAAGATGTTCCACTCCCTGCATCAGTCTGCGGATTACCCCCGGACAGATCATCACTGCCCAGATCAGAAGAACCAGCAGCGTATTCAGTCCGATTCCAATCAAAAACAGATAGTAGTATTTTCCAAGATGTTCATGCAGCGGTGCACTCCAGCCAAGAAGGATGCCAGCTCCGACCAGAACAAGCACCAGTTTATAAATAAGCGCTACTGTCATCAGAACAACCGTGCTGTCCGATGCACGATTCCCGTCTTTTTGCATATAATACAGCTGCATTGGCTGTCCGCCGGTGGCGGATGGTGTAATCCCGGAATAGAAAAATCCAATAAACGAGTAACCAATACATTGAAACAGACCGCTTTTTCCATGTAAACCATGAAGTAAAAACCAGATCATAGTTCCTTCCAGACTCACAAATGCGATTCCAAGCAAAAAAGCAAACAGTCCGTACACCGGCTTCATCTGCCTTAATGCACCAAGGATCTGCATTGGATTCTGCTTATAAAAGATGGCATACAGGGTAAGTCCCATGATTCCAAGAAAAAATAAAATCTCCAGCACCCGCTTTGCCTTAGTACTCATATCTTACAACTCCATTCTCCGCATACGCTGCCTCCGTATCCCGTACCAGTTCACGTAATGCACCTTCGAAAATGATCTCTTTATCCGGATATTCCATAAAATCCCTCGGTGTCACAAGTGAAAAATGCTTATCAAAATGCACCACACCTGCTGATGTCAGAAGTCTTGCCAGATAGGAGGAACAGGTATAATGATTTTCCTGGTAAAACGGAATGTTGCACAGTAAAAAAGGAAGTCCAAGCACGGTATAATGATACTGATAACGCTCTTTCATGCACAGTTCCAACGTGTTTTTGATGTAATCTTTCTGTTCCTCTGTACATGCGATCCTGCAGACCATATAATCCGCATTCGGAAAAACACGAAGAATCCTGCTCTTCTCTTCTTTTTCAAATCCTGCAAGAATCGGGATCGCCGGATTACGCCGTCCAACGCTGTATGCTTCGTCCAGTCCTGCATCGAGTCCAAGTACAACATGCACATATTTCTGTTTGATCACATGACGGATGATGGATGCGAAAAACCCCGGTGTGTCCACAAACCCCACATAAATGTATGTCTGTTTTTCTTTTTTACTGGAATTTATAGATTCTGTTTGCAAGACGATATCCTCCAATCGTAAGTTTTCCTCCCACTTTTCCAGGGAGATACGTCAGCCCGCTGAGTGTACGATATTTGAGCTGGTAATATAAAGCCGCATTCCGTTTCCGAATATCCTGCCACAGCTGTTTTCGCTTCTGATATGCCTCAGGCGTATTGATGAGCAGCAGATGGATGGATGAAATTGCCATCATGATTGAAATATTTCTTCTCATATAAACTGCAAGTTTTGGGTGCTTTTTCGCCACTTCATCCAAATTGGCACATTGTGATACCAGTCGGGTTACATAAATCTGCTGGTCGATCCGTTTCATCAGAACCTTTTCGTTTACAGACTGATCTTCTCTTCCAAGATAATAATGGTACAGATCCACATCCATATAATAAATATGCTCGACCAGAGGTAATGGCTGATAAGAAAACAGATTATCCACATAAAACGTATGCTCCGGCAAATGGATATCCGCTCTTCTCAAAACATCCGTGCGGAATACCAGTGCATGCATGACAAGATACTGGGAAGGATGAAAATGTCCGATCGTATTCCATCCACAGAGCTGCTCGGCTGGAAATACGTTGCGGTAAGCCATCTGCTGTGTAATGCCTTCATCCAGATGGTCATAAATATAATTGCAGACAAACAGATCCGGAATCGTTGCATAGGAATCCTTCTTTTTCATGTCTGTAAATTTCTCGATATTGCCAAGCAGATGGTCAAATGCCTCATCATCCAGCCAGTCATCGGAATCCACGACTTTAAAATATGTTCCTGTTGCAGCCGCAAGTCCTGCATTCACTCCTGATCCATGTCCTCCGTTTTCTTTATGGATAACCTTTACGATATTGTGATAGATCTGTGCATAATTATCTGCAATCTCACCTGTCCGGTCTGTAGACCCGTCG
Source organism: Roseburia porci (assembly GCF_009695765.1). GTDB lineage: Bacteria > Bacillota > Clostridia > Lachnospirales > Lachnospiraceae > Roseburia > Roseburia porci. The sequence continues at coordinate 26,826 of NZ_VUNI01000012.1, forward strand.
TCCACAATGATCACCTCCACCTGATCTCCCCCTTCAACTAAAGAGTCCAGGCATCTGCACATATAATCTTCCGAATTCCAGCATGGGACAACAATCGTCAGTAATTTTTCATTCATAGGATTCATCTCATTCATTTATTTTCTCATCCTCCTCATTCGTCAATCTTTTTCCTTATTCGCCTTTTTCCACTATATTAACAGACAAAAGTAAAGAAACTGTCACATTCTTCTTAACTTCACCTTAATAAATAACGTGAAAACTCTTAATTTATCTTCAGAATTTTTAAAAAAGTTAAAATCTGCAGCCTGGATTACACAAATTTTACTTGACGAAACCGTATTCCCACTCCTATAATAAAGATAAATAAAGAATGTATTACCAAGAGACATGAGCAAGGTAAAGCAGACGAATTTCGATTCGTTTTGTTTTCCTTGCTCTTTTTGCATTTCAGGAATCATAGAAAAGGAGAGATATGATATGTATGATGTAGCTATTATCGGTGCAGGCGTAATAGGAAGCGCAATTGCACGTGAATTATCCAGATATCAGATCCATGCATGTGTGATTGAACGGGAGGAAGATGTATGCTGTGGCACCTCCAAAGCCAACAGTGCCATTATCCACGCTGGATTCGACGCAACCCCGGGTACATTAAAAGCCAGATTAAATGTTCGCGGAAACGAAATGATGGACACCATCGCAAAGGAGCTGGATGTGCCATTTACCAGAAATGGTTCCCTTGTCGTCTGTACAAAAGATCAGGATCGCTCCGGTCTGGATAAACTCATGGAAAAAGGAAGTGCCAACCATGTCCCTGGACTTCGGATTCTTGAGCGTGAAGAGCTGATCAAGATGGAACCAAATCTTTCGGATGATGTTACCTGTGCGCTGTATGCACCAACCGGTGGAATCGTATGCCCTTTCCATCTGACCATGGCATTTGCGGAAAATGCATATGACAACGGCGTTTCTTTTTATCTGAACACCGAGGTAACGGGCATTACCCGTTCCGAAAACGGTTACTGCATCAAAGTAAACCGAAAAGAAGGTGTATGCTCCGGAACTCCACTTGATCCGGGCACGCATACGATTGAGACCAAAGCGGTTGTTAATGCTGCCGGTGTCTACAGTGATGTTATGAATAACATGGTAAGCGGTCAGAAGCTTTCCATCACCGCAAGAAAAGGCGAATACATGCTCCTCGATAAAAGTGCCGGTGCCCATGTAAGCCATACCGTATTCCAGCTGCCTGGCAAAATGGGAAAAGGTGTTCTCGTCACACCTACCGTACACGGCAATCTTCTTGTCGGACCAACCGCAACAGATATTGACAATAAAGAAGGCGTCAATACAACAGCAGACGGTCTGGATTACCTTGGGAAAACCGCCGCACTCAGTGTAAAAGACCTTCCGCTGCGTCAGGTGATTACTTCCTTTTCCGGTCTTCGTGCACACGAAACCCAGAATGACTTCATCATCGGAGAGCTTGCGGATGCACCAGGATTTTTCAATGCAGCAGGCATCGAATCCCCTGGGCTTTCCTCCGCTCCTGCAATTGGAGAAATGGTTGCCGGTATGATCGCTGAAAAATACGCTCTGGAGAAAAACCCTGATTTTTGCGCAACACGAAAAGGCATCCTGCGACCGGAAACCTTATCTCTTGAAGAACGCAATGCCCTGATCCGGAAACAGCCTGCATACGGAAATATCATCTGCCGCTGTGAAATGATCACAGAGGGCGAGATTATAGACGCAATCCACCGTTCTCTCGGTGCCCGCTCCCTGGATGCCGTAAAACGCCGTACACGCGCCGGAATGGGACGCTGTCAGGCTGGTTTCTGTTCTCCACGAACCATGGAGATTCTGGAACGCGAAGTACCTATGAGTATGTTTGAGATTACCAAAAACGGTGGTAAATCCAAATTCGTTGTTGGACAAAACAAAGAAATTTAAGGAGGGCACATCAATGAAAGCATATGATTTAGTAATCGTCGGCGGCGGTCCTGCCGGACTTGCTGCAGCCGTATCTGCAAGAGATCATGGAATCGAAAGTATTTTGATCATAGAAAGAGATAAAGAACTTGGTGGAATCTTAAACCAGTGCATCCACAACGGTTTTGGACTTCACACCTTTAAAGAAGAGCTTACCGGACCGGAATACGCAGCACGTTTTGCCGATCAGGTCCGCGAACGCCAGATTGAGTACAAACTGAATACGATGGTCATGGATATCTCACAGGATAAAAAAGTAACTGCCATGAACCGCGAAGACGGTATGTTTGAAATACAGGCAAAAGCAATCATTCTTGCCATGGGCTGCCGTGAAAGAAGCCGCGGAGCATTAAACATTCCGGGGTATCGTCCCGCCGGTATCTACTCTGCTGGAACTGCACAGCGCCTGGTCAACATGGAAGGCTATATGCCTGGAAAAGAAGTTGTCATTCTCGGCTCCGGTGACATTGGCCTCATCATGGCACGCCGCATGACCTTAGAAGGTGCCAAAGTCAAGGTTGTCGCTGAACTGATGCCGTACTCCGGCGGTCTGAAGCGCAATATCGTGCAATGTCTGAATGATTTTGATATTCCTCTGAAGTTAAGCCATACAGTTGTCGACATTGAGGGAAAAGAACGTGTGGAAGCGGTAACCATCGCCGAAGTTGGACCTGACCGCAAGCCGATCCCTGGAACCGAGATCCGTTACACCTGTGACACACTGCTGCTCTCCTGCGGACTTCTTCCGGAAAACGAATTAAGCCGTTCCGCAGGCGTCGAGCTCAGTCCGGTCACATCCGGTCCAATCGTAAATGACAGCCTTGAAACCAGTATCGATGGTGTATTTGCCTGTGGAAATGTACTTCATGTACACGATCTTGTCGATTATGTATCCCAGGAAGCCACTACAGCCGGAAAGAATGCGGCTTCCTATATCCAGCATGGCAAAACAAAAGATGCCAAAATCGTGGAGATCATTCCGGAAGGCGGTGTACGCTACACCGTACCGAAGTTTGTCCGTCCAACCGAGATGGAAGACAAACTGACCGTCCGTTTCCGCGTCGGAGCAGTCTACAAGAATTGTGCAATTGCAACCTATTACGATGGCACACTGATCAATAAACGGAAACGTCCTGTCATGGCTCCAGGTGAAATGGAGCAGGTCATTCTGGACAAATCCAAACTGGCTGAGTTCCCGGATCTTTCAAAGATCACGGTAAGAATCGAGGAGGCATAGCTATGAGTGAAATCAGAGATCTTACATGTATCGGCTGCCCTTTGGGATGCAGCATTCAGGTAACCTTAGAAAACAAAGAAGTAAAAGAAGTCAGGGGGAATACCTGCCCACGCGGTGATGCCTATGCAAGAAAAGAAGTTACCAATCCAACCCGTATCGTCACATCTACCGTCCGGGTCAGCGGTGGAAAATCGATCATGGTCTCCTGTAAAACAGCAGAAGATGTTCCAAAAAATAAAATTTTCGATGTGACCGCAGCGCTCAAAGATATTACCGTAAATGCCCCAGTCCATATCGGAGATATCCTTGTCCCGGATGTTGCTCATACCGGTGTTTCCATTATTGCAACAAAAAATGTGGAAAAAGCGGATTAAAACATAATTTCCCATGAATTTAAAAAGTGCCGGAATCCTTTGATTCCGGCACTTTTCCTGTCTGACTCATATTCTTTTATCTATACAAACCAGATCTTCTCATTCGTGGAAGATACACTGATCACCCCTGCATCCAGAAGTTCCATAATATCTTCTTTTTCTGAAACAAGACCTCCGGCAATGACCGGTGTGGAAGAGAGATTACAGATTCTCGCAACCACCTTCGGCATAAGTGCCGGAAGGATCTCAATCAGATCCGGCTTTGCACTTTTCAGCTGTCTTTCAATATTCTCATACGCCATGGAATCAATCACAAACAAACGCAGGATCGTATACAAAGAAAGCTCCTTTGCCCGTTTGATCAGTGCTGGCTTGGTCGTGATGATTCCATCAGCCTGTGTATATTTATGAATAAAATCGACTGCAATTTCTTTGGAACTGAGCCCCGTGATCAGATCCAGATGCACCATTGCGATCTTACCGGCGGATTTCACCTCTGCAACAATATCTGCAATCGAACAGATATCTCCATACAGAATAAAGATCACGCGGCTGTCTGACTCTTTGCATTTTGCAAGACCTTGGTCATCCTTAATCGCAGCAATAACCGGAGAATCCTCCAGCGCTTCACGAAATTCTTTCTTCATATGTTCCTCGCTTTGCTGTTATACCAGTCGATTATGCAGCCTGTACATCTTTTTTCTTATCACTCATGACAATCTTTAATAAGATTGGTGTGATCAATGTTGTAACAATAACAACGATAACAATCGGAGCAAACAGATCATCATCCAGAAGTCCTACACTGTATCCTTTCTGGGCAACAATCAGTGCAACCTCACCACGTGAGATCATTCCAACACCGACCTGAAGCGCTTCACTCCAGTTACATCCGCAGATCTTTGCACCAAGTCCGCATCCGACTACTTTGGTAAGGATTGCAATTACAATTAAGATAATCGAAAATACGATCAGACTCGGTGTAATCGAATCAATTGATACCTTAAGTCCGACACTTGCAAAGAACACCGGTGAAAAGATCAGATAAGAAGAAATCTCTGTTCTTCTCTCGATATAATGCTCTACCTTCATACTACAGAACATCAGACCTGCAAAATATGCTCCGGTAATATCTGCAATTCCAAATCCGACTTCTGAGAAGTAAGAAAGCAGGAAGCAGAAAGCTACTGCAATAATTACGGTTCTTCTCTGCTCATCATGTGTTTCGATACGGAATTTAAGCTTTCTCATAACGATTGCAAGTACAAAGAGCACTACAAAGTATAACAGGATCTTTCCAATAACAGCGAATGGACTTACTGACGGGTCCTGTAAGCTTGTTACAATGGTAAGAACAATAATTCCGAGGATATCATCGATAACGGCTGCACCAAGGATGGTTGTTCCGACTTTTCCTTTTAATTTACCAAGCTCTCTCAGTGTCTCAACTGTAATACTTACGGATGTTGCTGTAAGCACAACACCGACGAATATTGCTTTTAAAACTGCCGTATAATCGGACAGATCGGAATGGAAGAACAATGCGAAGCTTACCGCGCCTCCGATCAGTGGAACAATGACTCCGACAAGTGCAGTTACAAATGATGCTTTCGCATTCGCTTTTAAATCCTGCATGTTTGTCTCAAGACCTGCGGTAAACATCAACAGAATAACACCGATCTCCGCTGTGTATTCAATGAATGTTCCAGTCTCCCCATCAACAGGAATCCAGTTTAAAAATGATGGTCCTAAGATAACTCCGGCGATCAGTGCCCCAACGACAGCCGGCATGCTGACTTTACGTGAAAATAATCCGAGAACCTTTGTGGAAATAAGAATAATTGCCAAACAAAGTATGAATCTGTAATCCATAATTTTCCCCTCTTTCTGGTTATTATAGGTGCGTGTACAACCTATGTTTTTATCATATGAATCATACCCCATAAATCTCAATAAATCAATTCAATTTTTCACTATAAAAGATATGATTTCAGACATTTTTTTGTGTATAAATCTGACACTTTCTGGCTCCTTTTGAGCGACCAGAATTTCTAAGAATTCCACGCACTTTCCACACAAAATGAAGAGAGACTGTATAGCGGGTACTACACAGTCTCTCTTCGAGGAGTTTAGTTATGAAAATGTTTATTTAATAAAAAGGGAATAATTGTTTGAAGGTTTTCATCCCTTCAACAATGATTAGTATACTTGGAAAATGTGACAGAATTATGTCCGAATTCCAAAACATTTCTAAACTTCTCCATAAAAAATTTATACTTAATTTATAAATTACCCTGTGGTCTAAAAGCCCATACCACAGGCGGCTTCGCGGCTATTTTTGTAGTAAATAATGACACAGTTCCAGCTTCTTCGGATCATCCAGACTGCAGTGAAATTCGACCGTTCCTTTTTCCGTCCGCTCACTCAAAAGATCACATGCTGCCAGTCGTCTTTTCATCTCACGCGCTGTCCCCGGTGCACCGTCAAAAATCTGCACATCCGGTCCAAGCACTTCCTGGATCATTTCCTTTGCAAACGGATAGTGTGTGCATCCAAGAACCGCTGCATCCACTTTCTTTTCCCGAAACTCAAACAACAGTTCTGTCAGATATTTTTTCAAATCGTCACCGTGCAGATCGCCACGTTCCACAAAATCCATAAGCCCCGGACATGGAAGCGGAATAATCTCCCCCTGATCCTCGTAACGCTGCATCAGCTTTCTGAATTTTTCCTCACGGATCGTCATCGGAGTCGCCATAACAAGAACCCTCGGATGCTCTTTACAGAGAACCGCCGGTTTTACTGCCGGTTCGATTCCTACAATCGGAATCTCAGGGTATTTTTCCCTCAGCACACGTACTGCTGCACTGGTTGCTGTATTGCACGCCACAACCAGACCTTTTGCCCCGGCATCAAACAATTCCTTTGCATGTGTGCAGGTCAGGCTGCGAACCTCCTCCAGCGATTTGGTTCCATAGGGAGCATTTTTCGAATCTCCAAAAAATATAAAATTCTCATTTGGCATCACTTTGACGAGTTCGCGAAGCACGCTGATTCCACCGACTCCGGAGTCAAAGACAGCGATTGGATTCTCTCTCTTTAAAACATATGCCACGGCCAGCACTTCCTTTCTTACATTTTATAACTTACTTTTCAACCCATTATTCCTATGGTATAATAATACTACTAGAACTTATTACCCAGGGGAGGGACAACTATGAGGGAAAACGTCGGACTTTTCGATTCGGTTAAATTCTGCCAGTATTGTGGCAAACCACTTCCGGATACTTATAAACAGGATCTTTGTCCTATCTGCTATGAAAACCAGCTTTTCCAGCAGGTTAAGGAATATATCCGTGAAAACGATGTAAATGAATTTGACGTTGCATCGCATTTTCATATTCCGCTTTCCCGTGTGAAATCCTGGATCCGGGAAGGACGCATCGAATACAAGGAGAATACCATTCAGCCTGCCCTGCGCAATCTTCACTGCCAGAAATGCGGTGCCCCGATCAGCTTTGGCTCACTCTGCTCCAACTGCCTGAAGAAACAGAACCGGCACGGAACTTCCTATGTTTCACCGAAAAAATCTGGTATTCCCGAACATATGCGCTTTTTTAACTCGGAAAATACCAGAACTGACGAAGATGAATAATCCTTCAAATATCAGAGCACATCCCATAACGGGATGTGCTCTTTTTCTTTTATTTCAAAAAACCGTTGATAATCTGCTCTTCCGCCTCTGCTTCTGTAAGACCAAGTGTCATCAGTTTGATCAGCTGGTCTCCGGCGATCTTGCCGATCGCAGCCTCATGAATCAGACTTGCATCGATATTGGCAGCTGTAAGTTTCGGGCTTGCAGAAACAATTGCCTTGTCCATGATGATCGCATCACATTCACTGTGTCCTGCGCATGCACAATTTCCATTGATCGTAGAATAGAATTCCTGACGGGATTCATCTCTTGCTACCGAACGTGAGATAACGTTGGCACTGCAGCCTTCTCCGTTTAGATCCACCTCAAAATCCGTTTTGGCAAACTGTTTTCCATGCGTCATGATCTTCTCGCGGATCTCGAGTGTCGCACCGGCTGCAAGATCCCCTCTTGTGATACGGCTCGTAGAATCAATTCCCTTAATCTGGGTTGTTTCCATCTCCATATAAGAGCCTTCATCCAGATGTACGATGGTCTCCGGGTTCATGATATTCTCGCCTCTTCCATCGCCTTCTCCGTAATGTCTCTCGATGTATTTCACTTTGGAATTCCTGCCAATGTGGAACTCATGAACTCCATCATGCTTTGATGTATCCACTCCGCAGTTATGGATTCCGCATCCTGCAACAATCGTCACATCACAGTCTTCTCCAATGTAAAAATCATTGTAGACCAGATCCGAAAGTCCACTCTCCATCAATACAACCGGAATGTGAACGCTTTCATTTACCGTGCCAGGTTTGATGATAATATCGATTCCAGGCTTGTCTTCCTTGCTTACGATATCAATATTCGCAGTTGTGTTACGACTCTGGAGTTTCCCGTTTGCACGGATATTGTATGCCCCCTCCGGAATTTCATGAAGATCTGCCACCTGTGCTAATAAATTCTTCTCAATTGCATCCATTATCTGATCCTCCTACTGCTTGTCCGACAGCGTCTGGCACGTCTTTGTCGTATATAATAACTGTGGCAGGATCTCATCCTTACCACCAATCTTATCGATCTGTCCGTCTGCTATGACAATGATTTTATCCGCGATCTCAAGAATCTTTTCCTGATGTGAAATAATCAGAATCGTTCCATTGATCTCATCACGCATTTTCTCAAATACGTGGATCAGACTGTTAAAACTCCAAAGGTCGATTCCTGCCTCCGGCTCATCAAAAATGGACAGCTTTGTTCCTCTTGCAAAAATCATTGCAATCTCGATACGTTTTAACTCGCCACCGGAAAGGCTTGCATTGATCTCTCTGTCAATATATTCTCTTGCACACAGACCAACTTCGGATAAAATGTCACAGATCTCCGTAACACTCATCGTTCTGCCCGCTGCCAGTGTAATGAGGTCTTTTACGGTAAGTCCCTTAAAATGTACCGGCTGCTGGAAAGCAAAACTGATGCCTTTTCTTGCGCGTTCCGTAATTCCAAGTTCCGTAATATCTTCCCCATCCAAAAGGATCTGACCTTCGGTAGGTTTGATAATCCCTGCAATCATCTTTGCAAGTGTTGATTTACCACCACCGTTTGGTCCAGTGATTGCAACAAAATGATCATCGATCGTCAGATTAATATTCTTCAGAATCTCTTTATTCTCTGCTTTCTCATCAGAGACCTCATATGAAATATTTCTTAATTCCAGCATATGTTCCTCCATGGGTTTATCTTTGGCCTCTTTCCCCTGTATTATTCATTCCGGAGAAATTAGCGGCGGATGACTTTCTGACCATATTTTACACAGATCGCATCCAGATATTTATCATCCGGCTCATATGAAATCATGCTGACACCATTCTCATCTTTCATGATAAGATTGTAATGTGGAACGTCCTTATTGCCAGATGTATAATCGATCTTTTTGACGGTATTATCCTGTTCATACTTATAAATGCTGCGATCCCCTGCCGGAGCAATCTGGATTACGTCATCCATTGTAAACACTCTTAATCTCTTTCTTCTGCTTTTATTCATAATCTTTGCAAAACGAAGTTCTCCGTCAAAAAATGAATATTCAAATTCTTTGCTGTTGCGGAACAAAAAGAAATACCATACAACAAGCAAAATCAATGCTCCTGAAAGGAAAAGCGGTGCAATCAGTGAAAACAAGGCAAACAAAATACCAATTACAAGTACAACTGCTGTCAAAATCTTCATCAGTGTGGATTTCTTACGTTCTACTAATACATAAACTTCTGTCATGTCATAAATCTCCTATCCTCTATTCGTATTGAACCATTATAACGCGTTTACAACAATTTTACCATAACATTATAGATTTTTAATAAATTATGCTTTACAATAACAGGGTGATATTTCGCTTATTTTCGGCATTACACTAGGAGGTATTTATGCGTTATCATTTTTCCAATGAACAATTATCTGATTTTCAATCAAACATAAAAAAAGAATGGGTGATGACCAACGGACTGGGAGGCTATTGCGGCACTTCCGTTCTTGGTGCACTTGGCCGTACCCATCAGGGATATCTGATTGCGAGCCTTCACCCTCCGGTAGAACGATATGTCGTTTTTTCCAAGACTGCAGAATCCGTGTTTCAGGACAATATCCGTTACGAACTGGAATCTGCGCAGCACGCCGGTGCTCCAATTGCAGATTCTTCCGTTGCGTCCAGCGATGTTCCGGATGCATACAAACAGGAAGATACCGTCTCTGTAGCATCTGACTTTCAGATCCGCCGCCCGGTCTATACCGAAGGACAGCGCTATCTGGAAAGCTTCGACTATGACGGTACGGTTTCTTTCTGCTATCACGCCGGAAATATTTCCATGACCAAACGTCTGGCACTGATCCACGGGCAGAATGCATGTGTCATTTCTTATGACATCCGAAACGCCGGATCCGAAGCAGTACTTACGATCACACCACATATGAATTTCCGTGAGCATAGTACTCCGGCTACCGTAGACACCCTTTCTTTTGAAACCGAAGTCCAGAAAGGATATTTTGCGCTGACGCCAACTGCAGATCCGTCTGTACAGATCCGTCTGCACTACAGCTGCGGAGAACTTCTCGCCCGCCAGCAGCTTTACGATGAAGATGTTCAGCTGCAGACAGAAGTAGAACTTGAAACACCGGGGCTGGATACTCACTATACACCTTATGACCTGCATATCTGCGTTCCAGCAGGACAGACCATGCGTGTCTCTGTAATCTGTGAAGTTGTTACAGACCAGAGTCTGTTTCCAGATGGTATTCAGGCAAATACCGCGGCCGAATATGTTGCAACGGAACGCAACCGTCTGTTAGAACTGATCGCACAATCCGGATTAAAGGATTCCTTTGCCCAGTCGCTTGTCGTCTCATCCAGCCATTTTCTCTGCAGACGCCAGTCCACCGGGCTCACTACCGTTCTTGCCGGTCTTCCATGGTTTACCGACTGGGGACGCGACACAATGATTGCTTTTACCGGACTCACCCTGGCAACACGCCGTTTTGATGAGGCACGTGAGATTCTTCTGACATTTGCAAAATACGTTCATCATGGTCTTGTTCCAAATATGTTCCCGGACGATGGACAACCACCGCTTTATAACACTGCGGATGCATCTTTGTGGTATTTTTATGCGGTACACCAATATCTTAATTACTGTGATACGCCGGAAGCATGGGAATTTATCCGTACTGATATCTACCCGGCTTTAAAACAGATCATCTCTGCTTACATGGAAGGCACCGATTTTTCCATCTACATGGATACCGATGGACTCATCCATGCCGGAAGCGGAAATGATCAGGTAACCTGGATGGATGTACGTGTCGGGGACTGGGTCGTAACCCCGCGTCACGGCAAACCGGTTGAGATCAATGCATTATGGTACAATGCATTAAAAGTCATGGAAGGACTTGCTGCCCGTTTCCATGAAGACAGCCACACTTACTGCGAGCTTGCCAAAAAGGTATGTACTTCCTTCGGCCAGAAATTCTGGAACAGCAAAGACAATTGTCTTTACGATGTAATTGACGGGGAAACGAAAGATGCCGATATCCGTCCAAACCAGATCTATGCCGTATCGCTGCCGTACACAATGCTCTCTCCGGAACAGCAGCGTGCTGTTGTAGATACTGTTTCCAGATCTCTGTATGTCGGATGCGGGCTCCGCTCGCTTTCTCCTGATAACAGGGAATATCATCCTGTGTACTGTGGTTCACTTCCAAAAAGAGATGCCGCTTATCATCAGGGAACTGCATGGGGCTATCTGCTTGGCGGATATATCACTGCATATCTGAAAGTATATGGACATACTCCGGATAGTGTAGAGAAGGCTGACCGGCTGCTTGATCCAATCCGGAAACATCTCTGGGAAGGCTGCATCGGCTCCATCTCCGAAATTTTTGACGGAGACGCGCCACATACCTGTCGCGGATGTTATGCGCAGGCATGGAGCGTCGGTGAAGTTCTCCGTTGTTATACAGAAGATATCCTTCCATATCAGGTTTAAAATTTTTTTCAAAAACTTGTTGACACAGGCACCAATTTCATGTAGAATCAATTTTGTCGCGAGCGGCAAATGCCCAGTTAGCTCAGTTGGTAGAGCAGAGGACTGAAAATCCTCGTGTCTCTGGTTCGATTCCGGAACTGGGCATTCATCAGAAATGATGATGCTTGCGGGTGTAGTTCAATGGTAGAACACCAGCCTTCCAAGCTGGATACGTGGGTTCGATTCCCATCACCCGCTCTATTTTATGGAGTATGAGAAAAGGGACTGATACAGATTTATCTGTTTCGGTTCCTTTTTTCTTTCATAACAGGACTAGAATGTGAAAGAGGAGGAGCATTCCATGGAACAAAAGACACCATTTAAAGATCTGTCCACCAAAGCCAAATTTCAATACATCTGGGATTACTACAAATTTCCAATTTTAGGTGTAGCACTTGGCATTATCGTAGTCATTTCTTTTATTGTTCATTTTGTAACTTATAAAAAACCGGTTCTTACACTGACTTTCGTTAATTGCGGAGTCGATACCAACGACAACACCATCCCCGATTCGCTGGCCCCGTTTATGTCAGAAAACGGATACGACACTTCGAAATATACGATCGATCTGAATAAAAACTTAACTCTCAATATGGACACACCAAATGCAAGCACTTCCCAGGATCTGACAACCCTGGATGTCATGATCGGTGCTCACAGCATCAGCGCAATCTTTGCGGATGCGGATACGTTTGATGCGCTTGCAGAACGTTCCTATTTTGTGGATATCTCATCTTATCTGTCAGAGGATGAACTTGCACAGTATCAGGATGATCTTGTGTATACAACTGATTCCGATACCAATAAAACCTATCCTGTCGGAGTTCACCTGACAAGCGACACCTGTTCCTGGTTAAAAGATACCCAGACTTATGATGACTGTGTTATAGGTCTGTGTTATGAAGAGGGAAACGATGATACCCAGAAACAGTTTATGCACTTTCTCCTGGAAGAATAAAAACTTTCAGACGATAAAAGACCGCGTGGCATCCACGCGGTCTTTTATGTATTCCCCTGTCATTTCCGTTTAAAAAAGATCTACTCTCCCGAAGAATTTCTCATTGATTACGTAATATGCGGAATAGTCTTCCGGTTTTACATAAATGTTTAATTTCTTGATACTGCTGATGCGGTGTCCGTCTGCAACGAACTGGGCTTTAATCTTCTCTTCCAGTTTATCCATCTCAGCCTCATTATTCTGATACTGAATGATGACTTTTGTGTTTACCTCAACTGCTTTTGCGGTTGCTTTCGCAGCTGCCTTTTTTACAGCAGTCTTTGCTGTCTTCGCCTTTTTCTCAACAGCACTTTTTGTTTCTTCTGCTTTGGTCTCTACGGCTTTTTTTGTTTCTTCTGTTTTGGCTGCAACAGCTTTCTTCGTCTCCTCTGCCTTTGTTTCGACAGCTTTCTTCGTCTCTTCTGCTTTGGCTTCAACAGCTTTTTTAGTTTCTTCCGCTTTGGCTGCAACAGCTTCAACTACAACTTTTGCATCCTCTACGGTTTTCTCTACTGCGGGAGTTATTGCTTTTACCTCTTCCTTTGCCTGTGCTTTGGTTACAGTGTTTACACGCTTCTTACGCATATCAATTCCTCCTCATTATGAAATTATTGACAAACTAAAAACTTCTCGATCGCACTTAATGCTTCTTTCTCGTCAGCTCCATCCGTTACAATGTCAATGGACATTCCTTCCGTTGGATTAAATGCCATAATACCCATAATACTTTTGGCATTGATTTTACGGTTATCACTTTCCAATGTGATATTGCTGTCAAACTGACATGCAACCTGAACAAGTTCTGCAATTGGATTATCGTGCTCTTTTGAAACATCAGATACTACAATATTTTTCTTATTCATATGTTCTCCTCTTCCTCCAGCCCTTTATCAGCATAATGCAAATATAGCTCATTTACCTTGCTTTTGCAATATCCTAACCAAATTCTTGTTAATAGTTAACGAAGGAAAAAACAAACTGAATTTATTATTGTACATTTTTACATATGCTCTGTAATCAGCTCCGGTTCTTCTTCCTTGCCGATTTTTCAGCTTCAATAACCGGCTGAAACGCATCCACATCTTTTGCAATCGAACCACTTAATACCAGTAATGTGATCAGGTTTGGAATCGCCATAAGTGCATTTGCGATATCTGAAAAGCTCCATACAATATTAAGACTTGTCGTAGCCCCAACATATACGATCAGTGAAAAAACAACACGATATATCATATTATAACGATGTGTGCCAAACAGATACTCAAATGCTTTTTCACCATGATATTCCCATCCGAGTATTGTGGAGAATGCAAACAATGCAATTCCTATGGTTACCAGCCATGCACCGACATCTCCTAACGCAGAACGGAAAGCTGCAATCGTAAGTGCCGCTCCTTTTACATATTCTCCCTTTGCATCTACCATTCCAAGTACTCCGGATGAAGCGATACACAGCCCTGTAATCGTACATACCACAATGGTATCCCAGAATGTTCCGGTCATATTAATATAACCCTGCCGAACCGGATGATCCGTTGTGGCAGCAGCCGCTGTAATTGCTGCCGATCCCATACCTGCCTCATTGGAAAACACACCACGGGCAACACCGTAATGCAGTGCATTCATCATTGCAGCTGTAATTGTTCCACAAAGACCGCCGCCAACTGCTTTTACTGAAAATGCCATGGAAAAGATCATGTATAATCCCGCCGGAAGGTTCCGGTAATTAATGATAATAACAATCAGTCCCGCAATTACATAAAATACCGCCATAAGCGGCACAACTACGGATGACACTTTCGAAATGCTCTTAATTCCACCAACAATGATCAAAAGGGCAAGAATCGTTAATACAATTCCAATGATTGCAGGCTGAAATAAAAATGTTGTATGTAATGCTTCGGAAATGGAGTTTGCCTGTGTCATATTTCCGATTCCAAATGAAGCAACTACCGCCAAAAGTGCAAAGATCCAGCCCATTGCAGCACCTAATCTTTTATTCTTATACGCTTTTTTCATCGTATACATCGGGCCTCCGGACATTTCTCCCTTCTCGTTGACTTCACGATATTTGATTGCAAGCATGCATTCACTGAACTTGGATGAAAGTCCAAATGCCGCAGAGATCCACATCCATACTAAAGCCCCCGGGCCTCCGGATACCATTGCTGTCGCAACGCCTACAATATTTCCGGTTCCGATCGTTGCAGCCAGGGCCGTCATCAGTGCAGAAAACGGTGGAATATCCCCCTCTCCCCGTACCGCATTTCTTGATTCCCTGCTGAATGTTGATGCAATTGCATAACCAAGGTTTCTCCATGTACGAAAACGGAGTCTTACCGTAAGCCAGATGCCGGTTCCGACTAAAAGTACCAGCATAACCGGTCCCCATACAAAATCATCCACTACTGTCAATACGCCGGACAGTTCATCCATAAATTTTTCCATAAGCCACCACTCCTCCTTCTTTTTCAAAAACAAAACGCCATAAAACGCAGTAATCCTGGTTTTATGGCGTCATTGCCTTATCTGTTGTTTCTTAAAGCATATCCTATTTGTCCAGATATGTAAAGAAAATATTTCCTGCGGAAGCAAACCACTGGTTCGCTTCCTCCTGTCCCATTGTCTTTGTTGCTCCGGAATCCGGGTCATAATAAGAAATCGAATCTGAACTGTATCCGGTAATCAATACTGCACTGTTTGATCCGGTCATTGCAAATACCGGTTTCTGGCAGCTTACATAGAATATAATCTCTTCCACCGTGCATCCGGTCAGATCAAATACTACTGAATTTTTCAATGTATTCTCTAAAACCTGCTTCGGTGTGTATCCCTGAGCAATCAGATCCGTAACACTGATTCCTTCTCCTTCACGCACAAGCATTGCACTGATGCATTTAATGATGTTCTCTGATCCTGCATCGCTGTCTGCCGGTGCAATATCCGTAAAAGCTGCCTGATAGTTCTTTCTTGCTCTCATCCAGACATATTGCTGTTTTTCGTCGATCACGACACCAAGGTCTTCGTTGGCCTTTCGGATTGCCTCAGAAATACTGTCGGTAGCAAGTGTTACATCGCCTTTTGCATAGACATAATAACGTTTATTATCTTCGGTCTTAAGCTCAACTGTCGGCGTCTTTGAAACGATCACTTCCTTTGGTGTAATCAGTTTCATATTCGAATCTTCCGGTTTATTTTTCAGTGCGATCTGGACCTGCGTCTGATGCTCATCCACAGATGTTGTTTCAATAGATGCTACCGTGTCTTTATCAGCTTCCCGGTTCATAATGCTGTCCTGCCCTGCTGATGTATATTGTCCATTGGAGCCAGTGATCAGATTCACTGTAATGGTATATCCTTCCACCGTGATATTTCCAATAAACGCTCCCTGTGGCGCATATTCTTTCAGAATACTGTCGCTTCCTTCTGATGTATCCATGATCTTTAATGATTTCATCGGGAATGTTGTATTACCTGCAGCATCAACAACTACATCCGATGCATTGGCAATTCCATACACAAAGTCCTCATCAATAAATCCAAGCGGACGCAGATACTCTCCATCATTCTCCTGAATATCCGATGTTGTTCCCGTTTTCAGGTCCATCAGATGGATGACAGGGCTGGAATACTGCTCATTTGTATCGACCCACGCAAGATAGCGATTCGAATCTGAAATCGTATAATACCCATCTTTCAGGTCTGTAACAACAGTCTTCGAATCGAGTGAATTCAGATCGATCTGGTATGCATTCCCTTCTAACATCAAATAGATCTGGCTTGTATCATTCTCATACATCAACTGTCCCATCTCAGCCTGTAATATCTCATAGGATGCCTTTGATGGAATAAATGCCTCTTCTTCCACAGTATGTGCAAGTCCGTCATAATGGTAAACTCCCACGCCTGTTTCACCTTCGTGATTTCCGCGGTTCATATAGCCATATACGACAAAATCAATACTTCCCGCTTCATCGATCCGGACGATTTTAATGTCATGTTCGCCATAATTCTGCCGCTCATCTATGCCCTCGAGTTCACGGAAGCTGAATACCGGAACGATCTGATTATTCGCCACATCACAGCTCCAAAGCTCACCTTCCTGCACAAAAGCAATTGTATCTCCGGATTCATTGACCGAATATTCCACTTCTTTATCCCGGATACCAAGCTCAAGATCACTTTCGGAAACAAATTTATTCTCTCCACGGAAGATCTGATTCGTTGTACGTTCATAATTGAGGACATACATTCTGGAATCCACTTCCCGCAGTCTGAAGTATTCTTCTACATTATAATATTCTGTCTCTCCAGATTCATTCACCGAAGAAAGCACATAATCCATCGTGATCACATTATAAGAGTCGTTCAGTTCTTTGAATGAAATCTCCGGGTCGGATACCTGCTGTCCTTTAAAATCTCCCCATGTGATCTGATTGATCGTACAGGTCAGATCCACATAGTTCAGATTTGTGGAATCACCGGTTGTCGCATCGATATAGCTCATGAAATAATTATCAGAGTCTTTGCGAAACGTATTGTCATGAAACTCTTTTGCAAATGCCAGACAGTCTGCTGTATTGTAATCGGTCGTCTGCATCACTCTGGTATAATAATATATCGGATTATCGTCTGCGTTCAGTATCATGGTAAGAACATATTCTTCGTCTTCTTCAAGAATATTCTGAAGCTGTATCTGTGCTTTTAACGTCTGTCCATCCGTTGTAAAATCACTGACTTCGCCATCTGCAACCAGGCGCGATCCATCCATGCTCCGCACTTCATAAGAAAGCTTTTTCACATTATATCCGTATGACGCAATGGAAATATCCATCATGCGGTCATCCCCAACCGGCAGTATACTGTCTCTCATCGCTGTCTCGTCCATTTTCTGAACATATCCGTGAAGTCCGTTGATCTGTGTTCCGTCCGATGTAAAATACAGAACCGGCAGCGTTGCCTCCGGCATACTGGTCGTCAGATCTTCATTTGATTTATTGGTAAATATACTAAATGTAATAACAGCCCCGATAAATATCACAACCAGAATCAGGGGTTTTATCCATACTTTCTTCATTGTGCACCTCATGCATATGTAATCTATCTTATCCCATTCTGCCGGTCATCCTCCATAAAACAGATTCTGACCGGCAAAGGTATCTTTTTATCCTTATATACTATACAAAAGAATCGTTAAAAATGCGATAGCTTTATTGTAGAAATTTTTGTTAATTTATTCAACCATTATTTTCCATACTTTTGGTCCATTACCACCACCGACGGCATCTGCGGTTTCTGCAGCGTCTGCGATACATCTCATCATTTAAAAGTACTCCAACCAATCCCCACATCGGATCATTATGTCCTGCCCCCCATCCTGGCGGAGGTGGTGGCGGCATCCCTGGTCCCGGTCTTCCCGGAGGCGGTGGTGGCATGCCCGGTCCTGGTCTTCCCGGTCCTCTCTGCTGCATACATACTTCGACCGCCTGTGCTCTTACCGGCATCGGTGGAATCTGTCCTTCCGGAGGTGCAAACCATTCCCTCTCTGTACATTCCATGCGAAGTGACGGGGTCTGCTGCCGGTCTATTCCGCCTTCCGATACAGGCATGCGTTCTCTCTGTGGATTCTGATTCTCTCCCGGCTGCATCTGGTTCTCATCGACAGAACGCATCCGTTCATTCATCTCCTGAGGATTCCGGTTCTGATTTTCCTGTCTTGGCTGTATCACCGGAGGTTCTTCCGGTCTTTTTATGATTCCCTCCTGAATCAGTCTCTGATATATTTTATCAACGATTTTCTCTAACATAAGCCGGTCAGGGAATTCATCATACATCATGCTTCCCTGATATTCCAGTTCATCGCACTGATTTTCCACACAGATCAGTATTTTTTTTACTTCTCTGGGATAAAGATCCTTCATCCGCTGCATATCCCTTTCATACTCCATCTCCGTTTCATACAGATTCTGCATCGGATATGTCATATAAAAAGGCGTTTTCATTGTAGATTCCTGATTATGATCCACTTAACTGCTCCCAAATATCATCTATATAGCTTATGATTCCACAGTCAAAATGTGTATATCATTTTTGCCGTGGGCATTCAAAACCGGTGCTCCGTTTCATGAATGGCAGATGCACAAAACCGGAATTGTACATCTCTGTGCAATTCCGGTCTGATGATTATCTGTAATTCAATTTTATGGAAGTTCGCTCATGATCGGATCTACATAAATGGATAAATATGTTGGATAATTCTCATGAAGCATTGCTGTTGTTACATTTCCAGCCTGATCTTTTGCAAACTGATACAGGTTGTACTTTCCGTTCTCATATGCATAATCGGTTCCATTGTCCTGATAATGCTGATATACAGCGACACCAGGTGTTGTGAGCAGATGAAGGTCTGTGTACGCTTTTTCCCCTACATACTGGTTGACCTGATAAGTCGGGATAATGCTTCCTGCTTTCAGATAGATCGGACACACTTCAATTGGCGCATCCCGAAGAATGTATTGTTTTCCCTGAAGCATCTCACCGGTCCAGTAATCATACCATACGCCTTCTGGCAGATAGACCATTTTTTTGGTTGCTCCCTGTTCCAGAACCGGTGCAACAAGCATCTGCTCTCCGACAAGGAACTCTGTATTCAGATTGCGCACCTCCGGATCATCTGCATAATGCAGTACCAGAGGACGCATAACTGGAAGTCCCGTCTGCTGTTCCTGATAAAACAGATCATATATATATGGAAGGAAACGATAACGCAGCTCGATGTATTTGCGGTTGATATTTACCACTTCCTCATCAAACTGCCATGGCTCCTGACGTTTGGAACCTTTGCAGGAATGGTTTCGGAATAAAGGTGAAAAGCAGGCAGCTTCTACCCATCTGCAAAGCAGCTCTGGTGTACAGTCTGCACCAAATCCTCCGACATCTGCACCACAGAACGTAAATCCACTCATTCCAAGGTTACATAACTGAGGAATCATCATCTGCAGATGTGACCAGAGACTCTGATTATCGCCAGTCCATACTGTAGAATATTTCTGAGTGCCCGCATAGCATGCACGTGTGATCACAAATGGACGTTTTCCAGTAGCTTCCTTAATTCCCTCAAAAGCAGCCTTACTCATATTATGTCCATAAACATTGTGGATCTCGGCATGTGTTGTCTCTCTTTTTTCATCACGGAACCGTACATCCGGTGGAAGTTCTCCCCGGAAGCTTGCCGGCTCATTCATGTCATTCCAGATTCCCTGGGCTCCCATATCCAGAAGTTCTTTATGATGTCCAGCCCACCAGTCACGAACCTCTTTTCTTCCAAAGTCAGGATATACGGATTCGCCCGGCCATACTTCATTCACATAGACCTTTCCGTTTGCATCTTTCGCAAAATACTCCCTGGAAACACCTTCCTCATACATAAAGTAGCCCTGTTCTTTTTTCGTTCCAGGATCAATGATCGTTACCGGCTTATAGCCAAGCTGTTTCATACTGGCAAATAATTCGCCCTTTTTGCCATAATCTTTCTCGTTCCATGTAAACACTTTAAAATGATCCATATAGTCAATGTCAAGATGTATGACATCACATGGGATTCTGAGATCTCTGTATTTCTTGGCAACTTCCATAATGTCATTTGCAGACATATAGCCCCAGCGAGACTGCTGATATCCAAGTGCCCAAAGCTGTGGAAGCGGTGTTCTTCCGGTCAGATACGTGTAATTTCCGATCACGTCCGCCATTGTATCTCCACCAAGAATATAATAATCAAGATTGCCATCATCTGCTGCATAGTAAAAATAGCTGTCGGATTCTTTTCCAAGATTCATATAACTATGGAATGTATTGTCAAAAAACAATCCATAGACACAGTCTTTGCGCAGGCAGATCAGGAATGGAATGGATTTGTAAAGTGCATGGAAATCTTCTGTGTGCGCCTGCGGAAGATCCGAATTCCAGTTCTCATATTCATAATGTCTTTTATTTAAAAATCCACTCTTATCACCCAGTCCATAGAAACAATCCTCCGGATCAAGTGCTTTCACTGTCTGAACAGCATAACTGTTCTGATTGATACCGGAAGCATCATGCCCCTCTGCAGCGAGAAGGTCGATCATCTGCTGATCCATTGCCTCCTTTTCCATTCGATCCCCACGATAATCTGCCATCAGAAGATGGTTCTTCTCATCATACACTTCCATGTAAAACTCATCTTCAATCTTGAGTGTCAGACGGTCTGTCCGAATGATCATAACATTCTGGAATTCCTCTACCGAATAATCGACAGGGACAGATTTATCCCCTTCGATGGCCTGTGATTTATAATCTTCCATCCAAAGCGGAACAAGAACACGGACGATATCATCCCTGATAAACTCAAGAATAACATCTTGATTCTCAAAATGTATCCGCAGTTGGTTATCTGTCTGTTCATAAGAAAGCTTTTTCCCAAAATTCATAGTTCTACCTCTTTCCATTTCTCTTTATCATGTACGCAGATTCTTTTTACTGGAAATAAGAATCTACACCGTTTGCAATCCCCTGTACCATGTTCCACTGATAATCACTGTTCTCCATATTCGTATCATCAGATGGATTGGTCATATATCCAAGTTCTAATATAGTAACCGGCATATTACACCAGTTAATTCCCGTCATTGTATCCGAGGTTGTCACACCGCAATTCTTCATTCCCGTTGTATTACAGTAATCATTTAAAATACACTGGCTGAGCCTTATACTGTCAGCAGAAAGATCCGCCACATAAGGATTTGATGCAGATGGTGCAAGTGCAAGCGCCCCATTCGCAGAAGAGCTGTCCGCCCCATTTGCATGGATTCGGATACAGATATCTGCACCTACGGAATTCGCATACTCTGCCCTCTCTTTGTTGCTGATATTCACATCATGACTGGTTCTTGTCATATATACGGTGTAACCACGATTCGTAAGTTCTGTCTGCAGCTGCTGTGCAATCGTTAACGTCAGCTGATATTCGTATACCCCTGTCGTTGTTCCATGTGTTCCTCCGGTAACTCTTGCCTTCATCGTAGATGAACCCGGCCCATTCGGTTCCTGTGCACTGTCTCCCTGTGACTGATGTCCGGCATCGATCACAACCACCTGTCCATGACCATTTCCGCCGCCACTGGAATACACTCTTGTCACATTTCCAGCACCTGCAGCGTTCTGCCCCTGATCCGGTTCTTCCGTTGTTACATAATCCATTGTGACAAAACCGCGGCTGCCATTATATTCTACATACGCCCATTCCGGAGAATCTGCAACTCTTTTTACTTCTGTCGATTTTGGAATAATGTCAAGAATCTCTGACTCAGCATTATTCTCTCCTCTTAAATTCACATTCGTTGTTACCCATACTGTATCATCTGTCGCAGAAAATCCCTGTGGGATTCCATTCGCATCCAGCACAACACCCTCCGCCTGTTCGGTTTGCTCTGTTTGCTGTGTTTCCTCCGGCGGCTCTGTTACTTCTGTATTCTCTGCTTCCTGAGTGGTATTTTCGATCTGCTCTGTCATCTGTGTTGACGTTTCCTGATTTTGGTTCTGCTTCTTTGTATTGTCATTGCCACACCCTGCTGCGCACAAAGTAATCATTAACAACAGTACACAAAGAATGGCACTTCCTGTTCTAATTCTTCTTTTTTTCAAACTGTTTCTCCTGCTTCTAATTTAATTGTTCCAGATTGGATGTTTTTCTGTACATATTCTATCAAACCATTACAGATTTTTAAAGTACAGAATAGTTAATTCGTATTACATTCACAGAATTTATGTATACAAAAAGGACGCAGGATTTTAGTCCCACGCCCTCAAAACAATCCAGCTTATCCGTCCTATAATTTTAACTGGCACTATTTTTCTTTCCACGTCAAAAGTAATAATGAATTTATTATTACAAGTACAGATCCCGCATTATGCACTAAAGCACCTACTACCGGATAAGTTTCCCCACCAGCAAGAGCCGCACACGAAAATGTTGTTATAACCTGAAATATCATCCAAGTATTTCTTCAATTCCGGTCTTGCATTTTCCTTTAGTTCCTGACTTGCTTCCTCGGTACATTTGTGATAGTCTTTGGAATACTCATTCACAGCCTCAACCTCAAAAAGATCTCCGCCTGCTGCTCATGTTCTTTTCCTTTTGATGGCTTTATCATAATTCAATTACACTTCTTAATCGAATCTTTATTCTTATCATATTGATAATTATAACTAGTCATTATATAGTGAACTTATTTCTCAGGTTAATAAGGTATGTGCTATGAAACTTATATGCAATATCGGGAATGGAGGAAAATGTATGCTGCTGCGTCAAATAGAGTATTTTTAGGCAGTAATTGAAAATGGAAATTTTTATATTGCTGCCGAACAGTGTCATGTATCTCAATCTGCTATTTCTTAACAGATTAAGAAATTAGAGGAGGAACTTGGGGGTAGAATTATTAGAAAAACACAACCGGACTTTTTCCCTGACTTCGGCTGGGGAACATTTCTACAGAAAAAGCCTTGTTATAACCGCAGATATAAAGCAAATGATAAGAGAAACCAAACGCATGTTTCATTATCTAAGGGTTATTTCTGGGACAAGTCTATCCGACTGCCTCAGATAGCTCTTTTTCTTTTGCTTCTTGTTCCGCCTGTTCACGCTCTTTTCTACGTCTCCAATAGGTACCGGGTGTAAGCTCAGGCATTGGGATATCCAGCTTTCTACATACTTGAGATAAATATCAATCTGCTGGATTCTGTCGCCGGTAGATTTGTCCGCTTCGTGTACCACGATTTTATCTACAAATTCATGAATCATAGGAGTAGTAAGCTCTGTGAAATCTGTGTATCGGTGTACAAGTTCAATAAACTTATCTACATTTTCAGCATTCTCCTGATAGTCATTCAAAGCTTTTTCTAAAGTATTTACTGATAATTCCAATTCACTTTGTTCTGCTTCGTAATCAGCTAAAAGCATTTCAAACCACTTGTCGCTTAATTTCCCATTCACATATTTTCTTGATGAGGGTATTTAATTCGCTGATACGTTTCTGCTCTCTGGCAAGACGCTTTTTCAGTGCCTTAGCTTCGCTCTCCTGTTGAAGTTCTGTAGCACTACGAACCTTTTCGATAAACTCTGCTTTATGTTCCATCACATAAGTGCGGGTAGCTTTGATAACTTCCAAAAGCAAATCACGGATAACATCCGTGCGCACATGATGTTGTGTACATCTGTTTTCAAATTTGCTCTTCGCCTTACTGTAAGTGGAGCAGGTGTAATTATCCTGTGCGTTGGTGTACTTGCCTGTAGGATTACCGTTTTTGTCCTTCTTTTCATAACCGTTCGTGCGATGATTGAACATCTTGGCACCACAGTCGGCACAATAAACCAGTCCGGTCTGTCGAAATTGGTTCCCGAACAGCCATCATCTGTATAATGACGCAAATTGGTAAATCCCTGTTCGGTTGCATATTTCTCCTGCATTTTCTTCTGGTTTATGATACTGTTGCTGTCACCGCTTTGCTCATCATCACGGGATAATCTCTCGTAGAGTACAGTGATTTTGTTTAGTTCTGGTTGTTTGGTTTTCATAAGATTCTCCTTTCAAAACAAACAACCAGCTTATCTGTGGTTTTATTCTACCACGAATAAGCTGGTTTGTGTAAAAATATCAAATTTCCTGTCTGTTGTCATTTTGACAAACAGGAAGTTATCGCTTTGTTCCATCCTCATTGAAATTGTTTTTTAATGACTTTTCCGTCGGGAAAATAGAGCCTATTAAAAATACCAGTTGTATTACAATGATAATAATGCTTAATATTCCTATTGTATCATCACTTGCTCCATAAAAAGGAATATGTATAAGCATTGTAGGTCCCAACAGACCAATACCGACTTTCCACCAAAGTTTTCCTGCATGGTCATGTGCAAATCTCCAAGTATCCATATTTATCATTGACATCTTAGTTCGGTATCCCACAACTCCATTGATCTTCTTTGGACAATGTTTCCACATCATTCTGCCCGCAATTATCATAATCGCTGGAATAAGACAATCACATATCAAAATAAACCACCAAAACCACATACTATTTTCTCCTCAAATACCGATTTTTCATTTTCTGCCACTTCCCGCTAAGCTGGAAGTTGACTAATTCTTCATAGAATTATGTATCAATTCTATTTAATACATGAATATTTTTATTTCTATATACCAAATCATCTCTATCTACAAATCCAATATTCTCCCAAAAAACATTTCCTATAACATTCTTTTTAAAAGCAACCAAAGCTACTTTATTTATGCCTTCTTTATCTAAAGCAGATATAGCACAATCAACAAGTCCTTTTGCTATTCCTTGATTTCTATAAGCTGGTAAAACAGCAGTATGATGTATATATCCTCGTCTTCCGTCATGACCAGCCATAATCACTCCAATTATCGTACCATCACATTCTGCTACAAAACTTGATGTAGGGTTACGTCTTAAATACTTTTCAATACCCTCTCTGCTATCATCTGTTGAATTTAATCCCATTCCTGGAGTATTAACCCATAAATTATATACTTCATCATAATCTGCTATTGACATTATTCTAATATCTATCATCGTAGTTACCTCCACAAATACCGATTGATCAAATTCATAAAAGATTAACAGGCACTCGCCCTATCTCTCCATAACTCTCCATAAGTGTTACCCGTATTACCTTTTTGGGATTTCTACTTTCCCTAACTCGGCCTATCACTCCATAGCACTCCGTAAGTTTAGTATTACGATAGTATAAAGAAAAGCCTTAACCATTCATTCGTGGTCAAGGCTTTCGTTTTTACTGTATTTCTTCTATTTCGCCAGTATCTTTGTTTACATGGTATTCTTTAAGAAGCATACCGCTGAAAAGCAATTTTGCGTCATGTTCTTCTTTGTCAACATATTCATACACAGACACATCAAGCAGATTTCCCATGACAGAGATTTTAGTTGTTGTCTTGTAATTGAAGTTGACTATTGCATGGATTTCATCATCGCTCTTGAAATACTCTTTGTAGTAGTCCAAAGCATAGTCCTGCATTTCAATGTTTTCTGCGATTGAGGCAATTCTCCAATTACCTGTCACATCATTAGGAACATTGGTAACCACAAAGGAAATATCATCTTGTGCTGTGCTTTCGTTTTGCTTTTCCTCTGTCTGCTGTTCTGCTGAACTGATAGTGTCCTTTGCTCCGTCCTCAACGCTGTCTTTTGTTACAGTATTTCCGAAGATAGCGGCCAGAATAACGACAACGATTACCCAAAACCACCACTTCTTGAAAATCGGCTTTTTGACTCCGTTTTTGGTTGCTTTATCTTTCATAATGCCATACCTCCAAGTTTTGGTTGATATTAGCATTATAGCAGAGTGTAACACAAAAGTACAGTATAATTTTAACTCACTATTGTGTCATAGTTTTATGTGCCTTGTCAATACTATAATGTAATTAAAATCAATGGAGGAATTGCATTATGGAGAAATTTATCGTAACACCTAAAGAAGATAAATCTGTCACCATGACAATACGCATAGATAGAGCCTTGCAAGAGGAATATAACGATTTAGCAGTTAAGACGAATCATTCTCGTAATGAACTAATCAGCATGGCTTTGCAATATGCCCTTGACCACATGGAATTGAAAGATGAATGATGACTAAATGAGAGCCTTTGGATTTTGTCCTCTGGCTCTCAATTATTTATGCGTTCAATCGTAAGAACTCATTTACCTTTGTTGCTACTTCCTCTTGCTGTTCCTCAAAGCTATGAGCATAGATGTTCATTGTAGTGGAACAGGTTGAATGTCCTAATGTCTTTGATATTTCAATGATGTTGACTTCCAGATAATTGAGCAGGGTAGCACATGAATGTCTCAACCCATGAAGCGGAATAATCGGTAATTCCTCTAATCCCTCGGCCTTTGCTTTATCTGGATTATTCTGCACCCATTCATTATAGCGGTGTAAATGCTTTGTGAAATACTGATAAGGTGTTGTATGCCCCATAAGTTTTCCGTCTGCTTGAATGAATAGATTACCGCCATTGCTCAAATCGCCTTGCCATGCAGTACCATGACTAAATCGTGTCTGTATGTACTCAAAGTGATACTGCTTCAAAAGTGGGATTACATCATCTGGAATAGATACCTTTCTGACAGATTTCTTTGTCTTAGGTTCTTTATAATCAAATCCGTTTTCCGTCATACCCACCGATTTTGAAATAGAGATTTTCTTTTCCTTAAAGTCAATGTCATTCCAGTGCAAAGCAAGTGTTTCGCCTTTTCTGAATCCACAGAACAATGAGAGGGTAAAGAACACTTTGTATTGTGTAGGCACAGTATAGGATTCTGTGTACTCATTCACATAGTATGGTTTACCTGTATCATCAATACGCTGATGGCCTTTGTAGGTTACCTCGTATGACATATCCAGAGATTTCATAAACATCAATGCTTGCTTTGGAGTAAAGAACTTTAAGCCCTCGTCCTCGTCTTTTCTCTTTGGTTTTTGTGCGTCTTGGCAAGGATTGTTCTCAATCATGCTGTAACGCTTGGCTGTCTTAAAAATCAGATTCAACACATTAGCAAATCTCTTTATTGTACCTGCGGAATAATCGTCAACCAGAGTTCTATAAAAGGCTTCAATGTGTGGTGTTTTGATATGAGCAATCTTGTTTCCCTTAAAGTAGGGAATAATTCTGCTTTCCAAAACCTGTTTATATCCTGCATAGGTACCATAAGCAATGTTATCTTTAACACTCTCAAGCCATTTGTATGCAAAATCTTCAAATGACATTTTTTCTGCGTTGTAGTCGTAGCCATATTTCAGTTTATCTTCCATATCCATGGCATACTTCTTCGCTTCTCGTTCTTGTTGTTTGGGTGTTGCTGACTGATTGACTGAATATGTAAGATTCTTAACCAGTTTGTTTCCCTTTTTATCGTATCCTTGACAGATAACTATGCGATAAACAACTCTACCGCTTTTGTACTCAACTCTTTTAACAGATGCCATTCTTAACACCCTTTCTCAATTTGATTTTTGTAACGATAGAAGGTAGGCTTCGTCATACCTAATTCTTTCATCAGTTCAAATGGTTTCTTTTCCCCTTGCTGTACTAAGCGATAGTGGGTAGCAAATTCTTCAAGGTCCATAACTCTTGGTCTGCCATAATCGTCCCATTCTCCACGAGCCTTTTTCTGTTCAATGCCTTCTCGCTGTCTTTTCTCTTTTTTCTCAATTTCAGCCTGTGCCATACTTGCATACAACTCAATCATCATATTATTGATAGTCTCTAACATCATACGAGCCATTGAGTTTTCCATAGCTGACAGGTCAATCAATGTTGTGGGCAATTCTAACACCATAACACGAATACCATTGTCCTTAAAGAATCGTAATTCCTTTAGTGTGGCTTCCTTGTTTCGTCCTAATCGGTCAAGCTCTGTGACGATCAGCACATCACCACTTTCAAGGATTTCATCTTTCAGCATTGTGTAGCGTGGTCGGTTGAAGTTCTTTCCTGTCTGTTGGTCTGTGTAGACCTTGCCCTTATACAGAGAAATTGCATTATCAGCACAATACTTGGTGAGTTCTGCAATTCCTCTGTCTAAGTGCTGGTCCTTTGTGCTTGTCCTGTGATAAGCTACATATTTCATTCAGACACCCCCTTATCGTATAAATCACAGTTTCCACCATCAATAACGGTAGAGGGCTTTTCTTCGTACATCTCACATTTAGAAACATTGCATGGCATATTCGTATCGTCATATTTGTATAGGCAATCCGTACACACCAAATCAGCGTTTCTGATAAGCTCAAACTTTAGCTTGTCATTCTTAAACTTATCGTTCATCTGAACACCTCATTTCTTTATCGAACATCTGTTCGTTTCTGATTTAATCATATCAGGCAAGTCTCAAAAAGTACACACTTTTTATGAGAATAATCAAAAGTTTTTACGCATACTTTCTGATACTTATTTAAGGTTTCATTTGCATGGTTTCAAAAAGTATAAATTCTGATACCACATCAACAAGCGGCCATTTTTCTCTTTTCTTGCCAGTACCTTTTAACGCTTTCGCTCCGTCTAATGGAAGCACTTCCATAATGAATATTCTGTTTTGGTGTGACAACTTCAAGATTCTCAATACAGTTATTTGTTTTGTCCTCGTCCTTATGATTGATTTGCATACCCTTTGGAATAGGACCAACATGAGCCATATACACCAAGCGATGAACCAAAGTCTGTTTATACTCATTTTCATCATTGTATAAGGGAACTCTTACATAACCAGAACTATTCTTATTTGGCTTTAAGATTTTGTCATTGTCGATACTGTAAACCTGCCCGTCAGTAGAAATAAGATACCTTGAAAATCCCTCTGCCTGTTCCCATTCAACAGGGGTATTGCTTTTATGCTGTGTTGCTCTCTTTGTCATTGCTCTCAACCTCCGTTTCGCCGGTATTGAGAAACTCAATGAATTTATCCACATTCACAAGAAACTTATTACCGGACTTAATATGCACGATTTTGTTCTGTTTGCACATCTGCCAAAGTGCTTTATATGAAATACCAGATTCATCTGCAAGAGTCTGTAAAGGCACCATACGAGGAATGCGTACATCTGATACAATAAAGTTAAACTCCTGCTCTGGTAAAGTGTTCGTATTGTTTGCATTATTCTTCTTTGCCATTTTTGTATTCTCCCTTTCGATTAGGGACACGAATACAAATTCATCTGAACTATTGTATTGTTGTCCATGTTTTTGTGTTTGCTCCATCTGGACAACTGGACTATTCTTTAGTGACCGATTTATTTTATTCTCAATTTTATGTTTATCCCCAGAGGTTCTCTGTTGACTTCTGGTGAACTTTTATCCTATACCATAGGAATACATTACCTTATGACTTCTGATTCAATCTGGACTATCCTGTGTTATTCTGAGATTATCCTTTATGCTGTCTGTTCGTCTGGATTCCATGCGGAAGGCTTCTTAAACGCATTGACCTGTTTTTCAATGTTTCTAAGGTGGAATCCCTGCATATACACAGAAGCAAGCCCCTGTTCAGCTTCTTTCAGTTCAGATTCTTTCAATCTGTCAAAAGCCTGTTCAGCAGAAGATTTACTACCCTCAAAAGCACGCTCCCTAATCTTTGCAGATACCATATCAGCATAAGCAGGATATTTAAGCAGTTCCAGAACAGCCTTGCTACCGATAACACCAGAATTGATAGAATCTGTCAAAACCTTAGTAATACGGTTTGCATGATTGCTGTTCATCACTTTAGGCATCTGAGACATAAGCTGAAGTGCTTTGCTCTGTACTGCCTGTGTATCGTCCTTTTCATTTGCATAGTCATAACCACGATTGCGGATTTCCTCAACTCTGTTATTCATACGGTCATACACAAAAGCATTTTCAGCAACCATATCCTGCAATTTGCCCTGGAGTTTTTCATAGATTTCATTTACCATGTTCTTATCTACACGCTTATACACAGAAATAAAATCTCTGACGCTTGCAACCAGAATACGCACATCATCAATGGTCTTTGTTTTTCTGAACTGTTCAAGCAGTTTATTGTAGTTCTCAACGATAGTCAGTCCGTTGTTTGCAATAGTATTGACCTTAGCCATTTTCTTCTTCCTCCCATTCGTTATTTTCGTTTTCGTCTGACACAATCACAAATCCTTGTTCCTTGTAGAATGTATCATACGCGCCTTGCGTTACCTCTGTGGTAACTGTTCCGTTTGTAATCTTTACCATAATTATTCGTCCTCATTTTCATCTGGGGCATTGTTCCATTCATCTTCCCAGTCATCTTCGTTCCAGTCCTCGTTTTCTTTACCGTATGGAACAATCCTAATCACAGTAGGAGCAGTATCTTCTGTACCGTCTAAAAGAAAAGCAGTATTTGCACCATAAGCCTTGTCAATGATGTACTTACAAGCATTGAATCGGTCCTTGTTATATCTGTCATTGGCAATCTGGATTATGCTTTGCAGAGCTTCAACGGTAGAAGATTTAAGCAACCTCTGAAATTGCTCCTTTTGTGATTTCTGCTCTGCGGTTTGCTTAGGTCTGCCTTTTGGATTACCGCTTTGTCCTTTAGCATAAGGCATAGAAAATCACTCCTTCCTACATATCATAGATGTTCACGCTCCTTGTTGTAGGATTCCAGTTCTCTATGAATTTCTGTTTTACTTTGTCTTGTGAGAGATGAAATAAAATCTCTTGTTTTTCCTGTATCTCTGCTTTGAGAGATGCGATTAGCATATTGTAAGCCTGTGTTCCCGTTCTGGGTTTATGCTTCAATGTAATGTCTGCTGATATGCGTTCTACCTGCATTAGTGAACACCCCCTTATTGTTAATGTACTGTTATCTGTCTGTGTATCTGTCTACTTTATAGACACTTTTTGAAATTCTTAATTCGCTCAAACACATCAAATAATGGCTTTTATACACTCATAAATGCTGTTTTACACATAGATTTTGAGTTTTGCACTTTCTTAATTTTGGGGTCGCAGGGTACCAATTATTAGTACCTTAGAAGCCCTCTTTTATAATGAATTGTGCATTTGCTTTACGGTTCGTATTACATCTTCTGGCATACCAAAATTGTTTTCACGATAATATGCAATGACCTGTTTTGACCTGTCGCCCTGTTTCTTAAACGCATACCATTTTTTCAATGCCTTGCGTAGCACCTCAACATCAACAATACATTCCTTGCATTTGTATAAAGTTTCACTAATTTCTTTACCAGAGTTAGAGGTCGTCAAACATTCAAACACCTCTTGCACACAACCATTCAGCATAGGTTTAATGTTCTTTTCGCATATATCAGTAAATGTTTCTTGGTATTGGTCAATTAGCTTTCGTAAAGACTTTCTTGTGAGAATATCCTCTAATGACATTCTATC
Source organism: Roseburia porci (assembly GCF_009695765.1). GTDB lineage: Bacteria > Bacillota > Clostridia > Lachnospirales > Lachnospiraceae > Roseburia > Roseburia porci. Next base: position 58,617 of record NZ_VUNI01000012.1, read on the forward strand.
GGCATACATACTATCGAGCATTCGTTCTAAGAATACAAACTCAACACGAATAAGGTTGCTTTCCACTAACGGATTTCCTTTATCATTTTGTTCCTTAGACTTGTTGTAAACTTTCAAACGGTAATAATGGTCTTTTCTGTATATAATGCTGTCTTGGTCCTTACGAAAGGTTTTCTTTTTGTCCCTTGCTTCCTGCGCAATAAAAGTTTTGTCAACTGATTTCTCAAACAGATTGATTACATCTTTCGGTTTGCATTTGCCCACACATTTAATAGTAATGTTGCACTCCATGCTTGACACATTCAACTGCTTTAATATCTCGTTGGAGTAATTACCTTTCATGTGCTTTTTTAAGTATGCTTTCATGTATTCGATAACCTTATCACTAATCAAATCTATCTGAATACAATCAGATAACTGAAATGGTTGAATGTTGTTTGGTCTTACTGCGTGTGGTAAATTTACATAAGCAGAGACTTTACCACCTAAGCACTCAATCCATGCAATATCTTTGCCCGATTCATTAGTTAGAGTTTCCTTTGGAAATGTTACAGTTTCCAAGCCTTTTATTGTAAGTTGCATTTGGAAGTTGATTCCGTCTGCACCTTGTAGTTTTTTCTTTCCCATTTTCACACCTCACTCATTGCTTTCTTTATGTCTTTAATCAGTGAAGCGGTTTCTTTGATGATTTCCTCAATTAAAGCAATGTAGCTTTCAGCATAATAATTTCTTTCTTCAATCTTTGCTCCGTTCATAATTTATACCTCACATTCTTTGCTCAAATATATTCATCAATGCAATTCACATCAATGCTGTTCAAGATTTCCCTTAACTTGATAAACTCTTCCTTAGAGAAAGTGATACCACGCAAAGGATATTGCAATCCGTCTCTGTCAGATACTCGCCATGCTCTAATATCAAACACAGGCTTCTTGTCGTTCCACTTTACAATCGACACTTCCTTTGAGAATCCACGAAAGCCTACCATAATAGTGTCAATATGTTCCTTTACTTCGTACTCGGTAACCTTACCAGCATTACACGCAAATTCATGCTTATTTGTTTTGTTATCCATTTTCCTTGTTCCTTTCGTTTTGTTTTTAGACAATAAAAAAGAGAAGCCAGTTAAACCTCGTCTAAAGGTAACTTTGCTTCTCTAAAGCACTAATTTATTTAATTTGACTAATCTTTTCCGACCTGTATATATTATACCACATTATTTTCTGAAAGTACATAGGCAAAATAAACTTTTTTCCTTATTTTTCCGACTATTTTCTTGAGGTCCTTTTTATATATAATCCTCAGATTAACCAGATTGACCCCAGATTGATTTTAATGGATTAACCTATATTTTATATATCCTATTCCTAAAGGTCAATTCTGGATTATCTGTGAACTTCTGATGATACCTCTTAAATAAACAGTAATACAATAGTATAAAGTTGTTATGCCTATCCACAAAATACAAAGAGAATTAAGGGCAAATAAACCGAAACTCATTTGTTCAGTTTTGCGTTGTGCAGTATGAGAGATAATTGTCATAAAAGCCTTTAACTGCAATACTTTGTTGACCTTTTCTGCCTTGCCAAAAGTGAAACTCAATGCTATGCTTTTTCTATATTGCTTGTGATGTCAGTATTACGCTTGCTGAACAAACAAGCACAATCCATAAAAAACTATTTTCTATAATTGTATCATAATCACATAATCCAGAAAAGAAATTAAATTTTCTTTTCCAATCCTTTTACTATCTTATCAAAATCAGATTCTATCGGCTGTGTCTTGTTAAAAATATCATATTCCTGATATGCTTTCTCCACTGCCTGCTTATGGGAAATACGTCCATTATCTTTCAAGATATCATATCTGCGGAACGCAAGGAACTCGTTCACGCTTTTTGAAAATTCCTCCATAGTAAAGACGTTTTCACGTTCAATCAAATCCTCTATGTAATCAAAATATCCTGTAACAGCACGTTCTAACTGACGAATCTGTTTTTCGTTCAAATAGTTTTTGGCAATCGGTGTATCCGATTTGAGAATACGACCATCAGGAGCATTTTTCCATGTGGTCAAGCCCATATTTTCCTTGGTGTGGTCAGCCTGATTATACACAATTTCAGCCGCTGTTTTACCGGTAATGGCATAATGAAATTTGTTCTGTATGGTTGCATAAAAATGATATGCAGTATCAGAATCTCTATTGTAATCAATGCTGCACTCTGCAAAGATATCGGTTATCTGTTGCCATATTCTGCGTTCGCTGGCACGGATGGAACGAACTCTTTCCAGCAATTCACGGAAATAGTCTTTTCCAAAAGCTGTTGTACCCTGTTTCAGGCGTTCGTCATCCATAGCAAAGCCCTTTATCATATATTCCTTCAAAATACCGGTTGCCCATATACGAAACCTGGTTGCCTGAATGGAGTTTACTCTGTAACCGACGGAAATAATGGCATCCAGATTGTAATAATTGGTAGGAATAGTCTGTGTTTTATCCTGCATTGCTCCGTGCTGAGTGGTTGTTGCAATTTTTGCAACAACCACTTCCTCATCCAGCTCACCGGATTCAAAAATCTTTGCTAAATGGCGGCTGATGCCCGACTTGTCAATACCAAACAATTCAGCCATGGCTTTTTGTGTCAGCCATATCGTTTCATCTTTTATCAAGGCACTGACTGTTACGTTATCATCTTCGGTTCTGTACAGCACCATTTCCATTTGCTTTGTAATATCTGTATTCATAATCAGCCTTCTTTCTTATAGCAGGTGAATTAGTTAGCGTTGTCTTTATCTTTAGCACGGCTCTTATACACATTATACTGGTTTTTACATTTACCACTGCAAAATACGCTATTAGGTCTGTTGGCAACAAAGGCTTTTCTGCAGTGTTTACATACCTTCAGTGAGGACTTTTCATCTGTAAGCATAAAAGAAAACATCATCTGCACACCCAATAGCAGAGAATGGAAATCCCAGACAATGGTAGGACGTTCAAGCAGCTCTATGTGATAGGTTGGCGCAATACCGCCAAATGCCACCATTCCCTGACGGTAAGGCTGTTTTTGCATATCATCCAGCATGTCAAAGTCCTGATAGTATAGAAAACTTGACATAAAGGTAAATGCCCAGTCCTTGAACAGTGAAACAAGCCAGTCATACCTTTCTGCATATTCTTTCTGAAAGCTCATCATTACTGCCTGCGGTTTGTTTTTCATGGTCATAATCAGTGTCATCATCTGCACATCGTCCGTATTCCAAGAAGATTCCATCCCTTTTTTCACAAAATCAATCTTATCAAAAGGAAAGAAGTACGAAAGATATTTTTCAGTGGTCATGCTTTCTTCCTTGATAAAATGATTTTTCGGCAGATAGACTGCTTCATATGTAATAAAATCCGGTGTAGTAGGAAGTGCGGTCATAAATCCAAGCAGTCCGTAACTGGTAACAAAATCCATAATGGCATTCTGCAGCTGTTCCTGTGTGTTGTTTTTGTCCATGCATATCAGTCCCAGGTTTACCGCCTTTAATACCATCTGCTCCGAATCCTTCAGCGGATTATAAAGATACACTTTCGCATCTGGTGAAGGTGTGATATATAACGTACCTTCTTTATCTTCCCTCCATTCATATTTGTCATATCGTACCCAACTGGAGCTGGTTCTCTGAAAAAGGTTACTCATAAAAGCCTCCAATCTGATCTTTTAAAATGTAATCTGTATCATCTTAAAATATATTACTATCATACCAAGCCTGTCCTGTAAGGTCAATTGGTATTTGTGATTTCCTTCGTTTTCTTATTCTTTTTATCCGTAATTAGTGTCAAGTAGGTGTCATAAAAAATATTCTAGCACCATCTGTTCCGGATTTGTAAGGGAGATGCGATTATCCACCCTGCTTTGCAGAGCCTGCATAAAGGATTTGCGGAGCTTCTTTAACATGGTGTTACGGATTTTACGAATATTTCTGTCGGTTTGTTCCCGAAACACTGCAATCATCCGGCACCAGCTCATGCATTTCAAAGGGGCAGTTATAAATGGCATCAAGGAAATCCCCTTTCATTATCTGTTTCCAGAAAACATGGCTGATGGGAGCAGGAATTACAATCTCATCCGGTGACATTCCACACTCTAAAGGCACGTCAGATCTTCCTAAGGGATTCACCACCTTTCAAAAATATTTTTCCAAAATTTGTAGAAACAGTTCCGCTTTAGATACTGCATTTCTCCTATAAGTGAAGAAGTAATCTTATTCGTAAAAAACAGATTACTTAAATTTAACAGAAAGGATTCGGATTTTATGAAGCTTTATTTTGTCCGTTGCCGCAGTCCGTCAAGAATATTTACGCCATAGCAAACGCATGTTCGTATTTCAAGAAGGAGGTGGAATTTTTATGGAGCAGACAAAAACTATGGAACAGGTAACATCCACTTTTACTAAAAAGATTGGACAGACCATCTATAAGGTAAATGTGTTTTTCGCAGAGAATACCATAGCTACTTTTGAGGAGGAGCTGAAGCGTTATGAAGCACAAAAGAAGCAGCTAGAGAAACGTAGGAAGGAGTAAGAACGAAAAATCCGTACCCATCGTCTGATTGAAATCGGTGCGGCTGTGAAGTCGGTGCTGGGAAGATGTATTGAGATTGAGGAAATCCCAAAGCTCATTGCATTTTTAAACAGGCAGGAGCGATGGAAAATCGGCAGTTGCTTCTTCTGCCTACCGTTCCGGCGAAAAGCTCACGGACGAACGCACAGGTCTTATCCATGACTTTACAAAAAAGCGTGGTGTGGTATTTACAGAAGTTTTACTTCCGGAACACGCACCGCCGGAATACGCTGACCGGAATGTGTGCTGACTGGGCATTGCATGTCGCACGATGTCCGGGGGACATCGGTTTTGCGAGGACCGGAATGGAATGGAGAACGAGAAACTGGCAGAAATGAATCGGAAGCTGCAGGCAGAGAACGAGAAGGCTCAGAAAATCTTAAAAGATGCCGTAGCAAAGACAGAGGACGCTAAGAGAATCCTTACTAAGGCACAGGCATTAAATGACACTTTTGATGAGCATGTCAGCGAAAAGGTAAGCCGTGTAAGGCGGAATATGGAATCTGATATGAAAGGCAGGCTGCAGACTGCCCTCCAAAAGCAGACCATAGCATTCGGCATCTGGACATGGGCATTCTGTTTTATCTGTATGATACAGACAGGGTATATTCTTTTTATGAATCATGATGTTACGAAAACGATTCTCCTGTGGTTCATAAACCGTTGGGAAAATTGCTGCGATACAGTCGAAATGATTTCCGGACTGTATCAATGGTGCTATGGGTATCTTACGGATTATATGCATCCTTATGTTGTGATTGCTGTTATGGTTCTTGTTTCAGTTGTGATTATAGCAGGCGGATTTTTGCTGCTCAGAAATGTATTTGACTGGATTTCCCGTTTTTTTAATGAATCCCCCTGGAAAAAGTTTTCATGAATAAATCCAAGTCTGTCAATTTCCATTTTCATCCCCGTTTCTTCAAATACCTCACGTACCACTGCTTCTTCTGCTGTTTCACCAAATTTAATTCTTCCACCTACAGAGTACATATGGTCGAAACGGTCGTTCTCTACCATAAGAAATTAGTCATCCTTCATTTAAGCTGGTTGTGTTGGTAAATTATTATGTGCCTAGAATTATCCTTTAGAAAGGGACACGCAGTGCTGATAAAGATCATGCAGTGCTTAGAATTGGATATTATAAGGGCTACCATGGCATTGAGTGATCAAAGACGTGCATTTTCTGATGCCTACAATAATAAAATTCTCGCAGAAAGTAAGATCTATATTGAACTTTCTGCGAAGAATTTGCCAAAACCCTGAAAACCTGCTTTTAACTTATTTTGTGCAATCCATTATAATTTGTTCGCACATATCATAGCCCAGCTGTGAACTGTTCAATGATATTGAATAATTGCATGCCATTCCCCACTTCTGTTCCGTATAAAAATTATAATTTGTTCTGCGTCTTTTATCTGTATCATGTATCATTTTCACAGCATCCGCTTCCGAACTCTCTGCTGATCGTAATGATTCTCTTTGCCATGACTGATTCCTCCTAACTCAAACTGTCCACTGTGTTTTTTTTGATTCTCTTTAAAAATACATATCCCACCAGACAGGCGATAAGTTCTGTGATCGGGAATGCCCACCAGATCAGCGAAACACCCATCTGACCATTTCTGACAAAGATGGAAAAAATACCTGCCAGCGGTAATATGATCACAAGCTGTCTGAGCAATGAAATAACAAGTGACTCCATTCCGCCTTCCAATGCCTGATATATTCCCTGATATGCGACATTAAATCCCGCAAAAATAAAACTGATCGAGATAATTCTCATTGCACTGATAAAATATTCTCTTGACTGACCTGCATTAAACAATGTCGCAAATGCACTTGGGAAAATTTCTGTAATAACGATACCAAGGATCATCAAAACAGCTGTATATATAAGACCATATTTTATTCCGTCTTTTATTCTCTTTCTGCTTCCCATTCCGTATGCAAAAGCTATGATTGGCGTGATTGCATCCCTTAGTCCAAATGCAAGAAACAGCACAAACTGCTGCACTTTATAAAACAATCCATATGCAGTCTGGGCAGATGGACTGAATTTTAAAATCAGATTCATCACATATACCATGATCGACATAAGCGCCTGTGCAATGATTGCCGGAAGACCAATCGCATAAATTTCCTTCATAATTCCAGCATCGGGTTTCATATACTTCGTTCCATGTTCAAACTCTTTATTCAATTTCATATGGAAAATAAACAATAATACCGCCGATGCAACCTGTCCGATTACCGTAGCATAGGCAGCACCCTCGACGCCCAGCTCAGGAACCGGCCCGATACCATAGATCATAATCGGATCAAGAATAATATTTACCACAGCTCCCACTACCTGACCGATTGTAGAATAAAGCGAACGTCCGGTTGCCTGTAACAGTTTTTCAAACAACGAAAAGAAGATAATTCCAAACGAAATCACACAGCATATTCTGAGATAGCCTGTTCCCATTGAAATCACTTCCGGGTCAACTGTCTGCGATGAAATATACGCTTTTACTCCAAAAATTCCAAACAGCAAACAGACTGCATAAATAATTACACCCAAAAACAGACTGTTTCCAGCAACTTTTGCAGCCTTTTTATTGTTTCCCTGTCCAAGCGTTCTGGCAAGAAGCGCATTTGTTCCCACACCTGTTCCGATTCCAACTGCTACCATAAGCATCTGTACCGGAAACACCAGCGTAAGTGCATTCAGTGCTGCTTCACTTCCCACTCTCATATTTCCAACAAAGGCACTGTCCACAATATTGTAGACCGCCTGCAATGCCATCGATAAGATCATCGGTATTCCCATCTGAACCATGAGCTTATTCACGGGCATCTCCTTCATCCTGTTACTTTCTGCCATCTTAACTGAATCCTCCTTTTTCTGCATAAAAAAAAGTATGTACTTATCTCATAAGCTGGACTTACGCTGATAAGCTACACACTTTTTCATGGCATATATAAAATAAAAAACGAGCAACAAAACTGGATTTACGCTAGTCTGCTACTCGTTTGAAAATTATTATATTTGTCTTTTTCCGAAATGTCAAACCAAAAAAGTCCCATATAACCGAATATTTGATTTATCCGGTCATATAGGACTTCAATTCTATAGCGATTTCGTGTCATCATTTCCGCAGAAAAGGAACTTGCGGATTGCAAATAATCCGGCAATGGCAACCACTCCGACTGCCGTTTCAAACATGGAACTATGTTCTACAACCATCTGTCTTGCGATTGCAAAGAGCAGAACCTCAATGATTGTCTCCGGTGTATGAAGACAAAGCATTTTTACAAACTCAATTCCGATTGCAAGTGTCATTGCCTGTGTCAGAAAGTAATCCAGATCACCGGTTCTGGTAAACAGATCCGGAGCTCCTAATATCACCATCTTGATGACCAGCAAAGTGATCACTACACAAAGGATTGCTGAGATCAGCATTTCTACGTAGGATGCTGATTCACGAATTGCTTTTCGAATTTTTTCTTTCATGAATTACCTCTTACTTTCCGCTTACGCGAAGTGCTCTTGTTGCATTCAGCACTGCGAGGATCATAACTCCTACATCTGCAAAGATTGCCCACCACATATTGGCGATTCCGACTGCGCTGAATATCAGGCAGAGTGCTTTTACAATCAGCGCAAATACGATGTTTTCGTATACGATACGAAGTGTTTTTCTGGAGATCTTCATTGCAAGTGCAATTTTGGCTGGATCGTCATCCATAAGTACGATGTCAGCTGCCTCGATCGCAGCATCTGCCCCCATTGCGCCCATTGCAATTCCAAGATCTGCTCTCGAAAGTACCGGAGCATCATTGATTCCATCTCCAACGAATGCAAGTTTTTCTTTGTCTGTTTTCTGTTCCAGAAGCTTCTCTACTTCGGCTACTTTATCCGCCGGAAGCAGCTCGCTTTTTGCAACGTCAACGCCAAGTTCCAGAGCCACATGTTCTGCTACACGTCTGGAATCCCCTGTCAGCATAACCGTCCTGATTCCGCTCTTCTTTAATCCATGGATTGCTTCTTTGGAATGCTCTTTGATTACATCTGAAATCAGAATGTAACCTGCATATTTTCCATCAATCGCAACATGGATCTCTGTTCCTGCATTCTTTGGCTCTTCATAGCTTAATCCAAGCTTTTTCATAAGCTTTACATTACCTGCAGCAACTTTTCTTCCATCTACCAGAGCGGTTACTCCATGTCCTCCGATCTCTTCCACATCGGAAACACGTGTGGCATCGATCTCCTTCTGATAAGCATTCTTTAAGCTCTTGCTGATCGGGTGATTCGAGTAACTTTCTGCATACGCAGCATTTTCCAGAAGTTCCTCTTTCGTAATCCATTCCTGAGGCTGAATCTCTGTTACTTCAAATACGCCCTTTGTCAGTGTACCAGTTTTATCAAATACCACATATTTTGTCTGTGCAAGTGCTTCAAGATAGTTAGAACCTTTGACAAGGATACCCCTGGATGATGCACCTCCGATTCCACCGAAAAAGCTCAGCGGAATTGAAATTACAAGCGCACAAGGACAGCTTACTACCAGAAACGTTAACGCACGGATTACCCAGGTCGACCACTCTGCCGGATTGCCAAGCACCAGAATATTTGCAAGTGGCGGGATAAATGCCAGAAGCAGTGCTGCAAGACATACGAGTGGTGTATAGTATTTTGCGAATTTGGTAATGAAATTCTCTGTTTTCGCTTTCTTCATTGCAGAGTTCTCAACCAGATCCAGAATCTTGGATACCGTGGAATCATCAAATTCCTTGGTTGTGCGGATTCTTAATAATCCTGTGATGTTGATACATCCGCTGATGATCTCATCTCCGATCGCAGCTTCTCTCGGAACACTTTCTCCTGTCAATGCACTTGTGTTCAGTGTCGAAGTTCCCTCTACGATCACACCATCGATTGGGACTTTTTCTCCGGGAAGTACTGTAATCACAGTTCCGATCTCGACTTCGTCCGGGTCTACCTGCACGATTTCTCCGTTCTCTTCTATATTAGCATAATCCGGGCGGATGTCCATAAGATCTGTGATGCTCTTACGGCTTTTTCCAACTGCATATCCCTGGAAAAGTTCTCCGATCTGGTAAAACAGCATAACTGCTGTTCCTTCCGCATATTCCCTTAATCCGATCGCACCGACCGTTGCAACTGCCATAAGAAAGTTCTCGTCAAATACCTGACCATGAATGATTCCAAGTACGGCCTTTTTAATAATGTCATATCCGATGATTACATAAGAGATCAGAAATACGATTGGTCGTAAAATGGTCTCTTCCGGAATCAGAGATGCAATTACGAGAACGATTGCGGCTGCAATAATCCGGTATAACATCTTTTTCTGCTTCTTCGTCATAGCTTTTCCTCCTATTTAAGAAGGAATGCACACCCTACATGCGCATTCCCTCCTACATACTCTGATAGACTTATATTCCCGGTTCTTACAGGAAAATCTCACAATCCGGTTCTACCTTCTTGCAGGCTGAAACTGCATTGTCCATAACTGCTGCTACTTCAGCACCATCTTCAAATTCCACTTTCATCTTCTGTGTCATGAAAGATACGGTTGCATCCTTAACACCTTCCAGTTTCTTCACTGCATCTTCCATTTTACCAGCACATACTGCACAATCTACTTCAATCTTATACGTTTTCTTCATAACAATTACCTCTCTTTTCTGCTTATCACTTCTTCATATGAACATATTAGCATATGTTCATATGAACGTCAATACATATTTGAGAGAATTATAAATAATTTTACTGTTCCACCAGTTCATGTTCTTCGTTCATATACACAAACCTTGTTCCAAGTGTTTTCGCAAGCTGTTTATTATGCGTAATGATGATCAGCGTCTTTCCGGATTTATGAAATTCTTTCAGAAAATTGATGAGCATCTCCTGTGTCTTTTCGTCGAGCCCTGCCAGTGGTTCATCTAAAACGAGCACTTCCGGATTCATGGATAGAATGCACGCAAGGGAAACCTTTCGTTTTTCCCCGCCACTCAGGTGATATGGAGGTCTGTTTCTCAGCTTCTCAAGATGAAAAAGCCGGATGCAGTCTTCCGTTCTCTGCGCAATCACTTCCTGCGGCAGCCCCATCTGAACCGGGCCGAATGCAATCTCTTCTTCCACACTGCTACAGAAAAGCTGCGTGTCTGCGTTCTGGAATACATATCCAACCTGCTGGTGAAACCATTTCGCAAATGAGTTATTTTTTAAAACTTTCTCTGTAATCTCATTCCCCTTATAAGAATACTTCCCCTCTGATGGAAAAATAATTCCATTTAATAAACGAATTAACGTTGATTTTCCACATCCGTTCGGTCCCTGAATGATCACGGACTCTCCCTCTTCAATATGAAGATTCACATAACGCAGTGCTATCTCATTTTCATACGCATAACAGACGTTCTCAAGATCAATCATATTTTCCTCCTCTATGACAGGTAATATTTTTATTTAAAATATCAACATTTGCATAACGCATCCAGAGTTTAAATAGTCATGTGCTCTAAGTATAAATAATCGCAGGCACACTCTCGTTGCTCATCGCTGGCAACGGATACATAAGCGACCAAAATACGGTCGCTAAGTACCGGCCGCTCTGAAGCACCTGCGAGTTACTTATACTTAGAGCACATGATCAACTAAATTTATGTACGTTATGCAAATGCCTGATTATTTTAAGTAATAAAAAAGAAGCAGGCAGCAGACAAGCAACAGCAGGTGCAGCAGATCCTGTTTCCGGAAACGGTATTTGTGCTTTTTATGATATTCTCCGGTAAAACCACGGCAGCACATGGATGCATACATTTCATCTGACATTTCCCTGGATTTTAAGAAAGAGGTTCCAAGGATTCCTGAAAATGACCTGGCTTTTTCCGGATTTTTCCCAACGGAGCGCAGCTTTAGTGCCGTTAAAATATCCAGGCTGATCCCGCCCAGTACCGAAATATATTTTAATGTAATATCTAATGTGAAAATCAAAAGATCTGGAACCCGGAATGTACGAAGTGCGGCTGTCAGCCGGTTCCATGAAGTTCCATAAGATAATATTCCGATCAGTGTGACCGAAATATATACTTTTGTTGTAATACGAAGAAGTATCTGCGGATTCCCCATAAACATCGCTGGAGTCAGGATCAAAGCAGAGATTACAACTGCTCCGAGTGTTCCAGCCAGAATCCTGCGGATTGATTTTGCAGGATAAAAGGCAAGTACCACCATTACCCCTGCAAACATGATCAGTGTAAAAAAATAATTCTGATTGCATGCTGTCAGAATAATATAGATCAGAGTATAGAATAACTGAAAAGAGGGAGTGGCAGAAAATCTGCCATCCTTCCCTCCTTGGAATTTCATTCTGGAAAGTACTCCCAGAACTGCTTTTGTACTTTTGGTAAGAAATGCTTCTCTGTCACTGGAAGGAATATATTCTTCCTTCTGCAACATCCATTCAGGCATTTCCTGCATAACGTTTAATTCGTCTTTTTCCATATGCTATGCTGCCTTTTTACTGAAGTCCACTTTGTCTTTCATGATGGATGATAAGATCTTAAATACTATGACTAAAAGTGCCACACCAACAACCGCTGATAAAATATATCCGCTCCATTCCGGAAGCCCCGCGATCGAGTAATCCGGGAAAATGGCAGAAAGTTCAAATCCATTCAGCATTCCCGAAGGTGTATAGCCTAATTCCGTTCCGCCACTGACAAGCGATGCAATCTCATCGGCTCCCCATTCTCCCCATGCTGTACCTGTTGCAAGCAGTCCGAGTGGTGTAAGAGCGATCAGAACCGCCATGAGTATATAAAGTGGCTGGAATGCCGTCTTATCCGGAACTTCATCCAATGCCTTTGGTGTCACTTTCTCTACAAATGCAAGAACCACAGTTGTCAATACAACCTCGGCAAGTCCAAACAGCGTTATGTGCCCGATCATCATTGCCGGTATGGACACGGTAAGTGGATATGGACAATATAATGCCTTACCTGCTGCATCTGTAAACAGCAATGGCTGTATTCCAAATTCAATTGCTGCCAAAAACGCTGCCGCATTGATTCCGACATAAGATCCAACTGCTGCACTGATCGTTCGTTTCCCTGTTTTTTTCAATAAAAAGCGGTAAATGTAGAATCCTAAAAATGGTAACGCAAATGCCATATTAAAGCAGTTTGCCCCAAATGCAAGGATTCCTCCGTCTCCAAACAAAAGTGCCTGAAGAAGCAATGCTATGGAAACTGATATACAGCCGGCTGCCGGACTTCCTGTCAGAATAGCGATCAAAGTTCCACCAACTGCATGTCCGGTCGTGCCACCCGGAAGTGGTATATTGAACATCATTCCCAAAAAGGAAAAGGCAGCTCCAATTCCTAAAAGAGGCATTTTGGCTTTCGGAATCTCCGTTTTGATTTTTTTCACGGAATAGGTCCATACCGGAACCATAGCTGCCGTCATTACGGCACAGGTCGATAGACTAAGGTAATTCTCTGGTATATGCATAATTATTCTCTCCCCTGCAAACTGTATTTTGATACTTGTTTGTAATTATGCTAGATTCTACCATACGGATTTCGCCCGAACAACCTCCCCCCTAGGATAATTTTTCTATTTTTTTATAATTTTTCCTTTATAACTTTCTTTAATACATCGGTAACCTTATGTACCGGAATAATCTCCAGGCTGTCTCTTACTTCTTTTGCAACATCATCGAGGTCTTCCACGTTATCTGCCGGGATAAATACCTTTTTGATTCCAGCTCTCTGTGCTGCCATCAGTTTCTCAGGGAGACCTCCGATCGGCATCACAACGCCTCTTAATGATACTTCACCCGTCATTGCATATTCCGGTCCGACTGGTTTGCCGGTCACCAGCGAAGCCAGTGCAGTCGTTAACGTAATTCCTGCAGATGGTCCATCTTTTGGAACAGCGCCTGCCGGCACATGAATATGAATATCATTTTTTTCAAACAGTTCTGCTTTGTCCGGATACATTGCTTTCACAAGTGTTAAGGCAATTGAGGTAGACTCTTTCATGACATCCCCAAGCTGTCCGGTAATCTGTACTTTTCCGCTTCCTTTGACCATTTTGGTCTCAATAAATAAAATCTCTCCTCCTGCGGCTGTCCACGCCAGACCGGTTACAACACCCGGAGCTTTTTCCTGAAGGATGCTCTCATGGTGATATGGCTTCTGATCCAGGAATTTTGGAAGTCTTCTTGGACTTACGCTGACACTCTTCTTTTCGCCTTTTACAAATTCAACAGCGGCATATCTGCACAGCGTTGTCAGCTGTTTTTTCAGGCCACGGACTCCGGATTCCATTGTATAATCACTGATAATCTTACGGATTGCTTCATCCGAAACTTTCAGGTCTTTTGCCTTGATACCAACCTGCTCTCTTGCCTGTGGCAGAAGGTGTCTTTTGGCGATCTGGAATTTTTCCACAGCGGTATATCCCGGGAACTGGATGATCTCCATTCGGTCAAGTAACGGAGTTGGAATACCGTCTGTAGAATTTGCCGTACAGACAAAAAATACATCCGAAAGATCATACGGTACGTTCATATAATGATCCGTAAATGTATTGTTCTGCTCTGGATCAAGCACCTCAAGAAGCGCACTCGCAGGATCTCCATTATAATCATGACCGAGTTTGTCAATCTCATCGAGAACCATGACCGGATTAGATGTTCCACACTGTTTCATACCTTCCATGATACGTCCAGGCATCGCGCCGATATAGGTTCTCCGGTGTCCACGGATCTCAGCTTCATCCCGGACTCCACCAAGGCTGACACGGACATATTTTCTGTGGAGAGCCTCCGCAATGCTTTGACCGATACTTGTCTTACCCGTTCCAGGTGCACCTACAAATAACAGAATAGAACCGGACTGCTTATGATTCAACGACATGACAGCAAGCTGCTGGATGATTCTCTTTTTCACCTTGTCCAGTCCATAATGCCGTTCGTCGAGGATTTTTTCCGCCTCATCCAGACTGACATCTTTATAAGGCTCCTTTTTCCAGTCAAGCGTTGTAACAAAGTCCAGATAGTCATACAGCATTCCATACTCATGGCTGTCCTTTCCTTCCATTGCCATACGGTTTAATATCTTGTCTGCTTCTTTTCTTGCTGTCTCATTCATTCCGGATTTTTCAATCTTATCCTGGAATCTCCGTACTTCCGATACATTTTCCGGATGCATCTCATCGAGTTTCTTCTGGAGAAAATCAATCTGTTTCCGGATTGCATCCTCACGATAGATCTTGTCATTGGTCTCTTTCTGTGCCAGTTCTGCCTCACCACTGACATTCGAGATCTCAATGAATTCATATACGGCTTTCTTGATCAGATCTACACGTTCGGTCATCTTATCTGCTGCAACGATTGCATAACGTTCTTCGTTGTTCAGATTCAGATACGAAGAAAGGGAGACGGCAATCTCATTTACATTTTTCCACTGGACAATGTACTCCCTTGCCATGATTCCCCACTGGAACTGTTTTACATAATTGAGTACTGCACGACGAAGCTCTTTGACCGTAGCAAGAAGTTCCTGCTCATCCATATCCATAATGTCTTCTCTTGTCTCAGCCTCTAAGTTATAATGCTGATCTTCCACTGTGACTTTTGTGATATCCATACGCTCTTTTGCTTCAATGGATGCAGTTCCGTTCTCATCTACCGATAACACCTTTCCTGCCACACCAATCGGATAAAATTCATCTTCCAGCTTCTCGATCTTTTTCTCGTCTTCATTTGGCTCCGCCGGCTCTGATGCCTTTGCGTCTGCCTCTTTTATCTCTTTGTCTTTCTGATTTATATCCCTGCGGATCAAAAATACGACATCTTCCCCTTCTTTGATGTCATGGATATTCATTTCTTCTAACAGATCCTTTTTAAAATAAAAAGTTGTATCCGGCAGAATAATGGAATTATATACAGGTATGATTGCCATACAGATCACCTCTCTTATTTTCTTAAGTTCGATTATAGTTATGTTATAGCGCTTTTTGTTAGCACTGTCAATAGATGAGTGCTAACATCTGTTTTATAACCGCCCAAATATAAAAGCAGGAGATGCCAGATGGCATCTCCTACCTTTACAAACCTTTGCCAACCGCTGGAATTTATCCTTCGATTGCAATGTATTTATTCTGTTCTACCGCTTTTTCAGCTTCTTTCTTCGGAACGAACAGTTTCAGGATTCCGTGTTTGAATTCTGCTTTTACATCTTCCTGCTTTACGGCATCTCCAACATAGAAGCTTCGTTCACATGATCCTGCGTAACGCTCCTGACGGATATAACGTCCGCTCTCTTTCTCCTTCTCGTCCTTGTCGAGTCCTTTGGCTGCACTGATGGTCAGGTATCCGTTTTCTACGGAAGCCTTGATCTCATCTTTGGTGAATCCAGGAAGATCTACGATCAATTCATAGCCTTTATCGGTCTCTTTGATATCGGTCTTCATGATTCTACCGGCTTTCTTACCGTACAGTTTCTTCTCGGCATTGTTCATATCTTTGTCCATATAGAATGGGAAATTGTCAAAACTATCAAACCAGTCATCAAATAAGTTCTCTCCAAAAATACTAGGCATTAACATAAGTCATCTCTCCTTTTCTTTTGATCCACATTCTGTGAATCTCTCATGCTTGTTTACCTTGTTTCTTTGAACCAGGATGTTTCAAAGATCTTTGGAACTGAACCCTTTGTTCTTTGTTCCTTATCTCTTTCCTTCGTTCGATTATGTTATAGCACCGTTTGTTAGCACTGTCAATAGGTGAGTGCTAATTTTCTGTGAACTTTTTGTGAACTCTTGATTATTAAGAATGCTTTATGCTTGACGAAACCTTTCCGGTGTGCTAGCATGAGTTTCAGCTTCTTACCGAAGTAATATCATATAATACACAGATTACGGACCATATGGGATAACGACTGTGCATGTATCAGCATGCCATCGTTATCCCTTTTTTGCGTCCACAGCTTCATTAATACTGCATCATTTACAAACAATGATAAAAAAGAAAGGAACACTATGTATCTGCTCATCGATAATTTTGATTCATTTGTCTACAATCTGAAAGCCTATTTGGAAGATCTCGGCAAAACTGTTCTCGTCCGCTCCTGCGATTCGCTCACGCTTTCCGACATTGAAACATTGCGCCCACAGGGGATCATCCTCTCGCCGGGTCCGAAACGGCCATGGGATGCCACCCTCTGCGTAGAAGTTGTAAAACATTTTCAGGGAAAGATTCCAATCCTTGGTGTCTGTCTCGGTCATCAGGTCATCGGCTATTGCGCCGGTGCTGCTGTAGAGAAAGGAACTTCCCCTATGCATGGGAAAATCACCGGACTCACACATAACGGAACCGGACTATTCGCAGGGCTTCCTGAACAGTTTTTCGTTACAAGATATCATTCTCTTGTTATAAGACCGGAAACACTTCCCGCAGACTACCGCATTGATGCTTTTTCCTCGGATGGCGCAGTCATGGGAATCTCCCACAAAAAGCTTCCAATCTATGGCGTCCAGTTTCATCCGGAAGCGGTACTGACCGAATATGGGCATGAACTGCTTCACAATTTCTGCAGCCTTGCAGAAGAATTCCCAAAAAAGCAGAACCAGGACAATATATCAGACGGAGGTTACACATGCACAAGAAAAAACGCATCCTGAAAAAACTGAATTCGCCACTGTCTCTCTTCCATATATACACGATTCTTCACGACCTGGAACCGGATTGTGCATTTTTAGATTCTTCCCTGCAAAACGATCTCGGAACGTATTCCATCATCGGATTTCGTCCTTATCTGACACTCAAAAAAGAGCGGGATATTTTTACCGTTAATCATGTAGTACAGACTGACACTACCTTTGAAGAATATACTAAAAACTATCTACAAAGCCATCCGGACACAAACGATACTGCTTTACCGATCGTATCCGGAGCCATCGGGTATTTTTCCTATGACTACGGCCGCATCCGGCATAAAATCGCCTCTTCCGATCAGGAGCTTTTATCGATCCCGGAAGCCATCCTGACCTTTTATGATGCTTTTCTCATAGAAGACCACCAGGCAAAAGAGATCTCACTCTGTGCAAATGGAATGACACAGAATGCAGATACTCTGATCCAGGAGATTGAAACAATTCTTTCCAATCACATGTCTTCCACTCCCGACGCCCCGGATACACCTGTGACATCCGTGCCAGCTTGTTGTATACATTCGGATTTTACGGAAGATGCCTACAAAAATGCCATCAAACGGCTTCAGACTTACATGACAGACGGCGATATTTATGTTGCAAATATGACTCAGCAGTTTACGATCCAAAGCTGCCGTAAACCATTTGAAGTGTTTGCACGGCTTCGAAAAGAGAATCCTTCTCCTTTTGGTGCCTACCTTGATTATCCGGATTTTCAGATTATCTGTGCCTCTCCGGAGCGTTTCTTAAAGATGCAGAAAGGACATATCACCACGCGTCCGATCAAAGGTACCTGTCCTCGCGGCACAACTCCGGAAGAAGACGAAATGCTGTATCAGAAACTCCTTCACTCCAATAAAGATAAAAGTGAACTTCTGATGATCGTTGATCTGGAACGCAACGATCTGAACCGAGTCTGCAAACCACAAAGTGTTCAGGTAACGGAACTTTTTACCGTCGAAGCCTATGCAACGGTTTTTCACCTGGTATCCAATATTGAAGGAGATCTGCGTGAAGACAAAAACGTAATGGATCTTCTGGAATCCGTTTTTCCCGGAGGCTCGATCACAGGTGCACCAAAACAGCGGGCGATGGAGATCATCGATGAACTGGAACTCTGCAAACGGAATCTCTACACGGGATCTCTCGGTTATCTCACACTCGATGGAGACTGCGATTTCAATATCGTGATCCGTACGGCTGTGCATCAAAACGGCAGCTATTACCTCGGTGTTGGCGGCGGAATCACAGTAGAATCTGATCCTCAGGCCGAATACGAGGAAACTCTGCTCAAGGCAAAAGCAATTTTAAATGTATTATAGACATCTGCCATGATCATGAAAGGACTTACTTATGAATATTAATTTTGACGAATGCTATCAATTCGGACTTGGCGCATTTGAAACCATAGCCATCGAACACGGTCATCCTGTTTTCCTGTCCAAACATCTTGCAAGACTTGACCGCGCTGCCGATTTTCTCGGGCTTAATTCCTGTGCTGTCAGAAATATCAATCCGGATGCGATCACTTCTTATCTGAATGAACAGGAAGAAAATGGGACTTCACTGTCACACTGTGCACTAAAGATCATGATTTCCAAGGAAAATACCATTTACCATATCCGTTCTAACCCATACGCTCCTGTCCATTATGAGAAAGGCTTTGTTATGGATTTTTCCAGTGTCATGCGCAATGAAAGTTCGCCTCTCACCTACCACAAAACCATGAACTACGGCGACTGTATCTTAGAAAAACGTCTCGCAGCCAGGCAGGGAATGAACGAACGGATCTTCCAAAACAGCAAAGGGGAAATCTGTGAAGGAACGGTCAGCAATATCTTTTTCGTACGCGACCAGAAGCTTTTTACCCCGAAGATTTCCTGCGGTCTGCTTCCCGGCATACTCCGCGAATACCTGTGCGAATCCTTCCACGTAGAGGAAACGGTGATTCTGCCTTCTGATCTTGATCAATATCAGGAATGCTTTGTGACCAACTCTCTGATGGGCATTATGCCGGTAAAAAAACTGGCCGGACATAATTTCTCCAAAAGAGATATGTCTGACCAGCTTTTAGACGCTTATAAACAGTTAATTCTCTAAGCGGTTTCCGTTATGCGCAGATTTACTTATCTGAGCAGTTCCTGAAGGAATTTCTCTGCCCCTGCGCTTTTTCCAAGCTCTCCGAATTCATTCGAGTACAGGATGACTTCTATCTGCATTTTTCCTGCGCTCCGCTTATTTACATAAAACATGATTTTTTCCACAAGATCTGCCATAACTGCATCCTTTTTTCCACAGGAATCCAGTATTCTCACGGCTTCTTCCGTTGTAACACACGAAAGGATCTCCTCCAGCTGTTCCAGTGGGACATGATTGCGGAGAGCTGTCGCTACCAGAATCTCCATACGGCAGTCTCCCTCTCGGGAATGCGTATTCATGATTCCTCCGGCCACTTTTACAAGTTTACCAATATGTCCCGTCAGAAGCATTCTTTCAAATCCAATATCAACGGCCATGTCAATGGTATCTCCGATAAAGTTACTGCATTTGACGCTGGCATCCAGGTCATATCCATATGCACGTTTCATAAAATCCAGACCATAATTTCCCGGAGACACTGCTGCAATTGTCATGCCCTGTGCGTATTTCTGCCGCAATTCCACACGGATCGTATCAAGAAGAGCCTGACTGCTCATCGGTTCCACAATTCCGCTTGTGCCAAGGATCGAAATCCCATCAATGATTCCAAGCCTCGGATTAAATGTCTTTTCTGCAAGTTCTTCCCCCTGTGGCACAGAGATTTCAACATCCAGACCGCCCCTGTAATCAAACAGCCTGCACACTTCCAAAACTTCTTTTTCAATCATCTCCCGTGGCACATGATTGATTGCCGCATTTCCGACCGGCTGATCAAGTCCAGGTTTGGTAACTCTTCCAACCCCGGTTCCACCTTCGATGCGGATGTGAGGCTGTCCGCTTTCTCCCGGCTGTTCTCCATCTGTATCTGAAAAGCCAACTTTTGCACATATATGTGCCCCCGTCGTAATATCCGGGTCATCTCCGCCGTCTTTCACCACTCCGCAGCTTACCACATTCTCAGTCCTCACGATGTCCACGATCACGGCATCAAACAAAATTCCTTTGGGCGTCTCGATCGTAATCTGTTTTTTCTCATTTCCGGATAAAAGCATGTATGCTGCTGCCTTTGCCGCTGCTGCTGCACAGCTTCCTGTTGTAAATCCATATCTCATGACAGTTTCCTCTACAACTGATACAAAATTGCATTACAGATGGCTGCTGCAACGTTGCTTCCACCCTTGCGTCCACGGTTCACAATATGTGGAACATCGGTCTTTAAGATCAGTTCTTTTGCTGCAACCACATTGACAAACCCTACTGGTACTCCAATGATAAATGCTGGACGAAATCCGGTCTGCTCCATTAATTCATACAGACTGATGAGTGCTGTCGGTGCATTTCCGATTGCAAAGATCACCGGCTTTTCAATTGCGGCGGCTTTTTCCATGCTGACTGTTGCTCGTGTCACCTTGCGTTCCTTTGCCTCTTTTGCCACTTCTTCATCCGCCATAAAACAATGTGCCGTTCCTCCATAACGTGCAAGTACTTTCTTATTAATACCCGCGAGTGCCATATTCGTGTCTGTTACAATATCCGCACCATTTCGGATCAGCTCCTTCGCAATCTCCACTGCATGTTCAGAATATGTCATTGTCTCTGCATAATCAAAGTCTGCACTGGTATGAATGACCCGTTTCGTCACAAGTTCCTGATCTTTTGGCAGAACAATGTTTCGCTCCTCCAGTTCCCTGGAAATAATCTCAAAGCTTCGTTTTTCAATGTCTCCCGGCAATACATACTCAATGTTTTCCATGGTTTTTCCCTTCTTTTTGCTCAATATCCTGTAATTCCTGTATCAGTATCGTGTTTTCTTTGTGTTCTTTCACTGCAATCCGGTAAAATCCTTCATCAAGGCCACGGTAATTGCTGCAATCCCGGATCAGTATCTGCCTCTCAAGAAGTCTCGCGGCCAGCGGAAGGTCTGTCTGTAAAAGCAGATAATCCGCCCTTCCCGGATAAACCGTAATTCCAAGTTCCGATAATGCCTGGATCAGATATTCCCGTTCTTTCTGCACGATTGCAACTGTCCGGTTCCGATATTCCTTTTCATCCAGTGCTGCGCATCCCGCCATCTGTGCAAACACAGACAGATTCCACTCCGGCAGCTGCTTCCGGATCTGTTCATACAATTTGTGATCTCCAGTCATCAGATATCCAAGCCGCACACCTGGTATCGCATATAATTTCGTAAACGCTCTTACAACCACAACATTCGGATACTGCTCCCAGTGATCTTTGTCAGCTCCAAAGCCATTTTCCCCGGTAAATTCGAGAAAGCATTCATCCAGTACAACCCGGATGCCTTTCCTGAGACAATGCTCACAAAGTTTCATAAGAAATGCTTCTGATAAGATATTTCCTACCGGATTGTTTGGATTTGCAAGAAACAGCAGATCCATGTCTTCTGTCAGTGCCTCATAAATCCCTTCATCCAGACAAAATCCCTGCGCTTCTTTCATTTCATAGAAAATGATTTCTGCACCGGATGCCTGCGCTGCCCATTCATAACCATAAAAAGAAGGAACCGGAATCAGTATTTTTTTCGGTTTTACTGCATGAACGACAGCCATAAAAAGCTCTGACGCCCCATTTCCACATAGAATCCCGGCATTCCCCGCGTTCTCCACATCACGAATACGTTCTGTCAACCTCTGTGCATGAATATCCGGGTAACGTTCCGACAGATCAACCGATTCCTGCAGGGCTTCCTTTACAGACTGTGGAATTCCCTGCGGATTGATATTTACAGAAAAATCAAGTTTTACGTGATTGCGGTAAATGTCTCCGCCATGAATCATTTTTGTCACACTTTTTCCTTTCCCTTCTACGTTATGATCCGGATAATTGCAAGCCCTGTATAAAGACTGCTAAACATGGAATACAAGGACAGATAATTACAGGCACGCTCTCGCTGCTCATCGCTGGCAACGGTACATAAGGCGCTAAAGCACACCGCCTAAGTACCGGCCGCTCTGAAGCACCTGCTAATTACCTGTCCTTGCATTCCATGTCCAAAACAACTTCATAAGCTTTGTAATTATCTGGTTAACTAAGCAGGCACAAAATCAATATACATAGTATCTCGCAGATTGCGGCGGTCCGATACATCAGTTCATTTACTCTTGGAATGTCTTCTATCTCCACCGGATATGTCGCGTCCCCGATATACGGTTTTTTAACAATTTTGCCAAAATAACTTGCATCACCCGCCAGTCTGATGCCAAGTGCTCCTGCACACACACTCTCGGTCTGTGCCGAATTCGGGCTTGCATGACAGAAACGGTCCCTTTTCCAGATCTTATATGCTCTGCGGCAGACCACTGTCCTGCGCTCACCTTTCCGGAAATCCCTGTCTGTAAACAGACATGCAAAAATCATAAGTAATACACTGATCCGCGCCGGGATAAAGTTTACAACATCATCCAGCTTAGCTGCAGCTCTTCCAAACAGCATATACCGGTCATTTTTGTAACCGACCATAGAATCCATGGTGTTTATGGCTTTATACAAAAAGCCAAGCACGGGGCCTCCGATTGCTGTATAGATCATCGGTGCGATCACACCGTCTGACGTATTCTCCGCAACTGTCTCGATTGCAGCTTTTGCAACTCCTGTCTGATCAAGCTGTGCCGTATCTCTTCCCACAATCATGGAAACAGCCTTACGCGAAGCTTCGATATCTCCGGTCTCCAGCGCCTGATATACCTTCATACTTTCCACTTTCAGACATTTGGCAGCCAGAATCTGATACGTCATGATACTTTCCAGGATTACGCCTGCCGGAAGCCAGATCCGATAAGCCAGAATAAGAAGAGCCGCGGTTACCGCTACGGTACTTCCCGTCACTGCCAGTACCAGGATTACACCTCTGAAAAAAGGATTTTTTTTATCATTTTCCCCTAATAATTTCCGGTCAAGTGCAGCAATCAGATTGCCGATCAGCCGGATTGGATGTGGCAGCCAGTATGGATCGCCAAAGAGCATATCCAGTATGAATCCCACAAAAAATGCCAATATATGATAACCTGCCATCGGTTTTACTCCATTCTACTCTATTATTGTCCAGCCTGCTTCCTTTGTCCATTGCACAAGATAGCTGCCGCCGTTTGGAAGCTGATAATCGTAATAATCACCTCCAAGCAGCTGACTGAGTACCGCCATGATTGTTCCACCATGGACAATACAACAGATCCTGTGAACCGGATCCACTTCCTTTTTTAACTGCTCCTGCAAAAATGCAAATCCTTCCATAGAGCGCTTTATAAATTCTGCCCGGGATTCGCCTCCCGGAAATGCAGTCGTTCCACCGCTGTCAATCCACGCCTGATAATCTGGATTACCATTCAATTCACGGTAGTTTTTATACTCAAATTGCCCAAAATCCATCTCGCACCATTGTGGGATCACACGGATCTGCTTTTTTTCTCCCTGTTCAAAAAGCAGCTGTGCCGTCTCAAGGCACCGCTTCATTGGAGAACTGTATACTTTATCCTCATGCCCAAGCAGCCACTCGTTCGTTTTCCACTGGTCGATCAGTCTGCGTGCCCCTTCTGTGGAAAGCGGTTCATCCGTTGTCCCCAGATACCGGTGCTCCTTATTTGCAGCTGTCATTCCATGGCGGATCCATAAAATCTCTATTTTATCGTCTGTCCCAGTCCACATATAATCCGCTCCACATGACAGGATTCGGATGCGATTCGGATCAGTATCCTGCCAAGCCTTTCTCTGTATTTTCTTTCAAACGGCTCCATCGGTATGATTCCGTTTCCAACTTCGTCACTGATAATCCAGATATCCGGATAACTGTGAATCAGCCGTTCTGTCTCTTTTTCTGCATCTTTCTTCTGCTCTAACAACTGACGGATCCAGCTGTGAAAATGATAAAAAACGACCTGTTTGTCCGCCTGAACTTTGAATAATTCCGAAAGCACATCCTGTTTGTCGCCGTCTGCTACAAAAAATTGCCTGTCACACGGTTTTTCCATGACGTAGTCCAGTTTTCCCTGGGCATAGCCGCCAATATATAGTTCCATATTCTTTCACTCCCAATGTTGTAATGTTATTACCAATAATAATATCCCCATTGACCATATAACAAAATTTATGTATAATTTTGTTATCAAACAAGGAGGTGGTTTTATGCCAACAATTAAATCAAGTGCTGATTTAAGGAATAATTATAACGAAATATCTACATTTTGTCATAATTATTCTGAACCAGTTTTCATTACGAAGAATGGAAAAGGTGATCTTGCTGTTATGAGCATTGAAACCTATGAGGAGTTAACCAACCGCTTCGAACTATACAATCAAATGAAAGAGGGCATGGATGATATCGCATCAGGCAACACACGTCTGTTTTCTGAAGCTATGGCTGACATTAGGAGTCGTCGCAATCGATGAGCTACCAGCTTCATATCACTTCCACAGCAGAACACGACATTATGCGCGCTGTGGATTACATAGAATTTACTCTCAAAAATCCTGATGCCGCAAATAACCTGTTAGATATTGCAACCGAGCAGATCAATTCATTATCTGATCTGCCCCAGAAATTTCAACTGGTAGATGATCCGGTATTAGCCAATTGGGGGATTCGATTCGTAATTATCAACCACTACCTTGCCTTTTACACGATTGATGAAGAAAAACAGATTGTAATCATAATCCGTTTTCTCTATCAGAAAAGCAACTGGACTTCCATTCTTCGCCAAGGGTTTCCACTTATTTAAAGCATTCAGCCCACATATTGCATCACTGCCGCTGCAACAACCATTGCCGCCTCACACACAGTGACAAAATACCCTGCCGTATCTCCGGTGATTCCGCCAAGTTCTTTGATACTTCGATATCTGTAATATGCGAAACTGCCAAGCGCAGCAAAAATCACTGCAATTCCTGTCCGTATGTCAATGACGAGCATCAGCCCAAAACAAAACAAAAGCTGAACATATAATGAAATTTTTACGATCCACTCATGTGCACTGCTGGCAAACAGGTACAAAAGTCCATCCGATTTTGCAGATGGAAAACTGACAACTCCGATTCCACTCAGACAACGTGACGCGAAAAAGCCTGCTGCAAGTACTGCCATGCTCTTCCATTGCCGGATCTCCGAAAAAGCCCCGGCATAGATCAGATAATACAGCATCAGCATAATCACTGCAAATGCTCCAATATGAGAATCCTTTAATATTTCCAGTTTACGCTCCCTGTTCTGATAGGAATGAAATGCATCCATCGTATCGACAAACCCATCTACGTGGAAGCCTCCGCTTATAATAAGCGGAATAGCTGTCCCGATCGCGGTATAGCAAAGTATTCCGATTCCAAGCCGTCCACAAAGCCAAAACCAGAGCAGTTCAAGTGCTCCGATCACCGCACCGATCCATGGGAAAAAGCAAAGCGTATAACGCATGTCCTCTTCCTTCCACTCAAACTGTGGAACCGGAATCTTTGAATATATGGAAAATGATATAAAAAACGATTTTATGATCCGCATCCTGTTTTCCTCTCTCTATTTTACCCTGACCGGAATTCCACAGACTACTTCAATCACCTGATCTGCCTGTTTTGCTATCGCAGCATTGATCTGTCCCATTGCTTTCAGATAGTCCATGGTGGTACTGTCATATGTGATTCCATCTTCAAACACATTATTCGTAACAATGACCAGATTGTTCAGTCTGCTATTGATCTTTTGTATGTCTTCTATGATCTTGTCAGCCACCTGTTTACAGGCCACGATCCCATCTTCCCGGAACATTTCATTCGCCGTAAGATTGGATACACACTCGAGAAGTGCGCTTTTTTCATTTTGGGGATTCTTCGCATCTGGTAAAGTATTCTCGTCTGGTAAAGTATCCTTCATATCGGGAAAGGTCGCCGCCTCGAACAATTCCCCAACATTCCTTTGACTTTCTACCGTAAGAAACCCCTTTCCTTCACGCAGTTTCCGATGTCTGGCAACCTTTGCCTTCCCCTCCTCATCGTAGACCTGCATGGTAGCAATATATATTTTTTCCCCGGAAAAATCCTGAAAAAGCGATTCTGCATAGGCAGATTTTCCACTTCCGCTGCCTCCGGTAACGACCACCATCATGATGTAAACCTCTCATACTGTTCCACTTCAATATCATCAAATGTTGTAGAATCCTGATATAACGTCAGTGCAAGATCAAGAAGCGAAAACATCATAACTGCGCCGGTTCCCTCTCCAAGTGCCAGTCTGGCATCAATCACAGGCTCTACCCCTAATTCCTTCATGATTTTTGCCGCAGCCGGCTCCTTACTGCAGTGGGAAGGAATCATGTATTCTTTCACTCCCGGACAAAGCCGTTCTGCAACGAGCGCTGCAACAGCACTGATTACGCCATCCATTACGATTGGAATATGATAGCGTGCGCCTCCGATATACACACCGACAAGTCCTGCAATATCAAGACCACCAACGGTTCTTAATATACGGACAGTATCTTTTGGATTAAAATCATAATGTTTCAACGCATTGCGGATCACATCGCATTTGCGCTGCAATCCTGCATCATTTAACCCCGCACCTCTTCCTGTGATTTCTTCCACCTCACAGCCTAAAAGCGCAGCTGCAACCGCACTGCTTGTCGTTGTATTTCCGATTCCCATTTCACCGGTTCCGATCAGACGATAACCTTTTTCTCTGCATTCGCAGACAAGACAGATTCCGGTTTCCACAGCCTGGTTACATTCCTCAAGCGTCATTGCCGGTTCCTTTGCAAAATTCCGTGTTCCCTTACGTACTTTGAGCATTCGGACACCATCCCACTTTGTATCCTGGGCAATTCCGATATCCACAGGAATCACATCTGCTCCCGCAAATTGTGCCATCTTACCGACCGAAGTCTGATTTTGTCCCATAAACTCCGTCACAATTGAAGTAACTTCCTGTCCGGACTGACTGACGCCCTCTTCGACAATCCCATTGTCTGCACACATTGCAATAACGGCCTTCTTTTTTATGTCAATTGCAGAGCTTCCGCCAATTGCTCCGATTCTTGCAAGGAATCCTTCAAATTTTCCAAGACCGTCCAGTGGTTTTGCCACATGATCCCAGTTTTCCTGTATTTTTTGAACAAGTTCTCTGTTGACCGGATCAATCTTAATCTTCTGCAGACATGGAAGTTCTTCTGCAATCCGGCTTTCCTTTAGCATCTCATAGATTTTCTTCATATCAAGTGAAGCCCTGAGCCCGTCAGCAAGCTTATCGTACTGTGTTTCCTTGAAAGCCTGATAGTCCATCATTCCGCTGGTATCCACGGATACACCTTTTCGTTTTGCAAGAACCTCAATGATCTTTTCTGCGGTCTTTCCGTGATCAAAAATTCCATGGACATAAGTTCCATAGACATTTTCTCTGACCACGCCGTCCTCTTTTTGTCCAGCTTCACTTCCGCTTGTTCTTATCATACACACATGTGGGCTTTGCTCCGTAAAAACCGTATGTCCCATATGTATCTCATAACCGGTCAGTTCCATTCCTGACAGATCATTTAAAATTCCCGGAAGCTGCCCAAATGTTCCCTTTACCTGTGTTCTTGTCTTTTCCGGCAAAAGCTCCGTAAGCATCGGAAGAAGTTCCATGCCACGGATATTTCCGCCTTCTTCTACCTGATATGGATCTGCGATGGCATCTCCTAACATCTGGTAGCCTCCACAAACACCGAATATCAGTGTATCCTGTGATTTTTTTAAAATCGCTGCCTCAAGGCCTTTCTGCCTCATCCATTTCAGATCCGCCATCGTATTTTTACTTCCTGGAAGTATGATCATATCCGGATTTTTCAATTCTGACACAGAACTTACATAACGGACCGATACGGCATCCATCTGCTCAAATACGGCAAAATCTGTAAAATTGGATATGCGTGGATAATGGATCACCGCAATATCAATCAGCTTTTGCTGTTTCTGATCAAATCTTGTGCTGAGACTGTCTTCATCCTCAATAGAAAGCTGCATATACGGAACAACGCCGACAACCGGGATGTTTCCTCTTTCCTCCAGCATCTTAACTCCCGGATCAAGAATGGATTTGTCTCCGCGGAACTTATTGATCACAAGACCTTTTACCCGTTCCTTTTCGTCGGGACGAAGCAAATCTACGGTTCCAAGAAGCTGTGCAAATACGCCGCCTCTGTCAATATCTCCAACCAGAATGACCGGTGCATCTACAAGCTCCGCGAGCCCCATATTGACAATATCATTCTCTCTCAGATTGATCTCCGCCGGACTTCCTGCGCCCTCAATCACAATAATATCCGCCTGCTCCTCCAGCTTCCAGAATGCTTTTGTGATCTCCGGGATCAATGTTTTTTTATACTGAAAATAATCCTTCGCGCTCATATTGCCAAGGACTTCTCCATTCACAATAACCTGGGAACCGATCTGATTGGTTGGTTTTAAAAGAATCGGGTTCATGCACACAAGCGGACGAATTCCTGCCGCCTCTGCCTGCATTACCTGTGCACGTCCCATCTCAAGTCCTTCTTCTGTGATAAAGGAATTGAGTGCCATATTCTGGGATTTAAAAGGTGCCACACGATATCCATCCTGCTTAAATATCCTGCAAAGCCCTGCAACGATCAGGCTTTTTCCTGCATTGGACATCGTTCCCTGTACCATAATGATTTTTGCCATATTGTTCCTCCCTGCCTCTGCGTTGTCTGATGACCGATAACCACGGGTTAATCCAGATCTAGAAATGGAATGATTCCAGGCTGATTTTCCAGATGTTCTCCGATCATTTTCTCCATCCATACCATATCATACCAGCGATTGAATTTATAGCCGCTGTCATGAAATCTTCCAACCATCTGATAGCCAAGTTTCTCATGAAAATACACACTGTCCATTGTCAGATGTTCATCCTCTTCTTTGGGATAGGCAATGCATGCGTTTACATTTAAGATGCCCTGTTTTTTCAGGATCTTTTCAAGTGCTTCATACAGTTGTCTTCCGATTCCAAGCTGCTTTTTATCGGTACTTACATAAATGGAAGTCTCCACGGACCAGTCATATGCGGCTCTTTCCTTAAATGCACTTACATATGCATAACCAACCACGCCTTCGCCTGTCTCCGCCACAAGATACGGATATCTTTTCAGCGTATTTTGTATTCTTCCTGCAAATTCTTCCACCGATGGCACTTCATATTCAAAAGTGATTGCCGTATTCTCTACATAGGGACGATATATTTCCAATAATTGTTCTGCATCCGCCTCGGATGCCGTTCTAATCTGTACTTCTGTATTCATCTGATTTTCTCTCCCCGGTAATAACAATTTTCCATACATCCATTCGTGAACAGTTCTTTCCTTATCCGTTCGATGTAGGCTGCCCTGCCTTTATCTGTTTTATCTCCAAAATGTTCTTTTACTTCTTCCCGGATTGTAAGTGCGCGCTTTGTCTGCATAATGTCTTTTCTTGCATACTCGGTATAATTCCCTCTGCCGACGATCTTCAGGTGGGTGATCCCCGCATCTGCAAGATCATATAATGCGCAAAGGCCACATCCAGTTGCACCTGTGACATATCCATCTTCTTCATCCGCTATCGGAATCTTTTCCTCCTCACTTACCGCCTGTTCTCCTGTTATGCCCCTGTCTGCATTATATTTTCCAAGTTCATATGGGACATGACATAAATGCGCAAATTCATCACAATGAAGAGAATTGCAATAGGCCCCGGTAAAATGACAAAGCTCATTCAAAAAGAATGCTTCGTATTCTGGAATCTTACCTTTGCATTTTACAACGCATGAATGCATGTCTGCAATACTGTTCTTTCTATGAAAGATCACTCTTTGAATGTCAAAGGCATCCATATGTTCCAGAAAAATCGAATTTATCTCTGCACACTCCCCGCTTAAATGAATCCTGCAAGGAATGTTCTGCTGTCTGAGATACAGAATCAAAGCCGGATCTGCAATGATAAATGTGGAAAAACCAATCTGCATACATTGATCCACATATTGAGCAATCTCCTCATACTGTGTTCCAGAATAATACAAAGAATTGAGTGTCAGTTTTACCGGCACACCATAGCATTCCATCATATTCTTTAAAATCTTCAGTTCCTCCAGCGATCCCACCTGAACATTATAATTCATGACTTCTCTCCGGTTGAGCGGGCGGATGGTTCCATATTTTCTGCTCCATTCCAATGGCACATATCCACAGAAAAATTCATCTGCACCGGCTTTTACGAACGGAATATATTCATCAATGGAACCAAGTCCTGACACAATCTTCATATTCGGCTTCTCTCCTTTCATCAATATTTATTATTTAGGTGTTTGCGAAACGCCCAAAACCGCATAAATACGGCATTTTTTGTTGTTAAAATAAAATATCTCCTCAAGGTTTATGGTAAAATAGAGTTGCGAAAAAATATCAACCAATCCACCTAAAGGAGATATACCTACATGATAACACA
>NZ_VUNI01000013.1 GCF_009695765.1 Roseburia porci
AAAGAAAATAATAGCCAAGCTGGGATATACATCCATGCTTGACTATTATCTAATAGTTAGTGAAAACTAAAGAACCGCCCTGGTACGGAACCGTATGCCGGGTGGTGTGGGAGGACGGTAAATAAAACAATTATTTACCTCCTACCCGATTGGTTACGAAAAGACTATATGGGAAAGAATGGGAATGGTCAATAGGGCAGATAAAAACGTGCCGCAAAAAACAGCACGTTAAGATAGATGATATAAAGGAGATGTCGGATTTAATCTGCGGTAAAGCTGCAGTAGGTGGGAACTATAATTCGACGCGTGACATTAAAGGATATGATGTATACCTAATGCACGACGTTTTCTTTAAAGCAACAGACTTTCAGCCGCATATTTACACGGACGATGAAATTCATAGGTATTTCCATGCGGTTGACACATATCATTCAAGCATTAATCGTATGGAAGATGTTCAGCTGCCAGTCCTGTTCCGTCTGTTATACTGTTGCGGTACCAGAATCAATGAAACTCTTGGGATTAAAAAATCCGATGTAGATTTGGCAAATGGCATCATTAGACTCACGGAGGTTAAAAATGGCTGCGAACGCTACATCGTTCTTAACGAGGAAATGAACAGGTTGATGAAGCGCTATGCTGATAAAACCTTTTATCTCCTGGGCGACGACGATTATATCTTCGCTTCCTTCGCCGGCAGGCGCAGGCAGGGACGCAGGATATATGATATCCACAGGATGATTCTAAAAAAAGCAGATATACCCTTTCTTGGAGATGGGAATGGACCCCGCCTCCATGACTGGAGGCATACCTTCGCAGTACATTCATTCAAGCAGATGGTTGATAACGGAATGGACATGTATGTTGCTCTCCCTGTCCTTTCAACTTATCTTGGGCACAAAACAATTTATGCCACGGAACGGTATGTGCGGCTGACAATGAGCCTGTATCCATATATAGAAGAACGGTTCAGCCACCGGTTTTCTGAGGTGTTCGGGAAGGAGGCATCCTATGGCCAAACAGACTGATTTTGCTGTTTTCCTGAACCGTTTTCTGACAGACTATCTTCCCAACAAAAGAGGAAGTTCGCCAAAAACCATTGATTCTTACAGGTATTCGTTTATCTTTCTTATAGATTACTATGAGGAAGCCTATAGGATTGGACCTGACAGGCTGGCATTGGCAGATATCACTTACGAAAAAATTTCAGGATATTTTGACTGGCTTCAGGAAACGAAACTTTCATCCGTATCCACCCGAAACCAGCGACAGGCAGCAATTAACAGCTTTATCCGTTTTCTCATGTATGAAAGACCGGAGTATCTGAATGAATACCAACGTATACTTGCTATCCCGGTAAAAAAGGCTCCACAGAAAGAAATCTCTTACCTGAAAACAGATGGTGTGTCAGCTTTAATGGGAACGGTAGATACATCCAAAACAAATGGACTCCGGGACTATGTCATCCTGATGTTACTGTATTCTACAGGAATTCGAGTGAGTGAACTGATAAACCTAAAAATCAGGGACATTTCCCTGCACATGCCTTATACACTGCTCGTCCATGGAAAAGGTAACAAGAGTAGGTATATTCCATTGTTAAAGGATGCAGTTCCAATTATCCAGAGATATCTGGATTCGGACATTTTTCATGGCTATGTTGATGTTAATCGCTGGTTATTTGTCAACCATATGAAAAAGCAATTCACCAGGCAGGGAATAAATCATCTCATCAAAAAATATGGTGACCTGGCACGAAAACAACATCCTGAGTTAATTCCGGAAGATATCAGCCCGCATAAAATGCGGCATACTGCCGCAATGGAACTGGTTAATTCGGGCGTCGACCTTATTTACATTCGAGACATGCTTGGTCATGTGAGCGTTAAAACAACGGAAATATATGCCAGAACCGACGCAAAACTCAAAAGGGCGGCTATTGAGGCGGCAAGCCGTGAGATTGTCCCTCCAGAAGAAGCACTCTGGGATTATGACGAAGACCTGAAATCCTGGCTAAAGGGATTCAACAAGCGATAATTATTATGTAAAGAAATCCATGCTGAAGTTCAGCATATATGGGCTTCAGCAGACATTTCTTTACATAACGGATTTCTTGTCATAACCCTTGCTTTTCCCTGAACGTGGTTTTGCATGCATGACACGGATTCCAAGTCTGGCAAGTGAGAACTGGATCTGTTTTGCAATGTACTGGCTTCCATTATCGAAGTAGCAGGCATCAAAAGTTCCATATCTGGAGATTGCCTGATGGAAGGTATCCTCAATGATGGATTCCTCCTGATTATCATAAAACCGGGAGGAAAGCAGATATCTGGAATGGTCATCGATGGCAGAAGACAGATAAGTCTGTACCTTTGCGCCATGTTTCCCAATGGGAAGTTTAGGACCATACTTGATATCACCCTGGATCAGCATCATGCGGTGAGGTTTGCAGAAACGTTTGGAAGAGCTGTTTCTTGCTTCTTTGTACATCTGCATTTGTTTCTGACCATAACCAGCCCGGTATATGTGCCGCTCAAGGGTCGATCTTTTCAGAATACCCGGTGCCACAAGACCTTCCGCTTCCAAAATGTAAATAATCTTAGCAACTGACCGCTCCGGGACTTCTTTACGGAGCTGGATCGCCTGTTCCAGAAGAAACTCAAAGTTTTCCGGAAGTTTTTGAGAGCGGTGTTTTGCACGGTCAGCTGGTCTGAGTCCTGCAAACTGTTTTTCAGCGAATGCTTTCTCATACCGGTAAAGAGTGCGGACAGAAATGTTATTCTCGTCTGCAATCGCTCTGCGGAGCTGTAAACGTTTGGCATCATCCAAACCTGTCTGAAGAAGCGGTGAGATCAACTGGAAACGGTGAAGCGCTTCTTGATCCTGCCATTGCTGCTTTATCAATGTTTCATTTGTATTCATAGTATAGCTACCTCCTTATGAGACCACTATACTATCTGCCTGTATGACAGACGAACCAAAGCAGGTGCAAAACTTACCAGCGGATTGGCACCAAAAATCCACCGCTGTTATAAATGAGCCGGAGGATAAGTTCCAGCCAGTTTAGATATCTGTTTCTGATCTTGTTGAGCAGTAAGTCTGGCGTAAATAGGAGTTCCTCTCCCAGATTTAATATCTGATATCCAGCTGTCCGTAAGTATCCTTCTATACGTTGCAGGTTTTCGCGAAACCATTGAAGCCAGCGGAGCATTGTACTGAAAGAAGGATAATCTTCAGAGTCCAGGTAACCAGGAAGAATCACTTCATCCAGAACACCGGCAATCACTTCTGCTTCGTAGTGTTTATAGGGAACAAGGCAGTCCGGAAGTTCATTGTGATAGCTATGGCAGTTCTGACAGCGGAACCTGCGGATCATCAGACGCTCCTTCACGCCACCTTCCTTTTTCGGATGCGTGGACGGGAGTCTCTATAGCGGAGTATCCCCTGGCAAACCGGACAAAGATGGGAGTTCTCACTGCTCTCAACAAAAAACACCAGAATCCTCCTTGAGGACCAGTGTGTAGTCTGATATAATAATCATGGTTTTGACCATGGTCTCAGAGTACACAACTTTCCAGGTAGGGTGCTCTGGGACCTTTTTCTTTCTGTAAACTAATGACAGTATACAGATCATTCCAGAGACATGCAAGTAGATCAGTATCATGCTAATTTAAAGAGTCAACAACAGTAATGTTTGAAAAAATCTCTGAACACAGTCAATTGAGTCGTTGTCGTCGAAATGGTTTTGTGGTATACTAGACATGACATAAACCCCTTTGTAAAGATGGTTTCTAGTCAACATAAATTATGTGATCAGTAAACTTGTTATTTTTAAGAAGGATTAAAAGAGGTGCGTTATGAAAAAGAGAAGAATCATGGAAGCAGCGGGAGTAATACTTTTTTGCTTTCTAATGGTTATCGGTGTTGCTGCCGGAACGAAAAAGAACCAGCATCAGACATTGAATAGCACGGAAGTGGCTGCAGATGAGCTGCAGACAGAGGGGTTTGCTGTTGCAGATGGAATGGAAGTAAATGTATTGCAGGATGTGTTTTATACACAGGATATTGCTTCGGTTGATCCGGGGAGTCTGGTTGAAGTGAAGGGCGCAAAGGATTGTACAGTTTCGATTGATGGATATCA
This sequence comes from Roseburia porci, assembly GCF_009695765.1. GTDB lineage: Bacteria > Bacillota > Clostridia > Lachnospirales > Lachnospiraceae > Roseburia > Roseburia porci. The sequence continues at coordinate 4,142 of NZ_VUNI01000013.1, forward strand.
GAAATTAGAGTCTCTCGATGCTGAACAGAATCAGATCGGAGAATTCAGTAATACAGTTCCGGAAGAAGAAGGGTATTATAAAGTATCAATTACGGTATCGGATAAAGTGCAGGGGAGTGTCATGACGGATGCAGTTCTTGTTTATGACAAAACAGCACCGGAGATTGCTGGAGTAGCAGATGCTTCTTTTGATTCGGAGCCGACAGAAGATATGATCACATGTTCCGCAACAGATAATATAGATGGACCGGTAGATTGTCAGAAGCAGATTGAGAAGATCTCGGATGAAGAGTACAAAGTGACGGTTAAGGCTGTTGATAAAGCTGGAAATGAAGCGGTTGCTACAGCAACGCTTACTGTGGGTGCTGAGGGTGATAAAGGCACTGGGCAGGAACAGCAGCAGAGCGCAGCTGCATCATCTGATTCGGCGAATGTCGAGCAGGGCACAAATACAGGTGCAGGGACGCAAAATGTCGCAGATAGCTGGCAGATCACTCAGTATGGCGATGAGGGCGGAGCTCAGTATATGTTTTATACAATTGTTGATAATACAGGGCGTCTGGTTATTGTAGATGGAGGTTATGAAGAAAATGCAGATGCAGTCCGCAACGTGATTAAGCAGCACAATAATCATGTCACAGCATGGATTATTACACATCCGCATGCTGATCATGTTGGGGCATTTAATGCAATCATGTCTGCAAATACAGACAATGCGATTACCGTAGACCGAATATATACAATTCCGGTAAATAAAGAGCGGTATGAAGCAACTGCACAGGATTATGATAATATTGGGACCTTTGAAAAATTCTATTCTCTGTCTCAGACGATGAATAATATATCTTACTTAAATGCAGGGGATGAATTGGATCTGATCGGACTTCGGATGCAGGTGTTCCATTCGTGGGATGCGAATGTTGATGCATTGCCAGATCATTTATGCAATGATGGATCTATGATGTTTAAGGTATCCGGCAAGAAAAAAAGCATGTTATTCTGTGCAGATGTTCAGTCGGAAATGGAGCCATATATTCTGGCTTCTTACAGGAACCAGTTCCATGCAGATTATGTTCAGCTTGGACATCATGGCAACTGGGGACTGACGACAGATTTTTATGATGTGGTAAATCCTTCTGCAGTATTCTTTGATGGACCACGTTCATTGATTGATGATGAAAGTGGAAAATATGATGGATATTTATTGAGAAATTACTTTGCAGCAAAAGGAATACCGGAGTATCGCTTTACAACAGCACCAAATACCGTTGTGGTGGAATAGGGAATATACCCAGTCAGGCAGGTCGAGCATGATCTGCCTGATTTTTGCGTTTAACTTCTGCAACACCCCCTAAATGACCAAAATATGAGTGAATTATGCTTGGCACAAGATCGCAGGATCGCATATCATTTAATTCATGCCAAGTATATTTATGAGTTTGTCTCCATTGTGCAACAGAAGTTGAAGTCCAATTATTTTTTCCCTCAAAAAGCTCTTGATTCCATTTTTCAGAGCAATGTTGATCACATAGACGGAAATTGATACTGCGTGTTTCGGTAATGGAGATATTTGCTATTCGTATAAGTTTACAGGGAGAAAAATCAGGGACAGCATTCAGATATTCAATGCCGATTAAGCCAAATTCATGGAGTGCATGGATTACTTTTTCTGATTTTGGAACACAAAGTCCTTTTCCCCGGATTCCAGATAACCAGATAACTCGATTCAGGTTTTTAGGAGTGCATTTGATGCGTTCGGAGAGCGTACTAAAAAAGATGGTGAAAAGTTTGGGATTAAGTTGTTTTTTCATTTGTAGATTCCTTTCTGCTATGCAAAACAGCAAGGAATCTACAGGAAAAAAGTGCATCACAAAAAAACGAGAACTTATTTTAGAAAGAAACTTTTTTATATAAGGTTCCTTTCATATGTATTTCCTCGCTGTTTTGTACGTACAATTAAGCGTGTTGTTATGTTTTATTTTTATAATGGATAAAAGTTTGATTTTTTAGAAAAAAATATAAAAATTTTTAAAATAAAAAATTATTCCTATTTCTAGCATGTAATATTAAAAATTCGTCTATATAAAAATGTGTGAATTTATAAAGATTTTGCTTGATTAAAATGAGATATTTGGGAATTTTATTGCGTAAGCGTCGGTTTATTTAAAGTGATAAAAGAATGTAAATTATACAAAGAAGTTTGTAAAAGAAAAATGATAGAGCAGAATATTATTATATTTAAGATAGGCTAAGAAGTACTCACTTCTTAGTGGCACTTTCACATGTTTAGCAATTTTGCAAGAACCATAATTGGTTCAAAGGGTATTTAACTATGAAGGCGAAGAAAAAAATATTTCACACACAGATATTGACAGAATATTTATAGGGGAATATAATAAGAAAAAGATGTGATTTTCACAAGATGCGAAATACGGAAACGCTGAGTCAAAATCATTTAAAATACAAGATATTAGGAATACCACCTATATCAAGTATGTGGCGAGAGTTTATGGAATTTAACTGTGTATGTACATGGTTTTTTGTTTTATAGCCTCCTTGTTGAAGTCATGTCTGATTTTAATAAGGAGGTTCTTTATTATGAAAAAACAAGAAATTGCAAGACTTATGCCAAATGAAGCGCATAAGCGAATAAAAACAGCACAGTCGATTGTGGTAATAGGTCCAACATCATCTGGAAAAAGTACATTAATCTATGCTTTGGTAAACTATAAGCTCATCAAATTTATTTTAGTCGGAATCGGAGATAAGTGTCAAACTACTATTATTCCATGCAATTTTTTATTTGATGAGCGAATTGAGAAGAACGAGTATTTCTCAATTCAGATTAAATGTAAGCCATTTTTAACAAAGCTTGTTCACCTTAATGTGATTGAGATGCTTGCAAAACAATTTGTTATCAATGGTTACGATGCTGAAGAGACACTTTATGCGATCGATTCTGGCATATTTGAAGAAGTATTGGAGCCAACAGAAGCCACATATCATTTAGGAAAAATAGCGAAGGATATTTCACTTAAACAATTTAAAAAAGTTGTACATGAGTTATTGGTGCATATACAAAACGCAGAAGACTCATTTTTGAATCGAGTGAAGGAAAAAAAGAAAGAACCGGATAAAAGAAAGGTTTCTATTGATGAAATTCGAAATATTGTTATGGAGGATATGTGGAGTGAGCTTGAACCAGCACTTTTAGAGCCATATCAGAAATGGTTAGATGACATTGGGGAATGCATTAGGAAGCGGTTGTGTGCTTGCATGGGACATATTGAAGATATTGAAAAGGTTTATGAATATAGTGTAGAAGAAAACGATGTACTTGAATACGGAGGAGAAATTTTAAGGAAATTGTTTGATCCGTACGAACCATATAGCCTTATTGTTGAGGATATGACAATGGCATGTAGACCTCGACAAGAATTAATTGATATGTTTGATAAAAGAATTCCGCTGAGATTTTGTTTACGAGATACAATGGGATTAACGCAGGTCAGAGCAGATAATAATTCCATTAAAGATGCATTGGACATTGCATTGAACTGTAGTCCTGATAGTATTCTTTTATTGATGAATTTAGAAGAAAGGGATCAAGTTATTATTGATTGTTGTGAAGCTATCAATTCTAAAATTGGTAAGGCAAAAAAGCTTGATATACCAATTAATGTAATATTTACGAAAGCAGATCGTATCATTGGAAATCTTATAAACAAGGCACACCGTGATACTGTAGAGTTAACTCAGCAAGATTATGATAACAATATTGTGGCTGCAATTCGGAATATGGAGGAGAAAATAGATGGATATTTGTCTTATCTGGAGCAGGACAGAGCTACATGGCTGTCTATTAGATATCTTGAGGAGAGTATAGATCCGATTCAGAAAGCACTTAAAATACTAGGGGATGAAAGAGTTGGAAAATTTCAGAGAATTGGATTATATTCGGAACTTAATGATATTCTTATGGATACTCAGAGAAGAATTCTTCCGGCTGGTATGAATACTCCGTTGTTTGTGACTGTAAAAGATACTAGCCTTCCGGCAGTTGATATCGTAGTTTCTGCTAATGCTATTCAAGATGAATTTAATCAGATTCAACAGAGCTTGACATCAGATAAGGCAATTGTGAATGGGTATCAGATTACTGACACAAGAAGAATTCATGGTCGTAGTGTTATCAGATTCTATGAAAATCTACAAATAGGATTGGGATATACGACGAATGCTTTTGTATATGGAAACTTTAGCATTAATATGAAAGGAATGCTAAAAAAAGTACTAAAAAAGAGTATACCAGAATTCATGAGTTTGTATGAATGTGAAGCGGTTAAGACTCTGGCGGACAATATGGATGAGGTGGAGTTGGATAGAGTTATAGAAGAATTGGATGCAAATGATAAGATAACGGAATTGGCATTTGCCGATATCAATCCAGCTGTTTTTGATGGACTTCCATCAAAAATCCGTAAACTTCAAAAGTTGCATTTAATATTTAGACACTATTTCGCAACATCCGAGAAGTATAATATGGTTATTGATAAAGTTGCATTTAATCTGTCTTATGGAAATACCGATATTCGTAATATGGTTGACACAAAGTTTAATGAACCTTTTATCACATATGACCAGACAATAAGAGAAATGCAGAAAAATTTCCTGAAATATTATTCTTCTGATAAATTTGAAAAATTGCTTTCAAAGGAACTTGGAAATGCTATGACGGAACTCGTTAATAAGATGTTTATCACTATATAATGAGGGCAAGAGATTACTAATAAAGGGAGATTACTTACCTTTTGGAGCTCTAAAATAAATATTGAAGTAATGGAATATATTGGATATTTGTTACTTTAATATTTGTTTTAGAGCTTTTTTTTGATATTTACATATCGATTTTGTTAAAAGGGTTTAAAGATAGAAAAATGTAAAGTAAATTAAAGAAAAAGGATATTTTTAAATGGTGTGCTCTCAAATTATTTGAATTAGGGAAAAGACATTGGAGGTAATAAAATTATTGCTAAAAATGTATAGTATCGTCTATGAGAACTAAATAAATTAGTAGAAAGCTTCCTGTATACTTTAAATAGGTCAAGGGATTGACACAAAAAAATACCTCAAGTAAATTTAGATTATTACTGACCTGCCAGTTGGTAAAATCTAAAGAATACAAGAGGTATCTAAAATGAATGTTAAAGGCACAAAGAAGAAAAATCAAGTAGTAAAAGCAAATATTTTTGAGCAGCAGGAGCTTTTGAAAAAAGCGGAGGTGATTAAGGAAAATCTCACAGCTTCCACTTGGCATGAGTTGGAAACCAATGGTAAGTTCGATAAGAACGCAAAACTTTCATTTATCAGTGATGATATGCTTATCTTAGGATGCGATGTAGGCAGTGAAACACATTATCTGAGAGCTATTGATACCAGGGGTAGAGAACTCAGTAAGTCCGCATTTTCATTCAGCAATGATTCTGAGGGATTCCAGAGTGCAAAGGAATGGGCAGTAAAGATAGCTGCTGAACAAGATAAGAGTCAGATAGTACTTGGCTTAGAACCGACCGGGCACTACTGGTTCTGCCTTGCGACATGGATGATTTCAAATGGGATCAGCGTTGTTCAGGTAAATCCTTATGCTGTGAAGCAGACAAAGGAAGTGGAAGATAACAGCCAGCTGAAAGATGACACGAAGGATCCGAAACTGATAGCAAACCTTGTCAAGGATGGCAACTTTGGTATGCCGTACCTTCCGGAAAAGCTTTATGCGGAGCTTCGCAGGTTATCCATGTTCAGAGACCAGCTGAATGAGGACAGAATCCGGACAATCAACCGGATGCACAGAGAGATGAAAATATATTTCCCGGAGTATAAGGATGCGTTGGGAAAAGTCGATGGTGCATTCAGTTTGGAACTGCTGAAACAGGCGCCATTCCCGGATGATCTAATAGCACTTGGTGAAGATGGAATAAGACAGATCTGGCATGATGCTAAGCTTAGAGGACGCGGCTATAGCAGAGCAGGAGAAATCTTACAGTATGCGAAAGCAAGTGTTGGGATGAAGGATGGAGCCACTGCAGGTAAGACAGCTGTAAAGTGGTTTGTACAGAAGATCATGGAACTGGATGCTGAACTTGCTGTTATAGAAAATCAGATCAACCAGAAATGTCAGAAAATACCGCATGCCGGTAACATTCTGGAGATAGCAGGAATCGGAGAAAACACACTTTCCGGAATCCTTGCAGAGATGGGAGACATTTCGAGATTTGATGATGTTAAGGAAATACAAAAATTAAGCGGATTAGGTCTTGTGGCATGCAGCTCAGGAAAGCATAAGGGAGAAACCAAAATCAGTCACAGAGGACGCAAACGACTCAGATACTGGTTATTCCAGGCGGCAAAGTCAGCAGTGGCCCATGCGGAGGAATTTAAAGAACTCCATGTGTACTACACGACACGCCCCGACAATCCACTGAAAAAGATGCAGTCACTGATTGTGATAGCCTGCAAGCTCCTGAGGATCATTTACACGATTCTGAAGAATGGCACGGTCTATGATCCAAAGAAGATGTTGGCGGACATCAGACGACAGGAAAAGAAAGAAGCAATTGCAGCATAAGACAATCGACAGAATTATTTATTCCAGAGCCTTGCCGGGTTCCGGATGATTCCGAAATCGGGCAGGGTTCTGGAAAGAAACCCGATAACGATGGAGTGCAACAGGCACTGCATCAGCACAATGACCAGCAGGTAACGAAACAGGGGAAGAGTCCACGGAATATCCGTCCTCTGCAGAAAGGGCAGGTCAGTAAAATCAAAATATAAACAAGAGCTGTAGCTTGCAGTAGTTCACTCCGTAGGGCATGACCCTGTTTGAAAGCTTAGCAGGCACTCGGTGTATGAACAGGTGGGACGAAGGAAGTTGGTACATGATACCATTAGACACGGAAGGTTCACCATCATAGTTAGCAGAGGATTAATGGCCTTTATAAAGCAAAACATAGGGACGCTTTATAAAATGCACCTTCTTTTATCTATTCAGTACAAGATACAATGACTGTCATACACTTTTGGCTCTGTTTTATGAGGTAAATATTTAAAGAAAAGCCTGAAAAATCAATGATTTAGGGCTTGACATTATAGGAAGGGATCGTAAAGAATTTGAACGGCAGAGTACTCCGGTGTTATCAGCTTCAGTTGTTGACATACAAAATGAATCAACACAATTAAGGAGTGAATTTATATATAATTTTAGAAATTTCTGTTTTTTAGATGATGATCTGTATTATCTTAAAGAGGGGATTGAATTTCGTAACGTGGGAAGAGGAGAAATTGAATCTGCGCACATTACGGCTAAAAAGTACTGGATTGTAGATGGTGTGCAGTCGGATATTATTACCAATGAAATGCATTCCTATATTCTTTTTCCTGAATATCAATTTATTCCAATTAATGGAAGTATGCGGATGCAGGTCGCTGTACCAAAACCAGATAAAAAAGTTTTAAATATTCCAGATGAAAACAAAGCTCAATGTATGATTATAGAAAATACAGTACAGATAACGTTGAAAGGTGTTTTCAATGAAAGAGAATCTTCCTACCTGTGTCATTATTTTGTTGATTATTATCCCAATGAATTAAAACGCAGTTCTATCAGAGATATTTCAATGATGCTCCTTCGTCCGGAACAAATAAAGCTCACTGGAAAAAAGATTGAGGCAAGTGTTTCAACATATTATAATGTGAACGTTCAATCTTATATGGCTGTTATCAGCATGAAAAATTTATCCAATGATGATATCTTTTTTAAAGAGGCAATATTAACCGACATGCATAATCACAAAATGGGTACTTTTGATTTCCTCGGGATACCGGATTCGCAAAATGGTTCATTAATTGCAAAAGAACAGATTGAAATAGAAATGAAAATAGAACATCATCTGGAAATTATCAGGAAATATGCAATAGATTTAAATGGGCATATTAAATTGTGTATCGTAGATATTGACGATAATAAATATGTGTTTAAGAAGGGATTTCCGGTTGGATGATAACTTCTTTTTTGCAGCTATCCGCGAGCTCCTTCCTGGCAATCAGTCCTGCAATCATATCACTGAGGATGACAAGATCAGAGGACTACCATGAAATGTTGTTGTTCCCTTTTGGTCAGGATGATATAATGAAACTTAAAGCGTGCAGTACAGAAAGCACGCGATCATGAGGAATGGAGGTTGGAGTACATGACATTACTTATGAGAGATAACCAAATGCGAGAGGAAGGTCGCATAGAAGGAAGAATTCAGGTGTATCGTAACCTGCGTAAAAAAGGATTTTCAAAAGAAGAGGCTTTGGCATTTGCTGAGATACCTGCTTCGGCAGTAGAAGATGACGAAGACCAGACCAAACCAAACAGGAATAGCCAATGTTTTCAAAAGGGAACTGCTCACCAAATATCAAGGTGTGCGGCTCCTTTTGATTTGCAGGAGAGATGTCAGAATTTTTGATGATCATATGTGGTAGTTTTTACATTGTCAGAAGTACATGGTATACTGATATAAAAAGCGGGCGAACACCGCGAATCCGGAAAGGATATATATTACAGATATGAATAACCGAAAATCCCTGATCTTACATATCAGTTATATTTTAATTTTAATTATTATTTCTGCGACAACGATTCGTCATAGCCGAAGTGATAAGGCGAAGGAACAGATGATGAATACAGATCGTATGTCAGACACAGAACAGATTGAAGAGACCGAGGATAACGAACAGATGCTTCATTATGTGGATGCCTGGGGTGAATGGCATGATACGATCATTCGTGATGATATTGCGAAGAATGATTATGAGTGGACATGCCTGAAACAGACGGAAAATGGAATTACTTATGAAGGCGATTCTAATTATGCAATCCGAAAAGGGATAGATGTTTCTTATCATCAGGGAGACATCGATTGGAAAAAGGTGAAAGATGCCGGATATGATTTCGCATTTATCCGCATTGCATATCGTGGCTATGGCGAAGAGGGACAATTGAATGCAGATCGTAGGGCACTTGCCAATATAGAGGAAACTCAGGCTACTGGAATGGATGTTGGAGTATATGTGTTTTCGCAGGCGGTGAATGAGGAGGAGGCAGATGAGGAAGCCAGGTTTGTCATAGATCAGCTGCAGGGCAGAACGCTGGAACTCCCAATCGTGTATGATCCGGAATTGATCCGTGATGACGAGGCAAGAACGGACTCCGTGACAGGAGAGCAGTTTACTGCGAACACAATTGCTTTTTGTGAACGCGTAAAAGCGGCTGGATATCAACCAATGATATATAGTAATATGGTATGGGAAGCCGATTTGTATGATCTTGGGAAGCTGCAGTCATATCCGGTATGGTATGCAGATTATGAGCAGATTCCACAGACACCGTATGCATTCCGATTCTGGCAGTATTCCGAGAAAGGAACCGTGGATGGTATCAGTGGTGACGTGGATCTGGATGTGGAGTTTATAAGGAGGTAAGTGAAGATTATGGGTGAAAAGGGACAACCAAAGAGATTCTGCCGCTTCTGTGGCAGCGAATTAAAAGAGGGAGCAAGGTTTTGTACAGCCTGTGGTAAGAAAGTAGCGGAAGATACGGTGCAGAAGCAAAAGAAGGTACAGAAGACTCCGGAAACTGCACCACAACAACCGGTTCAGTCAAAGAAATCGAAAGGTGTGATGATCTGTGCTGTTCTTGTGATTGCAGCACTGGTTGTAATTGGTATAATGATTTTTCTGATCAAAAATGGTCTGGATCAGAAAGCAGATGCGGATCAGGGAGATAACAGAGTACAATCGGAACGTGTTGTTGATACAGAGCAGGAAGAATCTGAGACTACTGACAAGAAGGACAGCAAAGATAAAGACAAAAAAGATAAAGACAGGAAAGACAAAGAAAAGCTGAAAGATACGGAAGAAAGTACACAGAGTGCTGTTAAGGAGGCGAATCTGCCTGGCATCGGAGAAGAGTTCCAGAATGCAGATTACATTCTTCCAACCAGCAATTCACAATATCTGACAGAAGCTGATCTTGAGGGGCTGACAAAGGAAGAATGCCGGCTTGCACGTAATGAGATCTATGCAAGACATGGCAGACTGTTTCTGGATGAAGAATTGCAGAAGTATTTTGACGCAAAGCCATGGTATCACGGAACAATCCAGCCGGATGATTTTCAGGATACGATGCTGAATGATTATGAGATGAAGAATAAGGATCTGATCGTTCAGTATGAAAGTGAACATTTTAATAATTAAGGTGATTTCTTATAAAAATTCTTAATTTTCCAAAGGAAATAGGCTTCAGGATGGACTGAAAATTTAAAAGATTTATAAAAATTTAATAGAAATTTTATGGAAATATTGACAAAATTTAACACCAGTGAGACAATAGTACTTGTAATTAGTTTAAAGAAGTGGAGGATTGAATTAATGGGTGTTGCATCATTAGTACTTGGTATTATTTCATTAGTAATTGGTGTTTTCTCAAGCGGACTTTTAGGATGGTTAGGAGCAATTTTAGCGATTGTTGGTATTATTCTTGGTGCACTTGGAAGAAAGAATCCGGAGAAAAAGGGACTTGCTACAGCAGGACTTGTATGTTCTATTATCGGATTAGTTCTTTGTCTTATTTTATACATTGCATGTGCTGCTTGCGTAGGTGGTTTAGCTGCATCTATGTAATTTTAGAGAACAACACAAGGGAGGTTTCTGCACAATGTGGAAGCCTCTTTTTTAATTTGGAGAAATAAAATGCACGTATATTTACATTTTGGAACATTAACAATTCCGACATATGGTTTTTTGATTGCACTGGGGGTTGTGGTGGCAAACGTAGTTGCCATGTTTGTGCTAAAACAGGTGAAACAGGATGTTAATGATTTTATTATTTTGGAAGCATATGGTTTTCTGGGCGCATTTATTGGGTCAAAATTATTATATCTGATTATTTCATATAAAAGTATTAACTGGGCCAAAATTACAGACATTCATTATGCCAATAATTTAATGTTGACAGGATTTGTGTTTTATGGTGGGCTCATTATGGGATTGCTTTTTGTGTTCGGAGCAGGAAGAATTCATAAAATAAATGCGCAATTATACATTCGTAATTTTATATTTTTGATTCCATTTATCCATTGCTTTGGCAGAATTGGGTGTTTCATGGCTGGCTGCTGTTATGGTATTCCTTATAATGGGATTGGTGCGGTTGTTTTTCCGGAAGGGTCCTATGCGATTCCGGGAATACCTCTGTTTCCAGTGCAATTAGTGGAAGCTGTTTGTTTAATGATAATTGCAATCATTATTTTATATTTGAGAATGAAAAAGAATTGTTTTTATACGATTGAAACATACTTGATTCTTTATGCTATGGTGAGATTTGGACTTGAAAAACTCAGGTATGACAGTATAAGAGGGTATTATGCTGGATTATCCACTTCCCAGTGGATTAGCATTCTTTTAGTAATCGTTGCTATTGCATTGATTGGGGTTCATAGGAAAACAAATCAAGAAAAGTAATATGCCAATATGTCATGATATGTCGATATTGACAGTCAAATTAAGGTAAGGTTATAATATGAATTATTAAGAAAAAGTTAATAATTTAGAAATGTGTACTTTTACAAGCGAGGAGGCAATATGGCAAGTTTAAAGGATACCTTTACAAAGGGGCTTACAACACTGAATGTCAAAACAAACAATTTTATGGAAGAGTCTAAATGCAAGACTTACATTACAACATTGGAGAATGAGATTGCAGGACTGAAACAGAAGCTTGGTGATGATGTATATACCAGCTGGATGAATCAGGGAGATCTTACAGCCGGAGTGGAAGAGACCTGCAAGCAGATCCAGAACAAATATCAGGAGATCGAGGCTCAGAAATTAAAAATTGCACAGCTTCAGGAAGAGGAGAAACAGATCCTTGGAGCTGCATCGGTACAGACTACTTCCCAGGCAGCACCGGCGCAGAATGCAATGCCGGAAGGGGAGACCATTTTTTGCAGCCAGTGTGGAACTAAGAATTCTGTAAATTATAAATTCTGCTGCAAATGTGGCGCTCCATTAAAGTAATGGTCTTGCATCAGGATGATAGAAGTTAAGAATGTTGTAAAACATTACAAGAAGAAAAAGGTACTTCAGGATATATCGTTTCAGGCAAAACAGGGAGAATGTGTTGCAATTGTCGGAAGGAATGGCTGTGGCAAGTCAACATTGCTTCAGATTATGGCTGGTGTGCTGAAAGCGGACTCCGGTGAGATCCGTTATTATGGGCAGAAGGCACAGGGCAAGGCATTTCGCAAATTCTGTGGATATGTGCCACAGGAGAATCCACTGATGGAGGAGTTGACTGTTTTGGACAATCTGAAACTCTGGGGTGCTGTGAAGTCAGGTGAGACAGAGGCAATTATTAAGCAGTTTCATCTGGCAGATATTTTGAAGATGCCGGTAGCAAAACTTTCCGGAGGGATGAAGCGAAGACTTGCAATTGCGTGTGCCTGCTTTAACTGGCCGCCGGTTCTGCTTCTGGATGAACCAACTACGGCATTGGACTTATACTATAAAGAGAATATACATGAATTTCTTGCACAGTATCGCAAGCTAAACGGAATCATTCTCATGACAACACATGATGAAGAAGAGATTCAGAATGCGGACAGATGTCTGATCATGACAGAGGGCAGGATGAAAGAATTGTCCAAAGATCAGATCAATATGCAGGAAATATATCAGTATATAAAAGCAAATTAAGAAAGAAAAGGGAATGAATGATGGAAAACGAAAAGAAACCAATCGGCTTTGATCCGATGACAGGAGAGCCGATTTATGAGGAGACTGCACAAGCAACGGCGAATGCAAAACAGCCAACAGGCTTTGATCCAATGACAGGAGAGCCGATTTATGCGGAGACTGCACAAGCAGAAGAGAACGCAGGGCAGCCAACAGGCTTTGACCCGATGACAGGAGAACCAATCTACGGGAATGCTCCAAAAGCAGCGGAGAAGAAACCATTTTATAAGAGAAAGGCTGTTATCATTCCGGCTGTTGTTGTCGTAGCAGGTGTTGTTGTTTTCGCAGGAGTGAAGAATGGTGCTTTTCTTGGTAAATCCGGAAAAGTTGCGATGGCAACCATGAATACATTAACAGATAATTCACATATCACAAAGAACCTGGCTGGATTATCACTTCTGGAGTCAGACGACTATACGATTACATGGTCTGGAAGTTTTGGAGATGAATTCAGCGGAGATCTGACATTCAGTAACGGTTCAAAACAGAAACAGTTATCTGGTAATGTGGATGTAGATTCAATCAGTGATATTGAATTTGTCGGCAATCTCACCAGTGATGAACTCCAGCTGCAGGTTCCGGGATTTTCGGATGAACTTTTTGTATACAACTATACAGAAGACAAAGATGGATATATCACTGAACTTGTAGATGACGATGATATGGAAGCTTTTGATAAAGCACTTCAGACTGTTTTTTCTTCCAAAGAACAGAAGAAAGAAGGAACAGAAGGCGCTAAGATCTTAAAAGATTTCTATAAAGGACTGAAATTTAAATCCGTTGGCAAAGAAGAGTTTGAAGTTGATGGTAAGGATCGTAAATGTAAAGGATTCCAGACAACCATTACAGGGGACGATCTGTCAGATCTGACAGAGCAGCTGCAGGATTTCACAGAGGAGAACTATGGAGATTCTCTGGATGATCTGGACGCAGATCTGGACGATTCCTTTGATGATATCTACGATGAACTGGATGATTTCCCGGATACCGATGTCACATTCTATATTTATAAAGGTAAACTTGCGTGTGTACAGGTAGAAATTGGAAAAGAGGATGCACAGCTGGTATTCCATGGTGGCAAAACAAGAACTCAGAATATGGAACTTCTTGTAAATGATGACACCATTATGGAAGTTGAAGGCGAGACAAATGGTTCCAAAGAACAGTATGAGCTGAGCTTTGGAGGAACATCTGTAGGAGAGCTGGAATATGATTATAAGTCTGGTGATTACAGTATTGATATCAATGCAGGATATGATGATGTAACAATTGAAGGTACATTAAGAGGAAGCAAAAAGAGCTTCGAATTTGGAATCAGCAATATTGAGGCATATGATTTGGATGAAGACATCGATTTCAATGTAGATCTCAAAAAGGGTGCGAAGTTCCAGAAAGTTTCCGGAGATAAATTTGACATTGGTAATGCTTCCGAAGATGATCTGGAAGATCTGATATACGATCTGGAAGACTATTTCGAATAAGATGAATGTTTTTTTGACGCTGCTGAGAATTCAATACAAAAAATGTTTTGTGACTTTATCCAAATCTCTGGCTGGTTTACTGGCTGCACTGCTCCTTCTGACTGGAGGAGTGGCAGCAGTCAGTTACACGGTCATGCAGTCGCAGGCATTTGCGCAGATTAAAGTCGCAGTTTCAATACCGGAAGGAGAGAAACAGACCAGACAGATTGCGCAGTTCGTCTCGGCCATGAAAAGTGTGCAGAGTATATGCAGGTTTGAGTATATGGATGAGGAGAACGCACTGGAAGAAATGCAGTCCGGTGAAGTACAGGCAGCGATTGTGATTCCGGAGTCTTTTTATGATGACATCGATAGTGGTGTAAATACACCGGCAACGGTATATCTGCCGGAAAATCCATCCCTGAACATACAGATTTTTGCAGAACTGGTTACGAATGGTGTGAAGATGCTTCAGACAGGAGAAGCAGTGACCTATGCAAATATTCTGGAGGTAAAAGAGCATGGGGCAGAGTATGGAAGCGGAAAAGTGGCAAATATGATCGCAACCTGTTACATGGAAGCGATTTTATCCAGAGGAAGTCTTTTTGAGCAGGAGATCTGCTCCTCCACCGGAGAGATGGATCTGTATCAGTTTTATTTCTGCTCATTGGCGTTGATGCTGATGCTTGCATGCAGTCTGAATTTTGCAGTGCTTTATTATAAGCGGAGCAATACGGTAGAGCAGCAGTTAAGAGTGTATGGTGTCGGAAATGCACAACAGGCGTTTATCCGGATTCTTGTGATTACCAGTATTTTGTGGGTCATTGCTATGGGAATCTGTATGATTACGGCTGTTTTTTCGGAGACACAGGGCAATGGTTTCCTGATTTTGGATGGCACTGGCTGTGCAGAACTTGCACTTTTGTGTTTGTCGGTTAGCGGATTTATTCATCTGTGTTATCAGTATCTTCCGGGAAATTCACACAGTGTGGTCTGGTTTTTGATCATTAGTCTTATTATGATTCTGTGTTCTGGAATTTTACTCCCGTTATCCTATCTTCCGAAATGGATACAGCCTGTCGGGGCAGTACTTCCGTTTAATCTGTGGGAAGATTTCATGGGCAGGGTATTATTTACAGGTTGCAGCACAGCACACGTAATTCGGCTTTTGGTCTATACAGCAGTTGAGTTTGGAATAGGAGCTTTGGCGATATGGAAAAGATCATAGTATATTACCGGCTTCTGTTAAAAGATATATGTAAAAAGAAAATCACCTGGTTTTCAGTGGGAGCAATGATTTTTCTTGTCTTACTGATTCTGGGTATTCGGATTCCGGCACAGAACAATACAAAAGTCGGAATGGTTCCGGGAAAAAGTGAGAACGCCGGACAGATTTATGAACTTCTCCAGGACGAAAACGGCGTATTTGATGTTCAGACATATGAAAACGAAGAGAACATGAAAGCGGATATCGCTTCCGGAAAGCTGGTCTGTGGATTTTGCGTTGCAGAGGATCTGGACCGGAGAATGGAAGAAGGAAAGGTAAAAGATTCCGTAAAATATATTACTGGTCCCATGGAAGTCAAGGGTGAAGTCGCAAAGGAAAAGTTTTATTCAGCGTTTCTTGTTGCATACAGCGATGAACTGATCCGTCAGAAAGAAACAGAGATCTACGGAACAAAAGATCCGGAGCGTCTTGCACGCATTCAGGAGGAGATGGACCGCTTACTCAAAGAAGAGGAAGTTTTTCAGATAAAACAGGAATATGTACAGACGGCACAGACGCCGATGATGCAGAACACAGCAGAGAATTATCCGGTGCAGGGCACAGTTGGAATTCTGATTCTGATCTTTATGTTCCTGTCTGCGGAAAAGGGAAGAAGGAGCGTTTTTAATAAGGTTCTTTATCCGGGAGAAAAGCTGGTATTTGATTATATCCGGTTGCTGACCTCAGCAGTTCCGCTTGCAGTGACAGGACTGTTTTGCATTTTATTCAGCGGTCAGTCGAGAGGCATGTCAGCTGAAGTCTTTTGGTTACTTGTTCTGATTCTGTATGGCGGTATATGGAATATGATACTTGCAGGAATGAACAAAAGCGAGACGGGATTGGTTTCTGTGATTTTAGTCAGGATTATTCTTATGATCCTGGTATGCCCGGTATTTGTGGACTTTTCACAATTTGTGCCGGCATTGCAATTTATCAGAAGTATTTTCCCATTGGGAATTTATTTATAAAAACATATGAAGGAGAAAAGATTATGAAATGTAGAGCATGTGGTAATGAAATAGCAGATGATTCACTGTTCTGTACATTTTGTGGTGCAAAAGTGGAAGAAATGCAGAATGCGCCAAATGAACAGCAGAATGTGACAGATAACACAGATGAAGTGAATCTGGAAGAGGGAATTGTTAAAAACATGATGGAGCAGGAAACAGCAGAAGCAGAACAGCCGGCACAGCAGGAAGCACCAGCGGAGGCAGAACAGCCAGCACAGCAGGAAGCACTAGCGGAGGCAGAACAGCCGGAAGCACCGGCACAGCCAGCTCAGCAGGCACAGCCAGTTCAGCCGACACAGCCAGCTCAGCAGGCACAGCCAGTTCAGCCGACACAGCCAGTTCAGCCGACACAGCAGTATGAGGCTCCACAACAGGGGGCACAGCCAAATACAGCAGCAACTGCTAAATCCAAGACAAATTTCCTTGCAATCGGAATTATAGTAGTTCTTATCATTGTTGTGATTGCAGCGATCATCTTCCTGGTAAGCAAGGTGTTTGGAAATCTGGGTGGTTCAAAAAATGACAAGGCAATCGCATATGTATCCGATGGTGAAGTATTCTATACAGCCAATATGGATAAAGACAAAGATCCGATCAGTGTTTCAAAAGTACGCGGCAGCGAAGCAGATTACGATAATGATCTGAAACTTACATCAGATGGCAAATATCTGTATTTTGCAAGTAAAGTAGAAGATGATGGTAACACAATCTGCCGTGCTGAAGTTGGTAAATTAAAGGCAGATTCCAAGAAAAATGATAAATATATTGTAGAGATCGATAAAGGAATTACGAGTTATCGATTACTGAGTGATGAAAAGCAGCTGCTCTACACCAAATACGATGGCAGCCTGAATTACTACGATGGTGATTCTGAGGATTGCATCGAAAAAGATGTCAGCGATTACTATTTGGTTGATGATCATACCGTGGTATATCTTACAGATGACAGCGATCTCTGTTATTATGATTTGAAAAACAAGAAAGATGATACGATCGATGAGGATGTATCCGGAATTAATAAATGTACCAGTAAAGATTTTATCGTTTATGAGAAAGATTATGAAGATCTGTATTGTGGATCCGTTGATGGTGATTCTGAGAAGATCGCCACTGGAATTGACAGCTATATTGGCTGCGATGAAGATAATAAGACAGTTTACTATACTGTTTCTGACAGCGATGAGCAGGGCTTATATGCATATATTGATGATGAGTATGCAGATGACGATGCAAAAGTAGAAGAACCGGATGTTAAAACCTGCCTGACAGCAGTAACAGAAGAGGAAGCTCTTCCAGAATATGAGAAAGAATATCTTGCTGAATATCCGGATGAGAAGGATGATTTCTATAGAGATTTATACTATGAATCAGATCTGAATATGTATTATATGTACAATATTGATACTGACAAAGAGTATTTATATGATGATCTTGCAAAACAGTGGTATGTATTTGACGAAGATAAATATAATGAACTTGATGAGGCATACTCAGAAGTTGCAGACAGAATTGAACTTCGTGAAGAATTAAAGGATGCTTCAGTAGATACTACAGTTTCAGAATTATATAGCTGTGTAGTCGGAAAAGATCCGGAATGTATCAATGGAAATGTATCTTCTTATGCATATTGTTCACATGATGGTTCAATCCTGTATTATTCAGCTGCTGGTGATACAACAGAAAAGATCAGCATTGATGATATAACAAGTGTTTATGATGCACAGTATCAGGTTGAAGATATGCTGAGCGATGCTGGCAGTGAGAATTTCTGCTATGTAGATGGAAATGAGCAGAGCATGGACGTGGATGGTGATATCTGTAGTGCTGATGTTTCTGCTGATGGAAGTGAAGTAATCTTTGGAATCAGAGATGATGGCGTTACAAGTCTTGTTGCTTACAGTCTGAAAAAGGGAACGCTGACAGAGGGCGATGAGCTTACAGATGATGGAAGCTATGGAACATGGATTGACAAGGGCTATTATTTCTTCTCAGATGCTTCAGACGATGAGGGAGATCTGAATGTCTATAAGAACGGCAAAACAGAGTGTATCTTAGAAGGTGTATCCAGCGAGTATTTGGAGAGATATGATGATGGTACATTCACAGCTCTTGACAATTATGACGGAGATGGCACTTTAGTGACATTCACAGCATCGGGAGATGAAACAAAGATCAGCAAGAATGTAAGCACATATTCACGTGTGAATGCAAAGAGAATCGTATATATGAAGAATGACAATCTCTATGTACATACTGGAAAGAAGGATGACAGAAAGATTGCCAAGGATGTAGTTACATATGACTGCGTAGAAGCTCCATACGATGTTATTTACTAAAGAAAGAGGCGATATGTATGTTTTGCAATAAATGCGGACAGGAAATTAAGCCTGGAGCAAAATTCTGTACCAAATGTGGAACTCCGGTTCCACAGGTACAGCAGCCTGCACCAGAGCAGCCGGCGAAACCAAAGAAAGCACAGCCTGCGCCAAAACAGTCGGTGACACCTGAGCAGGAACCACCGAAAAAGAATAAGAAACCGGTTTTTGTAATCCTTGTGATCATTCTGGTGATTCTTCTGTTTGTATGTGGCGGACTGGTTGGATATTATATTACCCAGATTAGAGGAAACGATGATACTGTAGTAAGCGATGACAATGATAAAGACAAGGACACTGAGTCTTTATCCAGGGAATCTGGCAAAAAGAGTAAAAAAGATTCTGAGACGGAAGAGGCTACAGAAGCTGTTTCAAAGAAAGGTGCACATGCAACAGTCGATGGAACAGAAGAATCCGAGGTAAAAGAGACTAACAAAGAACATACTTATCAGATTGTTGTAGCGGATGTTACATGGACGCAGGCATATCAGCAGGCAAAAGAGGTTCCAAACGGACATCTTGCTACATTCGAAACACAGGAAGAAATGGACAAGGTAATTCAGCAGATCAATGCAGAAGGTCATAATGATATGATCTTTTGGATCGGTATGACCAGACGAGGTGATTCTACCGATTATCAATGGGTAGATGAAAATGGAAAATCCGAAGGAAAGATGGAGAATTCCAACTCGAACTGGCTTCAGGGAGAGCCGTCTTTCTATGACACGGACAACTCCAAAGACGAGTATTATGTAGATATGTTCTACTCCAGTTCCAATTCGAGATGGGTATGGAATGATGTGCCGGATGATTTACTGGCATTGATTCCATCATATTCAGGAAAGGTTGGATACATTGTCGAAATTGAAGAATAGATCAAAACGTCATTTCAATAAGAATTGCTATATTTTTATAGCAATTCTTATTGTATTTATTGCTGTGTTGGCTATGGTATTCCTCATAGCAGCCCATGGAAAAAAACAAAAGAAAGTGTCAGAAGCTGATTCTGTTGTTACACAGATGACGGATTCGGAATATGAAAGTGATCTTGTAATTGAAGAGAGCACGGTAGAAGAGACAGAAATGCAGCTGATAGAAGAAAAGTCGCCGGAACAATTGCTGGAAGAACGGATCGATGCGAAGATGGCACAGATGACACTGGAGGAAAGAGTACTTCAGATGTTTATGATCACGCCGGAGGCACTGACTGGATATGGAACGGTAACAGCTGCCGGTGATGTGACGTATCAGTCGCTTCAGAAGTATCCGGTTGGAGGAATGATTCTTTTTGCACAGAATGTGATTGACCCGGATCAGCTTGGAACAATGAATGGGAATCTGCAGAATTATTCGGAAGAGATTACTGGACTGCCGATGTTTATTTCGGTAGATGAAGAGGGTGGAAAAGTCGCCCGTATTGCAAAGAATTCCAATTTTTCGGTGGAAACATTTTCGGATATGAGGTCGATTGGAGACTCTGGTGATACTACAAAAGCGTATGAAGTCGGAAATACAATTGGCGCTTATCTGAACCAGTATGGATTTAATCTGGATTTTGCACCGGATGCGGATGTACTTACGAATCCGGATAATCAGGTGATTGGAACACGTTCTTTTGGAACCGATCCATATGTGGTATCCGAGATGACGCAGTCGGTTGTAAAAGGACTGGAAGACAATCAGGTATATGCATGTCTGAAACACTTTCCGGGTCATGGAGCTACATCAGGGGACACACACGCCGGTTATGCATACACAGATAAGACGCTGGATGAATTAATGCAGAGTGAACTTGTTCCTTTTTCCAATGGAATTCAGAATGGAGTGCATTTTATTATGGTTTCCCATATTGCGGCACCACAGGTGACGGGAGACAATCTGCCGGCATCGTTATCTCCTTATATGATCCAGACTGTTCTCAGGGAACAGATGGGATATGATGGAATTGTGATTACGGATGCTATGAATATGGGGGCAATCTCTGACAATTACGGAAGCGCTGATGCAGCAGTTCGGGCTGTCAATGCCGGTGCAGATATTGTGCTTATGCCAAAAGATTTTGCCAGCGCATACCAGGGCGTTTTAAATGCTGTGGAGAATGGAACAATCAGCACAGACCGGATCGATGAATCCGTGCGCAGGATCTTAAGGGTGAAGATGCAGCCATAATGTAGAGTAGAGTTGAAGATACAGCTTTAATGTGGGGGGGGAAGATGTAGCCTTAATGCAGGGCTGAAGATACAGTCTTAAGAAGAAGTTGCGCAATGATTGCGAATGTGCTAGTCTGAGAGCATGATTAGTGCACAGGATAACAATATATATGTATATGAACAAATAAATAATGATGAGATACGTCTTCTTCGTGTATGGGGACAGTACTCAGTATTAACGATCCCGCAAAAGATCGGTGAACAGACAGTGACGGTGATCGGAGCATATTGCTTTGCTCCGGCATCAAAACTGTCGGAAGAATTGGAACAGGAGTGTGCGAACTATTTGAGAGAACATGCCCTGAAAGATTCATACCGGACGATTGCGGGAGATTTTTTATGCCGGATCATTCTGCCAGACAGTGTGCGCTGTCTGGAATCTTATGTTTTTTACAATTGCAGGGAATTAGAAGAAATCACAGCAGGAGCAGCACTTCGTGAAGTGAATGGAGATGCGCTTATGAATTGCCGGAAGCTTGGCAGGTTAAAGCTGCGGGAATCGGTTGACAGACCAACTGGTTTGTCATTTCTTCTGGGACAGATTACTTCGGAGATCGAAGTTGTGTTTCAGAAGGGAGATGTAAGACTCGTTTATCCAGAGTTTTCCGAAAGTTATGAAGAAATCGGACCGGCTCACATTTTCCATTTGCAGGTAGAGGGAGAAGGGTTCCGTGCAAGGAATCAGTTTCAGAGTGGTGTTGTGGATCTTGCCGGATATGACCAGGTGTTTGAAAATGCGGTTCGCACGGAATCGGCACAGACATTGATCAGGATGGCGTCCGACAGGCTCTGTTATCCGGCAGACATAAAAGAAGCGCACCGGTTACAGTATGAGGTATATCTGAGAGCGCATGAACAGGAATGGATGAGGATGCTTGTGCAAAATCAGGATGAAGAGACCATGGAAGCAGCAGGAAAACAGGGACTGATCTCCAATCAGGCAAGGGAATATGCAGTGCAGGAAGCAGCTGCAAGTGGTTGGATCCGCGGAAGCGCGGCATTGCTGAGAGGTGCAGCGCAGCGGCGGAGTGTTATAGCACACCCAGATGAACTGCGACCGGATGGCATACAGGACGCTCCGGCGGACGTGGAGGATGAGTATAACTTTTAACATGGGGGTTCTATCTAATCAGCTGTAGCAGAAAATGAACTTTGTTTTTTACGAAAAATGATGGATTCTCCGTAGCATAGGAAAAATGTTTGATTACGGAAAAATAACAGCTCTAAAACAGCTATTTTCAGGTGAATTCTCCGTACAGCCAAAGAAATCATTGATTACACCGATAAAATCAGAAAATGTGTGGGCGTAGAACAAAAAATACTGCAATTACGGAGAATTCTATCGAATGTGGACATGGCTTACGTTAGGAGATACGTGGCACATGGAAAATACAGAGTGTATAGGTTAAATAAGAAAGAATATTTTAAAAATAACAGAAAGGAGCGCAGGAGCATGGAAAAGGCACAGACCCAGGAAGAATGGGAAGAACAGATGGGCTTTGAGATCCTGGATTATCTCAAAGGCGAAATTTATATGGATCTTCCA
This sequence comes from Roseburia porci, assembly GCF_009695765.1. Taxonomy (GTDB): domain Bacteria; phylum Bacillota; class Clostridia; order Lachnospirales; family Lachnospiraceae; genus Roseburia; species Roseburia porci. The sequence goes on from NZ_VUNI01000013.1 coordinate 26,844, forward strand.
TTTATGGAGCTTGCATTGTCAGCACTGGCTCCGAAAGGAAACAGCAATCTGCTTACTTTTGCAACAGATGGCATATGGCTGAATTTTGGACCTGCACATTTGATTGAAGTATTTAAAGAAAATACACAGTTTCTGGAAAGAGCATATCTTCATACCGTGTTACATTGCATCTATGCGCATCTTTGGATTGCAGGAACAAGGGAGCGCAGATTGTGGAATCTGTCGTGCGATATTGCAGTGGAATCGGTGATCGACAACCTGAATAAGCCTTGTACAAAAAGGATACTTGGATGGCAGAGACAGAGATTGTATCAGGTTATGGAAAAAGAAAAGCTGGTGTCAGCCGCGGAAATTTATGAATATCTTCTTGAGACAAAAAAGTTTTCGATAGAGGAACTGATTCTGGAATTCCATGTGGATGACCACAGATACTGGCCTGAGGAGAAGGATGTAAAACAAAGGCCGCAGATGCAGCAGGAGAACCAGAATCAGAAGAAGTGGCAGAAGATTGCAAGACAGATGCAGATGAAGAAAGAACAGAAAGGAAATGACCCGGACGAAGCAACAAAGGTTCTGCTCCGAAATGCAGCTGTCAATAAAGGCCGGAAAAGTTATGGAGATTTCCTGAAGAAATTCACAAGAAGGCAGGAAGAACTTCATCTGAATATGGAAGAATTTGACCTGACTTATTATACATATGGATTGGAGCATTATGGGAATATCCCACTTGTGGAACCATTAGAGACAAAAGAAGAACAAAGAATCCGGGAACTTGTGATTGTGATTGATACCAGTTATTCTACCAGTGGAGAACTGGTGGAAGGTTTTTTGCAGGAGACATTTACGATTCTGAAAGAAAAAGAGGCGTTTTTCCGCAATAATCGGGTGCACATTATTCAGTGTGACGATGCGGTGAGACAGGATGTGGAGGTTACGTCAGAGACACAGATGGAAGCGTTACTTCAGCAGTTTTCACTTTGTGGAGGTGGAAATACAGACTTTCGCCCGGCATTTACATATGTTAATGAACTGGTATCCACAGGGAAATTGAAAGATCCGGGAGGACTCTTATATTTTACGGATGGAAATGGAATCTACCCGAAGAAGCAGCCACCATATAAGACGGCATTTCTTTTCCTAGGAGATTATGATAAAGAAAAGGTTCCGGCGTGGGCAATGCAGCTGGCAATCGAGAAAGAAGAACTGCGCTATGCAAAAGAAAACCGGAGTCCATGCAGCTAAGCAGAGCCACACAGCTAAACAGAGCCACATATAGGCAATTGCGAAAAACTTATATGCGCTAGTTGTGCATAGCTGGGATTTATCGATTTTACTGCTTAGATCTCCAGTTTGGCGATTGAAACAGTATATATATTTTAAAATGAATGGAAAGCTTAAAGAAATACTGCTTGAAATCATCAAAACGATTTTTTAAACAGTAAATATTCATTCAAATTGTTAGAAGGTTTAAATAAATACTGCTTAAAATCCCTAAAACGTTCTTTTAAACAGTAAATATTTTCCTAACCGTTAGAAAGCTTGAACAAATACTGTTTGAAATCTCAAAATGTTCTTTCAAGCAGTATATACATTTATACATATTAGGCATTTGCTTAATGTAGATTCCCTAGTTTTGCAATTGCCTAAATAGGACATAGAAAAGAGAGAGAGTATATGAATATCAGACAGGCAAAAGAAGAAATCAGACATACCGTGCAGGCATATCTATTGAAGGATGAAAGCGGTGCATACCGCATTCCATCCATCCGCCAGAGACCAGTCCTTCTGATGGGACCTCCGGGAATTGGAAAAACACAGATCATGGAGCAGATCGCAAGGGAATGCAGGATTGGACTGGTGTCATACACGATCACGCATCATACCAGACAGAGCGCTGTGGGACTGCCGATGATTGAACATGAAGAATTTGACGGAAAAACATATGCAGTAACGGAATATACGATGAGTGAGATCATTGCAAGTGTTTATGCAAGAATCCGGGATTATGGACAGAAAGAAGGAATTCTTTTTATTGATGAGATCAACTGCGTATCAGAGACGCTGACACCTGCAATGCTTCAGTTTTTGCAGTGTAAGACGTTTGGTAATCAGGCGATTCCGGAAGGATGGATTATTGTAGCTGCGGGCAATCCCCCGGAATATAACAAATCAGTCCGTGAATTTGATGTGGTAACACTGGACCGTGTACGTTATCTGAATGTTGAAGCTGATCTTGATGTATGGAAATCTTATGCTGCCGCACAGCATATCCATGGTGCGATCTTAAGCTATCTGGAACTGAGACCGAAGAATTTCTATCGGATTGAAAATACTGTAGATGGATTGCAGTTTGTCACAGCCAGAGGCTGGGAAGACTTAAGCACTCTGATGCAGACCTATGAAGCACTGCAACTTCCGGTAACAGAGGAGGTAGTTCGTGAATTCATCCGGAATGAGGAAGTGACTGAAGATTTCAGTGCGTATCTTGAGCTGTATCGCAAATACGAGGACGATTATCGGATTGACCGTATTCTTTCCGGAGATGTGCCTTCCGAGATTTATGCGCGTCTGCTTCATGCAGATTTTGATGAGCGGCTGAGTGTGGTGAACCTTCTTTTAGATGGATTGGAAAATGGCTATTCTGCAATATATTGGGAGAAGCATGTTACGGATCAGTGGTATGCATTTTTAAAGGATTACAAGAGCAGACTGGATCGCAGTACAGAGTTATCCACAGATGGAAAAGGGATATACGAAGAACTTCTTTCAGAAGTGGAAAAAGACGAACAGATGCGGGCAGAAAGTGGATATCTTACACCGGATGAGAAGAAAGCAGGTCAGCGGCTGATCGCCTTCTTAAAAGAGAATGCACCGGAGGCGTCAGACTATTTTGAACACGCGAGAAGTGGATTTTCCGTGCAGACAAAGACATTAGCAGAAGGCAAAAAAGCGTTGTCAGTACAGACGGAGCATGCATTTGATTTCATGGAAGCAGCATTCTCGGCAGGACAGGAGATGCTGGTGTTTGTGACCGGGCTTACGATGAGAAAAGAAGCCGCAGTATTCCTTGCAGCAAACCCGTGCGAACGGTATTTCAAGTATAATGAAGAACTGCTTGCTGGCACGAAAAAAGGCGAGATATTGAAGAAGCTGGAAAACTAAAATGAAAAATAACCTCATTTGTAGTCGAAAATCATTGACAGCATGTGTCGAAAGAACTATACTTTTAGTGACAAAAAAGGAAAATGGAGGTTATGAAATGAAACTCAAGAGAAAATTATTAGTTTTTCTTGCAGCGGTATGCCTGCTGGCAGGTAATCTGGCTGCAGTTCCGGTTATGGCTGAAGAGACAACTGGAACAGAAGCTTCTGTCGACTGTACTGGAAAATATGTAAATATTGCTCTGGTCGTTGACACAACCGGTTCAATGGCAGGTGACATTGAAACCGTAAAGGAAAACCTTTCAGCATTCGTAAAAGAGATTGCTGCAAGTGGAGCGATTCCAAGAATTGCGCTGATTGAGTACAAAGATATCCAGTGCGATGGTGACGACAGCACAGTTGTTCATAAGACACCGGATTATTCTGTATGGTATGATGATGCCGGACAGATGGTTGCTGAAATTGAAAAATTAGAGGCATATGGTGGAGGCGATTCACCGGAAAGTCTTGTAGATGCACTTGGTTATGTAACAAATGACAGTGTTATGACATTCAACAGATATGCTGCTAAATTTGCATTTGTTCTGACAGATGCTGCTTATAACAATGCAAACAGATGGGGTTACAAGGACATGAATGACGCAATCGCACAGCTGAGCGCGAAAGGCATCCAGACAACCGTTGTAACACACAAAGATCGTTATGCAGATACATGGGATGATGTAACAGAAGGATATATCATGGGAGATGGTTATGGCTCTCTTACTCTTTCTGATGTTTATGCTGATCTTACAAGCAAGACCGGCGGTACAATCATCGACATGAGTGAAGATTTTGAGAAAGAATTAAGCACATATGCAAAATCGATCATTGCTGCTACTGCTTCTACAGAAGTAGATGCTTCTTATGTACCAGTAACATCAATTTCTTTAGGTGAAGCAGAAGAAGTACCAGTTGTAACTGGTGGAGCATATAAGTTCCCGATCACAGTAAATCCTTCTGACGCAACAGTGAAAGATATCATCTGGAGCGTAGAGGATGAAAGTGTTGCAACAATTAATAAAGATCTGACAACATCAGAGTTCTGTGTGGTTAATCCGGTTAACGAAGGAACAACAAAGCTGATTGCAAAAACAACAGATGGCGGATATACTGCATTCTTTACTTTAACAGTTGCAGACAGCCTGAGTGATGGAACCACAACAATTACATGCAAACCGGAACTGGTTGCTGGAATTCTTACAGGTTCTACAGATACAAAGGTAGCTCTGAAGCTGGATGAATCTGCTACAACAGTGGATGCAGGAATCTTAAAAGATATCTTTACAACACTTTCAACTTTACCATCTAAGGATGTGACATTCTCATTCCAGGATGCGTATGGTGAGGAACTTTACAGCTGGAGTTTCAGCGGTTCAGAACTGAAAGATGCTTCAACAGTAATCAATTCATTCAAGATTGAGACTGGAGCGAAAGTGGATGCTGTAACTGCAGCAGTTTCTGCAACTGGAACAGATGGAACAACTGAGACAATTCACTTTGCACATGATGGATTACTTCCTGGAACAGCTACAGTAAAAGAACGTACATCTCTTCCGGATGGAACATCTTATCTGTATTATTACAATCCATCAACTGGCAAACTGGAAGAAGCTGGCGAGGCAAAAGTAGAAGGTGGATGGGTAACTTATAAGATTGAACATTGCTGTGACTATGTTCTATCTTCAAAGGTATTAAATCTTTCACCTGCACCTACACCGGCAACACCTGCACCGGCACCTCAGGCGCAGACAACACCGACTGTGAAAGCTCCGAATACCGGAGATAATACCGGAATCATGGCTGGAATTTCACTTCTGATCGTTGCAATTGCATTGGTAAGCGTAGCAGAATTTATGAGAAGAAAAAGAGCATAAAATTCGCAAATAATAAGAGCCTTCTGAGTGTTTGTTCTCAGAAGGCTTTTATTGACAATATCACCCTTTAGTGCTATTCTATGAATGATAAATACATATTATGTGCGTATAGTAATTTAAAGGAGGAGACATTTTTATGAAGAAATTTGTTACTTTCGTGCTGGCCGCAGTAACTGCTCTTTCCATGACATGTACTGCATTTGCGGCACCAAGCCCGGAGAATTCTGATATAGTGAACAACAGTGGCGCAACAGCAACAATTGACGGCAAGGCAGCATCAGTTACCGTGAAATCAGTAGGATCTGGAGTATCAATTCCTACAGCAGATCAGCTGGTAAAGGATGGACTGGTAAAAGAGGGAGCTAAGGTATTAGGAGCAGCAGATATTACTGTAGACGGTGCATCTGCAGAGCATCCGGTTACCGTAACTGTTCAGGTCGCAGGAGTGAAGGCATCAACAAGCATTGTTGTATTACATTATGTGAATGGTGCATGGAAGGTAGAGAGTTCAAGTACTGGCGATGGTACAGTTACCATTTATGGACTGACAAGCTGTTCTCCATTCTTATTTGTAGAAGGATCTACACCTGACAATAGTGGAGATACTGTGAATAACACTACAAATAATAACACGACTAATAACAACACAACCAATAATAATACAACGAATAACAACAGTACGACGAACAACAGTACAACCAATACCAATAATAATTCTTCAGTAAATAATTCCGGCAGCGCATCCGGAACAGCAGCAGGTATTTCTCCGGCAACAGGAGAGAATGCAATGATTCCTGTAGTGATGGTTATCTGTGTGATTGCAGCAGCAGGTGTTGTATTAGTTTCAAGAAGACGCAGAGCGTAATCTGAAAATATAGAGAGAATGAAAAGGGGGAGAGATTCCCCCTTTTTTTCAGTAATGGGACGGACAAAAGAGTATATGAAAAAGAACAGTGGACGAATTATAGGAATAGGAATTTTGGCGGTTGCTGCGATCGCACTTGCTGCAGTTGTGTTTGTGCTTGATCAAAAAGACAAACAGAACGTGGCGGTAGTACGCAAAGAACCGGAGACACAGACGGTTGTGTCAGAGGATGGGCAGGGCGCAACCGACTATTCTTCAATTACATATCAGGGAGAACGGTATACCTATCGCAAAAATTTAAAAACAATACTTTTTCTGGGTATCGACAAGAACCAGGACGAAGTGGATCCGGATCATGTTGGAACAGAGGGAAGATCGGATTGCATGATATTGTTTCTGGTAAATACCGATGACAACACAGCACAGATGCTTGCAATTCCAAGGGAAACCATGGTGGATGTTGAGATCTATACAATGAACGGAGAATATTTCTCGACACAGAATGAACAGATTACATTACAATATGCATATGGTGACAGTGAGAAGAAGAGCTGCTGGCTCACAAAAAAAGCGGTTTCAAAACTGATGGATAACATTCCAATCGATGCGTATCTGTCGATGCAGTTAGAAGGTGTGGCTGATATTACCAATCTGATTGGAGGCGTAACACTTACGATGCAGAAAGATTATACGTATATTGATCCGGCATTCTCTGAGGGGGCAATGGTAAATCTCCAGGGGGAACTGGCAAAGAAATTTGTCAGAACCAGAGATACCACGGCATTTGCCAGCAATGAGGACCGAATGGACAGACAGAGTCAGTTCATAAAAGCGATGGTTCCGCAGTTGAAAATGGGTGCTGCCGATGTCCAGACATTTTTAAATGAAACATCGGATTATCTGACTACTGATATGGATGTGGATGAGATAAAGAGCTTGATGAACTGTTCATTGAATGATGAAACGCTGACGATTCCGGGAGAAAGAGTTTCGACCGGGGATGACACTCCGGAAGAGTATTATGTGGATGATGATGCGCTGACACGTATGATAATAGAACTTTGTTACGAGAAAGTGGAATAGGAGTTTGGAGTTATGAAAAAGAAAACAAGTCTGATAGTAAGTGGAATTTTGGTTGTAATTATATTGATATGTCTTATTTTTATCGGAAGACATTATCTGACACAGAAACAGAATGAAAAGGTTTATGACAATCTGGCATCGGAAGTACAGAAAACGCAGACAGAACAGAAGATATCAGATGTGACAACAGAGACCGAAGAACAGAGCACGATTGATTTTAATGCACTCTGGGATGTGAATCCGGATATTTATGCATGGATCGAGATTCCTGGGACACAGGTTGCATATCCTGTTTTGCGCAAGGAAGGAGACGATGACTATTACCTGAATGTTACTGTTGAGGGAAACAGTGGACTTCCGGGTTCGATTTATTCGCAGGCTTCCTATAACGGAAAAGATTTTCAGGATTTTAATACGATTCTTTATGGCCATGATATGAAAGACGGCTCCATTTTTGGTGGACTTAAGAATTACAGGGATGCATCTTACTGGACCGATCATCCGGAGATGATAATCTATACACCAGATCAGAAACTGACCTATAAGATTTTTGCTGCGGTAGTATACAGCAATGATCTGATTCCGTACAAATATGACCTGAATACCGACGAGGGAAAACAGCAGTTTTTGGATTCGGTATATAGTAATTCGGACAGCAGAAGCATCATTGATAAGGATGTGGAGGTAACGACACAGAGCAGACTTCTTACATTAAGTACCTGTATCGGAAATGAGACGGAGCATCGTTATCTGGTCATTGGGGTGCTGGAAAACCAGTAAGGCGCGGTTGCTTTTTTATATGAATCATTGTACAATTATTTAGAATGCCTTGCAGGAAAAGCAGGGCAAGTTACAGATGACAGATAAGGAGCGTTTATGCCGGATTTTTTTGATGTACATAGTCATTATATGCCGAAAGTTGATGATGGGGCGGCATCGGATGAGATGACCAGCCAGATGCTTCAGATAGCATATGAAGAAGGAATACGACAGATCATATTGACCCCGCATTATCGAAAACCGTATTTTACCACATCCAGAGAAGATATTGACCGTGGTTATGTCAGAGTACGGGAGATTGCAGGGCAGGTCAGACCTGAAATGAAGATTTATCTTGGAAATGAAGTACATTATCATCCGGATCTGCTTTTATGGCTGCAGGAAGGGCGCGTACATACAATGGCAGACACTTCTTATGTATTGATTGAATTTTCAATGAATGATACATATGATCTGATATATAATTGCCTGAGGACATTAATTGCTGCACAATACCGGCCGATTGCTGCACATGTGGAACGGTGCGGAGCACTGCTTGGTCATACAGAGCGTGTGGAAGAACTGGTCGACATGGGGGCTTATATCCAGGTCAATGCCGGCACGTTTTCCGGTGAATGTGGTTTTCAGGCAAAGCGGTTTGTACATAAACTTGTAAAGCAGGACCTGATTGACTTTGTTGGTTCTGATGCACATAATATTACAGACCGCAGACCGCGGATGCTCAAATGTGCGGAGTATCTGAAGAAGATACACGGCCGGGAATATATGGAGAGAATCCTTCAGAATAATCCACAGCGGATGGTAAGTAATAAGGAGTTATAACAGAGGAGAAAGCATTATGGGTAAAAGATTGGGAATTTTGATTGCATTGCTTACAGCAGCCGCTGTAGCCGGATGTGTCTTTTTAAGAGTTGCCAGAGATAATGAAGGACCAGTGATTGAGTTTACTGCTAATGTCCCGACTTATTATGGAAATCCGGATGACAAAGACCTTTTATCCAATGTTACAGCTATGGATAAAAAGGACGGAGATGTTTCCAATACGTTGTTTGTGGACAGTGTCAGAGTATCTGAGGATGGAACAAGGGCAAAGGTGACGTATGTTGCTTTGGATAGAAACAGTAATGTGAGCAGAGTTTCACAGGTGTTATCCTGTAAGACGGGAAGTAGAAAAACAGAAGATTCCAGGAAAGATGCTGACGCAAAGAACGAAGATGAAAATGTGAAAGATTCACAGGATCAGGAGAATCAGACTGAGAACACATCTGAAGACACGCAGCAGCTGGATACACAAGAGGACACACAGGCGGTAGAGCCTTAAAACGATAAAGAAAGCACGGTAGACAGAAAGGAGAAGAAACTTGAAGGAACAGATCAAGGATGATGAAATTGAAATTGATCTTTTAGAGTTGTTTCATGTATTATTAAAGAATGCATGGGCATTGATTTTGTGCATGATACTTGGGGCATCTGTAGCATATGGAGGAACAAAACTTCTTGTAACACCACAGTATGAAGCAACATCAATGATTTATATTCTGTCTAAAAGCACAAGTATCTCTTCTTATCTGGATGTGCAGGTCGGACAGCAGCTTACAGTAGATTTTGAGACACTGGCAACGACAAGAACTGTAGTTGAGAATGTAATTAATGAACTGAATCTGGATACGACATATGAACAGTTGAGTAAGAATATAACCGTAACGAATCCAAGTGGTACACAGATTCTGAAGATTATCGTAAGGAATCCGGATCCGGTTCTGGCAAAGGATATTGCAAATGCGATGTCAGAGGCAACGGCAAAACGGATTGCAGAAGTTATGATGACAGATAAACCTAGTGTTGCAGACAGTGCTGTTACGCCGGACAGTCCTGTCAGCCCGAATACTGTAAAGAATACTGCAGTTGGGGCTATGGTGGGATTACTATTTGCGGCAATTTTTGTACTGACGCGTACCTTGATGGATGATACGATTGTGGATCGTGATGATGTTACAAAATATCTCGGATTAACAACACTTGCAGCAATTCCGTTGAATCAGGAAGAAAGCAGCGGACGGCGCAGCAGAGGCAGAGGCCGCAGTAAAGGCCATAGCAGAGGGCATGGACGAAAGAAGAGAGTTGGTTAGAAGAATAAGTCCTATGCACTGGATCGGAAAGGATGATACCTGGAATGAATAGTCAGGAATATGATTTCAATGAAAATAAAATAATCATCAAAAACCGGGAACTTTCTTATGAAGTGAACGAAGAGATGAAAGTTTTGCGTACGAATATCCAGTTTAGCGGAAGTGATACGAAAGTCATTGTAATGACAAGCTGCATTGGTGGAGAGGGAAAAAGCACAACATCGATGAATCTTGCGATTGCACTTGCTGACCTTCATAAAAAAGTTGTACTGATTGATGCGGATCTTCGTAAATCAGTTATGGCAACCAATGTGGAAGGTGGAATTCATAAAAAAGGACTTGCACATTTCCTTGCAGGGCAGGCATCGATTGCAGAGGTACTGCTCACGACGAATATCCGGGGATTGAATCTGATCCTGGCAGGCAATGTCATCCCGCCGAACCCGGCAGAATTATTGTCGAATCCGCTTCTGGATAAAACACTCCAGATCATGCGGAATAACTATGATTATATTATTATTGATGCACCACCGCTTGGACTTGTGGTAGATGCAGCAATTCTTGCGAGGGTATCGGATGGTGCAATCCTTGTTATGAAATCTGGCGAGATTAAATACCGCTATGCACAGGGGGTAAAAGAACAGCTTGCAAATAGTGGGTGTAAAATACTTGGCGTAGTGTTGAACAAAGTGGACTATAAGAAACAGGGACGCTATTATGGCAGATACTATGGCAAATATTACGGTAAATATTACGAGGAGGAAGATCTGGAGGAAAGCTCCAGTTCAAGTCCGCCGATGCAGACTGCTACAGCACCGAAACCTGAACTGACAAAGAGTGAGTTGTTCATGCAGGAGAGTGCGAAGCGTGAAAGCGGTATCAGCCGTGCATCAAGAGCCGCAAAGCACAGAACGGATACTGGGATGACAATGGCATCTTTAGATCCGGATAATCCGCAGAGAACACAGAAATAACAGCAGAAGAGAAAGAGGTACCTTACATCATGACAAAGACAACAAAAAAGATTTTGTATCTGCTTGGCAGCCTGGTGATCCTGCTTCAGGCAGTCGTTGAAATCGCCGCAGTATATGAAATGATCCAATCCAATATGATTCCAAATGTGATATTGATTGTTGGAATCGCGATTCTTGTTATTTTACAGGCCGTAACTACGGTTCTGTTTTTTGTGAAACCGAAAAAGAAGAATGATAAGAAAACGGGAGAGAAGATTTCACAGAAGAAACGGTTGAAAAAACATCGTAAGATTGCAATGATCCTTGCAGTGATCATGATCCTGATCTGCGGTCTGTTAACTTATGTGATGGCAAAAGTAAATGATGCGTTTGGAGCGATCACAAACGAAGATGGACAGTATATTGAGATCGGTGTATATGTTATGAAAGATTCACCGGCACAGTCGATTAATGATCTTACAGACAGCACTTTTGGAATGACAGATTCTTATGATGCAGAGAACACACAGGCAGCCTTAAATGATATCAATGACAAATTGGGCAAGGAAGTTGCAACAGAGAATTATGATTCTGTGAATACAATGGTAGATGCTTTATACAGTGGACAGACCGATGCAATGATTCTGAATGAAGCCTATGCATCCATTCTGGAAGATCAGGAAGCTTATCAGAATTTCTCGGATGATACCAGAATTGTGTACACATACCGTATTAAAGTGGACGAGGACGAAAAACGAGATGTAAAAGTGACGAAAGATCCATTTGTCGTATATATCAGTGGATCTGATACAAGAAGTGATAAGCTGGCAACAAGCCGAAGTGACGTAAACCTGCTTGCGATTGTGAATCCGGAGACAAAGCAGGTATTGCTTTTGAATACACCACGTGATTATTATGTACAGACTTCAGTTTCCGGTGGTGCAAAGGATAAGCTGACACATGCAGGAATCTATGGGGTACAGTGTTCGATGGACACGCTTTCCATGTTATATGATACGCCGGTAGATTATTATATGCAGATTAATTTTACCGGATTTGAGACGATGATCGATGCAATCGACGGTGTGGATGTGGATGTGGATCAGGCTGTGACTACCGATGACGGATATTCGTTCAGTGAGGGAATCAACACGATGAACGGTAAGGAAGCGCTCTCTTATGTAAGAGAACGTCATCATTTTGCAGATGGTGATAATGCACGTGGTCGTCATCAGATGGCTGTGATCAGTGCGATTATTCAGAAGGCTTCTTCTGGAACGACGATTCTGAAGCATTACGGAGATATCATGGACAGTATGGAAGGCATGTTTGTGATGGATCTGAGTCAGGATGATCTTGGTAATCTTGTAAAAATGCAGTTATCAGATAGTTCTTCATGGAACGTAAAGTCTTATGCAGTAACCGGCGAGAATTCTTCCAATTATACGTATTCCGCACCGGGGCAGCAGCTTTATGTTATGGAGCCGAACCAGGATACGGTTGATCATGCAAAAGAACTGATCAACAAGGTATTCTCCGGTGATACGCTGACAGATGAGGATGTAGCAGCACAATAGTAGATAGAAGGCGGATGCTGAATAAAATTATGCAATAAATGAAAAGAGGATAAGATTCATGGGTAAGTATTTTGGAACAGACGGATTTCGTGGTGAGGCAAATAAAGTCTTAACAGCTGATCATGCATACAAGATTGGACGTTACCTCGGATGGTATTACAACCAGAACCATAAAGGCCGCATTGTGATTGGTAAGGATACAAGAAGGAGCAGCTACATGTTTGAGTACGCTCTGGTTGCAGGAATTACTGCATCCGGTGCAGATGCATATCTGCTTCATGTAACTACAACTCCGAGTGTTGCTTATGTTGTGCGTACAGAGAATTTTGACTGTGGAATCATGGTATCGGCAAGCCATAATCCATTCTATGATAACGGAATCAAAGTAATGGATGGAAATGGACATAAGATCTCAGCAGATGTAGAAGCTGCAATGGAGAAATACATTGATGGTGAGATGGGCGAGCTGCCATTTTCATTTCAGGATAAAGTTGGCGTAGCCAAGGATTATGCGATTGGAAGAAACCGTTATGTAGGCTATCTTATTTCTCTGGCTACCAGATCTTATGATGGTATGAGAATCGGACTGGACTGCGCGAATGGTAGTTCATTCAGCATTGCTAAGAGCGTGTTTGATGCACTTGGTGCTAAGACATACGTAGTTGGTAATGAGCCGGACGGAACAAACATTAACATGGCCTGCGGATCGACGCATATTGAGAATCTTCAGAAGCTGGTAAGAGAAAAGAATCTGGACTGCGGATTTGCTTTTGATGGTGATGCGGACCGTTGTATCGCTGTTGACGAGAACGGAATGGAAGTACATGGAGACTATGTCCTTTATGTATGTGGCAAGTATCTGAAAGAATGTGGAAAGCTTCAGAATAATACCGTTGTTGCAACGATCATGTCAAACCTTGGTTTATTCAAGGCAATGAAGCGAGAAGATATCAATGTATGTGTAACGACTGTCGGAGATAAATATGTGAATGAGGCCATGGTGGCAAATGGTTATGTACTCGGTGGAGAACAGTCAGGTCATATTATTTTCAGCAAGCACGCGACAACCGGGGATGGAATCCTCACTGCAATTATGCTGATGGAAGTAATCCTTGAGAAGAAACAGAGTCTTGGAACGCTGTGCAGAGGAATGCAGATGTTCCCGCAGCTTCTGAAAAACGTGCGTGTGGCAGATAAGCCAACAGCGGTAAATAATCCAAAGGTTCAGGAAGAGGTACAGAAGATTACAGCAGCACTTGGCGATAACGGACGAATTCTTCTGCGTGAAAGTGGTACAGAGCCGGTTGTCCGGGTTATGGTGGAAGCAGGAACAGATGAACTTTGCCAGCGTTATGTAGATCAGATGATTCAGGTTATGAAATCAGAGAATCTGATCATTGATTAATATATAATTTCACATAATGAACAGGAAGCAGGTAAGCAATTTTACAGATTGTTTACCTGTTTTTTAATTAGGTGTATACAAAACCTTTCTGCGCATGGTACAATAGTACTGGTACAAATTCACCATATATAGATGATGAGGTATGAAAAATGAAAGGAAAAAAATTATTAGCACTGTTACTTGGTGTGACACTTTTGATGTCACCGGTTCAGTATGCACAGGCAGAAGGGGAGACAGAAGCACCTGTGAATCAGGAGGAACACGCCAGTGGATATATCGAGAGTGATCTCGATCAGAACACTCCGGTATATATGCCGATGGCAAGAGCAGCAGCTGCAATACCATCTGCGTTTCCGACTGATATAGAGGCGATGAAGGAGAAGTATCCGGACAACAGAAATCAGAATCCATATGGAACCTGTTGGGCATTTGCATCTATGGGACTTGCGGAGTTTGATCTGATCAATGATGGAACTGCAAACAGGAATGTTGATTTCAGTGAACTTCAACTGGCGTATTTTACGTATAATTTTGTGCAGGATCCATTAGGTGGAACAGAAGGTGATTCGGCTCAATATTATAATGAAAATACGGATACAAATTATCTGAATCGTGGAGGCAATTTTGAATATGCCTCAAGAAGACTCAGTCAGTGGATCGGTGCAGTAGACGAATCGAACGTTCCATATGATAAGGCAGCTGATACATTAACAAAGGGGTTGCCGGAGGAATATGCATACGGATATAATAAAGCACATCTGGAGAATGCATATGATATTAATATTAAGGCGAATTCCAATGAGGTAAAGACACAGATTATGCAGCATGGTGCTGTTGGGGCGATGTATTATCATAATGATGACAATATGAATTATAATACCAGTACTTATCCGGCGTATTATGATCCTGCAAAAACAGGAGGCGGTCATGCTATTATGATCGTTGGCTGGGATGACAATTATTCAAAGGCGAATTTTATAGGAGAAACAAAGCCGCAGAACAATGGTGCATGGCTGATCCGAAACAGCTGGGGATTTCAGTGCAGCTACTTCTGGATGTCTTATGAGAATGCATCCCTGATGAATGCAGCGTGGGTATTTGACTTTAATGCGAATGATGGATATGACAATAACTATCAGCTGGATGGGGGAATTGAGACATATAAATGTTCAAAGGAAAAAGTCGCAAATGTTTTTACGGTTCAACAGAAACATGGCGTTGAATCGGAACTTTTAAAAGCAGTTTCGCTATCAATGACCCATGAGACAGGTGTAGGTTACACGATTGAAATTTATACCGATCTGCAGGATGCAGAGGATCCTACAAGCGGAATGAAACAGGAGACTGCTACGACAAGCGGAACAACAACATATGCAGGAATATACACGATTCCACTTCAGAATTCAGTAAGACTTACACCGGGAACCACATTTTCTGTTGTTGTGACCTGTGATCAATCAGCAATTGACCAGGAACAGGCCACTTCTATGGCAAATGGTGATAAAATGGTCTGGGAAAGGAAGGTAAGTAGGGGGAATAATAAGAGTTTTTATTATGCATATAACAGATATAATGCAGAGCCAGAAGGCAATTACTGTATCAAAGCATTTACTTCCAACAATGCAATGAATGATGCAGAAATGGTTGCAGATGCAAAGAAAGCAGTAACAGACAGTCTGAACGACATAATTGGAAGCAACAGTCTGACCAGAGAGGGGACACAGGGAAAAATATCTGACTCATTGACCAAAGCAGGAATTACAGACGTTACAATCACTGTAGGAGAATGGAATAAGGTTGATGCAACGATAGACGCAGATGGTAATATTACCGCAACGGTTACGATTCAGTATGGAACTGCTGTAGATACGGTGCAGCTGAATAAAGTGATTGCAAAGCTTGCGTTACCAGAAAGCAGTTCGATTAATGCGGTATACGGGAAAACACAGGTAGGAGAGAATCTTTTGGGTGCAGATCTGACAGTTGACAATAAGAAACTGATCGAGAATCTGAATGCGCATGTGTTTACAACGGAGGAAAAGAACTGGATTGCCAATGGGGCATCGGTTCAGATCTATTCTAATATCAATAATATAACAGATTCTGTTGGAGAAACAGATCAGAAGCTGATTGATGCGATACGGAAGAAAGACCAGAAAATTGGATTATATCTGGATATTTCAGTTGGTATGAGAATGCTCGACAATAACGGAAACGAGATTGCCGGATCGAACCGTTTGATCCATGAACCACATACAGAGTTTACAGGTGTAACAGCATTGCCGGATGAGTTGATATCCAAAGATGCAACGAAGACAAGAACTTATGAGGTGATTCGTATCCATGATGGAAAGGCGGAAGTGATCCCTTCTGATTTTCATGCTGATACAAAAACCATTTCATTTACAACGGATAAGTTTTCAACCTATGCAGTTGCGTATCTCGATACGGACAAGTCCGGAAGTTCGGGAGGTTCTGGAACAGGAGAGAGTACAGAACCTGGCAGCGGAACTGGCACGAATCACAATTCAGACATGAATGCAGATGAGAATACATCGAAGAATTCCGGTGAGAATTCGAAAAATAACTTAGAAAATAATTCACAAAACAAAGCAGAAAATAATGCGGGAAAAGATACTCCGGATACATCAAAAGTAAAGAGCCCGGATACGATGGACAATAATGTTCTTGCTTTCTGGCTGATTGCGACAGCTTTGACCGGAGCTGGAATGTTTTTTATTGAGAGTAAAGAGCGAAAGAAAGAAAATAAAGAAGCTTAAAACGTAAAAAGAGCAAAGAAAAGGTGGATGTCTTGATCATCCACCTTTTGTTTTAGAGTCTTTTATTTATGGCGTAATTTCTGCAATACCTGTTTGGCA
Source organism: Roseburia porci (assembly GCF_009695765.1). GTDB lineage: Bacteria > Bacillota > Clostridia > Lachnospirales > Lachnospiraceae > Roseburia > Roseburia porci. Next base: position 43,592 of record NZ_VUNI01000013.1, read on the forward strand.
TAGGCAAAAAAGAACTGATCTTTCAAAATGAAAAGTGCAATAAAGTATACGATTGCACCAGAGAAGATCATAATGCAGGAGTGCAGTACAGAAGGACTCAGATAGTGATTTTCAAAGAAAAGCACAAGTAACATGCATGCACCTGCCAGCAGGTATTTTACGGATTGTGCCATGATTCTGGTAAAGGAAAGCTCATTCCGGATAAAATACAGCTGTGTCAGCGTGATCACTGCTTCTGCAGCTACGGAAGCGATAGAAGCTCCGATGGAATACAGCTTTGGAATCAGGATCAGGTTGCAGATAAAATTGACTACGGCTCCAATAATAACGGTAGCTGTCAGAAGACGTTCCCGCTTGGTCGTAACAAAATACTGGATACCGGTGACGTTGCTGAGACCAATGATAATGATCAGAAGACCGAGAATTGGAAGCAGCACGTTGATCTTATCATAGCCTTTTCCATAGAACCATGGAACCAGATTCTGTGAGATGCCGATCAGTCCAAAGCTTAATGGCACACCGAGAAACCAGACAAAATTATAACTCTGATAAGTCAGTTCCTTAACTTTATCCATGTTTTTCTGATTGAAATAATAACCCATGCGGGGAATCATGACAGCACCAAGCGCTGTGACCAGAGTCAGCGCGGTTTTGGAGATCTTAAGCGCCTGTTCGTAGTATCCGTTTTCGAAGTTATTGGAGAAAAGGCCGATCATTGTCTTATCGAATACAGTATAAATTGACATTGCAACGGATGGAATGAACAAAGCCAGCGTCGGTTTCAGATGCCGCATTGGGTGAAGCTCTTTCCATACAGGGCGGTCAATGTATTGTGGCAGATAAAACCAGATCGATAAATTGCTTGCAAGAGCAAGCAGAACCATTCCGGCAACATAGAGGAAGAGATCATCTTTGTCCCGGACTGCAGTAAAAATAAATACAATATTGATCACTTTAAACAGCATATTCCGAAACATGACTTTTCCAAATTCTTCCATTCCCTGAAGAAGCCAGGCAATATCGAAAGCAACGCAGACGATACTGATTGTCTGGATTGCATAAAGCGAAAAACGGCTTCGGTCACAGAATAGAAGAAAGATCAGATAAGCTGCGGTACAGATTCCGGTGCTTAGAAAACTGAGCAGTTCAATCTCCCAGAAGAGTTTGCTCCTTGCCTTACGATCGTCCTGAAGATAGGAAATCTCACGGTTGCCGTAGGTCAGTGTTCCAAGGACAGCTACCATGGAGAAGTAAGTGACAACAGAAGCCGTAAAGCTGTAATCACCAATTCCATCAGCTCCGAGGACTCTGGATACATAAGGCGTAGTAATTAAAGGAGTTATCAGGCTCAGCACCTGATAACTCACATTATAGATATAATTCAGTTTAAGACTTTTCTGTTTTGCCATACATTAAAATTTAAAGGTGTCTTTCAGACCAACCCATTTCTGATCTTTGTCACTTAAGTTTAAAGGTGTTCCGTCGGAAAGAGTATATCCTTCACCGGAAGCAGTACCTTTGTACTCACCAACAAGCTGTGGCCATTCGATTCCGATTTCCGGATCATTCCATGCCATTCCGCCTTCATCACCCGGATGATAAAAATCAGTACATTTATAGCAGAACTCTGCAAGATCAGATAATACCAGGAAGCCATGTGCAAATCCTTCCGGAATATAGAACTGTTTCTTGTTTTCTTCGGTAAGTTCTACACCAAACCATTTTCCATATGTTTTGGAGTCACCACGGAGATCAACAGCTACATCGAATACGCTTCCTTTTACAACACGTACTAATTTACCCTGTGGAAACTGTTTCTGGAAATGTAATCCACGAAGTACGCCTTTGGTGGAAGAGGACTGGTTATCCTGAACGAATTCCATATCAAGTCCTGCTTCTACCATATCGTTTTTATTGTAAGTCTCCATGAAGTATCCTCTTGCATCTCCATGAACTGCTGGTGTGATTACGCATAATCCTTCGATTCCACCAACATTTTTTTCAACTGTAATCTGTCCCATGACGATAATCCTTCTTTCTTAATGATAATCTTTTAAAAATCAAGTTCTTTCAAATAACGTTCAACGGCATCCTGCCAGGTAGGAAGTGGAGTGAATCCGTTTTCTTCCAGTTTCTTTTTGTCCAGCCGGCTGTTAAAAGGTCTTGCAGCCTTGGAAATTCCATATTCAGCAGTTGTGACCGGTGTTACAGTAAGACGGTCTTCGGAATATTCGCTATGACCCTGGGCAACAGCCTGACGAAAGATCTCTTTGGTAAAATCATACCAGCTGATATATCCGGTCTTGCAGCCTGTGTTACCAGCATCAGTTACTTCGGAGTTGGTTGCATGATAATAACCGTATTTGTCCGTTACGATCATGTCACATAACAGTTTTGCAAGGTCAAAGGTATATGTCGGAGTTCCAATCTGGTCATCGACAACGGTAAGTTTATCGTGTGTTTTGCCGACATTTAACATTGTTTTGATAAAGTTCTTTCCGTTCTTTCCAAATACCCATGCGATACGTACGATGAAATATTTTTCCAGATTCCCCGATACGGCAAGTTCGCCGGCAAGCTTTGTTTCACCATATACATTTAATGGTGCATAATCTTTGCAGTCCGGTTCCCATGGGGTAGTTCCCTGACCGTTGAATACATAGTCGGTAGAGATATACATCATTTTGCATCCGTTTGGCTGACTCTGATCTAATTTCTTTACTGCTTTGGCAAAATTTTCAGTACCTACAGTATTTACCATACGTACCTTTTCTTTTTTGTCATCGTCTTCAGCGAGATCAACCGCTGTCCAGGCTGCACAGTGGATGACAACATCCGGTGCAGCTTCGGCTAAAACACGGTCAACAGCAGCAGTATCTGTGATATCCAGAGAAACGTATGGTGTTTTTGTGACAGCAGTACCGTCCTGGGCACCATTGTATTCCGGAGCCAGATCAGATCCGATGCAGGAGAAGCTGCCTTTTCCTTCTGCAGTACGTTTCATTAATTCATTGATTACATCGTGGCCTAACTGACCAGCGACACCTGTTACAAATACTTTCATTGATTGTCTCCTTTTTGGAAAAAGAGTGATTAGCGATTTCCGTACATTTTTTCATAATAATTCTGGTATTCACCGGAGATGATGGTTTCCCACCATTCTTTATGCTCAAGATACCATTTGATGGTCTTCTTGATACCATCTTCGAATTTGGTTTCTGGTAACCATCCAAGTTCATTGTGGATCTTGGTTGGATCGATTGCATAACGCATATCGTGGCCTTTACGGTCAGCAACATGTGTGATAAGGCTTTCTGGTTTACCTAATTCTTTACAGATGATCTTAACGATTTCAATGTTTGTTTTCTCGTTGTGTCCACCGACATTGTATACTTCACCAACACGGCCTTTGTGAATGATCAGATCGATAGCTTTGCAGTGATCCTCAACGTATAACCAGTCACGTACGTTTAAGCCTTCTCCATATACAGGAAGTGGTTTATCGTTTAATGCGTTGGCAATCATCAGTGGAATCAGTTTCTCAGGGAAGTGATATGGTCCGTAGTTGTTTGAGCAACGGCTGATGGTTACAGGAAGTCCATAAGTTCTGTGGTAAGCCAGTACTAAAAGATCGGCACCTGCTTTGGATGAGCTGTATGGGCTGCTTGTATGGATTGGAGTATCTTCTGTGAAGAATAAGTCAGGTCTGTCGAGTGGAAGATCTCCGTATACTTCGTCAGTAGATACCTGATGATATCTCTGGATACCGTATTTGCGGCATGCATCCATCAGTACAGAAGTTCCGATGATGTTGGTGTCTAAGAAAATCTGTGGATTTTCGATAGAACGGTCAACATGGCTTTCAGCTGCAAAGTTTACGACCATGTCTGGTTTTTCTTCTTCGAATAATTTGTAAACAGCTTTACGGTCTGTGATGCTTTCTTTTACAAAGCGGAAGTTCGGGTTGTCCATAACTGGAGCTAATGTAGATAAGTTACCTGCATAAGTCAGGCAGTCCAGACATACGATACGGTAGTCAGGGTATTTGTTTAACATGTGAAATACGAAGTTTGAGCCGATGAATCCAGCTCCACCTGTTACGATGATTGTCATAATGATTCTCCTTTAAATAGATAATAATATAATTTTTTCGTAGGGTTAATTAATTAGTGAAGGACATCAAGGAATTTTCCGTCTAATACGTCCTTTAAGTACTGTCCATACTGGTTTTTCTTTAATACTTCATAAACTTTCAGTACGTCGTCTTTGGTGATCCAGCCATTTAAGTAAGCAATCTCTTCCAGGCATGCGATCTTTCTGTGCTGGTGGGTTTCCACGGTTTTTACAAAGTTGGTTGCCTCTACAAGACTTTCATGTGTTCCGGTATCAAGCCAGGTGAATCCCTGTCCAAGCAGTTCAACGTTCAGATCCCCGTTCTCAAGGTAAATACGGTTCAGATCTGTGATCTCCAGCTCGCCACGCGCACTTGGTTTTAAGTCTTTTGCATAATCAACGACACGGTTGTCGTAGAAATACAGACCGGTTACACAGTAGTTGCTCTTTGGTTTTTCCGGTTTCTCTTCAATGGAGATGGCTTTGCCGTTTGCATCGAATTCTACGATACCGAAACGCTCCGGATCGTCTACATAATATCCGAATACGGTTGCACCCTTTCCGGATTCTGCATTCTCAACAGCAGCTTTTAATCTCTTCTTCAGACCATGTCCTGCAAAGATATTATCACCGAGTACCATGGCTACGCTGTCGTTTCCGATAAAATCTTTACCGATTACGAAAGCCTGTGCGAGTCCGTCCGGACTTGGCTGTACGGCGTAAGTAAGGTTAACACCATACTGATGTCCGTCTCCTAAAAGCTCCTTAAATCTAGGGGTATCCTGTGGGGTCGAAATGATCAGGATATCGCGGATGCCTGCGTTCATAAGAACAGACAATGGATAGTAGATCATTGGTTTGTCATAGATTGGTAATAACTGTTTGGATGTTACCATCGTCAGTGGGTAAAGGCGTGTACCTGAACCGCCTGCAAGAATAATTCCTTTCAAGATAAAACCTCCTTTTTAACGAATGTTGTCAGTTGCGGATTGCTCCGATGTACTTACTATAACAGATGACGTTACGTCACCTGCAAGCAAAAAATGTTATTTTTCATAAAATCTTAATTTTTATTTGACAGTGAGAAAGATTCCGGCCTCTTTTGTAATGTGAAATCCATGTGTTGTTTTCTTCTCCACAAAAGTCCGGAAATCTTTATACCGGTCAAGGAGATACTGGTTCTGGTTGCCATGGCAGGACAGGATATACTCGATCAGAGGCTCCGCAGAATCCACGATCAGTTCATCCGGATATGTCTGTATCTCAATATTATGGAAAAAAGGATGCAGGATTTCGGCTCCGTTTTCCAGACCAAACTGGTCATACAGTTTGTCCCCGGAGAGAACAATCCTGCTGTCGAATTCCTGCACAAGATCTGTGATCTCTTTCATATGGTGGCTTCCATATGTGCTGCAGAGAAATCTTCCCGATGGTTTCAGCACACGCCAGATTTCTTCGCATACAGCAGGAATGTCTTCACAGTAAAAAAGAACATGGTTTGCAATGACCAGATCAAAGGTGTTTTCTTCATATGGAATATGATCGGCGGGAAAAACCTGAAAACTGAATCGGGCATCCCTGGATATGTTATGTCCCGAATGTGGTAAAAGCATTCGTCTGGCATCACGTATCATACCTCTTGATATGTCGGAGAGAACGATCTGGATGTCTTTTTTCGGGATGAGAGAAGCATTTTCCGACCAGAGAGAACCATTTCCACATCCGATTTCCAATATGTGCATTCCGGGCTGAATCTGACACTGCTCAAATACCCATGGGAACCATCCCTTTTTATTCTGGGAATACAGGTTGTGGAGACGGATGCGTGAAGTAATATTGCTGGCATTCTGGTACTGGCTTTTTAAGGAATTTTCCATGCCGGTCAGATGGATCAGATCAAGCATCTGCTTCCAGTTGATATTCTGATTCTGATCGATGGCGGCAGTCGTATCTTCGATGGCCTTCTGGACGAGCTGCATCTGTTCGATCTTATCCTGAATAAGGGTAAGCTGAAGATCCAGCTGATTCCGGAGAATATGGTAGTCAGCATCTTCAATCGTCAGTTCTTTGATGTCATCCAGTGAGAAACCAAGATATTTTAAAAGCAAAATCTGCTGGAGCTGCACCAGGTCTGCATCTGTGTAGTAACGTGCGCCGGTTGCCTCATTAACATAGGAAGGCTTTAAAATATTCTGTTTGTCATAATAGCGTATGGTACGGACGGTGACATTTGCCATCCGGGCAAATTCTCCGGAGGAATAGTATCCTGGAAGCTTCATGGATTAGGCTCTCACTTTCTAAAAAAATATTCACTATATTATATCATATTTTGGATATAAGAAAATCTTAATAAAATCTTCTCTATAGAAAAACTTTTCAAACAGAAGTTGTTGTGCTAGAATAAGATGAAAAATATGGTAGACAATCGCAAATTATGTATATGTTCTTTAATGGTAGGAAGGAACGGAACTGGTTTGACTATTGGATATTAAACAGTGATATTAGGAGGAATAATAACCATGGATTTTATGAAAGAATATCAGAAATGGTGTACTGATCCATACTTTGATGAGGAGACAAAGGCTGAGCTTGCTGCAATCGCAGATGACAAAGCTGAGATCGAAGATCGTTTTTATCGTACATTAGAGTTCGGTACCGGTGGATTAAGAGGTGTTATCGGTGCAGGAACAAACCGTATGAACATCTATACAGTACGTCAGGCAACACAGGGACTGGCTAATTATATTATTTCCCAGAACGGACAGAATAAAGGTGTTGCAATTGCACATGATTCAAGACGTATGTCACCGGAGTTTACAGAAGAAGCAGCTCTTTGCCTTGCTGCAAACGGAATCAAAGCATATGTATTCCCAAGCCTTCGCCCGACACCGGAATTATCTTTTGCTGTTCGTGAACTTGGATGTATTGCAGGTATCGTAATTACTGCAAGCCACAATCCTCGTGAATACAATGGATACAAAGTATACTGGGAGGATGGCGCACAGATTACACCTCCTCATGATGGAAATATTCTTGCAGAAGTTGCAAAAGTTACTTCTTTTGACATGGTTAAGACAATGGATAAAGACGCAGCAGTTGCAGCAGGTCTTTACAATGTGATCGGTGATGATGTGGACGAGAAGTATTTTGATGCTTTAAGAAAACAGTCCATCCATCCGGAAGTTATCAAAGAAGTTGCAAAAGATATCAAGATCGTATACACACCACTTCATGGTACCGGATTACTTCCAGTTCAGAGAGTGTTAAAAGATCTTGGATTTGAGAATGTATATGTTGAGCCACAGCAGGCAATTGCAGACGGTAATTTCCCTACTGTTGCATATCCAAACCCGGAAGATCCAAAGGCATGGGAGCTTGCACTGAAACTTGCAAAAGAGAAAGATGCAGATCTTGTACTTGCAACTGATCCGGATGCAGACCGTCTTGGTGTATACTGCAAGGATACAAAGACAGGCGAATATGTAAGCTTCACAGGTAATATGTCTGGTATGTTGATCGCAGAGTATATTCTCCGTGAGAGAACAGCAACAGGCACAATGCCAGAGAATCCTGCTCTGATCGAGACAATCGTTACAACAGATATGGCAAAACCAATCGCTGCAGCATACAATGTCAGACTGATCGAGGTATTAACCGGATTCAAATATATCGGTGAGCAGATCAAGATCTTTGATGAGACAGGATGCAACAATTATGTATTTGGTCTGGAAGAAAGCTACGGATGCTTACCAGGAACTTATGCAAGAGATAAGGATGCTCCTGCAGCAGTTACTATGCTTTGCGAGGTCGCTGCTTATTATAAGAAACAGGGCAAAACATTATGGGATGCCATGATCGATATCTACGAGAAATACGGATACTATAAAGAAGGTCTGGCTACGATGACATTAAAGGGAATTGACGGAGCAGCTCAGATCCAGAAGATCATGAGCGATGCACGTGCAAACCTTCCAAAAGAAGTTGGTTCTCATAAGGTTATTGCAGTTCGTGATTACAAAGCAGATACAAGAACAGAGATCGCTACTGGAAAGGTAACTCCAACAGGACTTCCAAATTCCAATGTACTGTACTATGAATTAAGCGACAATGCATGGTGCTGTGTACGTCCTTCCGGAACAGAGCCTAAGATCAAATTCTACTTTGGTGTTAAAGGAGAGTCTCTTAAGGATTCAGAAGAGAAACTCGAGGCACTGAAATCAGCAATGATGAAGATGTTTGAATAAGAACAGATTTACCGAAGAGAAAACAGGCATTTTTTGCCTGATTAAGTGAATTTTCAAGACAAAAATACCCAGCATAAAGAAATTCTCTTTGTGTTGGGTACTCATATATTTGTCAGCACCTGAAGGAGAACACCTTATGATGAAAATTTACATATGTCCGGAATGCGGATGGTTACGGCTGGTATCCAGAAGAAAAGATGTGGAATGTCACAGATGCGGAACCACGCAGATGACACAGACCAATCTTGACTTCGTGAAATACTCGGATATGACAGATCAGGAGCGCAGGGATTATGCGCAGGGATGGCTGTATATTCACCGTAAATCAGGCAATTAGGCAGAAAAGTAAGAGAAAAGGATAAGAATATGGCAAATAATCGCAGAAAGAAAAGAAGGATGAAAAAAAGAAAGAAAGTTCTTCTTTTTGTTTTAGAAATATTGGTCCTCGCAGTTTTACTTGTCGTGTTATATTTCACTAATATTTTAAACAAGATTGATTTTCAGAATATGACAGATAACGAGGCCGGTATCAACGATGATCTGAGTTCTGAGACCGCATTTGCAATGGAGGGATATACAAATATTGCACTGTTTGGTCTGGACAACCGTGGAAGCGGTGATTATGATACCGGTAATTCGGATGCAATTCTGATTGCAAGTATTAACAATGAGAATAAAGAGGTTCGTCTGGTTTCGGTATATCGTGATACGTATCTTAGTGTAGGCGATGGAAAATATTATAAATGCAATTCTGCATATGAACGTGGAGGCGCGAAGCAGGCGGTACAGATGCTGAACTCCAATCTGGATCTTGACATCAAGGATTATGTCAGCGTAGACTGGGGAGCGCTTGTGGAAACAATCGATGATCTCGGTGGTATTGATATTGAGGTTACCGATGAAGAAGTGGACAAGATCAATGAGTATACAGTTGAGATTGTTATGATGACCGGAAAAGAGACAACCCCTCTGACTGAGTCAGGACTGGTTCATCTGGATGGTACACAGGCCACCTCTTATGCGCGTATCCGTAAACTTGCCGGAGACGATTATATGCGTACGGCAAGACAGCGTATTGTATTGCAGGCGATGCTTGAAAAAGCTCAGAAAGCAGATATTGGTACATTGAATAAGGTATGTAATGATGTGGTGGATGATATTTCAACGACACTTACTTTAAAGCAGATGCTGATTCTCGCAAAAGATGTAGGCGCATATAAACTGGTGGAGACAACAGGATTCCCGTTTGAACTGACTACGGCAAGCCTGGATTCCGGAGATACGGTTGTTCCGGTTGAGCTGGAGAACAATGTGTCAGAGCTTCATCAGTGGTTGTTTAACGATGAGGATTATTCGCCATCTCAGACAGTACAGAGTATTAGTGCCAATATTGTGAAGAAGTCCGGTGTGACATTGTCGAATGCAGATGTTGTTAATACAACAAATTATAATAATACCGTGGATCGCAATGGTACTGCAGTTAAGAAAGAAGATGAAGGCGAATAAACAGATGTAAGAACATCTGTATGGTATAAAGGGTATACGTTTTGGGAGTTATTTATTTGAGGAGAAACAATGAATACACAGATTGAAAATAAAATAAAGGCGTCAAATCAGAAGTATTTATCTGGATTGATTGGGAAAACTCTTCCAGAACGCCTGGAAAAACAGTTAGAAGAACTTGACTGGTCTTATCTGGATCTGATTCATGGAGGAAGTCAGAAACGTGGAACATTTGCACCGCTCGGTGCGATGGAGTTAGATGAGATCGCGGCGAAAAAAGAGATTTTTAAAGAAGAGGGATTAAAAGCAATCCGTGCATGCAAGGTGGGAGCGATTCTTCTTGCAGGAGGTCAGGGAACCCGACTTGGATTTGACAAAGCAAAAGGTATGTTTAATATCGGTGTGAATAAGGAACTGTACATTTTTGAACAGCTGATTCGCAATCTGATGAAAGTTACCGATGAAGCAGGAGCATGGGTTCCGCTTTATATTATGACCAGTGAGAAGAACGATGCACAGACCAGAGCCTTTTTTGAAGAACATGCGTATTTTGGATACAATAAGGATTTTGTAAAATTCTTTGTTCAGGCGATGGCACCGGCCGTTGATTTTGACGGTAATTTCCTGATCGAGGCAGAGGATTCCCTTGCATTGTCACCAAATGGTAATGGAGGCTGGTTCACATCTTTCTTAAGATCCGGACTGGATGCCGATATGAAAGCCAGGGGAATTGAGTGGCTCAATGTTTTTGCCGTTGATAATGTGCTTCAGCAGATTGCAGATCCGGTCTTTATCGGAGCGACCATTCTGTCTGGCCGTGTCAGTGGTTCAAAGGTGGTGCGTAAGGCAGATCCTCATGAGAGAGTAGGAGCTCTCTGTCTGGAGGATGGCAAGCCATCGATTGTTGAATATTATGAACTGACCAAGGAGATGGCAGAAGCAACCGATGAGAAAGGTTCTTTATTATATGGATTTGGTGTGATTTTAAATTACATTTTCCGTGTAGATAGGCTGCTTGAGATTGCAGATCGTAAACTTCCGATCCATGTTGTGGAGAAGAAAGTACCTTATATCAATGAGGCTGGCGAGTTTGTGAAACCAGAAGAGCCAAATGCTTATAAGTTTGAGGAATTGATCCTTGATATGGTTTATATGATGGACAATTGCCTGCCGTTTGAAGTTGAGCGTGAAAAGGAATTTGCTCCTGTAAAAAATGCAACCGGAGTAGATTCTGTAGATACAGCCCGGGAACTTCTGAAAAAGAATGGAATTGAAATCTAAGAAAACGGGATGAGAGAGAACACATTCTTATGCCAGATTGTGGCATGAGAATGTGTTTTTTAAAATTTATACAAGATTTTGTCACAATTTGAACACAGATAAAGGTTACACTGTCTTTAGTAAAGAAAAAGGAAGGAGACTTTCATCATGGATAATTGGAACGAAAATAATTTCGATCAGAATAATAACCAGAACCCATATCAACAGCCGGCAGATTCTTATCAGCAATCGGCAAATCAGACTTATAGTGCAGCAGGGCAGCAGGATTACACTTACCAGAATAATCCCTATAGCCAGAAAGCACCAAAGGAGAAAAAAACAAAACATTCTGGTGGAAATGGTTTTGGCGCAAAACTTGCAAAATGTGTAGCAATCGCACTGGTATTTGGACTTGTCGCAGGAGCTGCATTTACCGGTGTAAGTTATTTCGGCGGTAATGCACTTGGAATCAACCAGTCATCTGACAGCTCGGATAAATCTTCCAGAAGCTCGAAAGACTCCGACAGTTCAGACAGCAGCTCATCGGATACAGCAAAGACACTTGCTACAACAAATACCGGAGATGCAACCGATGTGACCGATGTATCCGGAATTGTCGATGCAGTAATGCCGTCAATCGTGGCAATTACAAATACAGGAATCGTCCAGTCCCAGAACTTCTTTGGACAGTCCCAGAGTTATGAGAGCCAGAGTGCAGGATCCGGCATCATCATTCAGGAAGATGATACATATCTGTACATTGCAACAAACAACCATGTTGTAGAAGGAGCAGAGTCATTGACCGTTCAGTTCTGCGATGATTCTACTGTTTCCGCAGAGGTAAAAGGAACGGATGCAAGCCATGACCTTGCGGTTGTTAAGGTTGAAAAGAGTGCAATTGATTCTGATACATTATCTGTAATCAAAGTGGCAACAATTGGTGATTCCACAGCACTTAAAGTTGGTCAGGCAACAATTGCAATCGGTAATGCCCTTGGATATGGACAGTCTGTTACAACCGGTGTTGTCAGCGCACTTGGACGTACAGTATCAACTTCAGACAGCAGCACTGGAACAACAGTGACAAATGATAATCTGATCCAGACGGATGCTGCAATTAACCCTGGTAACAGTGGTGGTGCCCTTTTAAATACAAATGGAGAAGTAATTGGTATCAACTCTGTAAAATATTCCGATACTTCCGTTGAAGGAATTGGTTATGCAATCCCGATGGAAGATGCACAGCCGATCATCACACAGCTGATCACACAGGAGAAAGTAGATGAATCCAAACAGGCTTATCTTGGAATCCAGGGTTATGACGTATCTTCAGATGTAGCAAAGACATACAACATGCCACAGGGAGTTTATGTATATCAGGTACTTTCCGGATCAGCAGCTGAAAAAGCAGGTTTACAGCAGGGAGATATTATTACCAAATTTGACGGAAAAACAGTTGGATCAATGGAAGAACTGCAGGAGACGTTAAGCTATTATGAAGCAGGTCAGAGTGTTAAGATCACAATCTGCAGCAGAGCAAATAATTATCAGGAGCAGGATCTTGATATTACGCTTGGAAGCCGTAATTAATAAAATATCACAATAAAAGCAAATTAATATAAGAAGCGCATATTCCGGACGGATGTGCGCTTTTTTCACAGGACTTGCATAAATCATTCATATAGGTTATAATTGGCGAGTTGCTAGAAGAAGATTATGATTTTAGTTATGAGAGTGAATGAGGAGACAGTATGAGCAGAATTCAGGAGCTGATCCGGCAGTTTTGCAGATTCAGCATGGTAGGAACGCTTTGCTTCGGAATTGATTATGGAGTACTGGTTCTTTTAACAGAGTCCGGATTATGCAGTTACATAGTTGCAAGTGCAATTTCGTATACAACATCCATTATTGTGAATTATATTTTAAGTATGAAATTTGTGTTTAATGGAAGAGAGGATATGCACAAGATCGTAGAACTTATGATTTTTGGCGCGTTGAGTGCTGTTGGACTGGGGCTTACCCAGCTGATCATGTGGTTTACCGTAGAAAGCCTGGGGTTATTTTATATGAGTGCCAAGGTGCTTGCAACCATGGCGGTGACTGTATATAATTTCTTTTCCAGAAAGACATTCTTGGAGCAGCCAGCGCAGGAGATAATATAGAAAGCAGAGGGGGACTGTCCGAGCAGAAATGTTTTGGATGGTCCTTTTGACATCATGCAAAACCCTTAAAAATCCTTAAGAAAATATTAATTGCCTTTATTTCATTAGAAATTAAGATATAATAGGTTCTGGTAAAAGAAAAGAGGATATAGATTATGACAAAGAATGTTTTGGAATGGCTGGAAGAAACAGCTCTTCAATATGAAGATAAGCCGGCATTCCTGGATACAAAAGATGAGATTACATTTGGACAGGTTATGGAACAGGCAAAGGCAATCGGTTCTGCTCTTTCGGAAAAGCTGAAGGAGAACAAAGCTCCGGTTGCTGTGGTTGCCGGACGTAACGTAAGGACACCAGCCGCATTTCTTGGCGTTGTATATAGTGGCCGTGCATATGCACCGATTGATGCAAAACTTCCGGAACAGCGTATTTTTAAGATTTTAAAAACACTTCAGCCGGCTGCAATCCTGGTTGATCGTGAGAATAAAGAAGCCATTGAGAAGCTGCTTGCAGACGGAAGAACACAGGATTCAGAATTTACGCAGGCACCGCTTCTGGTGATAGAGGAATTAAAAGAGCATGTGATTAATTACACAAAGCTTGCATGCATCCGTAGAAGAATGGTGATGACAGATCCGCTCTATATTATTTTTACATCCGGGTCGACAGGAAATCCGAAGGGGGTTATGACTTCCCATCAGTCACTGATCTGTTATATTAATGCATATTCCAAGGTGATGGGAATTGATGAGACAGACCGTCTCGGCAATCAGTCTCCGTTGGATTATATAGCTGCAATTCGTGATATCTATCTTCCACTCAAGTATGGATGTTCAACGGTGATCCTGCCCAAAGAGTATTTTATGGAGCCGGATAATCTGTTTGGATGCATGAATGAATATGGAGTTACTGCGGTAGGCTGGAGTGTTTCTGCTTTCACAGTTCCGCTTTCACTTGGTGCATTTGAGGATTGTGAGCTTACAACTTTGAGAAAAATCTGTTTTTCCGGATCGGTTATGCCATGCAAATGCCTGAAAGTATGGCAGGAGCATCTGCCGGAAGCAAAATTCGTAAACCAGTATGGACCGACAGAGGCAACGGCTTCCTGTACATATTATGAGGTCGATCATACCGTGACAGAGGACGAAGTACTTCCAATCGGTGTACCATATGAGAACTACAAGGTATTTCTGATGAACGAGGATGAAACAGAGACCGCAGTCGGCGAAGAAGGAGAGATCTGTGTCAGTGGACCGGTACTTGCTCTTGGCTATTACAATGATCCGGAGCGGACAGCTGCAAGTTTTATCCAGAATCCGCTGAATCCGCATTATCAGGAAAAGATATACAGAACCGGAGACATCGGAGTACTCCGTGAGGATGGAATTTTAGAATTCCATGGAAGAAAAGACAGACAGATCAAGCATATGGGACATCGTGTGGAACTGGATGAAGTCGAGTATGCCGCAAATCAGATCGATGGCGTCGCAGAAAGCTGCTGTATTTACCGGAAAGACAAAGAAGTGTTATATCTGTTTTATACCGGTGAGGCTCAGAAACGCGATGTTGTGCTGGAACTGAGAACGGTACTTCCGGGATTTATGGTACCAAGAAAAGTTAAACCAATCGAATCCATGCCAAAACTTCCAAATGGCAAGATTGATATGACAACACTCCGTGATATGGCGAAATAAATAATTTTATAAATATAGAAAGAAGGAACTAAAAATGAGAGAGACATTAATGGATATTTTAACAGATTTAAGACCTGACGTAGATTTTGAGAATGAGACAAACCTGATCTCAGGAGGTATTCTTGAGTCATTTGATATTGTATCACTGGTATCGGAACTGACAGACGAATTTGATATTACAATTCGCCCGAAAGATCTCGTTCCGGAGAACTTCAATTCAGTAGATGCGATGCTTGCACTGATTACAAAACTCGTGGAGGAATAATATGGAGCTTCAGAGCTATCTGAAAGAAAATTGGATCAAACAGCAGAATACAGAACTGAATGAGCTGGAGATTAACGACCCGCTCTATCAGGCAGAAGAAGAACTTGCAGAAAGTCCTGCATTTTTCTTTGACCAGGACAAGTTTGCAGCAAGAGTGAAAAAGGTTAAGGAATATCTTGGAGAGAATATTCCGCTTACTTTTTCCATCAAAGCGAACCCGTTTCTTTTAAATTGTCTTCCGGAAACAATTGCCCATGTGGAAGTGTGCAGTCCGGGAGAACTTACAATCTGCCAGAAAATGGCAATTGCACCGGAGAAGATTATTTATTCCGGTGTTATGAAAGAACGCACAGATATTCGCAGAGCAATTTTATATGGAGTAGGAATTCTGACAGCGGAGAGTCTGCTTCATGTCAAAATGGAGAATGACATTGCCGAAGGTATGGGCAGACAGAAGGTTATTCTCAGACTGACAAGCGGCAACCAGTTTGGAATGTCGGAGGAAGATATTGAATATATCATCAGTCATCAGGACAGATTTCCGAATCTGGAGTTTTATGGAATTCATTATTATTCCGGAACACAGAAGAAAAAGGTAAAACAGATCGAAAAGGATATGTTCCATCTGACGGACTTCTTAAGCAGTCTTGAAGAAAAATACGGTTATGATCCGAAACTTGTGGAATATGGTCCGGGCCTTGCAACAGAGTATTTTAAAGCGCCTTATGATCAGACGGAATATGCTCTTTTGGGAGAAGTTTCCGAAATCTTAAAGGGATTTGCGGAAAGTTTCCCACTCGGAATTGAGATGGGACGTTTCCTTGCGGCACCATGTGGTACTTATGTGACACAGGTAAAGGATTTGAAGTACAGCAATGAGACGAATTATGTAATCTGTGACGGTGGAATCCACCATTTGAAATATTATGGACAGACTATGGCAATGCAGGTCCCGCCAATCTGGGTTCTTCCGGGCATTGGCGAGCGTGACGGTTCCGTACGTGGAATGAGAAGAGCTGCCTATGTGGACAATTCCAGAGAGAATGACAAGAAACAGTCTGGAGCAGTTGCAAAGGAACGCTTAACCGGAAGTCAGGAAGCAACAGAAGAACAGGTACTGAGTGTGATGGAAGCGGTTGTTGACGAAAATGATTACTGCATCTGTGGAAGCCTTTGTACAGTTGCTGATATTCTGGTACGTGAGGCTCATCTTCCTGCGCTTCATGTTGGAGATTACCTGGGATTTGGAAGATGTGGCGCATATTCTGTTACGGAGGGAAGTGCACTTTTCCTCTCCAGAAAAATGCCAAGGATCTATCTGTTTTCACAGAAGGATGGAGCAAAACTCATGAGAGATTTTGTTGCAACGGATAAGCTGAATATGGCGGATCCTCTGAAAGCATGCTTGTCGGGGGTATCGTTATGGAATTAATTTCAGTGCAGTTTGCGCTTTTCGTGGCAATCGCACTCATTGTGTATTATCTTTTTCCAAAGAAGAAGCAGTGGATTGTGCTTCTTGCAGCCAGCTATATTTATTATCTGCTGATCTGCAATAAGTACATTATATATATGATGGTGACGACCGTTTCCACTTATCTGGGAGCGAGGGCAATTGATGCGCTTCGCATAAAACAGTCGGAGGTTGTAAAGGCACACAAACAGGAATGGTCAAGAGAAGAGCGCAAAAGCTATAAGAATAAGAATTTAAGCAAACGCAGATGGATCATGATCGGTGTGCTGCTTTTGAATTTTGGTATTCTTGGATTTTTAAAATACTTCCATTTTACCGCAGAGATTGTGGTAAACTTCCTTGGATTATTTGGTTTCCATGGAACCGCTCCGGATCTTGGGTTGTTACTTCCACTTGGAATCTCGTTCTATACGTTCCAGACGATGGGATATATCATTGATGTATATCAGGAGAAAGTGGAAGCAGAGCACAACATTGCAAAATTTGCATTGTTTGTTTCCTTTTTCCCGCAGATTATTCAGGGACCGATCGCAATGTATGACGATCTGGCACATCAGCTCTATGAGGAACATGATTTTGAATATGACCGTCTGAAAAGCGGAGCGCTTCTGGTGCTTTGGGGAATGTTCAAAAAGATGGTGATTGCAGATCGTGCAGTTAAAATGATCCAGCTGGTTACCGCAGATACAACTGCATTTTCAGGAACATTTATCCTGATGGCAGCGCTGATGTATGCATTACAGTTATATGCGGATTTTTCCGGTGGAATCGATATTGTCCGCGGAATCGGAGAAATGTTTGGAATTACGATGGCAGAGAACTTCAGACGCCCATATTTCTCCAAGTCTTTGACGGAGTACTGGCATCGTTGGCATATTACACTTGGTAACTGGGTAAGAAATTATGTATTTTACCCGCTTTCTATATCCAAAAAATTTCTGGATATGGGAAAATGGATGAAACCACGTTTTGGAAAACATATCAGCAAGGTAGTTCCGACAAGCCTTGCGTCGCTCCTGACATTCCTGATCATTGGAATCTGGCATGGAGCAAACAGCAAATATGTTGCATTTGGTCTGTGGAATGGTGTAGTGATCATGCTGATCGAACTGTTCCGTCCGGTGAATGACCGGATTGGGGATGCACTTCACATTAACCGTGAAGGAAAGTTCTATCAGTTTATTGCAATGGTATGGACATTTATCCTTGTACTGATCGGTTATTATTTTGATATTGCAGAGAGTTTTTCTTCGGCGATAGATATGTTATATCGTTCGGTATTTGATCTGCATCTGAGTGATCTGCATGCATTTGATGTGCTTGCACCGTCAGGACTGGATCATTGGGATTACCTGGTCATCCTTGCAGGGGCAATTGTGATTCTGATTGTTTCAATCATTCAGGAACGCTCCGGAAGAAAGATCCGGGATATGTTGATGGAGAAAAAACTTCGTGTCCAGTGGGCATGCATTTTTGTTGGCATTTTTGCAGTGATCATCTTCGGTTTTTATGGACCGGGAATGGATCCGGCAGAATTTGTTTATATGCAATTTTAGGATAAGAGGTTAGTTAAAATGCGTGAAAAGAAAACGAAAGCCAGATGGAAAGGAATACTTGCATTTACCGGTATTTTTCTTGTGCTTTTTCTGGTAGTTTCCGACATTATGTCTGTAAGCGATTGTACAAGCCTTGCAAATATACGCGGGTTTTATATGGAACCGAAGAATTCGCTGGATGTAGCGATGATCGGACCAAGTGAATTTTATGCAGATTATTCTGCAACCCAGGCATGGCAGGAATACGGATATACATCGTATTCGCTTGCAGTAGCCGGTGTACCTGGCAACCTGTATAAATCCATGTTAAAAGAGGTGCAGAAACGGCAGTCACCAAAACTTGTTGTGTTTGAGGTGAATGGATTCCTTCAGGGAGATGATTATTTTGCACGTGAAGGGCAGTTACATACATGGCTTGACAACATTCCATGGTCAGAGAATAAGATTGAGACAATTAAGGAAATGATTCCGGAAAATGAGCAGTATTCTTATTTTTGCAAGATTGCTGCGGCACATAACAACTGGAAAGATATCGGACAGGTCGCAAATTGTACTGCAATTAAGGCCCGAATGGATTTAAATGGATATTCCTATACAAAAGGTTTTGGTACATATACAAAAAGCTGCGACAATGTGCGCAACTCAAAGGAGAAAAAGATCCAGTTTACGGAAAAATCACAGGCTTACCTGTCTGATCTGTTGCAGTACTGCAAGGACAGCGGGGTGGAACATGTTCTTTTTGTACGTTTTCCACATGGCCGTAAGATTAAAAATCCGGAAGTTTTGAACCAGGTTGCTGATATGGTGACTTCCTATGGTTATGATTTCTTAAATCTGAATGACGACCTGGATGAACTTGGAATTGATCCGGATACGGATTTCTATAATGTGGAGCATCTGAATGTAAAAGGCATGGAGAAGCTGACGACCTATTTCGGAGATTATCTGTGCCAGAATTATGATATTAAAAGTGATCATTCAGCGAAAGAAGTGGCATACTGGAACAAGTGTGCAGAGCGTACAGCATCTATGATGACAGAATGTCAGGATGATCTTGCACAGGGAAAGGTACGCAGATATTTTGAACTGTCAGTATATCTGTCACGAACGAAATCAGCAAAGAAATAAGAAGTATTGTAAAATGTCTGCCCGGCATTGCCGGGAAATCGGAAAGATGGGAGCAGAACATGAACAGAGTGATTCAGACAGAGAGTTCACGGGAGCGGCAGAATAAGGGATATGCATCACAAAAGAGAAAAACAGGAAGTCTGTGGGAAAACCACAGATTTCTTAAGTTAAGAAGGCCACACAGAATCTGGGGAATCCTGGCATTCTGGCTTGTGGCAGCAATCCTGTTTGTGGGAGCAGGCAGGGTTCTTTGTTATAATGAAAATGAAAGTATGGTAAATGTAAAGGGATTTTACCAGGAAAAAAAGAACAGTCTGGATGTTGTCATGATCGGACCGAGTGAGTTGTATGCGGATTATTCCCCACCGCTTGCCTGGAATGAATTTGGATACACTTCATACAATCTGGCAATTTCAGGTGTGCCAGGCAATTTATATATTTCCATGTTGAGGGAGGTGCTTTCGCGTCAGAATCCAAAGCTTGTTGTGTTTAATGTCAGCGGATTTTACTGGGGAGATGACGCTTTCTCGGATTGGAAATCGATGCATAAATGGTTTGACAATACACCGTTTTCATTAAGAAAGATCGATGAAATAAAGAGGGCAGTACCGAAGGATAAACAGGAGGAATTCTGGTGGGATACACTGACGTATCATAACAACTGGAAACATCCGGTGATACTCGCCAAAAAAGCGGCAATTAATATGGCAATGACATGGACAGGAACTTCCTATGCAAAAGGGCTGCGTACTTACAGTGTTTCCAATCAGGGAGCAGGGATTGGTCAGACGATGGGAATGAGTTTTTCCCAGACGTCCCGTCAGTATCTCGAGGAACTGCTTCAGTACTGCAGGGATCAGAATCTGCGAAACGTGCTGTTTGTGTCAGCACCGCACCAGTCACAGCCGTCGGATCCAAAAGTGCTTGAGGAGATCGGCTCTGTGGTGGAAAATGCCGGATATGACTATCTGAATCTGGATAAACAGTATACGGCGATGGGAATAGACCCAGCTACCGAGTTTATCGATGGAGAACATTTGAATCTGCACGGAATGCGTAAGATGACATCCTATCTTGGCAATTATATGATGGAGCATTATGAACTTAATCCGGAACATGACAGCAAAACGACAGAGCGTTGGAACTACTGTTACGACAAGACAGAAGAACTTCTGCAGCAATGTGAAAGTGACATGCAAAACGGAATTACACGCGAGTATTATGAAGCATCTTTTTATCATAAAACGAAGCCTCTGAACTGAGTCTTCGGGTGTTTCCCGTTGACAAATAGCCGGGGATAAATCATAATAAAAGATATCAATAAAGAGCATTTTCCTCTATCGGGAACAAACATTAGGAGGCTTACAATATGAAAAAGAAAAAGATCGTGATCGCATTAGGACATGAGGCTCTCGGAACAACTTTACCGGAGCAGCATGCTGCAACAAAACGCACAGCGAAGGCTGTTGCTGATTTTATCCGTGATGATTATCAGGTTGTTATTACACACAGTAACGGACCACAGGTTGGAATGATCCATATGGCTATGAATGAGTTCTATCTGAGTAATCCGGAGTATACAGCAACTCCAATGTCTGTCTGCTCTGCCATGAGCCAGGGATACATCGGATATGATCTTCAGAATGCAATCCGTACAGAGCTTTTGAACAGAGGTATCTATAAGACTGTTTCAACGGTACTGACACAGGTGGCTGTTGATCCGTATGATGAGGCTTTTTATGCACCGACAAAAATTGTTGGCCGTGTCATGACAAAAGAAGAAGCAGAAGCCGAAGAGAAGAAAGGCAACCATGTAGTTGAGGCCGAAGGTGGATATCGTCGTATTGTGGCTGCACCAAAGCCTATGGATATTGTTGAAATCGATGCGATCCGTGCATTGTCAGATGCGGATCAGGTTGTAATTGCATGTGGCGGAGGCGGAATTCCAGTATTGCAGCAGGGCAACAACTTACAGGGCGCAAGTGCTGTAATTGAGAAAGACCTTGCAGCAGGCAAGCTTGCTGAACTTTTGGATGCAGATAAACTTGTTATCCTGACCAGTGTTGACAAGGTATGTTTAAACTATGGCAAGGATGACGAGACACCGTTGGATACGATGTCACTTGCTGATGCAAAGCGTTATCTGGAAGCTGGTGAGTTCGAAGAAGGAACCATGGAACCTAAGATTGAAGCTGCGATTAACTTTATCGGTGAATCCGCAATCCGTTCCGTTCTGATCACAAAACTCAACAAAGAAGGAACACAGGTATCCGGAGGAATGGGAACTTTGATCCGTAAATAACAGACATAAGATACATGATATACAGCTCAATTTTTTGAATGCGAATTGAGCATATTGAAAGGACGTATGAAAACATTGAGGCGATGCCTCAGGTTTGATGTTTTCATACGTCCTTTTTGTGTGGATGCGGATTTGTGGAGAAGGAATTTCCCATAAGTAGAACAGGTTTATTTGTGGAGAAGGAATTTCCCTAAGTAGAACAGGTTTATTTGTGGTAGAAGAGGATTCTCCGTAATCAGCCTATTTCCTTTGATTACGGAGAAAAAATAGCTTCTTAATCGCTAGTTTTAATGCGATTCTCCGCACTGTTCAAGAAATCATTGATTACACCGCCAAAAAGCGAAAAAGTAGCGGTGTAATCAGAAAAAAAAGTTGGATTACGGAGAATTCACCCCAAAATGGTACAAAAGAGGATAAGAATTAGGTGTAATAAAGAAAAAGATTAGGATTACGGAGAATCGGTCTGGTATGTTATGTACAAAAGCGGAATTTGTTACATATACAAAAGAGAATTTGCTACATACAGAAAAGAGAATTTGTATATTTTCATGGAATATGGGAAGTGCTACAATATGGCTAGTTTAGTTTGATTATCAAATTATTGAGGTGACAGAGATGAGTACAAAAAAAATCGGATTGGTTGTTGAAGGCGGGGGAATGAAATGCGCATATGGAGCAGGAGTTCTGGACCGGTTCCTGGACAAGCATATTTCATTTGATTATTGTGTCGGAGTATCTGCCGGAGCAGCAAATGCTGCGTCTTTTTTAGCGGGACAGAGAGAACGAAATCTTCGTTTTTATACAATTCATGTCAAAGATCCCAAATACATTAGTTTTCGCAATTATATCCGTGATGGACAGATTTTTGGACTTCAGTATATTTATGGAACAATGAGCAACTCTGGTGGGATAGATCCACTTGATTATGAGGCTGTCATGCAGAATCCCTGTGAGTACGAGATTGTTGCAACGGATGGAATTACCGGAAAACCGAAATACTTTAACAAGAATGATCTGAGAAAAGATGATTTTACACCAATCATGGCGTCATGTGCGCTTCCTGTTTTCTGCAAGCCGGTGCAATGTCAGAACCGTTATTACTATGATGGTGGCGTGTCAGATTCTATTCCGGTTCAGAGAGCATTTGATCTTGGCTGCGATAAAATCATAACGATTTTAAGTAAACCGCGCAGTTTTGTAAAACAGCCGGAAGGACATCGCAAAATTTATTCCCATAAACTGAGAAAATTCCCGGGAACAGTCAGGGCATTGGATCAGCGTCATGTTATGTATCGGAAAGAAATTGCCCTGCTAAAACAGGCAGAGGCAGAAGGAAGAGCCTTTGTTTTTGCACCGGATGATACAATTAAGATCAGTACCTTTACCAAGGATCCGGCAGTTGAACAGCAGCTGTATGATATTGGAGTAAGAGATTTTAACCGAAACTGGAAGACCCTGGAAGAATTTTTGAAGGCATAGTGGCAGCGGATTCTAGAAAAATATTATTCTGGAAATAATGCTGTATCAACAGGCAGACGAGGCTTGAATCAAGCGGAGTCTGCTTTGTTTCATAAGTAGTAATTAATTGCACTTGAGGAATGATTTAAATAATTTTAGCCAAATCCACCCCTATACGAATCACCCAAAATGAAGTAAAATAAGAAGGCTTATTATAATACAAAGGAGACACAGCATACATGGCATTTGTACATCTTCATACGCATACAGAGTATTCACTTCTGGATGGCTCAAACAAAATAAAAAATTATGTTGCGCGGGTAAAAGAACTCGGGATGACAAGTGCTGCCATTACGGATCATGGAGTCATGTATGGTGTGATCGATTTTTATAAAGAATGTAAAAACCAGGGAATTAATCCGATCCTTGGATGTGAGATCTATGTTGCGCCGAATTCAAGATTTGACCGTGAGACGAACAGTGGAGAAGACCGCTATTATCATATGGTGCTTCTGGCAGAGAACAACACTGGATATCAGAACCTGATCAAGATCGTTTCGATTGGATTCACAGAGGGATATTATTATCGTCCGAGGGTTGATGTAGAGACACTTGAGAAATACCATGAAGGAATCATTGCGCTGTCAGCCTGTCTGGCAGGTGAGATTCCGAGATATCTGGTGCGTGGCTTTTATGAGGAAGCCAGGGAGACGGCTCTTAAATATGAGAGAATATTTGGAAAAGGCAATTTCTTCCTCGAATTACAGGATCATGGAATTCCGGATCAGAAGACGGTCAATGCACAGCTTTTGCGCATGAGCGAAGAGACAGGAATCGAACTTGTCTGCACAAATGATATTCATTATACCTATAAGGAAGATGTGGAGGCACATGATGTGCTGCTCTGCATCCAGACCGGTAAGAAGATTACAGATGAAGACCGCATGCGCTATGAGGGCGGACAGTATTATGTAAAAAGCGAAGAGGAGATGCTTCAGCTTTTCGGATATGCAAAACAGGCAGTGGAAAATACAGCCCGCATTGCTAAGCGCTGTCATGTGGAGATTGAATTTGGTAACTATAAGATCCCAAAATACGAAGTGCCGGAAGGATACGCATCTGCGTATGAGTTTCTGAGTTATCTCTGTGAGCAGGGATTTGATGAAAAATACCGCAAAAACACAGAATATACAGAAGCCGAGAAGCAGGACATTTATGAGAAAATGCAGTACGAGCTGGGGATTATCCAGAAGATGGGATTTGTCGAGTATATTCTTATCGTATGGGATTACATTAACTGGTGCCGGACACATGACTGCTGGGTTGGACCGGGACGAGGATCCGCAGCAGGAAGCAAGGTCTGCTATTGTACCGGAATCACCAATATTGATCCGGTCAAATACAACCTGCTTTTTGAGCGTTTTTTAAATCCGGAACGTGTATCCATGCCTGATATTGACGTGGATTTTGAATATGCGGAGCGATATCGTGCGATTGAATATGTAACAGAAAAATATGGCAAGGATTCGGTTACACAGATCGTAACGTTTGGAACCATGGCAGCGCGAGGCGTTATAAAAGCTGTTGGAAAGGTCCTTGATTTTCCATATGCGGAAATGGACCGTGTGGCCAAGATGATACCGGCGGAACTGAATATTACGATCGACAAGGCACTGACCAAGAACCCGGAATTTCGTGCTTTGTATGAGAGCAACCAGAGTATGCATGATCTGATCGACATGGCAAAGAAGCTGGAAGGGCTTCCAAACCATACGTCTGTACATGCAGCCGGTGTTGTAATCTATCCTGGGATTGCCAGTGATTATGTGCCGCTTGGACGCGCCAGTGATGGAAGCCCAACAGCAGAATTTAATATGGTACAGCTTGAAGAGCTTGGTCTTTTGAAAATGGATTTCTTAGGATTAAGGACGCTGACCGTATTAAAGGATGCAGTTAAGAATATCAAAGCATCCAAAGGAATCGATGTGGATATTGACCACATTGATCTGAATGATAAAAAGGTATTGGATTTTATCGGAACCGGCAAAACAGAAGGCGTGTTCCAGCTTGAGTCCGCAGGAATGCAGAACTTCATGAAAGAGTTACGTCCGCAGAGCTTTGAAGATATTGTTGCCGGAATTTCCTTGTATCGTCCGGGTCCTATGGATTTTATCCCGGATTATATTAAAGGTAAAAATAATCCGCAGGACATTCATTATATTACGCCGGAGCTCGAGAGCATTCTTGAACCGACTTATGGTTGTATTGTATATCAGGAACAGGTTATGCAGATCGTGCAGAAGCTTGCCGGATATACGATGGGACAGGCCGATAACATCCGGCGTGCCATGAGTAAGAAAAAGCAATATGTCATTGATGCCGGCAGAAAAAGCTTTGTATATGGAGATGAGGCAGAAGGAATCAAGGGTTGTATTGCAAACGGAATCAGTGAACAGGCTGCAAATGCAATCTATGATTCCATGGTCGATTTTGCAAAGTATGCATTTAACAAATCGCACGCTGCAGCATATGCCGTTATCAGTGTCCAGACAGCATGGCTGAAATACTATTATCCGGTAGAATTTATGGCGGCACTTATGACTTCCGTCATTGACAATTCCACGAAGGCTTCTGAGTATCTGTATCACTGCAAGGAAATGGGGATTCCGGTGCTTTCGCCGGATATCAATTCCGGACAGGGCGAATTTACGGCGGAAGGTGACAATGTGCGCTATGGTCTGTATGCCATAAAGGCACTTGGAAGACCTGTGATTGACCGGATCATTGAGGAACGTACAGAAAATGGATTATATAAGACATTACAGGATTTCATTGAGCGGACAACAGACCGTGATGTGAATAAGCGGGCGGTTGAGAATCTGATTAAGGCCGGTGCATGCGACAGCCTTGATGGCACACGAAAACAGATGGTGATTGTATCGGCATCGCTGATCGATCAGGTAGCACAGCAGAAGAAAAATTCGCTGGCCGGCCAGATGAGCCTGTTTGATCTTGTTTCTGATGATGTGAAGAAAGAATATCAGATTCATTATCCGGATGTTGGAGAATACAGCAAAGAAGAACTGCTTGGCTATGAAAAGGAAGTGCTTGGCATCTATCTGAGTGGACATCCGATGGAAGAATACATGACAAAATGGAAAAAGAATGTGACTGCATCGGCCGGTGATTTTCTCCTTGATGAGGAAACCGGAGAGACAAAGGCCAAGGATAATGAAAAGGTGATCGTCGGCGGAATGATTGCGGAAAAGACCATCAAATATACGAAAAACAATCAGGCAATGGCTTTTATCACGATCGAGGATATCACGGGAACTGTGGAAGTGATCATTTTCCCAAAGATCTATGAGCGATTCTCTGCATTTTTGAATGAGGATGCGAAGGTCTTTGTGACCGGAAGAGCGCAGATTGATGATGAGCGTGATGGCAAGATTATCTGCGACCGGATCATACCGTTTGAGGATGTGCAAAAGGAGCTCTGGCTTCAGTTCCATACAAAGGAAGAGTATGATCAGAAAGAAGCGGAACTGTTTGAATTGCTTCACGATTCGGATGGCAGTGATGAAGTTGTAATTTATGTTGCAAATCCGAAACTTTTAAAACGACTTGGAAAAAACCGTACAATCCGCATAAATACTGAGCTTGTTAACAATTTAACGAAATTTCTCGGTGAAAATAATGTAAAAGTTGTTGAAAAGAGCATTGAAAACAAGTAAAAAACAGTTTACAATACAATAGATTGATGAATATTTAACCGAATTGATATAGGAGGAAGTAACGATGGCAAAAGAGATTAACACAATTGGTGTCCTTACTAGTGGTGGAGATGCTCCTGGAATGAATGCTGCAATCCGTGCAGTTGTTCGTGAGGCACTCAGCAAAGGAAAGAAAGTAAAAGGAATTAAAAGAGGTTATGCAGGTCTGTTAAATGAGGAGATCATTGACATGGACGAGCATAGCGTTTCAGATATTATTTCCCGCGGTGGTACAATTCTTCAGACTGCTCGCTGCTTAGAATTCAAACAGCCGGAAGTACAGCAGAAAGGTGCTGAGATCTGCAAGAAGCACGGAATCGATGGAATCGTTGTAATTGGTGGTGACGGTTCTTTCCAGGGTGCTCAGAAATTAGCAAATCATGGAATCAATACAATCGGTGTTCCTGGAACAATCGATCTGGATATTGCATGTACAGATTACACAATCGGATTTGATACTGCAATCAACACTGCTATGGAAGCAATTGATAAAGTACGTGATACATCGACTTCTCATGACAGATGTTCTGTTATCGAGGTAATGGGACGTGGCGCAGGATACATCGCTATGTGGTGTGGTATCGCAAACGGCGCTGAGGAGATCCTTATCCCAGAGAAATACGATCATGATGAGGCTGCTCTGATCGAGCGTATCAAAGAGAACCGTAAGAAAGGCAAACAGCACTACATCATTATCAATGCAGAAGGAATCGGTGATTCCCAGGGTCTTGCAAAACGTATCGAGGCAGCAACAGGAATGGAATCCCGTGCAACAATCTTAGGACATATGCAGCGTGGTGGAAGCCCATCTTGTAAAGACCGTATGTATGCATCTATCATGGGTGCTTACGCAGTAGATATTCTTTGCGAAGGCAAATCAAACAGAGTCGTTGCTCATGCAGATGGTAAATTCTGTGACTTCGATATTGACGAGGCTCTTGCAATGACAAAATCCGTATCAGAATACGAATATGAGATCGCTAAGAATCTGGTATAATCATTCGGATATTGTATACAAATAAGAATGCCGGTAGCATTCATATTATTTGCAGAGAAGGGGCTGCCATTGTGGCGGTCCCTTTTTTCAACGAATCCAGGTAATGTCTGGATACATCGCGGAAAAGGAGAAGGCTATGATTACAAGCACCAGTAATCAACAGATGAAAAATCTGGTACAACTGATGAAAAAATCAAAAGAACGGAAAAAGCAGGGCGTTTTTGTGGTAGAAGGCCCGAAAATGTTTTTTGAAGCACCAAAGGATTGGGTGCAGTCTGTTTATGTGTCCGAAAGCTTTGAAAAAGCACCGGAGCACAATGAGAGGCTTGCTTCTTATCGATATGAGGTGGTTTCGGACTCTGTTTTTCGTTCGATATCTGATACACAGACACCACAGGGAGTACTTGCAGTTGTAAAAATGCCGGTGTATCCGTTTCCCGCACTGTTTCAGGGAGAGAAAACGCAGCTTCTTGTGTTAGAGAGCATTCAGGACCCGGGGAACCTTGGAACCATGATCCGTACGGGGGAAGGTGCCGGAGTGACCGGGATTATCATGAACCATACGACGGTGGATCTGTTTAATCCAAAGACGATCCGGTCAACCATGGGAAGTATATACCGAATTCCATTTTATATTGCAGAGGATCTCACCGAGACGATCCATGAAGTGAAAAAACAGAACGTGGCGCTCTATGCGGCCCATCTGAAGGGAACAAAATCTTATGATGAGCCGGATTATACCGGAGCATGTGGATTTATGATCGGAAACGAGGGAAATGGTCTTTCGGATGAGATCGCAGATCTGGCAGATACGTATATCCGAATTCCGATGGAAGGCAGGGTAGAATCTTTGAATGCCGCAATTTCTGCAACTTTGTTAATGTATGAATGTAATCGTCAGAGAAGGAGAAAGGCATGAGAATCTGGTTTAAAATGTTTGATGACACACATCTGGTGAAAACGGAGACGATCGAAGATGATTCGCAGGAGACCAGGACGCATAAGATCTTTGCAGCACTCGAGCAGGCGTGCCATCTGTTTGATCTTGGCGTTCCAATCTGGCTTGATCACAATGTACAGGAGTTTCAGAAAAACGGAAAAACACGTTTTTATCAGGATAATTTCATAGAAGAAATTGAGTTTGATTATCTGGAAATGCAGATTCTGGAAGAAGACTATTAAAACCGTACATTTTTCCCACATTTTTCGTAAAATATGATAAAATAAATGTGGAGTACCGTTATGAGGTTTGGAGGTAGTTTATGGATACACCAATGAAATTACATGAGGATGTTGACAGCTGGAGTACGGTGATATTCCTATATAATTCAGCACTGAAAGAAGTGGGAACCAAACTTGAGATCTTAAATGATGAATTCCAGCATGTACACCAGTACAATCCCATTGAATATATCAAACGTCGGATTAAGACACCGGAGAGCATTGTAAAAAAGCTGAAACGCAATGGCTATGAGGTCTCTATCGACAATATGGTGAATCATGTGAATGATATTGCCGGCATCCGCATTGTATGTTCATTTACATCGGATATATACCGTCTGGCTGAGATGATCGGAAAGCAGAATGATCTGACCGTTGTATCGATTAAGGATTATATCAAACACCCCAAAGAAAGCGGGTATAAGAGTTTTCATATGCTGGTCACAGTTCCGATCTTTCTGTCTGACCGTGTCGTGGATACGAAAGTTGAGATCCAGATACGGACCATGGCAATGGATTTCTGGGCGAGTCTGGAACATAAGATCTATTACAAATTTGAAGGAAATGCGCCAGAGTATATCAGCAGCGACCTCAAGGACTGCTCTGAGATTGTATCGATGCTGGATGCCAAGATGCTGCAGCTGAACGAGGCAATTCTTGAAGCAAAGGCGCAGGAGAAAGAGAACAGTACTACGGAAACAAAATAGAAAATAAAGATTGGCGGTCATGCGTATGCATTATATGTATAGTTTTGAGATATCTGCGTTATTAGTAATGTTAATTGTTTCGGTACATTTTGTGTTGACAAGAAGATTTCCGGTTGCAAGGAATTATGTATTCTTTGCACTGCTTAGTGTTGCGCTTGTTAACAATATTTCGAATATCGCGTCCTGCGTCTGCCTTGCACACGCAGATACAGTGCCTCTTTTCGTAAATCAGATACTGGCATATGTCTTCTTTCTTTCTGAGGAACTGACATCGATATTGTTTGTATATTATGTTTATGTGGCATGTGATGTCCCGGCAGGAAAACGTCTGATTATAAAAAGAGTGGAAGACGTGCTGGTCATCGTGTTTTCATTTTTGCTGATATCCAATCCCTGGCTGCATGGATTTTTCTATTTTGAAAACGGCATGTATTATCAGGGCTGGGGAGCTTCATTTGGATATTTTTACATTATTTTAAGCATTTTCTTAACATTATGTATGATCGCAATGTCCGGAAAACATGTTGTGCAGGGAACGCGGCTGGTTGTTGGAACATATGGAATGGTTGCCTGTGCGGTAATATTATTGCAATTTTTCTCAAGAGAGATCTTATTGACCGGGATTGCGAATGCAACATTAATTCTGATCATGTATCTGACAATCCAGAATCCGAATGAACTTCTGGACAGAAGAACTGGTGTTGCCAATGAGAAAGCACTGAATGTCTGTTTTCAGAACAGCTATTCCATTGGAAGAGAGATGGTATTATACAATATCGATCTGCGTCAGTATAATCAGATTAACGCATCTTATGGGTATGAGACAGGAAGCCGGCTTCTTTTTGAGGTAGGACGTTTTTTCCTGGAAACCTGTGGGGCATTTCATGTGTTCCATCTTGGAGGAGATTCCTTTGTGGTTGCAGTTTATGGAGAACAGGATCCGGAGGATATTCTGAATCAGATCTTCAGCAGATTTGAGAATCCGTGGGAGATCGATGAACTTGAAATTATGCTTCGTGTCAGAGTCGTGCGTATTGATTATCCACTGCATGTGAAGAATATGCTGGAGTATCTGGAACTGAACAGTTTTATGAAGACCATCATACGTGAGACGGGACTTCAGCCATTTTTAAAGGCAGATAAAGAGATTATTCTCCGTTATCAGAGAAAGCATGCTGTGGAGCAGGCACTGTTAATGGCATTAGAAAATGAATCACTTGAGGTTTATTATCAGCCGGTGGTGGATATGCAGACAGAACGTGTGATATCCATGGAAGCGCTGGTGCGTCTAAGAGATGAAAAGCTTGGATTTATCCCGCCCGATGAATTTGTTTCCATTGCGGAGAAGAATGGAAGTGTTGTGATGCTGGATGAACAGGTTTTTGAGAAAGTGTGCAGATTCCTGAGAGAGCAGATTTTAAACAACCATGGTCTGGGGATTAAGGATGTTCATGTGAATATTTCGGTAATCTTTTTTATGCAGAACGATATGTCAAAAAAGATACTGGATATCATGGAACGTTATGGAATTCCGGCAGAGTATATCACGCTGGAAGTTACAGAACGTGCAGCAGCAACAGCACCAGAAATGATGGAAAAACATATGGAAACGCTGGCAGCAGAGGGAATCTCTTTTGCACTGGATGATTATGGAACCGGCAATTCTAACTGTTCATATCTGATCAATTATCCATTTGACAAGGTGAAATTTGACAAAACAATGGTATGGTCATATTTTACTTCAAAAACAGGAAAGATCATTCTGGATAATGAGGTGAATACGATACATGAACTCCATATTCCAATCATTGCAGAGGGCGTGGAGACAAAGGAACAGATGGAACGGTTAAAGCGCCTGAAGGTAGAATATATCCAGGGATATTATTATGCAAAGCCGATGCCGCAGAAGGAATTTTTGGAGTTTGTACGTGAAAAGAATCAGTTGCATGAGAGGAACGAAGAAACAGAATGAACATTATAAATGTTGAAAATATTACAAAGTCATTTACGGAAAGGAAGCTTTTTTCGGAAGCTTCCTTTTATGTGCAGGAGCGGGAAAAAATTGGAATCGTAGGAATTAACGGAACCGGTAAATCAACGCTGCTTAAGATAATCGCAGGAGAAGAGGAAGCAGAGAGTGGAACGGTTACCATGGCAAATCATATTGTGGTCAACTATCTGCCACAGAATCCGCAGTTTGATCCACAGAAAACAGTTCTTGAGAGTGTAATGGACTGGATTGGTGGGCAGAATATGGACGAGGCACATCACTGGACGATGGAAAGTGAAGCCAAATCACTTATGAATAAGCTTGGACTCGTGGATGTTTCTCAGAAGACCGGTGAGCTTTCCGGAGGGCAGAGAAAGCGCCTGGCACTTGTCGCTGTGGTATTAAGACCCTGTGATGTTCTGATCCTGGACGAACCGACCAACCACCTGGATTATGATATGGTGGAGTGGCTGGAAGATTTTCTGCGCAAATGGCGGGGAGCACTTCTGATGGTTACCCATGACCGGTATTTTCTGGATAGTGTCTGCAACCGTATTGTCGAGATTGACAAAGGCTCTATCTATAGTTATGATACCAATTATTCCGGTTTCCTTGAGCGGAAAGCAGCGCGGGAGGACAGTCTCCGGGCAACGGAACGTAAGCGGCAGTCTGTTCTCAGAAAAGAGATCGAATGGATGCAGCGTGGAGCAAGGGCACGTTCCACCAAACAGAAGGCGCATATCCAGAGATATGAGAATTTAAGAGATCAGAAAGCACCGGATATTGCAGAGAAACTGGAACTTGGTTCTGTCTCTACCAGACTCGGAAGAACTACAGTTGAGATCGACCGTATTTCGAAAGCATATGATGAGCATATCCTGATCCGGGATTTCAGCTATATTTTCCTGAAAAATGACAGGATTGGATTTGTCGGAAAAAATGGATGTGGAAAAACAACTCTGATGAAGATGATCGCTGGTTTTATCCAACCGGATTCCGGAGAGATCGTAATCGGACAGACGGTTAAGATCGGATATTATTCCCAGGAGATCCATCTTACAACAGAAAAGAATATAGAGACTGCAGTCAACCGATCCAAAGAGAATGTGGATTCTCTGGAGACTGCTTTTATGGATCCTTCCCAGAGAGTGATCGATTATATCAAGGATACCGCTGAGTATGTGCGGACAGAGGATGGGCTTGTGTCAGCATCAGCAATGCTGGAACGATTCCTTTTTCCAGCGGATCAGCAGTACAGTCCGATCGGAAAGCTATCCGGAGGTGAGAGAAGAAGATTAAACCTTCTTCGTGTGCTTATGGAGGCTCCGAATGTTCTGATTCTCGATGAGCCAACGAATGATCTCGATACGGAGACGCTAGCAATCTTAGAGGATTATCTGGACAATTATGAGGGAATTGTGATCACGGTTTCCCATGACCGTTATTTCCTGGATCGTGTAGTACGGAGAATTTTCGCATTTGAAGGAAACGGAACAATTAGACAGTATGAGGGCGGCTATACAGATTATATGGCAAAACGTCCGGAGACGTCTGAGACATCTGTGTCTGGAACAGTTACACAGGCTTTGAAAAATGAAAACATAGATTCGCAGACAACTAATGGTGGAGAACAAAAAGATAAGGCAACGGATTCCAGAGCTACCTGGGGACATGCCAAAAAACTGAAGTTCACCTACAATGAGCAGCGGGAATACGAGACAATAGAGGCTGATATTGAGAAGCTTGAGAATAAAATAGAAGAGCTGGATCAGTCGATGGCGAAGTTTGCCAGTGATTTTGTAAAATTAAATGAGATCAGCAAAGAAAAAGAAGACTGTGAAGCACAGCTGGAATATAAGATGGAACGTTGGGAATATTTAGAGGATCTCGCACAGCGTATTGCTGAACAGTAAAGTTAGTAAAAGAAAGAGGTTATTTCTATGGCGTATACCAAAGAAATTCTGACTCTTGCGGTAGAAATCGGAGATGAGATGCTGCGGAATGGCGCAGAAATCTATCGTGTGGAAGACACGGTCATCCATATTCTGAAGGCCTACGAGATTGAAGAGTTCGATGTGTATGTGTTATCGAATGGCATTTTTGCCAGTGCAAATGAGAATAAAGAGGATGCATGCAGTATGATCCGGCATATTCCGCTTGGAGCCGTGAATCTGGATAAAATCTCGGCTTTAAATCAGCTGACCAGAGACATCTGTGAGCAGCAGTGTGCATTGACGGATGCATGGACAAGGCTCGATGAATGCAGAAGCCTTCCACAGCCTGCAAAGTGGCTGAGAGTACTCTGTTGTGGAATTGGAAGCGGCGGATTTGCGTACTTATTTGGCGGTGGAGTGGTGGATCTGTTTTTTGCATTTCTGATCGGAATGCTGCTTCAGCTTCTGATGTTTGCACAATCTCAGCAGAAAATGGCGAGATTTGCCAAATCCCTGTTTTATAGTATGTTTGTGACAGCACTCAGTCTGATTCCATTGATGGCAGGAGTTCCTGTCATGCAGGATAAGATTGTTATCGGTGCAATTATGCCGCTTGTTCCGGGAATTGCATTTACGACATCCATTCGTGATTTTTATAATGGAGACTATTTGTCGGGAACGATTCATCTGATCGATGCACTTATGACAGCACTGTGCATTGCTGCTGGTGTTGGTATTGTGATTTTGATTTATCAGGCGCTGAAAGGAGGTATTTTGTAATGATCGTGATACAGTTCGTGATTTCCATGATCGCAACGATGGCATTTGCAATCCTCTTTTGTGCACCGAGAAATGAATGGCTGCTCTGTGGGCTTTCCGGAGCAATTGGATGGATTGTTTATTATGTAATGTTTCATCATAATCTGGGACTGGTGTTGTCCACAACGGTCGCAACTTTCATGCTGACAATTTTTTCACGCACTCTCGCAGTTATACGAAAACAGCCGGCTACGGTATATCTGTTGTCAGGAATTTTCCCGCTTGTTCCGGGAGCGGGAATCTATTATACGGCATATTATCTGATCACCGGAGAATCCGCACTTTGTTATAGTAAGGGCATGGAGACCTGTGAGATCGCAGTCTCTATTGTGTTTGGAATTCTGTTTGCGTTTGCGATTCCGCAGTCATGGCTGAACAAATTGTATGGTAAATTTTAAAAACACATAATCATACACAGATTGCGCATACTTTCCTTAAAAAGATTTTTAAGAGGTGAAGCGCATGAGATACAGAGGTAAAAACGAATTAAAATTTGATTGTGGCAGAAAGAAAGGAATGCATGGATACCGTGCATTCCTTTGTGTTCTTTTAGTAGTGATTGTTGCAGGAGCTGTCTGGTATTTTGTGGCATGTCAGGATAACAGTGAGATTCCGGCAGATGGTACACTGGTGCACAGCATGCATACGGCGGAGGTATAGAGGATGAGCAACGATGAGATCATATACCTGAAGGCGGACATGAGCACCCTTACATTTGACCGCAATGTGAAGATAGGGGATGTGGTGACGATGGAATGCACCAATGAACCGATGCTCAGACAGATCAAACAGAAAAAGCTTTTTACATTCCCGTCCAAGCCGGATCAGATGGAAATGAAAAATCAGGTAGAAGTATTTTCGATTTTAAAAGTGATTGAACTGATTCATGAGGATTATCCAAACGCGCAGGTGGAGAGTATCGGTGAACAGGATTTTGTTGTGCAGTATGTGGTGCAGCAGAACCGGGCAAAATGGTTTGAAAACCTGAAACTGATCCTTGTGTGTATCGTAATATTCTTTGGGGCGGCGTTTACGATCATGGCATTTAATAACGATGTGTCCGTTGTCGAGGTGTTTGAAAAATTCTATAAGCAGGTTATGGGAAACGAGAAACCGCAGGTCAGTGAGCTGGAAATTTTCTACTGTATTGGACTGGCTACGGGTATTCTTGTATTTTTTAACCATTTTGGAAGAAAAAAGATTACCAGTGATCCAACTCCGATTCAGGTTGAAATGAGAAAATACGAACAGGATATGAATACGACATTTATAGAAAATGCCAGCAGGAAAGGACATACGGAAGATGTTAATTAAGCATTTAACTTTAGCACTTCTTGCCTTCGTATCCGGAGTGGGAGTTGCTGCAGGAACTTTTGCGTTTATTCTGGTCATTGGAGTTGTACCGCGAATCTTGCGAAGATCCAATCTTGCAAGACGGGTATTGCTTGTCGAAAACATGATTGCAGCAGGTGGCATCATTGGAAATGCAGTGTCCGTGCTTGAACCTTTACGGCTGCTTGGACTAAACGGAGACGAGGAACTTTCGGTCAGCAATATTCTGTCAAGTAGCGATATCTGGCAGCCAATTGCGCTGTGGGTATTGATTGCGACGGCACTTGGGCATATCCTGATTGCGGTATATGGAATCTGCGCTGGAATCTTTGTCGGCTGTATTTCAGTGGCATTGGCAGAAATTCTGAATACATTTCCTATTTTATTTAAAAGACTTCATATAAAACGTGGTCTGCAATGGGTCATGTTAATGATGGCATCTGGCAAATTCGCAGGCGCATTGTTTTACTTTGTGACCGGGTATCGTATGTGAATCGGGGAAGGGCAGCCTGTTCTGGACAAGTGAATGGAATTATAATAAAATACAGTTGACAATAGAAAAAGGTTGCCTGGAAAGGCAGCCTTTTTCTGGAATATCAATGTTTTAGACAGAAAAGAGGAATGTTATGGTACCGTCCATTGCACGTCAGAGTGTCATATTGAAATGTCTTAGGAAAAAGTCCATTCTTTTAGGTAATTATGAGTTTTACTATGCAGCAGGTCTTATGAAAAAATTATATCATCTGGAGATTTCCGAAGAAATGGAGCCGGAGAGTTTGTTAAACAAAATTCTTGAGAATCTGGATAGTGTTGTTCCGGGAAATGAAAACGAGGAATACCTGATCGGGATCATGAAAAATTATCGTCTGCAGAAAGAATATGATGACGATACGAAAACTCTTTTCCGTTGGGGAGAGACAGAAGAAGCAATTTGGCAGATCACAACTTCGCAGAAAGTATAACATTTATGCAAGGAACAGGAATGAGAGAGTTTTATGTGGCAGATACATCAGGGCAATTGAAACAAAGTAATCTGAAATCAATTTTCCCATTTTTGCAGGAAAATGGACATATCGTGTCTCTGGTTGGTGCAGGCGGGAAAACGACAATGCTGTATCTTATGGCCCAAAAGGCAGCTTCTTTTGGCAAGAGAGTCCTTGTAACAACAACTACACACAT
Organism: Roseburia porci; assembly: GCF_009695765.1. Lineage (GTDB taxonomy): Bacteria > Bacillota > Clostridia > Lachnospirales > Lachnospiraceae > Roseburia > Roseburia porci. Next base: position 80,700 of record NZ_VUNI01000013.1, read on the forward strand.
TATGATTCCGTCAGATGATGTTATGGCATGGGACGCCAGACAGGTACATGAATTATGGAGAATCGGAACTTATGCGGTGATTGGGGCGAAAGCAGAGCAGGAGAAGAAACTTTGCAGGCCGGAGCAGGCATTTTTGAAACAGATGATCTCAGAGGCTGATCTTGTATTGGTCGAAGCAGACGGAGCAAAGCATTTTCCGTGTAAAGTGCCGGCCTCGCATGAGCCGGTGATTCTGCCGGAATGTGACATTGTTGTTGGTGTGGCAGGACTTACTGCCCTTGGAAAACCGATCGGGCAAAAATGTTTCCGTGAAGCGGATGTCCTTGCTTTCTTGAATCGTTATCATTCGAGGCAGGAGGATGCATCTGGAACGAAAACAGCTCAGATCCGTGCATCTGACTGCCTTACAGCAGATGAGCTGGCGGCAATCCTGGCCTCCTGCGATGGTACTGCGAAAAATACCAGAAATCGCGAGTATTATGTCTGCCTGAATCAGTGTGATAATGGGACAATCCAAAAAGAAGCGGTCAGTATTGCAAAGCAGCTTCAGAAGAATGGAATCGTCCGAATTTGTATGACTGGAAAGATATCGGAAAAGGAGTAGAATGACATGGAAGAAAAGATTACGTTTTGCCAGAGCGGAGGGTGTACGGCAAAGCTTGGTGCAGGAATTTTAAATCATGTTCTGGAGAAGCTTCCCAAAGGAGAGAAGGATGCTAATCTTCTGGTTGGATACGATAGCAGGGATGATGCTGCTATTTATCAGGTGAGTGATGACACTGCAATCGTACAGACACTGGATTTTTTTCCGCCGGTGGTAGAAGATCCATATACATTTGGAAAAATAGCTGCAACGAATGCTCTCAGCGATATTTACGCGATGGGTGGAGAAGTTAAAACAGCATTAAATATTGTGTGCTTCCCAGAAAAGATGGATCTGAATATTCTGGGAGAAATTATGCGTGGTGGCTCGGAAAAAGTGATCGAAGCGGGTGGAACGCTTGCTGGCGGTCATTCGATTCAGGATGCAACAGTAAAATACGGGCTTTCTGTAATGGGAACAGTACATCCGAAGAAGATCTGGTCGAATAACTCGGGAAGACCGGGAGACCGTCTGATCCTGACAAAAAAGCTTGGAGTAGGGATTATCTGTACTGCAAACAGAGTAAATGAAGCATCTGAAGAGGCGATGCATGCAGCAATTACATCTATGACAACTTTGAACAAAAAAGCTTCTGAAATCTGCAGAAAATATGAGATACATGCATGTACGGATGTGACGGGATTCGGATTCCTGGGACATTTGCATGAAATGATGGATGGAAGACTCAGGTGTAAGATCTATGCAGACCAGGTTCCTGTTTTTCCGGAGGCTTTGTCGTATGCGGATGAGTTTCTGCTGACAGCTGCAGGACAGAGGAATCGTAATCATGTGGAACAGTATGTGGATTTTACTGACATATCCTTTGTAATGGAAGAGGTTTTGTTTGATCCGCAGACTTCCGGCGGCTTACTGGTGGCAGTAAAGCCGGAACAGGCACAGGCGCTGGTTCATGAACTGCAGGAGGCAGGGCTTCCGGCGGCTGTCGTTGGCGAGATATCCGAGACAGATGATCCACAGACTTTACAGAATAAAGAGATTACAATCACAAAATAAGATTATAATTACAATAAAGAAGAAAAGAGGAAAATTATGATTACAGTAAACGCAATGGGCGATGCATGCCCGATCCCGGTTGTGAAGACGAAAAACGCGATTAAGGAATTAAGAGGAGCCGGAGAGGTTCAGACATTGGTTGACAATGAGATTGCAGTTCAAAATCTGACGAAAATGGCGAAGCAGAAGGGCTATGGCGTGAAATCACAGAAGCTTGAAGAAAACAAATACGAAGTAACCTTATCAATCAGTGAATCTTCTGAAAATGTATCTTCTGAGCAGAAAATGACAGATCAGGACAATCAGGTTGTGAATCATAATGATGTTTCAGAATGTTATCCGGATGCGAGAAAGAAGAACACAGTAGTCGTTCTTTCTTCTTCCACAATGGGCGAGGGAGATTCGGAACTTGGTGCAATTCTTATGAAAGGTTTTATTTATGCATTAAGCCAGCAGGACGAACTTCCAACAACGATCCTTATGTATAATGGAGGGGCTAAAATTGCGTGTGAGAACTCTCCGTCTCTGGAGGATCTGCGTTCCCTGGAAGCACAGGGGGTAGAAATCTTTACCTGCGGAACCTGCCTGAATCATTACGGTCTGACAGAACAGCTGAAAGTCGGGGAAGTGACAAACATGTATGTGATTGCTGAGAAAATGACGCAGGCTGACCTGGTCGTAAAACCATAATGAGGAAAAAAAAGAATGCGCTGATCATTTCTTTTTCAACCACAACGGCGGCGATGCATATGGAAAAATGTGCAGCCCTGCATCGGCTTCCGGGAAGACTGATTCCACTGCCAAGAGAGATTAGCGCGGGATGCGGACTGGCATGGAAAGCAGAACCGGAGGCTCGTAAAATGCTGCTTCAGATGATGCAGGATGAAAAAATCGAATATGAAGCAGAGCAGATTGTGTTATGTTAACAGGATAGAAATGGAGAAAAATGAAAGATCATTATACGATTATTGTGCGAGGCGGCGGTGACCTTGCAACAGGAAGCATCTATTATCTCTGGAAAAGCGGTTTTCGGGTGCTGGTACTGGAAGCAGAACATCCGGCGGCAATTCGAAGACAGGTATCACTCAGCGAAGCAGTTTATCAGAAAGAGACAATCGTGGAGCAGATGAAAGCGGTGCGTGTGGAATCGCTGGAGCAGATTCAGGAGGTCTGGTCAGCCGGGAATGTTCCGGTTCTGGTTGATCCAAATGGAGAATCCATTCAAAAACTACAGCCGGATGTATTGATCGATGCAATTATCGCCAAGAAAAATCTTGGAACAAACCGTGCAATGGCACCGCTTACCATAGCACTTGGCCCGGGATTTTTTGCAGGACAGGACGTTGATTATGTGATTGAAACAAAGCGGGGACATAATCTTGGCCGGATCATTACAGATGGAACTGCGGTTCCCAATACGGGAATTCCGGGAAATATCGGTGGATATGCAAAAGAGCGTGTGATCCATGCCAGAGCAGATGGAATATTGCACAATGTGGCTCATATTGGCGATGTGGTAGAACAAGGACAGGAAATCGCATATATCACATCAGATGAGAATGACAAAGACAATGTTTCTGCCGAAAAGCCGGCTGAACGTTATATGGTACAGGCTACGATTCCGGGAATTGTGAGAGGACTGATCCGTGATGGTTATCCGGTAACCAGAGGATTTAAGATCGCGGATATTGATCCAAGACAGGAAGAACTTAAGAACTGTTTTACGATTTCGGATAAAGCCAGATGTATTGCAGGTTCGGTATTACAACTTGTATGTCAGGATTTTTTCAGGCATTTGGAGGAATAAATGATTTATTTTGATAATGCGGCGACTTCTTTACATAAGCCGGAAACAGTAATAAAAGCGGTCACGGAAGCAATGACAAGTCTTGGAAATGCATCAAGAGGAGCACACAGTGCAGCACTTGGAAGCAATCGCATGGTATACGAAACAAGGGAACTGCTTGCAGAATTATTCCATATTGATGATCCATCCAGAATTGCTTTTACAATGAATGCTACGGAGAGTCTGAACATTGCAATTGCAGGAATTTTCAGACCGGAAGATCATGTGATTACGACGGTTCTGGAACATAACTCTGTGCTTCGACCGTTATATCGAATGGAAGAATCAGGAACAGAAGTTTCATTTTTACAGGCAGATAAAAAGGGGAATATTTCGTATGAAGAACTGGAGAATGCAATACGTCCCAATACGCGTGCTGTGATTTGTACGCATGCTTCCAATCTGACCGGAAATGTGCTGGATCTTGAAAAAATCGGTGAAATATGTGAGAAACATCGTCTGCTTTTTCTGGTGGATGCGTCGCAGACGGCTGGAATCATTCCAATCGATGTGCGGAAAATGAAGATATCTGTGTTGTGTTTTACCGGACATAAAGGGCTTCTTGGACCACAGGGGACAGGTGGTATCTATGTTGCTCCTGAAATAAACATTCGTCCACTGATTGTAGGGGGGAGTGGTGTACAGTCTTATCTGAAAACGCAGCCGGATGAGATGCCGGCAAGGCTGGAAGCAGGTACTTTGAATGCGCATGGAATCGCGGGACTGCATGCAGCTCTTTCTTATATAATAGAAAAAGGTGTGGAACAGATATATCAGGAAGAACATGAGAAAACGGATTATTTTTACCGGATGATCAGAAATATTCCGGACATACACATTTATGGCGATCCTGAGGCAGAACTTCATGCACCGATCATTGCGTTAAATATTGGTGATTATGATTCCGCACAGGTAGCAGATGAATTGATGGAAGCGTATGGAATCGCAATACGTGCGGGAGCACATTGCGCCCCTTTGATGCATCAGGCGCTTGGAACACAAAAACAGGGGGCGGTACGTTTCAGTTTTTCCCAGTTCAATACCAGGGAAGAACTGGATGCAGGAATACAGGCGTTACGTGAGCTTGCTGACGAGAATCCTTAGTGTGGATATTGGAAAATAGATGGTTTCGTAATTATGTTATATGGAAAAAGAGGAAGGAGCAGCAGGTAAATTCCTGCTGTTGTTTACATAGAAATGTATCAGGATCTGACGAAAGGGCATATAGGAAAATCTCTTTTATTATTTGCATTGCCAATGATGGCTGGCAATCTTCTACAACAATTTTATAATATTGCGGATACATTGATCGTGGGAAGAGTGATTGGAAGCAATGCGCTTGCTGCGGTAGGATCGGCATACACACTCATGACGTTTCTGACTTCGATTTTTCTTGGACTGAGCATGGGAGCAGGTGCATACTTTTCAATTCTGAAAGGAAAACGTGAAACGCAAAAACTTCATTGTGCAATCTGGCATGCATTTATGCTGAATATGATTGTTACACTTGTAATAAATCTGCTTGTTTATATAGGACTTGTTCCGATTCTGCATTTTCTTAGAATCCCATCAGAAGTCTGGGATGGCATGAAAACATACCTGCTGATTGTACTGGCAGGTATGATTGCAACGTCTTTCTATAATTTTTTTGCATGTATGTTGAGAGCACTTGGCAATTCCAGGACACCACTGATTTTTCTGACGGTTTCTACATGCCTTAATATTGTGCTGGACGTGTTGTTTGTGGCAGTTTGGCATTTTGGTATTGCAGGAGCAGCCTGGGCAACCGTGGTATCACAGTATGTTTCAGGAATTGGAATTACATGCTATGTGGTAATTGCATGCAGAGATGTTCTGCCTGCGCGGCAGGAAAGAACATATGACCGTAATATTTTAAATGAAATTGTGAATCTTTCAGCACTGACCTGTCTTCAGCAGTCGGTTATGAATTTCGGAATTCTGCTTGTGCAGGGGCTTGTGAACAGTTTTGGAGCCGTTGTTATGGCTGCGTTTGCAGCCGCTGTGAAAATTGATACATTTGCATATCTTCCAGTTGAAGATTTTGGCAATGCATTTTCTACGTTTGTTGCCCAGAATTATGGAGCAGGTCAAAAGGAACGGATTCAAAAAGGATGCAGGAAAGCATTTGCAATGAGTGCGATATTCAGCTGTACAATTTCGTTTCTGGTATGTTTGTTTGCACCGGAACTTATGAAGATATTTATTGATCCTATGGAAAAAGAAGTGATTGCCGCAGGAGTATGTTATTTGCGGATTGAGGGTGCTTTCTATTGTGGAATTGGTTGTCTGTTCTTACTATATGGATACTTCCGTGCAATAAAAAGAGCTGACATTTCGCTGCTTTTAACGATTGTTTCTCTTGGACTGCGTGTGGCATTGGCATATTTGTTTGCTCCCCTGTTTGGGGAAAAAGGCATCTGGATCGCAATTCCGATAGGATGGTGTGTGGCTGATTTTACAGGACTTTTGTGTATTCGCTATAATCAGAAAAAAGAAAAAATTGCAAAAAATGAAAAAAGTTGTTGACACATGGTATTCAGGGTGATATTATGTAGAGGTTGTCGCTGAGGACAACAAAGAACATTGATAACTGAACAGTGAAAAACCTTGAAAGATTCAATGAGAATTATTCAGGCAAATCAAAAAGATTTGACGAACAGCATCGAAAGATGCACCTTTAAAACAGTAACGATTCGAAAGAATCGTCGGATGGAAATTAGCCAAGCTAATTCCTGAAGGATGAAACAATGAAGTTCTTCAAACAA